>NZ_BAAANC010000002.1:0-572555 GCF_039529595.1 Kribbella lupini | reverse complement strand
GGCGTGCTGCTGATCCCCCGGCGGGAACCCTGTGACCCAACCCGGTGGTGAGTCGCCGCTTGCCCGGCCCGGTGGTGGCGCGCTGCTGTCCTACCTCCCGGGGAACGCGGGGATCCGGCCCGCCGGTGATCCGGGCAACCCGTGGTGGCGGGATGCAGTCCTATCTCCCGGACAACTTGGGGATCCGGCCCGCCGGTGATCCGGCGAACCCGTGGTGGCGGGATGCAGTCCTATCTCCTGGGGAACGCGGGGATCCGGTCCACCGGTGATCCGGCGAACCCGTGGTGGCGCGTTGCTGTCCTACCTCCTGGGGAACGCGGGATCCGGTCCGCGGGTGGCCGGGCCTGGTGGTAGCGCGCTGCTGTCCACGTCCGCCGTGGGAACCCGGTGGCCCGGCCGCCGGTGACCGGCCCGGTGGTGGCACTGCCTGGTGGCGTTCGGTCCTGACTGGAACGCTTCTGCTGTTTCCGGCCGGAGCGGCCTTCACCGCAGCTCGCCTGCTCGGCCGCATCGGCGCCGGCAGCAACCACAGGCCTCCCGTCGGTCGGTTGGTGGGAGGCGTCGACGTGCAGCACTGATCAACCGCTCACGAGATGGGGTGTGGGGGTGGGGCTGAGCGTGAACTGCGGTGGATGCGGTTGGTTGATCGGTGGTGGGCGTCGGTGGCTGGGGTGCCTACAGGGCTGGGTGAGGGTGGCTGTGCGGCTTGGCGCGGACGTGCACCACTCAGTAAGTGGGGGCTGGTGTGGGTGGTTGCGCGGGGGTGGGGCGTGGCGGGGTTCCGGCGGGGAGGTTGGTGAGTGGTGCAGGTTCGGGTCCCGGCGCGTGGGTGGCCGGGGGGCTGAGGCGCGAGGGGGTGTGGGTCGGTCGCGGCATGGGTCAGGGAACGGCGGGTCGCGGAACGCCGAGCATCGGGCGGAGGAAGTTGCGCAAGGTGTAGGGCGGCTAGGTGGCGCTGGAGTCCGTGGCGAGGGTTTGGAGGGTGGCGGCCAGCACGCGAGCCGGTTGGGGGAGGGGGCCGGGGAGGTGGGCCAGGAGGACTCGGCGGGTTTCTTGGGGGCCGCCGTGGACGGGGACGAGGTGGACTCCGGGTGGGACGGCGTCCTGGAGGGCTACCGAGATCGTGGTGATGCCGGCGCCGGCGGCGACCAGGTGGAGTTTGGCGAGCCAGTCGCGGGCGGTGTGGGCGATGGTGGGGCGTTCGTCGAGGCCGGGCCAGACGCCCATCAGCTGGTACTCGCCGGCGGTGGGGGCGGCGATCCAGCGTTGGCCGCGGAGGTCGGCGATGTCGACGGAGTCGGCGCGGGCGAAGGGGTGGCTCGACGGGACGGCCAGGCGGAGGCTTCGTTCGGCCAGGGTCTGCAGCTCCAGCGCGGGAGTCTCGGCGTCCGGCGGACGGAAAGGCGGGGCCGACGCGAGCAAAGCCAGGTCGATGGTGCCTGAGCGGAGGGCCCGAGCGAGTGCGGGCGTACTGCCTTCGCGGCTCACGAGGGTGAGCGTCGGGTGGCTGCGACGGAGTGCCGCGATCGCGCGCGGGACCAGTACGGCGCCGGCGCTGGGGAACCAGCCAAGCCGGACCGTCCCGCCGCTCACGGGAAGGCCCGCCAGTTCGCGCGCGGTGGCGTCGAGGTCGTCGAGCACGCGGGCCGCCGTACGGAGGACGACCTGTCCGGCGGAGGTGAGGCGGACGCCTTCGCGGCGGCGTTCCAGGAGCTCGGCGCCGGCGGCTCTCTCCAGCGACGCGATCTGCCGGGAGACCGCGGACTGGGTGTAGCCCAGGGCGACGGCCGCGGCGGTGAAGGTGCCGCGTTCGGCGATCTCGCGGAAGACGCGGAGCGCGGTCGGGGAGACGTCGGTGAAGTCCATGACGTTTACGCATGCTACCTGTGCCGAAGTCTCGTTGGAGTCATGGAGCCAGCGTTCCTAGCCTGGCTTCATGAACACACGAGTCGCAGTCGTGACCGGCGCCAACCAGGGCATCGGCCGCGCGGTGGTGGAAGGCCTGGCCGACCGGCTCGGCCCGGATGACGTGATCTTCCTGACCGGCCGCCACGCTGAGAGAGTTGCCGCTGCCACAGAGGAGATCGGCAGGAAACAGGTCGTCGGGCGGGTGCTCGACGTGACGGATGCCGGCGCGGTCGCCGCGTTGGCCGACGAGTTGAAGGCCGAGTACGGCGGCGTCGACCTCGTCGTCTCGAACGCGGTCGGCCCGCTGGTCCCGGAGCGGACGCAGGCCGAGCAGGTCGACGAGTTCCTCGCCGTCGCCAACGGCGGGACGAGCGCCGTACTGCGCTCGTTCGGTCCAGTGCTGCGTCCCGGCGGAAGGCTGATCGTCGTGGCCAGTTCGCTCGGCACGCTCGATCACGTCGCCCCGGCCGTCCGCGACCGCTTCGACGGCACCACGCTCGAGCAGATCGAGGCCGCTGTCGAGGAGTACCGCTCAGCCGTCCACGCCGGTACGGCGGCCGAGCAGGGCTGGCCGGACTGGATCAACTTCCCGTCCAAGGTCGCCCAGGTCGCCGCGGTCCGCGCCGTCGCCGCCGAGCGTCGTACGGCCGACCTCGCCGACGGCACCTTGATCGCCTCGGTGTGCCCGGGGCTGGTCGACACGCGGGCTTCACGCCCGTGGTTCGACGACTTCAGCCAGGCCCGGACGCCCGTGCAGGCGGCCGAGCCGATGCTCGACTTCGTCCTGCAACCGACCGACCCGACGACGTACGGCGAACTCGTCCGCGACGGCAAGGTCCTGCCGTGGAAGCCGACAGAGAGAAATGATGCGCACTAGTCGACGCCCACCACTGATCAACCACTCGCAAGTTCCCTCTGCCGGTGCGGTCTGAGCGTGAACCTCGGCGGTGGTGGTCACTTGATCAGTGGTGGGCGTCGGACGGTGGTGCGACTCGGCGTCCCGGGCAGCGGCTGCCGAGCTCGTCGCCGGTAGGGTCTGCACATGCTGATCCTGATCGGCCTCGCGCTGATCCTGGCCCTGACCGTTGCCACGGGCTACTTCGTCGCGCAGGAGTTCTCCTACGTGGCGGTGGACCGGAATCGGCTGCAGGGCCTGGCCGACGAGGGGAACGCGGCCGCGGCCCGGGCCCTGAAGGTCACCGCCCGGCTGTCGTTCGTGCTGTCCGGCGCGCAGGTCGGGATCACCGTGACCGCGCTGCTGGCCGGGTACTTCGCCGAGCCGTACCTGGGTGAGGGGCTGCAGGAGATCTTCGGCTGGGCCGGGCTGCCCGAGGGCGTCAGCTTGACCGTCTCGGTGATCGTGGCGCTGCTGCTGGCCACGGTCATCCAGATGGTGTTCGGCGAACTGGCCCCGAAGAACCTGGCGATCGCCCGGGCCGAGGCGATCGCGCTGCGGCTGTCCCGGTCGACGCTGATGTACCTGACCCTGGCCGGCCCGGTCATCCACCTGTTCGACGCCACCTCGAACCGGATCCTCCGCCGGGTCGGGATCGAGCCGGTCGAGGAACTGCCGCAGGGCGCGACCGCGCAGGACCTCGACCGGATCATCGCCACGTCGTACGAGCAGGGGCTGCTGGATCGCGACACCACCCGGCTGCTCGATCGCGGGCTCGACTTCCGCGGCCGGATCGCGGGCGAGGTGATGGTGCCGCGGGTCGACGTGATCACCGTGCACGAGGACGACGCGCTGACCCGGGTGGTCGAGCTGCTGGACACCGGGCACAGCCGGTTCCCGGTGGTCGCGTCGTCGGTCGACGAGGTGGTCGGGGTGATCGCGATCGGCGACGTGGTCGAGGTCGAACCGGGCGACCGGCACCACGTGACGGCCGGGTCGCTCGCCGCGCCTCCCGTCCTCGTGCCGGACACGTTGCCGCTGCCCGCCGTACTGGAGCAACTCCGTACGACGCACCGTCAGCTCGCGATCGTCGTGGACGAGTTCGGTGGGTTCGCCGGGGTGGTGTCGCTGGAGGACGTCGCCGAGGAACTGGTCGGGCCGATCCGGGACGAGGACGACCTGCCGGAGGGTGACCTGATCGACAACGGCGACGGGAGCTGGACGTTGCCCGCGCGCTGGCGGCTCGACGAGGTCGAGGAAGCGACCGGGATTTCGCTGCCCGAGGACGAGGACTACGACACGGTGTCCGGACTGGTGATGGCGCGGCTCGGGCGAATCCCGGTGATCGGTGACGAAGTGGTGATCCAGTTGCCGCCGCGGTTCGACCACGACGGGCGTCAGGTGCCGCTAGAGCGAGCCAAGGTGACCGTGCAGACGGTCCTGCGGCACGTGCCCGGCCTGATCGTGCTGGAGCGGCTTTCATGAGTACGACGGTCGCGCTGCTGATCTCGCTGGTCCTGCTGGTCTGCAACGGCTTCTTCGTGTCGGCCGAGTTCGCGCTGGTCGCCTCGAAGCGGCACCGGCTCGAACAGGCCGCGGCGGAAGGAAGCCGGGCCGCCCGGGCGGCGATCGCGGGGGTCAGCGAGCTGTCGCTGATGCTCGCGGGCGCGCAGCTCGGGATCACCCTGTGCACGCTGGGACTCGGCTCGCTGTCCGAGCCGGCCGTGGCTCACCTCCTGCACCCGCTGTTCGAACTGGTCGGCCTGCCCGAGAACGTCGGGCACGTGATCGCGCTGATCATCGCTGTCGGCGGGATCGGCCTGCTGCACGTGCTGCTCGGCGAGATGGCGCCGAAGTCGTGGGCGATCAGCGATCCGGAGCGGTCGGCGCTGATCCTGGCACTGCCGTTCCGCGGGTTCACGTGGGTGTTCCGGCCGCTGCTGGTGGTGCTGAACTGGATGGCGAACGTGTGCGTCCGGGCGGTCGGCGTGACGCCGCAGAACGAGATCGCCAACGCGCACGGTCCCGACGAGCTGCGGTTGCTGATCGAGTCGTCCGGCGAGCACGGCACGCTGGAGGCGGCCGAGCACGACCTGCTGACGGCGATGCTCGCGCTGCAGAACACGACCGTCGCGCAGGTGATGACGCCGACGGCTCAGCTGGCGACGGTCCGGGCCGAGGCGACGGCTCGCGAGGTCGAGCTGGCGAGCCGGCAGCAGGGGCGGTCGCGGCTCGCGGTGGTGTCGGTCGAGACGCGGACGCTGTGCGGGATCGTCCATGTCCGCGACGCGGCGCGGGCGACCACGAGTGGCGGCAAGACGCTGCACGCGTTCGACCTGATGACCGAGCCGTTGTACCTGGCGGCCGACACGCCTGTGGCAGCGGCGATCCGGGTGATGCGGGAGCGGCGGTCGCAGCTGGCCGTCGTGCAGGAGGACGGGAAGCCGGTCGGAGTGGTCGCACTGGAGGACCTGCTGGAGGAGGTGATCGGGGAGTTCGACGACGAGACCGACCCGATCATCACGGCCGCGCGGAACGTTCCGGAGGATTGATCGGGGCGTCGGCCGGGAGACGGACGGTGAAGGTCGAGCCCTGACCGAGGACGCTGGTGGCGGTGACCTGGCCGTGGTGGGCCTCGACCAGGCTGCGGACGATCGCCAGGCCGAGGCCGCTGCCGCCGGTGTGCCGGTTGCGGGACTGCTCGGCCCGCCAGAAGCGGTCGAAGACCTTCGGGAGGTCCTCGGGGGAGATGCCGGTGCCGGTGTCGATCACGTCGATGACGACGTCGGTGCCTTCGTGGCGGCCTTCGAGACGGACGGTTCCGCCGGGTGGAGTGAAGCGCAGGGCGTTGGTGACGAGGTTGCCGATGATCTGCCGGAGGCGTACCGGATCGGCATCGAGCTCCAGGTCAGGAGCTGTGTGGAGCAGCTTGACGCTCTCCGGGTGCTGGGCAGCGACGACCTGCTCGAACAGCGTGGGCAGGTGAACGCGTTCGGGATGGATGCGCAGGTTGCCCGCGTCGGCGGTCGCGAGGTCGCGGAGGTCGTCGATGATGTGCTGGAGCAGCGCGGCCTCCTCGCTCAGTGAGCGGATGAACGCCTCGTCCGGCTTGGCCACGCCGTCCTCGACCGCCTCCAGCCAGCCACGGATGTTGCTGAGCGGCGTCCGCAGCTCGTGCGCGATGTCGCTCACCATGGCCCGCCGCAACGACTCGGTGCGGGCGCGGCTGTCGGCCAGCTCGTTGAACGCGGCCGACAGCTGACCGATCTCGTCGTTCCCGCGCACGCGGACCCGGATCGACTCGTCGCCGCCGGTCATCCGCCGCGACGCCCGCGTCAGCGCCCGCAGCGGCTGCACCAGCCGGAACCCGCCCGCGACCGTGATGATCACGGTGATCAGCAGGACGGCGGCCGCGACCCCGGCGATCCGCTTCTGGTTCGCCGGCGACAGGTCGAAGCCGGCCTCGGCGCGGCTCGGCGTGTTGACGAACAGCCGCGCCAGCGGTGCGACGTACGGGTCGAGCTGGGCGCGTTTGGACTGCGTGACGCACGACTCGATCCGCTCGGTGGGCGGGGGCTCCTGCGGGACCGGGCCGCTCTGGTCGGGGTCGAACACGGTCCAGGTCAGGTCCGCCTGCAGCTTGATCGTGGAGTGGATGTTCTGGGCGACCAGGCAGGAGTTGATCATCGACTGCAGCTGCGCGTACGGCGTGAGCTCCGACCGGGTCAGCTTGTCCAGCACGCCCTGGCTGTCGCACGAGCTGATGGTCGCGTCACCGGCTCCGACGATCTTCGGCCGGCCGGTCGGCGCCAGCTGGATCACGCCGACACCGGTCCGGCCGCGGACACAGTTCAGGACCCGCTTCGCGACGTCGCCGAGGTACTTCTGGTCGGCTGTGCTGAGCTTGTACGGGCCGACCGCCCGCGGATCGATCCGCTCGGCGCCGCCGAGATCCGGATCGACCGCGAACGGGTCGATCGCCACCGACGACGCACTCGCCAGGTCCGTGGCGGGCCCGGCGATCAGCCGGCGATCGTTCGTGGTCAGCGTGATCTGGCGGCCGGTCTCGCGGCTGAGCTGCTCGATCAGCTTGCCGACGCCGGGCCAGGCCGCGTGCGTCGCGGCGTACCCGAGCAGGGCGTCGTAGATCTTGCTGTCGTCGGCCAGCGCGCGGCCCTGCTCCTGCTGGATGGCGACCGTCGTACTGCGGGCCGCGAGCCAGGCGGTCGCGGCGATCGAGCACAGCGAGACCAGGACGGCGCCGGCGAGCAGCCGGATCAGGATGCTCCTGCGGGCCGTCATGTCAGGCGTCGGTCAGCTTGTAGCCCACGCCGTACACGGTGAGCAGGCGGACCGGGCGCCGCGGCTCCGGCTCGATCTTCTTGCGCAGGTTGAGCACGTGGGTGTCGATGGTGCGGGTGGTGATGTACTGGTCGATGCCGTGCAGCTGCTCGAGCAGCTGGGCGCGGGTGAAGACCCGGTGCGGCTTCGCGGCCATCGTCGCGATCAGCCGGAACTCGCCCGGCGTACAGGCGATCTTCTTGCCGTCGGCAAACAGTTCGTGGCGGTCCAGGTCGACGGTGACAGCGCCGACGCGCAGCAGTCGGTCTGTGTCCGTGGCCGGACGACGACGGCGGAGCAGGGTGCGGACGCGGGCGGCGAGCTCCCGCGGGCTGAACGGCTTGGTCATGTAGTCGTCCGCGCCCAGGTCGAGGCCGAGCAGCAGGTCGTCCTCCTCGGTCCGCGCGGTCAGCATCAGGACCGGGAGGTCGGACTCGCGCCGCAGGATCCGGCAGACGTCCAGGCCGTCGACCCCGGGCAGCATCACGTCGAGCACGAGCAGGTCGGGCTGCAGGCGGCGGACCTCCTCGAGCGCGGAACGCCCGTCGTTGACCACGACGACCTGGTGGTGCTCGCGTTCGAGGTACCGGCGGACCAGTTCGGCCTGTTTGGCGTCGTCCTCGGCCAGCACGACCTGCGCACACATGGTTGCGAGTGTAGGTCGGGGGACCGTTGCTCCCGGCATTCTTCGACCGACCGGGACGGGATCCTGACAATTGCGCTCAGTCCGCGGCGAGGGCCTCCGTCGGAGTGAGCAGCGACGCCCGTACGGCGGGGTAGACGCCGGCCAGGACGCCGACCGCGATGGAGGCGCCGATGCCGGCCAGCAGGGCGTTGACCGGGATGACGACCGGCCAGTCCTGGGAGCGGGCGTAGCCGATCACGCCGAGCACGCCGAGAACCGCGCCGAGCAGGCCGCCGATCGTGCAGAGCACCACGGACTCGGTGAGGAACTGGCCGCGGATCTGGCCCCGGTTGGCGCCGAGCGCTCGTCTGAGACCGATCTCGCGGCGCCGTTCGAGGACGGAGATGACCATCGTGTTGGCGACGCCGATGCCGCCGACCAGGAGGGCCACGCCGGCCAGGCCGAGGAACAGGGTCGAGAAGGCGTTCTGCGTGATGCGCTGGGCGGCGAGTGCTTCGGACGGGCGGCTGACCTGGACCAGGCCGGGCTGCTCGGGGTTGAGCGTGCGGCCGAGGACTGCGCGGACGTCTTCGAGTGAGGTGTCGGTGGCTCGGACGTAGACCACTGACGGGCGGCCGTCGAAGGCGAGGCTGGTCTTCGCGGCGTCCCAGCCGATCAGCACGGATTGCTCGACGTCCGGCGCCAGGGGTGATCGGGCGAGGATGCCGACGACCGTGAACCAGGTGTCGTTGAGAAGGATCCTGGGCTTGGGTTGGCCGGGTGGGAGGCCGGTGATGCCCAACCAGGTCGCGGCTTTGGCGCCCAGGACGACCGTGGGGAAGCGTTCGTTCGCTGTGGTGAGGAAGGTGCCGGCGTGGATCTTTGCTCCGAGCAACGGGAGGAGGTTCGGCTGGGCGGCGAGCACCGTGATGCCGTTGCCGCCGGCGTCGACCTTGTCGGTACGGCGTACGCCGGCGTGCACGTTGGCGACGCCACTCGCCTCTTGGACGGGGCCGATCCTGGAGGCCATGCCGATCGAGGCGGTGGGCAAGCCGGCGGGGGCGTCCTGGGACTGATCGGGGACCGCTGCTGCTCTGAGGAGATCGGGTCCTAGGTTGGCCAGTTCGTCCAGCACTGCTTGCTGGCTGGACGCCGGGATGCCGGTGACGACGACCACGGTCGCTATGCCGATGGAGATGCCTAGTGCGGACAGGGCGGCTCGGAGGGGCTTGGTCCGGAGCCGGGTGAGTCCCAGCAGGAGAAGATCAGAGAGTGTCAGGCGAATAGGTGCTGTGACTTCCGTACGGCGTTTCATGCGTTCACCAGGCGGCCGTCGCGGACTTCTACTGTTCTGGGGAGTTGGGCGGCGATCTCGCGGTCGTGGGTGATGACGGCGATCGTCGTGCCGGTCTCGTGCAGGGTGGTGAGCAGGCTCAGGACCGCTTGGCCGGTGGCAGTGTCGAGCGCGCCGGTCGGTTCGTCGGCGAGGACGAGGGCGGGGTTGTTGACCAGCGCGCGAGCGATCGCCACGCGTTGGCGTTCGCCGCCGGAGAGTTCGTGCGGGCGGTGGGTGGCGCGGTGGCTGAGGCCGACCCTGTCCAGCGCTTCGAGGGCGAGCGGCTTGCGCCGGCGGCGCGGCGTACCGGCGTACAGGAGGCCGGTGGCGACGTTCTCCGTGGCGGTGTGACCGTCGGACAGGTGGAACTGCTGGAAGACGAAGCCGATCGAGCGGCCGCGGAGGGCGGAGAGTTGCCGGTCGGACAGCGTGGTGACGTCGTGGCCCAGCAGCTCGACCGTGCCCTCGGTCGGCCGGTCGAGGGTGCCCATCAGGTTGAGCAGAGTGGATTTCCCGGAGCCGGAAGGACCGACGATCGCGAGCAGCTCGCCGGGATCGATGCGGAGCGAGACGTTGTCGAGGGCACGCACCCCGCCGGCGTACTGCTTGACGGCGTTGCGGAGCTCGACCACCGGCGTCGTCACGAGGTCGTCACCACCTTCTGGCCGGCCCGGAGGCCCGCGCCGGTGATCTCGACGTTGCCGTCGGCAAACATTCCGGTCTGTACGCCGACCAGTGACGTGCCGGTGCCGTTGACGACCTGGACGGCGTACCCGCCCTCGCGCAAGGCGAGGAGAGCCGCGACCGGTACGACGAGCACGCCCTTGCGGACGGCTCCCGGGACGGTCACCGTGGTCGGGCCGGAGTCGATCCCGTTCGCCGCGGACTGCTGGTCGAGGGCGATCGACGCGGTCACCTGGGGCTTCTTGCCGCCGTCGGCGGGACTGCCGTCGCTCGGGGGAGGAGCGGCGTCGGTGCTGACCGCGCGGACGGTGCCGGTGGTCGACTTGCCGTTGGGCAGGGTGAGCTTCACCTTCAGCCCGGCCCGTACGCCGGCGGTGTCGTCGGCGTCGAGCGGAAGGGTAACGAGCTTCTCCGTCGAGGTGACGCCGAGCACGTCGGCCGGCGCTGGGTCTCCGAGGGCGACGTTCAGGCTGTCGATGCGGAGCGCGCTGGGGAGGACGACGACCGAGGTGGGGTTGAGGACGCCGGTCTGGTCGAGGTCGAGCGACTTCTGCCAGCGCTTGATCGCGGCAGTGGTCGCGGGGGTGAGCCGGTCGCTGCTGGGGGTGCCGAGGAAGTCGAGGGCGGCGAGGTTCTGCTTGACCACCTTGATGTCCGGTCCGCTGACGAGCTTCGGGGGAGGGGCCGGTGGTGTCGTTGGCGGGGTCTGTGGACTCTCCGGTTGCTTCGGCGGAGCGAGGGTGCGGAAGAGCGGGGTGCTGCCGTAGAAGAGGACGATCGGTTGGTCGTCCACGCGCAGCAGGACATCGCCGCGGCCGATCGTCGTACCGGGCTTGGGCAGCCAGGTGATCGTGCCGGTCGCGCGGGCCTTCACGGTCTTCTTGCCGCCGTAGCCCAGATCGCCGGACAGCTCGCGCGCCTGGGACAGGTCCTTGCGTTCGATCGGCACGGTCTCCGCGGGGTCCGGCCCGTCGGAGGCGACCGCGGTCGGTGGCTTGTCGACGATCCGGAAGCCCGCGTAGCCGGCGCCGCCGACCAGCGCCGCTCCGACCAGCAACGCGACTGCTCGCCGGGAGCGGCGCCCCGGCGTACCGAGGGCACTCACCGGCCGGCTACCTCGCGCTGGCACTCCGGGGTGAGGTCCATGCCCTTGCGGATCGACTCGGCGTCGTTCTGCGGGCCGCCGAGGGACGGGCCGACGATGCCGCTGTCGGTGCCGGTCGACAGCTCGACGTACTTGACGCCCTTGTTCTTCAGACACTGCACGACCTTGCGGCCGAAGTCGAGTGCGTCCGGGTTCTTCGCGTCGATCTCCCAGGCCGGCAGCGGGAGCTTGTTCGCGCAGGCCGCGCCCGCCTTCTTCGCCTTCGCCGGGTCGGTCGTGCGGCCACCGCTGCCCAGGACGCCGGACTCCTTGGGCTTGGACCGCTCGGAGAGTACGTCGACGCCGTTGTCCTTCAGGCAGGCCAGATAGCCCTGGTACAGCCGGTCCCGGTCGGCGTCG
This sequence comes from Kribbella lupini, assembly GCF_039529595.1. Classification (NCBI taxonomy): domain Bacteria; kingdom Bacillati; phylum Actinomycetota; class Actinomycetes; order Propionibacteriales; family Kribbellaceae; genus Kribbella; species Kribbella lupini. The sequence goes on along the minus strand of NZ_BAAANC010000002.1, from coordinate 561,262 downwards.
GTCATGTCGATCCGTTCCCGCGGCCGGCCGGCGTCCGGGTCGGCGGCCTTGGTCTGCCCACCGGGCTTGCCCGACGACGGCGTACCGGGCGGCGCGGTGGTCAGCGTGGCGATCTCGGGCGTCTTGTCCGCCGTACCGGCCGAGGCTCCGGCCGAGCACCCGGTGGCGAGCGCCGCGACGAGCAGCAGCGGGGCCCAGCGGAAGAGTCGTGTCGTGGTCATACCGGCCACCCTGCCGAGCGAATGTCAGGGAAATGTCGGCTCTGGGTGGCGATCTTGTCCGGAAGCCCTACGGTGGTGCTGACCGGCCGGTGATCGTGCCGGTCCGCCGTAGCCGAAGGAGAACGCCGTGCCCATCAGTCGACTCGGTCTGGTCGTGCACCAGGGCCGTCCGCTGGCCGTCCAGGCGGCCGACGTGGTCCGCGCCTGGTGCAAGGACAACGACATCGGCTGCACCGACATCGACGTGTGGAAGCAGCACGAGGACCGCCGCGGCGGCATGGACGAGCTGCACCACGCCGGCAACCCGGACCTGGTCGTCACGCTCGGTGGTGACGGGACGTTCCTGCGCGGGGCCCGGATCGCCGCGAAGAACGACGCGGCCGTGCTCGGGGTGGATCTCGGCAAGGTCGGGTTCCTGACCGAGGTGGCGTGCAGCGACGTCGAGGCGGCGCTGGAGGCGGTGCACCGCGACGAGGCAACGATCGAGAAGCGGATGACGCTGACGATGCGCGCGTCGCGGGCGCTGGAGATCCCGTCCGGGATCGACGCCCTGCTGCGGTACGGGCACGGGCCGGCGTTGCCGCCGCCCGCCGTCCGGCCGGAGACGGATGCCAACGGGTGGGGCGTTGCGCTGGACGTCACGGCGCTGAACGACGTCGTACTGGAGAAGCTCGCGCGCGATCACCAGGTCGCGCTCGGGGTGTACCTGTCCGGCCGGCTGCTGGCGTCGTACTCGGCGGACGCGGTGATCGTGGCGACGCCGACCGGCAGTACGGCGTACAGCTTCGCGGCCGGCGGACCGATCCTGTCGCCGAACACCGAGGGGATCGTGTTCACGCCGGTCGCCCCGCACATGACCTTCAACCGCAGCGTCATCGCCGCCCCGGACGAGCCGATCGGGCTGCGCGTGCTGCCGCACTCCGGGCAGGCCGCCGTCAGCATCGACGGTCAGCTGCGTGGTGTGCTCGATCCTGGTGACTGGATCGGTGTCTACGGTTCGACTCGCCCGTTGCGGCTGGTGCGCCTGCGGCCGACCGATTTCTACGGCCGGCTTCGCGATCGCTTCCGGCTGACCGACGCTCCCGCCACCGGGATCGACGGCGAGTCCGAGGCGGTCTGGGTCCCGAGCGGCGCCGAGGTGCCGGCCGACATGGCTCACCTCCGTCTCCCGACCGCGACCCCGGCGCCGGTCATCCCGGAGGGCGTGGCCTGCGAGGTCCCCGAGGAGGACCAGACCAGCTGATGGGGTTGTCTGGTCGGTCGGCCAGGTAGGGTTCTTCCTCATGCGGAACGTGGTGATTCTGGCCGGTGGGTCGGGGACTCGGCTGTGGCCGTTGTCCCGGGCGGACAAGCCCAAGCAGGTACTGCCGTTGGCGGCGGGCAACTCGTTGCTGCGGGTGGCGTACGACCGGCTGAGCGGGCTGGTCGACCCGGCGAACATCTACGTCTGCACCGTGGCGGCGCACACCGAGCTGGTGCGCGAGGAGCTGCCCGAGCTGGGCGAGAACAACATCATCGGCGAGCCGGTCGGGCGCGACACCGCGAACGCGGTCGGCCTCGCGTCCGCGGTGGTGGCGCGCAACGACCCGGACGCCGTGCTGGCGATCGTCGGGTCGGACCACCTGATCACGCCCGAGGACGAGTTCCGCAAGGCGATCGAGGCCGGCTTCGAGCTGGTCGAGCAGCGGCCGCGGTCGCTGGTGACGTTCGGCATCGAGCCGACCCACCCGCACACCGGGCTCGGGTACGTCGAACGCGGTGACGCGATCGACGGTACGGCGGCGTACGTGGTCGACCGGTTCCGGGAGAAGCCGGACCGCGCGACCGCCGAGGAGTACCTGGCCACCGGGCGGTTCTGGTGGAACTCCGGGATGTTCGTCTGGCGGGCCGAGACCGTGCTCAGCGTGCTCGACGCGCTGCTGCCCGAGTCGGCCGCGCAGCTGCGGCAGGTCGCCGCGGTCTGGGACACCCCCGAGCGGGACGCGACGCTGGCGGAGATCTACCCGACGCTGCGCAAGATCTCGGTCGACTACGCCGTGATGGAGCCCGCCTCGCAGGGCAAGGTCGACGCCGACGTGGTGGTCGTCCCGATGCCCGTGCACTGGCTCGACGTCGGCTCCTGGGCCGCGCTGGCCGGCACCTACGAGGTCGATGCCAAGGGCAACCGTCACGACGGTTCGGCGCTCAGCTGCCTGCTCGACTCCAACGACAACGTGATCGTCACCGACGACCCCGACCACCTGATCGCGGCCGTCGGCCTGCGCGGCCACATCATCGTCCACACCCACGACGTCACCATGGTCTGCCCCCTGGCCGACGGCGAACGCGTCAAGGACCTGGTCGCCCAGGTCCAGTCCGACCACGCGGAACGCTACGTCTGAGCGGTAGTACGCCGTACCGAACAAGAGGGCACTCGATCCGGACCGGGTGCCCTTTCAGGCAGTCAGTTTCACCCGCACGCGAGCCAGCCGCTCCACGCGTTGTTGCGCAGTCGGTTGCAGAAGATGCCGCCGGTGGTGGTGCCGACTTCGAGGTCGATGGTGCCCGGGCTCGGGATGCCGAGGATGTTGATCGATCCGGTGATGTTCGCGCCGCCGAGGCTCTTCCAGCCGGTCGCCGCGATCGTCGTCCCGCCGCGGTACTGGTGAACGGCGTTCCACGCGGAGCGCCCGGGGCTGATCACGAACGTGTGCTGGCGGGTGACCGCACCGTCGGTCCAATAGACGTTGGTCACCGAAGTGCCGCACAGTGCGCTGCCACGGTAAGGGCCGGAGTAAACGGACATTGTCTGGCCGGCGGGACAGTCCAGGTAGTACTCGGCGAGGCGTGGGGCACTCCACGCGGTGCCGGTGGCATGCGCCGCAGGGACGCAGCCGACAACGGCCAGAACGACAGCGGCGAGAACGCCGGTGAGCAGTTGAATCAGCTTCCGCACTGTGACCTCCTGCATCGGGTGCGCCAAAACCTAGGCGCCGACCGCGGGCGGGCGGAAGCAAGTTGCAGCTAATGGCAGAAACAGAAGAGCGCCCGATCCGTTGTGGACCGGGCGCCCTCCGCAAGCGGCTGGCTGGATCAGCCGCCGGCGGGCTCCTGGGCGTCCAGGGCCGGGTACTTGTCCATGAACTGGGTCAGGGCCTCGCCGGAGACCGAGCCGCAGAACTGACGGTGGCCGAAGGCTTCCGTGGCGCCCTGGGCGTTGCCGCTCCAGTGGGAGAAGGCAACGTTCTTGCCCTCGGGCCAGGCGGCGCCGTCGCCCTCCTTGAACGGCGCTGCGATGAACTTGCCGAGCGAGGAGTCCGGCAGCTTGGCCTTGGAGATCTGCTCGATCTGGTCGATCTGGTCCTTCGGCAGGGTGTCGCGGTACCACAGGATCGTGTAGCCGTGCTCGAGGTTGTGCACGAGGTTCGGCACCGGCGGGCGGTCGTCGGTGGTGTAGAACTTCTTGCCGAACGGCGCCCAGGTCGCGTAGTGCGGGCCGGATGAGGGCGGCGACACCGGGTACATGATGACCTTGCCGTCCGGCTCGTGGATCTGCGTACCGCTCGCCTTGTCGTCGATGACCTTGTCGCACGAGGCGCCGGAGGCGGCGGTTCCGAAGGAGGACAGGGCCTGGTCGCGGGTCCGGGAGTCCTGGATCAGCTTGATCGCCGGGTAGGCGATGATGGCCAGGCCGACCAGGATCGAGGCCGCGACGATGAGCAGGGTGCGGCGCTTGTCGGACCGGGCCTGGTCCCGCTGCATCTTCTCTACCATCTCGCGGCGCGACTGCTTCTGCGACGACGCTTTACCCACAGTGATTGGTCTTCCGATCCGGGCGGTCCGGGCGCCGCCGTGCGGATGCAGTGTACGCAGCCAGCCTGAGAGGTTGCCTAGAAAACTAGTCCGACCGTGAGCCGAACGTGACCGTCGCCTCACTGCCCGAACCGGTGCGGACGGCGACGCCGTAGCCCTCGGCGTGCAGCAGGACTGCCAGGCGCTCGGCGATGATGCCGACCGCGACCGGGTTCTCGCCGAAGACGACGACCGAGCTCTCCAGCACCTCCAGGTGCACGTCGACGTCGTCCGCGAGCAGCCCGTCCCACAGCGCCGGATCTACCTCGCGCGGCGCTCCAGGAGCGGTCCGCTCCAGTACGGCGGCGCGCGCGGCCTCCCGCGTGCCCAGGCTGAACATGTCGTTCTCCGCGTCGCGCACCAGCGCCCGCGCGCCCGGCCCGTCCTCGCCGACGGCCAGGACGACGTCCGAGAGCCCACGCAGTACGGCGACCGGCACCCCGTCGGCCTTGCCCTTCACCAGCTCGCCCGCCGACGCGATCTCGTCGGCGATCGCCGGCTCGGTCACGGCCAGCACGTTCCCGTGCGAGTCCGTCGACCCGCGCAGGTCCTCCACCACCCGTACGCCGGCCGCCCCGATCGCCAGGTCGGTCTGACCGACCCGCCACGGCCGCCCGAGCGTGTCCGTGATCACGACGCCGACGTTCACGTCGTACCGGGCCTTCAGAGCGCTGCGCAGCTCGCGTGCCGACAGGTCAGGGTCGACCGGGAGCAGCAGGACCGTCCCCGGCGCCGTGTTCGACGTGTCCGTCCCCGCGGCGGCCATCACCAGGCCGTGCCGGGTCTGCACGATCCGGGTCTCCCCGCGCCGCGCGACGACGCGCACGAGCTCGGCGTCGATCGCCTCCTGCCGCGTGCCGGTGGTCAGCCGGCCCTCCGCCTTGCTGACGATCTTCGACGTCACCGCGACCACGTCACCGTCGCGCAGGTCGGCCGCCTCGCCGATCAGTCCGGCCAGGTCGTCCCCGGCCGCGACCTCCGGCAGTCCGGTGACCGCGAAGATCTCCAGGTGCTTCCTCATCGGCGTACTGCCTCCGCCAGGCTCAGCGCCGCGTCGGCCATCGCCGCGGTCGTGGTCTCGTCCGTCATCCACAACGGCACCGCCTGGGCGTGAATTCCGGCGCCGGCGATCGAGTCGAGCTGGGCGGCGTCGGAGGTGTCGATCAGCCAGCCGTCGATCACGCCGTCGCGGGCGCGGGCCCCGTAGTACCGGGCCACGGCGGACGCGGTCGACTCGACGCCGACGGCCGCGAGCACCTTGTCGGCCATTCCACGGACCGGACCGGTGCCGATGATCGGCGACAGCCCGATCACCGGCGCGGCGGTCTCCCGGACCGCCTCGCGGATCCCGGGGACGCCGAGGATGGTGCCGACCGAGACCACCGGGTTCGACGGCGGCAGGATCAGGACGTCGCAGTTCGCGATGGCCTCCAGTACGCCGGGCGCGGGCTTCGCCTTCTCCGAGCCGACCGCCACGATCTGGTGCGCGGGCACCTCGGCGTGCAGGCGGACCCAGTACTCCTGGAAGTGGATCGCCTTCTTCGCCCCGGGGCTGTCCGGGTCGTCGATCACGACGTGGGTCTCGACCCGGTCGTCGCTCATCGGCAGCAGCCGGACCGGCAGCTTCCACCGGGTGCAGAGCGCCTCGGTGACCGCGCTCAGCCCGTACCCGGCGTCCAGCATCTGGGTCCGGACCAGGTGGGTGGCCACGTCCCGGTCGCCGAGGCCGAACCAGGTCGGCTCCACGCCGTACGCCGCGAGCTCCTCCTTGATCACCCAGGTCTCGTCCTCACGTCCCCAGCCGCGCTCCTTGGAGATCCCGTCGCCGAGGGTGTACATCACCGTGTCGAGGTCCGGGCAGACCCGCAGGCCGAACAGGGTGATGTCGTCCGCGGTGTTCCCGACCACCGTGATGTCGGCGTCCGGTCGGGCCTTCAGCAGGCCGCGGAGGAAGGTGGATCCGCCGATCCCACCGGCCAGCACTGTCAATCGCATGGGAAGAGTCTGCACGAGTCGTCAATCGGACGAGCCACCGCACGACTATGCTGCCGTGGGTCCGAAGTGTGTTATCCGTCAGATGCCTTGAATAATGCACGGCCCCCCAACATCTCGAGGAGCCCTCGTGGTCACCGACGCAACCAAGAAGCTCAGAGAGCCGGTCGCGTACATCCTTCTCGCCTTCGCTGCCCTGGTCGCCCTGGCCTCGCTGCTGCAGCTGTTCGTCGGCGGTGCCGGGTTCACCGCCTCGGCCAGCGCGGTGCGCAACCTCCTCACCCCGCTCGAGGTGTCGGGACTGCTGCTCGCCGCGGCGCCCGCCGTCGCGGTGTGGCTGGTGGCGGAAGCTGGTGAGCGCACCCACAACGCCCGGACCGTCGCGCTGATCGCGCTGATCGTCGTCGGGCTGACCGCCGTGGTCGAACTGGTGGCGGTGTTCGCCGTGTTCGGCTCGTCGAGCGACTTCGGCCCGAAGTTCGCCAGCTTCCTGGTCGGCCTCGGTGGGCTGGCGCTGTACGGCGCCTCCGCCTACTACATCTTCACCCAGTTCCAGGCGCTGCCCGCCCCGGTGCGCGTGCCGAAGCCGGCCCAGCAGGGCCAGTTCGCCGGCCAGGGCCAGGGCCAGTACGGCGGCCAGTACGGCGCCCAGGGCGCTCAGCAGGGCAACCAGTACGGCGGCCAGCAGGGCCAGCAGTACGGCGCCTACGGCAACCAGTACGACCAGGGCCAGGCCCAGCCGCAGTACGGCCAGTACGGCGCGGGCGCCGCGGCCGGTGCCGCCGCGGGTGCGGCCGGCGGTTACGCGGCTGCTCAGCACGGCGACCAGCAGTGGCCGCAGGAGCAGCAGCAGTGGAGCGGCGCGGAGGCCGGCCAGCAGACCTGGCCCGCCGGTGACGACCAGCCGCAGGGCGACCAGCAGGCCTGGTCGGCTGCCGAGGCGCAGGGCACCGAGCCGACCCAGCAGTGGAGCCCGGAGGGCCAGCAGCAGTGGGGTGGCGCTGACGCGCAGGGCCAGCAGTGGCCGCAGGAGCAGCAGCAGTGGGGCGGTGACGCCGGCCAGCAGCAGTGGGGTGGCGCCGACGCCGCGCAGTACGGCCAGCCGGGTCAGCCCGAGTGGCAGAGCCAGGAGCCGGCTCAGCACCAGGTCGGTCAGCAGGAGCCCGTTCACGACGCCGGTCTGCACGAGGCCGCCGCGCACGACGTGGCCGAGCAGCCGGCGCACGAGGCCGGTCCGGCCGCGGGCGAGCAGGGCTGGTCGGACCAGAACTGGCAGCAGGGTGGCCAGACCTGGCAGGGCGAGGAGGCCGCACCGGCCGCCACGCCGCAGGCTCAGCCGGACGCCGACGCGGTCGACGAGACCCGCGTGGATCCGCGGGTTTCCGAGGCGCCGGCCGACGACCCGAAGGACGACGACCAGCCGCAGCAGCCGGGCGGTCAAGGTCAGGCCGGCCAGCAGGGTTGGTGGTCGCAGCCGTCCTGATCGACGGCCCGCCGGGCCGCGGATGCGTGGGACAACGCATTCCGGTTCGGCGCGATCGTGCCAATCCTGGAACGGTTTCCGGTGGTTGACAGCGCAGTGAAGAGTCCGAGAGGCCTGTGTACACAGGCCTCTCGTTCTTTTGCAGCCGTGTTGCGGATACCGCCAATAGCAGACCACGGCTTGACTTTCGTGGATTGCAGGAATGTAATTTCAACCGTGTCGTTCGTTGGACACTCGGTATCGGGGACCGTTTTCAGCACACAGGACGGTCGAGGTCAGGCATGTGGTCCGCAAACCCACATGTACAGGGGAACGAACAGGGTCGAGGAGGTCGTACCGTGACAGAAACGCTGATGGCGATTGTCGACGGTGAGGCGATCGAGGAGGAGCCGAACTGGCAGGAACGGGCGCTGTGCGCCCAGACCGACCCAGAGGCTTTCTTCCCGGAGAAAGGCGGATCCACCCGCGAGGCGAAGAAGGTCTGCCTCGGTTGTGACGTCCGGGGCGAGTGCCTCGAGTACGCACTGCAGAACGACGAACGCTTCGGGATCTGGGGCGGGCTGTCGGAGCGGGAACGCCGCAAGCTGAAGAAGAAGGCCGTCTAGACACTCACGGATCGACGGGCGTGGTGCCCTGCCACCCCGCCGTCGCCGTTGTGTCAGGAGCAAAACAACCGAACAAGACTTCCGCGTGAGGCCCCGGCCGGACTCTGTCCACCGGGGCCCGCGGCTGTGTACGGGGCCCTTCGCACTTCGCGTAAGGTGAGGCCTCGCCGTGACCTCCGGGCCGCGGCAGGCCGATCCTTCCCCTTGAGGTGCAGCGCTCCTGATGGAACCCGAAGCTCCGGCCGGCTGGGACTTCTTCGACGCCGTCGACTTCCCGACCGGACTCACCCACGACCCGATGGGTCGCGCGCCGGTCCGGCACGTCGTCACCGCCGTCGTCGTCGGGCACGAGGGCGCCGCCTGGCTGCCCCGCCTGACCGAGGCCCTGTGGGCGATGGCCCGCCGCCCCGACCGCCTGATCGCGATCGACACCGGTTCCACCGACGAGACCGCGCAACTGCTGGCCGAGATGCCCGGCGTCGAACCGGTGGTCAGCCTGTCGGCCCGGACCGGTTTCGGTACGGCGGTCACCCGTGGCCTGGAAACGGTCGGTTTCGCACCGATCCCGTCCGCGGTCGGCCCGTACGGCGACGACGGCCACGCACCGGTGGTCGAGTGGCTCTGGCTGCTGCACGACGACTGCGCGCCGGCCCCCAAGGCGCTCGAAGAATTGTTGCTCCAGGCCACTTTATCGCCGGAGACCGGGATCTGGGGGCCGAAGCTGCGGCTCTGGCCGCGCGACCGCGAACTGCTCGAGGTCGGCGTCACCACGTCGCTCGGCGGCCGGCGCGACACCGGGATCGAGGCCGGGGAGCTGGACCAGGGCCAGCACGACCAGCCGCGGCAGGTGCTCTCGGTGAGCTCGGCCGGCATGCTGGTCCGCCGCGACGTCTGGGAGGCGCTGCACGGGTTCGACCCGCGGCTGCCGATGTTCCGCGACGACCTCGACTTCGGCTGGCGGGCCAGCCGCGCGGGCTTCCGCGTCGGCGTCGCGCCGGACGCCGTCATCTACCACGCACAGGCCGCGGCGACCGGCGAACGCGCACTGGCCGGCACCCGCCGGCACGCGTACCAGCTGGACCGCGCCCACGCGTACTACACCGTCCTGGCCAACGCACCGGGCAAGCTGCTGCCGCTGCTGATCCTGCGCTTCCTGATGGGTACGGTCGTCCGCTCGGCCTGGTTCCTGATCGGCAAGACGCCGTCCGGCGCGGTCGACGAGTGGACCGCGCTGCTCGGCACGGTCCTGGCCGGCGGCTGGACCCAGGCCCGCAAGGACCGCCGCCGCCTCGACAAGGTCCCGTACGACGACATCAAGGGCCTGTTCTCCCGGTCCGTGCACGCGCTGCGGCACAACCTGGAGGAGACCGGAAGCACGATCTCCGAGCGGCTGCGCGAAGCCTGGGCCGACGAGCCCGAGGAGCAGCAGGCGCCGACCTCGGCCCGCCGGGCCAAGAGCACGGCCCGGGTCGCGGTCGACCAGCCGCGCTGGCGGCGGCAGCTGATCCGCCGGCCGTTCCTGGTCGCGTGGGCGGTGCTCGCGGTCGGCGCGATCGTGGCCGCCCGCGACCTGATCGGCGGCGGCGTCCTCCGGTCCAACCTGATGCTTCCCCCGCACGAAAGCCTCGCGTCCCTGTGGCACGCGGCGGCCGCAGCGCCCGACGGCGTCACGCCGCCGGCCTGGCTGGCCCAGTTCTGGGCGCTGTCGACCGTCACGTTCGGCCCGTCCGGCGCGACGAACCTGCTGCTGCTCGGAGCGATTCCGCTGGCCGCGCTGGCCGCGTGGGCGTTGCTGCGGGCTTTCGTCGTCGACCGGGTGGCCCGCGCGTGGGGCGCTTCGGCGTACGGACTGGCGGTGTTCACGAACGGCGCGGTCTCGCAGGGCCGGATCGGGACCGTGGTGGCGGCGATCGTGCTGCCGCTGCTCGGTGCCGCCGTGCACACGGTCGCGCGGCGCCGGCGCGTGGTGATCCAGGGCAGCTGGCGAGCCGCGTGGTTCGCCGGGATCTGCCAGGCCGTCCTGTTCGCCTTCACCCCGGCGCTCGGCCTGCTGGTCGGCATCGCGCTGGCCGCCGGTGCCGTGCTCGGACTGGGCTGGCGTCGGCAGGGCCGGCAGCTGGTGTTCTCGGTGGTGCTCGGCCTGGTGCTGGTGCTGCCCTGGACCATCCAGCTGGTGCTGCACCCGTCACGCCTCGGCCAAGAGGCCGGCGGCCCGCCGACTGCTGGCGTCGGCCCGGGCGACAGCCTGGCCAACCTGCTGACCGGTACGCCGGTCGGTGCGCCCACGCCGTGGTGGTTCGCCGTACCGCTGATCGTGGTGGCTCTGCTGGCGCTGACGCGCGAGACGCGGCAGCGGTACGAGCTGGTGGGCTGGTTCGCCGCACTGGCCGGTCTGGCCGGGACGCTGATCGCCAGCCGGCTCGGTGGCGGCAGCGGTCCGCTGATGTTCCTGATGACGGCCGGCTGGATCATGACCGTCACCGTCGCCTGGGACTCGGTCGGCAAGTCGTCCGACCTGATCGCCCGGGGCGTGCTCGGGGTGGTGCTGGTGGCCTCGGTCGTGACGGCCGGGTTCTGGCTGGTCCGGGGTGACGACGGGCCGCTGTGGCGTGGACCGGCGCAGGACCTCCCGGCGTACCTGGTCTCCTCGCAGGGGCCACCGCAGAACGCGTCGATCCTGGTCGTGCGCAAGGACCCGACCAGCGCGACCCGGTTCTCGCTGGTCCGCGAGGGCGGACCGCGGATGGGTGCGCTCGAGGCGGCGCCGAAGCCCGAGCAGACCAAGCCGATCACGGACGTGCTGTCCGCGCTCGGCGGCGGTGGCACGGGTGAGGAAGGGCGGCAGCTCGCCGCGCTCGCCATCGACTACGTGTACCTGCCGGCGCCGGTCGACCCGACGCTGATGTCCACGCTGGACTCGCTGCCCGGCCTGACCCGGGCCAGCGCCGCCGACAACGACGCGTCCTGGCTCGTCGACCGGACCAAGATCGAGGGCAAGACCCCGGTCGAGCCCACGGTCCGGAGCCTGTGGCGGGTGCTCGGGATCATCGCCTGGCTGATCGCCCTGATCTTCTGCCTGCCGAGCGCCCGGCGGACCGTCGCCGTACCGCACGGCACCCACGCCCGGAGGAGCTCGTGACCAGCTTGCTGTCCGACCTCAAGGTCCGGATCGGCGCTTGCGTGCTCGCGCTGGCCCTGGCCGGCGGTGTCGGTGTGGTGACGAAGCCCAAGGCCCCGGTCACGCGCGCCGAGGGCGTCGAGGAACCGGCCCGGACGGTCGTCAACCGGGCGGCCCTGGCCTGCCCGGTGCTGGGTGCGGGCGTGAAGACGCAGAGCCTGGTCAGCGCGGTCGCGCCGACACTGCCGGAAGGGACGCCGACCGCGGCCGGTGACGAGGCGCCGCTGTCGATCGCCCCGCTGGACACGACGGCGAACCCGGTCGGCTCGGTGCTCACCCGCGGCCGAATCGCGTCGACCGCACCCACCAGCAAGCTCGCGACCCTCGGCATCCAGGGCACCGGCCCACTAGCGGCCGGTACGGCGGCGACCGCGACCACGACGGCGCCCGAGGGCGTGAACCGCGGCATGGCCAGCGTTCCCTGCGTCGTACCGGGGTCGGACTTCTGGTTCGTCGGCGCGTCCGGTGCGACCGGCCGGCGCGACGTCCTGGTCCTGACCAACCTGGACAGCATCAACGCCGAGGTGAACGTCACGCTGTACGGTCCGGCCGGGCAGCTGGACGCTCCGAACGCGCGTGGCGTCGTCGTACCGGCGCGGGGGACGACCGAGATCTACCTCGGCCAGGTCGCCTCGGGGCAGCGCGATCTGGCCCTGCACGTCGAGTCGACCGGTGGCCGGGTCGCTCCCGCGGTCCGCGACAACGCGACCAACGGGAAGATCCCGGCCGGCGTGGACTGGCTGAACCCGTCGGCGACGCCGGCGGAGAAGGTCGTCGTACCGGCCATCGCTCCCGGGGGTGGCGTCCGGATCCTGACCGTGGCCAACCCGACCGACCTGCAGGCCACGGCGAACATCACCGTCAACGGGCCGAACGGGCCGTTCAAGCCCGCCGGGCTGTCGACGATGCAGATCCCGGCCGGCTCGGTGAAGGTGATCCGGCTGGAGAAGGTGCTGCTGGGCGGTGCCTCCGCGGTGACCATCACGTCCGATCAGCCGGTGACGGCGTCGGCGCGGGTGACCGACTCGACCGTCCGGGAGTTCGCGTCGATCGGCGCGACCGAGCCGCTGCGCGGCCCGGCGTACCTGGTGCTGCCGGCGCACACGCAGCCGGCCGTGCTGCAGGTGACCGCGCCGGGGGAGACGGCCGGGGTCAAGTTCGAGCTGCGCGACGCGGCGAACAAGATGGTCCAGGCGCGGTCGGTGGACCTGGTGGGCGGCGCGACGACGCTGATCACGTTCAAGCCGCAGGCCAAGCCGACGTACCTGATGGTCGAGCAGCTGCGCGGGGACATCGTCGCCGGGGTCACGCTGATGCCGGCCGCCAAGCCCGACGAGGACGACGTCCCGCAGGTCGCCGTCTGGCCGCTGACAACCTCGTTGGTCTTCCGCGCTCAGCTCGGCGCCCAGCCCGATGTCGGCGCCGCGCTGAAGTAGTCAGTCCTCGTCAGTAGTCAGTCCTCGTCGGCGTCGAAGTCCGGGTCGATCTGCTCGGGGGACAGCGCCAGTACGTCGGCCAGCTCGAGCACCAGGGCTGAGCGGACCAGCCAGGCCAGCCCGGCGCCGGAGCGCTCGGCGCGCAGCTCGATCGGGCGGCGGAAGACGACGATCCGGTACGGCTCGTGCGACGTGCCGCCGGTGGAGTGCGTGAGCGGGATCTCGCCCGCGTGGGCGTCCAGGTTCGGCACGTCCTCGATCGCGAACTCGACCCGGGCCACCACCTGCGGCAGCCGTTTCTCCAGCCGGGTCACCTCGATCGCGACCACCTCGTCGAACTGCGCGGCGGTGGACCGCTGCAGCGGGAGTCCGCGCGGCGCGAAGCTGCTCGGCCGGCTGATCGGCCCGAGCATGCCCCGGCCGTGCCGGTCGATGTGTCTGCGATGACGGCGAGCCTCGGTCACGCGCTCAGCCTAGTGGGGGTAACGTCTGGTCGTGAGCATCGCCAGGATCTGTTCGCGCGCCGCCTGTCATCGGCCGGCGGTGTCGACGCTCACGTACGTGTACGCCGACTCCACCTGCGTCCTCGGCCCGCTGGCCACCTACGCCGAACCCCACTGCTACGACCTCTGCGCCGACCACGCCGACCGGCTGACCGCGCCGAACGGCTGGGAAGTGATCCGGCTCGCTCCGGACCCGGCCGCCGCGGGTCCGTCGTCGGACGATCTCGAAGCGCTGGCGAACGCCGTACGGGAAGCCGCCCGGCCGTTGCCGCCGCGCGACACCGGCCGGCCCGGCTCCACCTCGCCCGGCGCTCCCGTCGAGGTCGCCCGGCGTGGGCACCTGCGGATGCTCCAGGACCCGAGCAACACGCAGAACCACGGCAACACCGAGCAGGCCTGATTTCCCCATTCCGTGGGGAAATCGTGTTCGAACGTGTTTCGTAGCGTGGGATGAGGTTGACCGCGTCCTCAGGTACTGACAAGACTCCTGACCTGTGAACGATCAAAAACTACGGGTCGGAGTGGTCGGTCTCGGCTTTGCCGGGCGGACCGCACTCGAAGCGTTCTCGGAGCTGCCGGACGTCGAGGTGGTGGCGCTGGCCGGGCTTGAGAAGGACACCCTGGCCGAGCTCGGCGAGAAGCACCGGGTACCGCATCTCTACGAGAAGTGGGAGGACCTCCTGCAGGACGGCGGCCTGGACGCCGTCAGCATCGGTACGCCGACGCAGCTGCACGCCCCGATCGCGCTGGCCGCGCTGGAGCAGGGGCTGCACGTGCTCTGCGAGAAGCCGCTGGCCCGCACGGTCGACGAGGGCCTGGCGATGGTCGAGGCCTCGAAGAAGGCCGGCAAGGTGCTCAAGGTGATCTTCAACCACCGCGAGCGCGGCGACGTGGCGGCGCTGAAGCACCAGATCGACGAGGGCCAGCTCGGCCGGATCTACTACGCCAAGGCGCACTGGATGCGCCGCAACGGCATCCCCGGCATGGGCGGCTGGTTCACCAACCGCGAGCTGTCCGGCGGTGGCCCCCTGATCGACCTCGGCGTGCACATCCTGGACCTGGCGCTGCACCTGCTGAACGAGCCGACCATCACCACCGTCACGGCGGACACGTTCGCCGAGCTCGGCCCGCGCGGCCGCGGCAGCGCGAGCAGCACGGTCCGGCCGACCGTCGACACGCTCGGCTCGAAGTTCGAGGTCGAGGACCTGGCCACGGCGTACCTGCGGCTCGAGGGCGGCGGCGCGCTGCAGCTCGAGACGAGCTGGGCGACGTACCGGGCACCGGGTGACAACTTCGGCATCGAGCTGTTCGGTACCGAAGGCGGCGCCAAGATCGAGGTGCAGAACTACACCACGACGGACACGCTGCGGATCTTCACCGACGTCGGCGGCGTACCGGCCGAGGTCCGTCCGGCCACCGGCGCCGGACTCGGTCACCGGGCGGTGGTCAGCGAGTTCGTCGCGATCGTCCGGGCCGGCGACTGGACTGCCCACAACGGCTCGGAGGCTCTGCTCCGGACCCAGGTCATCGACGCCTGCTACGCCTCGGCGAAGGCGGGACGAGAGGTTGTGCTCAATGGTTAACGTCACGGTGTGGGGCGAGAACGTCCACGACCAGCGCGACGCGTCGGTCCAGAAGGTGTACCCGGACACGATGCACGAGACGATCGCGGCGGCCGTTCGCGCGCAGCTCGGCGACGACGTCAACGTGCGGACCGCCTGGCTGCAGCAGGAGGAGCACGGCCTCACCGAGGAGGTGCTCGCCGACACCGACGTGCTCACCTGGTGGGGTCACGCGGCGCACGACGACGTCGACGACGCGATCGTCGAGCGGGTGCAGCGGCACGTGCTGTCCGGGATGGGCCTGATCGCGCTGCACTCGGCGCACTTCTCGAAGATCTTCATCAAGCTGATGGGGACGACCTGCTCGCTGGACTGGCGCTCCGAGAACGACCGCGAGCTGCTCTGGACGGTCGCCGCCGGGCACCCGATCGCGCAAGGGGTTCCGCACCCGCTCGTGATCGAGCGCGAGGAGATGTACGGCGAGCTGTTCGACATCCCGCAGCCGGACGAGCTGGTGTTCGTCAGCTCGTTCTCCGGCGGCGAGGTGTTCCGCTCGGGCTGCTGCTACCGCCGCGGCCAGGGCCGGGTCTTCTACTTCCGCCCGGGCGACCAGGAGTACCCGACGTACCACCAGCCGGGAGTCCAGACCATCCTCGGCAACGCGGTCCGCTGGGCGGCCCCGACCAGCCCGCGCCAGCTCCCGACCGTCCACCACCGCAAGAACCCGGGTTGGTTCGAGAACTGACCTGGGGGTGTCTGGCAGACACCCCCTTGTCCACAGCCTGGGCGTGCCTGGTGAGCAGGGCACGCCCAGGGCCGGATAGGGTCCGTTCATGGTTGACGTAGCTGCCATCTTCAAGGCGTACGACGTACGCGGGGTCGTCCCCGACCAGCTCGACGAGGCGGTGGCCCGGGCGACCGGCGCCGCGTTCGTCGAAGTACTGGACGTGCTCGCCGGTCCGGGAGCGGTCGTGATCGGCTACGACATGCGTCCGTCCAGCCCCGCATTGGCGGCCGCGTTCGCCGAGGGCGCGGCCAGTACCGGGGTCGACGTGATCGACATCGGCCTGGCCTCGACCGACATGCTGTACTTCGCCTCCGGGCGGCTCCAGCTGCCCGGCGCGATGTTCACCGCGAGCCACAACCCGGCCAAGTACAACGGGATCAAGATGTGCCGAGCCGGCGCGTCCCCGGTCGGCGCGGAGTCCGGGCTGCGCGACATCGCGGACCTGGTCGCCAAGACCGTCGCCGAGCCGATCCCGAGCGTCCCGGCGCCCGGCAAGGTGACCCGCAAGAACCTGCTCACGGCGTACGCCGACCACCTGAACCACCTGGTCGACCTGAGCGGCAGCCGGCCGCTGAAGGTGGTCGTCGACGCCGGCAACGGGATGGGCGGGCACACCGTGCCGGCCGTCTTCGCCACCGGACCGATCGAGATCGTGCCGATGTACTTCGAGCTCGACGGCAACTTCCCCAACCACGAGGCCAACCCGCTCGACCCGAAGAACCTGGTCGACCTGCAGGCCAAGGTCGTCGAGGTCGGTGCGGATCTCGGGCTCGCCTTCGACGGTGACGCCGACCGCTGCTTCGTGATCGACGAGCTGGGCAAGCCGATCTCGCCGAGCGCGGTGACCGGCGCGGTCGCCGTCCGGGAGCTGGCCAAGCACCCCGGCTCCGCGGTGATCCACAACCTGATCACGTCCAAGGCGGTGCCGGAGCTGATCACCGAGCACGGTGGCACGCCGGTCCGGGCGCGGGTCGGCCACTCGTTCATCAAGCAGCAGATGGCCGAGACCGACGCCGTCTTCGGCGGCGAGCACTCGGCGCACTACTACTTCCGCGACTTCTGGCGCGCGGACACCGGCATGCTGGCCGCGCTGCACGTGCTGGCCGCGCTCGGTGAGCAGGACAAGCCGGCCAGCGAGCTGTTCGCCGAGTACGAGCGGTACGTGGCCTCCGGCGAGATCAACAGTCGGGTCGAGAACGCGGCCGCCACGGTCGCCGCGATCGAGGACACCTACGCCGGGCGGGACGGGACTACCGTTGACCATCTGGACGGTCTGACGGTGGACGCGGGACAGTGGTGGTTCAACGTCCGCGCGTCCAACACCGAGCCGCTGCTGCGGCTGAACGTCGAGGCCGGGGACGCCGCCACCATGGAGCGTGTCCGGGACGAAGTACTGGCCCTGATCACCGGTGCACCGGTGGAGGAGAAGAACTGATGGCAGTGAACCTGGACCCGGACCTGCTGAGCATTCTGGTCTGCCCGAAGTGCCGGTCGGAGTTCCGCGTGGACGACGAGGCGAACGAACTGGTCTGCACCAACGCGGCCTGCGCGCTGGCCTACCCGGTCCGCGACGACATCCCCGTGCTGCTGATCGACGAAGCCCGTGAGACCAAAGAGGCCGAAACCCACTGATGAGCTCCTTCGACGACTCGCGGCTGGACGACCCCGCCGCCCTCGAGGCGACCGACCACCTGCTGCGCCGGCTCGCCGGTGCCGGAGCCCGCGTCCGGGCCGAGATCGACGCCGCCGAGGAGGTGCTGTCGAAGCTCGACTCCGACGGTTTCCGCCCGCGCGCGATCGTCGCCGCCGGCCGGGACGCCCGCCTGGTTCGCGCGGTCCTGGAGCCGGTCTGTCCGGTGCCGTTCGTGGCCTGGCCCGGTCCCGGCCTTCCGGGCTGGACCGGTCCGCTCGACCTGGTGATCGTGCTCGGTGGCACGGCCGCTGACCAGGAGGCCATGTCCGCGGCCTCCGAGGCCGTACGCCGTGGCAGCGGCCTGATGGTCGCCTGCCCGGCCGACTCGCCCATCGCCCAGGCATCGGCCGGCTCGCGGCACGCGATCCGCCTGCCGTCGCAGTCCGACGACCAGCTCGCCGCGGCGGTCGCCGTACTGCAGGGCCTGCACCAGATGGAGCTCGGCCCGGTCGTCGACGCCAAGGCCGTCGCGACGCTGCTGGACGACGTCGCGATCGAGTGCTCGCCGAACAACGACGTCGCGTCGAACCCGGCCAAGGACCTGGCGCTGATGCTGGCCGACGCGATGCCGCTGGTCTGGGGCGGGTCCGTCCTGGCCGCGCGGGCCGCGCGTCGTGTCGTCGAGGCGCTCCGGCTGGCCAGCGGCCGCCCGGCGCTCGCCGCCGACGCCGGGCACCTGCTGCCGGTGCTGAACCAGCCGCCGCGTGACCTGTTCGCCGACCCGTTCGACCAGCCGGACGACCTGCGTCCCGGCCTGGTCATCTTGGACGACGGCGTCGAGGACGCCGGGGTCGCGGAGCACCGCCGCCAGCTGGAGGAGAAGGCCGAGCGCAACGACGTCCGCGTGCACGTGGTCACCCAGGCGAGCGGCACGGACATCGCGCGGTACGCGGCGCTGACCCAGCACGGGCGGTACGCGGCGGCGTACCTGGGTATTGGGCTGGGGCGGTACGGGACCGAGGCGAGCGAGACCCCGATCGTTCCGGGCAACCCGGCGGTCGACCCGGCTTGGTGAGCTGGGAGTTGTGAGCAGACGGCGTGGGTAGCGGCGTGACGACGGCTGGCTGACGGCGTGGCGATGCCGTTGGTGATGGCGTCGATGACGGCGTGACGATGGCGTTGGTGAAGGCGTGGGTGAGGTCGTGATGACGAAGGCTTGGGTGACGGCGTGGTAGTTCGGTTGACCAACACGATTCGCGACTACGCGTGGGGGTCGCCGACGGCGATCCCGGCGCTGCTCGGGGTCGAGCCGGACGGCAAGCCCCAGGCCGAGCTGTGGATGGGCGCGCACGAGTCGGCGCCCTCGGTGCTGCCGTCGGGGGAGTCGCTGTACGACGTGGTGTCGGCGGCGCCTTCATCCGTTCTCGGAGAGGAGACGGCCGAGCGGTTCGACGGCCGTTTCCCCTTCCTGGCCAAGATCCTGGCCGCTGCGCAGCCGTTGTCGATCCAGGCGCACCCGTCGCCGGAGCAGGCCGTCGACGGCTACCGGCGCGACGAGGAGGCCGGGATCCCGCGGGACGCGGCCGACCGCAACTACAAGGACTCCTGGCCGAAGCCGGAGATCCTGATCGCGCTCGAGCCGTTCGACGCGCTGGTCGGCTTCCGGCCGTTGGACCGGACGGTCGCGTTGCTCGAAGCGCTCGACCCGACGGGGCTCGAGGACCTCACCGCCGCGTTGCGCGACGGCAAGCTGCGCGAGGCGTTCACGGAGTTCATGAGCAACGACCGGGACGCGATCCGGCCTCTGGTCGCCGCACTGGGTGAGGCCTGCGAGCAGTACGTCGAGCGCGTCCACACGACCGGCGGCGCCGAGCCTGCCGGCCCATCCGCTGTCGCTGCCCCCTCCGACGCGGTCGGCGCTTCCGGCCAAACCACCGCATCCAGCGAGGCTGGCGCATCCGGTGTGGTCGATGCTTCCGCCCTGGGCGAGGCTCCTGCCTCTGGGGACGGGCCTGGTGGGGAGTTCTTCGTCGAGGCGGAGACGTTGGCGCGGCTGGCGGCTGACTTCCCCGACGACCCGGGTGTCCTGGCCGCGCTGCTGCTCAACCGGGTGCGGCTGGAGCGGTTCGAGTCGGTGTACCTGCCGGCGGGGAACGTGCACGCCTACCTGCGCGGGACCGGGTTCGAGGTGATGGCCAACTCCGACAACGTGCTCCGGGGCGGCCTGACCAGCAAGCACATCGACGTTCCCGAGTTGGTCTCGGTGATCGACTTCGAGCCGCTGGCCGACCCGGTGCTGCACGGAACCGCGGTCGCGCCCGGGGTGACGGCGTACGAGACCGGCAGCCCGTACTTCGCCGTACGGCGCGTGGATCTCGACGGCGACACCGTCGTCGTACCGGCCGAAGGGGCGCGGATCGTCGCTGTGGTGGACGGTGATGTCACGGTGGGTGCCGAGGGCACCGATGAGACCGAAGCGTTGTCCGGTGGGCAGTCCGCGTTCCTCGCGGGACCCGAGGGACCCTGTAACCTGCGTGGTTCCGGCACGGCGTTCGTCGTGTCCGCTCGCTGATCTTTTGTGGCCCCCCTGAGTTGCTGGAGGACTGACCGACATGGCTGGTGGCGGTAACAAGGCCGTCGTCGCGGCACTGCTGGCGAACACCGGAATCGCGATCACGAAGTTCGCCGCCTGGGGTCTGACCCAGTCGGCCTCGATGCTGGCCGAGGCGATCCACTCGCTGGCCGACGCCGGCAACCAGGTGCTGCTCCTGGTCGGCGCCAAGCGGGCCAAGCGGCAGGCCGACGAGCTGCACCAGTTCGGCTTCGGCCGGGAACGCTACGTGTACTCGTTCATCGTGGCGATCGTGCTGTTCAGCGTCGGTGGACTGTTCGCGCTGTACGAGGGCTACCACAAGATCCACGACCCGCACGGGATCGACAACTGGAAGTGGGTCCCGGTCGCCGTCCTGGTGGCCGCGATCATCATGGAGTCGTTCTCGTTCCGGACCGCGATCGTCGAGGCGAACAAGGTCCGCGGGCACGTGTCGTGGGCCCGGTTCATCCGCAACGCGCGGTCGCCGGAGCTGCCGGTGATCCTGCTCGAGGACTTCGCCGCGCTGACCGGCCTGGTGCTGGCGTTGCTCGGCGTCGTCCTGACCCTTGCCACCGGCAACGGTGTCTTCGACGGCGCGGGCTCGATGGCGATCGGCGCGCTGCTGGTCGTGGTCGCGATCTTCCTGGCCATCGAGATGAAGTCCCTGCTGCTCGGCGAGTCCGCGACCCGCGAGGCGCAGCAGAAGATCGTCGCGGCGATCGAGGGCGTTCCCGGCGTCCAGAAGCTGATCCACATCAAGACCCTGCACCTGGGCCCGGAAGAGGTCCTGGTCGCCGCCAAGGTCGCCGTCGAACCCGGCTCGGACGCCGCCGCTGTCGCGGCCGCGATCAACGCCGCCGAAGCCGCCGTCCGCGAGGCCGAGCCGATGTCGCAGCACATCTACCTGGAGCCCGACATCTACGTCGAGGGCTACGTCCGGGAAGAGCGCCCGGCAGTCCCTGAGGCACCTTCGCACTGAGTTCCAACCAGAACCGCCGGTCGCTCCCCGCGACCGGCGGTTCTGTCTGTCAGCGGGGGCGTTGGGCGGGCGGGGGCAGGACGCCGGAGCGGCCGAGCCAGCGGAGGGCTCGTTCGCGGTCGATCTCGGCGGGGCTGGGTGGTGTGGTGAGGCGGCCGGTGCGGTAGCCGAGGTTGCGGAGGTCGGCGGCTACCGAGGGCTCGGCCAGCGCCTTGAGGGCGAAGGCGAGGGCGGCCGGCGTCACGTCGTACCGGTGTTCCAGTTCGAGGGCGAGCTTGACGGCGGCGAGGTCGCGGTCGTCGTACTGGCGCTGGGCCGTGCGGCTGGTGCGGGTGCGGGGGAGCAGGCCGAGGGTCTCGCGGTAGCGGAGCATCCGGGCGGTGGTCCCCAGCAGTTTGGCGGCCTCGGTGATGCGCATGACGATATCTTGACATTTAGCTGTCAGGAACGCCCACTCGGTACGGCACGCCGCCCGCGCTTACCGCTAGCCTCGTCGGCGAAGACTTCACCAACCGACACCCTCAGGGAGCGGCACCGCATGACGTTCGACTACAAGGTGGCAGACCTCGGACTGGCCGAGTTCGGTCGCAAGGAGATCCGGCTCGCCGAGCACGAGATGCCGGGTCTGATGGCGATGCGCGCCCAGTACGGCGAGAGCAAGCCGCTGGCCGGCGCGAAGATCATGGGCTCGCTGCACATGACCATCCAGACCGCCGTGCTGATCGAGACGCTGACGGCGCTCGGTGCGGAGGTGCGCTGGGTTTCCTGCAACATCTTCTCCACCCAGGACCACGCGGCCGCCGCGGTCGTCGTCGGCCCGGACGGCTCGGCCGACGCTCCCGCCGGTGTCCCCGTCTTCGCCTGGAAGGGCGAGACGCTGGAGGAGTACTGGTGGTGCACCGAGCAGGCGCTGAAGTGGCCGGGCGGTGAGGGTCCGAACATGATCCTCGACGACGGTGGCGACGCGACCATGCTGGTCCACAAGGGCACCGAGTTCGAGAAGGCCGGCGCCGTGCCGGACCCGTCGACCGCGGAGTCCGAGGAGTTCGCCGTCGTGCTGAAGCTGCTCGGCCGCACGCTGACCGAGGACCCGCAGCTGTGGACGACCATCGGCCAGGGCATCAAGGGTGTCACCGAGGAGACCACCACCGGCGTGCACCGGCTGTACGAGATGCACAAGGCCGGCTCGCTGCTGTTCCCGGCGATCAACGTCAACGACTCGGTCACCAAGTCGAAGTTCGACAACAAGTACGGCTGCCGCCACTCGCTGATCGACGGCATCAACCGCGCCACCGACGTCCTGATCGGCGGCAAGGTCGCCGTCGTGTGCGGCTACGGTGACGTCGGCAAGGGCTGTGCGGAGTCGCTGCGCGGCCAGGGCGCTCGGGTCATCGTGACCGAGATCGACCCGATCTGCGCGCTGCAGGCCGCGATGGACGGCTACCAGGTCACCACGATCGAGGACGTCGTCGGGATCGCCGACATCTTCGTCACCACGACCGGCAACAAGGACGTCATCACCGCCGACCACATGGCGCAGATGAAGCACCAGGCCATCGTCGGCAACATCGGCCACTTCGACAACGAGATCGACATGGCCGGCCTGTACAAGACCCCGGGCGTCGAGCGGGTCACGATCAAGCCGCAGGTCGACGAGTTCCGCTTCGCCGACGGCCACACGGTCATCATCCTGTCCGAGGGCCGGCTGCTGAACCTCGGCAACGCGACCGGGCACCCGTCGTTCGTGATGTCGAACTCCTTCACCAACCAGGTGCTGGCGCAGATCGAGCTGTTCGTGAAGACCGCCGAGTACCCGACCGACGTCTACGTGCTGCCCAAGCACCTCGACGAGATGGTCGCCCGCCTGCACCTCGACGCGCTCGGCGTGAAGCTCACCGAGCTCACCAAGGAGCAGGCCGAGTACCTGGGCCTCCCGGTCGAGGGCCCGTACAAGTCGGACCACTACCGCTACTGAGTTCCCTTCGGTAGTCCTGCGCCGAGGCGCCTCACCGCTGTGCGGTGGGGCGCCTTCGCCATTCCCTGGCGGGAATTGCCGGCCTCGTCGTGCGGCCGGAGGATCGGTGGTCTACCGAGACCACCGAGAAGGAGTACCGATGAAAGACCATCGCGAGCTCGCCGGCCAGTACGTCGGGTTGTGGTGCGAGCCGGACGCCGAGCTGCGCCGCCGGCTGATCCGCGAACTCTGGGCCGACGGCGGCGCGCACGTGCTCGAGGCGCCGCAGGAGATCCGGCAGACGGCGGCGGACCTCGGGTTCGCCCCGAGTCCGCTGGAAGCGCACGGCCACGCGGCGATCGAGGCCAGGGTGGCGCACAGCTACACGCGGTTCGTGGCCAGTGGAGAGTTTTCGTTCCGGCCACGGGAGGACGCGGTCCGGCTGAACAACGTGGTGAAGTTCGGTTGGGACACGGTGTCGGGCGCCACCGGCGAGGTGGTCGGCGGCGGACTGGAGGTGCTGGTGCTCGACGACGAGGACCGGATCGTCACCGACTACATGTTCCCGGGCTAGCCGGCGAGCAGGGCGGCGGTCGCCGCGTCGGCCGGCAGGAACGCCTCCAGCTTCAGCTCCGCCACGGTCACGTCCAGTGCCGTCGCGAACGACGTGATGGTGGTGGTCAGCCGGAGCTCGCCCTGGTCGGTCTTCAGCCGCAACGGCGCGGCGAATCCGAGGTGGTCCGGTCGCACCTCGACCGCGGGGACGTAGCCGGTCAGCTCGTCGCGCAGCGCGCCGGGCGCGAGCCGGTCGAGGATGTGCTGGGCCCAGTGGCCGAGGTTGAGGATGCGCGGGGCCAGTCCGTCGGGGTGCAGGGACAGGCGCAGGACGTTGACCGGAGGCTCCAGCAGGTACGGCGCGACGCCTTCGGTGAGCAGACCGAACGCGTCGTTCGCCAGCAGGAGCACATGGTCGGCGTCGACGACGATCGCGGGGAACGGCAGGTGTCCGGTCAGCAGATGCCGCAATGCCGTGTGGACATGGGCCAGTGCCGGGTCGTCGAGGCTCGTGCGCGGATAGACCGGAGCGAATCCGGCGGCCAGCAGCAGCTCGTTGCGTTCCCGCAGCGACAGCTCCATCGACTCACCCAGCCTGACCACCAGGCCGCGACCAGGCTGCGAACGCCCGGACTCGAGGAAGCTCAGGTGCCGCTGCGTGGTGCCGGACCGCAGCGCGAGCTCGAGTTGGCTGAGCCGTCGACCGCGCCGGACTGCTCGGAGCGCCTCGGGGAATTCCACCTGAGCAGTCTTCCCTGTGCCACCGACACTCGCCGTCCGCGACCGGGCTGCGGGCGCTTCGGCTCAGCGGCTCCATGAGCCTCGCTGGCTCGGGACCCCGGGCGCCTGGCAAGGTATGGCGGACCGGGTGAGAGGAGGACCGCTGGTGGCGGACGTGTTCGCCGGACGGTTCGAGCTGATCGACCCGATCGGGGCCGGTGGGACCGGGGCGGTCTGGCGGGCGTGGGATCGCCGGCTGGAGCGGCTGTGCGCGGCCAAGGTGCTGCGCCAGCGGCATGCCGGCGCGCTGCTGCGCTTCGTCCGCGAGCAGGGTGTGCGGCTCGACCACCCGAACATCCTCAGCCCGTACAGCTGGGCCGCCGACGACGACCAGGCGCTGCTCGCGATGGACCTCGTCGGTGGAGGTGCCGTCAGCAACCTCCTCGCCGACTTCGGTCCGCTCCCGGACCGGTACGCCGCCGAGCTTCTCGCTCAGCTCCTCGGTGCTCTGGTCCAGGTGCACGCCGCCGGGCTGGTCCACCGCGACATCAAGCCCGCCAACCTGCTGCTCGAAGCCACCGGCACCAACCCGCCCGTACTCCGCCTGAGCGACTTCGGCATCGCCCTGTCGTTGGGCGAACCGCGCCTCACCCACCAAGGCGCCCTGATCGGGACGCCCGGCTATCTCGCCCCAGAAACCCTCGCCGGCTCACCGCCTGCCGTCGCACAAGACCTGTACGCCGTGGGTGTCACCGCCTGGCAGCTGCTGACCGGCGAGGAGCCGCCCACGACGCACCCGCTCCCCACACCTGCCAATCCCACCCCGGTGTGGGATCTGGTCAAGCCCCTCCTGGCAGCCGACCCCGCCGACCGTCCTTCCGCCGAGTCAGCCCTGGCTGCCCTCGCTCCACTCCTCGCCGACCCACTCGAAACCCCAGCCCGCACCCCGGACCAGGAGCCCATCGAGGTCTTCGACCACCTGCCCGCTGTCCCTGCCGCCTACAAGCACCTCGTAGCTGTCACACCGGCCCAGTCGCCTGCTGACGCCGAGCACAGCCAGACCCCACCTCGCCCAACAGTTGCTGCGCTAATCCCACGAACCACCGACAGCCCAGAGGCCATACCAGGCGGAGCCACCGGCGCCGGGCTGAGTCGAGCTGCTTGGTCGAAGCTGGGGCGGCGGCGGGTGCTGGTTGGAGTTGTGGGGGTGTTGGTGGTGGCGGGTGTTGGAGGCGGGTTGTTGCTGGAGGCGCGACCCCACCGGGGGACACCTTCGTCGGGGGATTCTTCGGTCGGTCCGACTCCGACGCCCAGCCGGACTCCGTCGGAGACGCCGCCGGTGGTGCCGACCGGGCCGGTGACTCGGGTGCCCAATGCCGCGGTGACCGTGGGTGCAGCGTGTGGCTGGCAGGAGGCCGGGAGCGTGGAGACGACTGCTGACGGCACCCGGGTTGAGTGCCGCCAGCAGGGGAAGACCTATCGGTGGATCAAGGCCGGTTAGGGCCGTTGCCGTAGGGAGGCTGGCCACCGGGCCCGGCCGGGGGCCGAGGATAGCCAGGGTTCTGCGGGTACGTCGGCGGCGCTGCGGGCTTGCGGCGACGGAGGAGCACGGTCGCGAGGATGACCGCCAGGGCGACGAGGAGAGAAGCACCGGCGATGATCCACGGGAGGTTGGACGAGTCCGACGGCGGGCTCGGCGGCGTGACCTCGGCAGTCGTGCTCGACGACGGGGTGGGCTCGGTGGACGTCGGGGTGGCCGACGGCGTCTCGGTGGGAGTCTCGCCGGAGGAGACGCCGTACTCGGGCCCGGCGATCTTGTCACCCGCGACGGCGACGTCGATGGTGAGCGGGACACCGCCGGCAGGGGCGTCTCCGAAGGCCACGCCGAGGCCGGCGACGATGTAGTACCAGCCGTCGACGCTCGCCTTGCGGAGGTCGGAGTTGTTCGCGTTGCGGTTCAGGTAGACCGCGCGCGGGGTCGCGATCGGCTTCCCGTTGGTCGGGAGGACCTTGGTGCTGCCCGTGTACGCCGTGGTGTCGAACTTGATCTCCGCCCGCACCGGGCTGAACAGCCCGGTCCGGATGTTCGCCGTCGCGCCGTCCGGCCGTCCGCCGAAGGTGACCCGGTACGCCAGGCCCTGACCCCAGTCCAGCTTGACCCGGTAGAACAGCTGCTCGCCGTAGTAGATCGTCTCGCCGTACCGGCCGGGTCCGCCGAGCGTCGTCGCCTCGTTGAACGACCCGCCGCCGCGCACTGCGCGGACCCCACCGGCCGGCGGCTGCGCGAAGTCGACCAGGCTGGTCTGCGCCGGCTCACCGAGGCTGCCGGTGACCGGCGGCTCGATCCGCAGCTGCAGCTCGACCGGGACCCGGTCGGTGCCACCGTCACGGGCGTCGCGGGTCACGCGGAACACGTACTTGCCCGGCACGCTGCAGGCCTTCGTCTTCGACGATCCGGCGACCGTGCCGTTCCAGCTGAGCAGCGTGGTCAGCGAGCCGCCGTCCTTGGCCCGGGTGTTCAGCTCGCGCTGCCGCTCGTAGCAGTCGGCGCCGTTCGGGCCGGTGATCCTGATGTCGAGCACCTCGATGCTGCGCGGGTTGCCGCGCGGGAAGACCGTGGTGGCCGCGAAGTACGCCGTTTCGCCGGCCTTCAGGTCGGCGGCGTAGAAGCGTTCCTCGACCGGGTCGATGGTGTCCAGGTACTGCCCCGGGGTGACCGTCGGCGCCGTGAACGGGTCGCCGGTGCCGGTGATCGGCTTGCCCGTCGGCTCGTAGTGCCGCAGGGCGCGCTCGGTCACGCGGCCCAGTACGCCGAGCAGCGAGTCGGCGTCCGCGGCGTCGTGGTACGTGCCGCCGGTGTTCTGCGCGATGCAGGCCAGCTGGGCGCGGGCCTTCGCGTCGACCCGGAAGCCGATCGTGTGCACGTGCAGGTCGACGCCCTGCTGGTGCAGCTCCTTCGCGACCTCGCAGGGCTGCGGCGGAGCGCAGGTGTCCTCGCCGTCGGAGACGAGCACGACCGAGCGCTGGCCCTCCTTCGGCAGCTGCGCGGCCGCCGTCCGCAGGGCCTGGCCGATCGGCGTGTACCCGCTGGCCTTGGTCGCCGCGACCGCGCGTTTGAGGGCCGGCTTGTTCACCGCGCCGACCGGCTGGACGACGCGGACGTCCTTGCAGCCGGCCGCCTTCTCCGCACCGCTCGACCCCGTGCCCGCGCCGTAGATCGCGAGGCCGACCTGCGCCTGGGCGGGCAGCCCGTCGACCATCGAGCCGACGGCCCGCTTGGCGGCGTCCATCCGGGTGCCGCTGCCGCCGGCGTCGCGGGCGGTCATCGAGCCGGAGGAGTCGAGCACGACCATCACCGGCGACAGCTCGCCCTCGGCGGCCGCGGGCGCGGCGTTCACGAATGTTAACGCGGCGGCCAGGGCGGTCAGCGTCGCGAGGGCGGCGGTCCGTCGTATCATGAGGCTCTCCAGGGGATGCGGGCGGTCACGAGGAAGAACTTACCGTTTGCATTCGCAATTTGCAAACACTAATCCGGAGGTGTGGTGAGCGACGCGCACGAGCGCAACCTCGAGCTCCAGCAGCAGTGGTACGGCGAACCGCTGGGTGCCCGCTTCCGGCGGTTGCTCGACCGGCTCGCCCTGTCGCAGGCCCAGCTCGCCGGCGTCCTCGGCCTGTCGGCGCCGATGCTGTCACAGCTGATGTCCGGGCAGCGGGCCAAGATCAGCAACCCCGCGGTCCTGTCGCGGGTGCTGCGGCTCGAGGCGATGGTCGCCGAGCCGGGGTGGGACGCAACTCCGGCGACCGAGCGAGAGCGGCGACTGGACGAAGTGCGCGCGGCGAAGCAGACGACGCTCACGGTCGATCCGGGCCGCGAAGGCCGCCAGGGGGCGACCGATCCCGTGGCGGTCATCCAGTCGCTGCTGCGCGATCTCGCGTCGGCCTCCGAGCTGGAAGGGGCGGCGAAGCTGCTCGACGAGCCCTACCCAGAGCTGGCCGAGGCGCTGCGCGTGCTGGGCGCCGGCCGCACGCAGGACGCCCGGGCGTACTACGCGAAGCTCACCGCCCGCAGGTAGTTGCCCACCGCAACGGCGAGGCAAGTGGTCCAGTGCCGCGCTCGCGGATTGGATCTTCAGTGGCCGGCGGTCAGGCCACAGGCTGGGAGCGTCAGCGGCGCTTCCGCGCCGGACGAGAGGAGCTTTGCCATGGCGTCGTCCGTGCTCGACATGTCGGTGTCCCTCGACGGGTACATCGCCGATCTCGACGACTACCTCGGTGGTGAGGACGACCACCGGCTGCACAACTGGCCGGAGGGGAAGTTCCTCGACGAGTGGAGCGCCTGCGGCGCGGTGGTTGCCGGGCGGCGGACCGCCGAGCTGATGGATCACTGGGGCGGTTCCCACAACGGCGCGCCGATCTTCGTGCCGAGTCATCGGCCGCCGAGTCCTGCCGCGCGCTGGGGGTATCCGCTGGTGACCTACGTCCGGGAGGGGATCGTCAGCGCGATGGAGCAGGCGAAGGCCGCGGCCGGCGGCAAGAACGTGCAGGTGCGGGGCGGGTACACCGGGCAGCGCGCGCTCGAGGCCGGCGTACTGGACGAGATCCAGGTGCACCAGATTCCCGTGCTGCTCGGCGGGGGGCACCGGTTGTTCGACGTACTGCCGAGTGAGATCGAGCTCGAGATCGTTCGCGTGATCGACACTCCCGAGGCCACGCATCTGCGGTACCGGGTACGCCGGTAATCACGGCGTGACGCCGACCTCGGGGAGGCCGGGGATGCGGGCTGTTGCCGTCGTGAGCGTGTAGTGGTCGTCGGCCTCGTCGAGGGTGGCGAGGAGACGGGTGCCGTCGGCCAGGACGACCGTCCACAGGCCGGCCGGCTCGTTGTCGCCGTACAGGACCATCGCCTGGAAGTGCTGGGCGAAACGGGTGGCGAACTCCGCGTGGTCGATCGGGCGGGCTCGGTTGGTGTCGACGCCGACGGTGAGCGTGGTGGCGAAGTGGCCCTCGACGGGTTCGAAGGTGCAGAAGGTCGCGAACACGAGGTCCTGCGGTACGTCGCGGAGCTCGGCGTCGACGCGGTCGGCGGGAGCGACGAACAGGTCGGCCTCGGGGACCGCGAAGGTGTCGAGCAGGAACGACCGGAGGTCCGGCGTCCCGACGGCGCGTGACGAGAGCAGGTCGTAGCCTTCGCCGCTCATCGGATCGCGGCGAACAGGTGCTTGTCGGCGACCTGGCCAAGGACGGCAACCTCGGCGAAGCCGGCGGTCCGCTGGAGCCAACCGGTCCAGTCAACTGCTAGCTGCGACATGGTCGCAAGACTAGAACCACTGGCTGGATTCTCCGCTGCCAGGGGCGTGCCAGCCCTGGGGGTTCACCTGCTCCTGCCGGGGGCCCGGCTCGGCCGGGACCGGAGGGAGGAGAGGAGGGGGAGGAGGTGCGAGTGGCCCGGGCCGGTAGGCCGGCGGTCCGCCGTACGGGAGTGGTTGCTGGGTGTACGGACTGGGCGGCGCGAACGGCCCGGTGTGGGCCGATGGGCGGTGCGCGGCGAGGCGTTCGAGCTCGCGGCGGCGCCGTTCGGCCAGTACTGCGGAGAGGAACGCCGGGGAGCTGATCGGCACGGGCGGCCCGGGGGCGGTGAGGCCGCCGACCTTGAAGGCCAGGGCGTCGCCGAGTGCGATCTGCGCCGCGGGCTCCAGCTCCCTGTAGCGGGCCAGGTACTCACGCGACGTGTTGGCGAGGTCGTCCGAGAGGCGCGAGAGCTCCAGAGACTGCGCCCACTGGACGAGGTGCCCGGGGACGAACAGCGGCGGGGACGCCATCGGCTGGTGGCGTTCACGAATGACGACCGTGCCGGCGACCATGTCGCCGATCCGCTTGCCCTGCTTGTTCATCAGGCTCGCGACGATCCCCGGCCCGGCCGCGAACCACGGCGCGAAGTCGACGAAGATCCACAGCAGCGACCGCACCAGCGCGTGCCGGAACCGGATCGAGCTGCCGTCGTCGCGGACCACGCGCAGCCCGAGCAGCATCTTGCCGATCGTCCTGCCGCGGGTCAGCGTCTCCATCACGACCCGGTAGCCGACCAGGACGAGCAGCAGGACGACGAACACCAGCGCGGCGCCGAGCGCCTCGCTCGCCCCACCGAGCAGGAACCCGAACAGCGTCAGGAACAGGATCACCAGCACGATCACCTGCAGCGTGAAGTCGATCGCGCACGCCAGCGCCCGGGTCGGCATCCGGGCGATCCGCACCTGGAGGACAACCGCTTCCCCCGTGACCAGCTGAGCCACCCTCGCCCCCTCCCACAACTCCCGAGACAGCTAGTGTCGCCCATCCCAGGTCATTCGACCCCGGAATGCGCGACACTCGACGAGGGCAGAACGACCGGAAAGGCGGGGGGATGGACGTCGAGGCGTACGTGTCGGTCCACCAGCCGCAGTGGGACCGCCTGGCGCTGCTCACTCGCCGTCAGCGCCGGTTGACCGGTGCGGAGGCCGAGGAGCTGGTGCAGCTCTACCAGCGCGTCGGCACTCACATGGCCGCGCTGCGAGCAGCCGGTGCCGACCCGGTGACGGTCGGTCGCCTGTCCGGCCTGATCGCCGACGCGCGCGGTGCGGTGACCGGTGCGCAGGCTCCTGTCTGGCGCGACATCTCCCGGTACTTCCTGGTCAGCTTCCCCGCGGCGCTCTACGTGTCGCGGCGCTGGTGGCTCACCATCGGACTGCTGTTCTACCTGGTTGCCGCCTGGGTCGCGTGGCGGATCCTGGTCAACCCGGAGGTGCTGGGCTCGCTCGCGCCGCCGGAGGCGATCCAGCAGATGGTCGACAAGGACTTCGCGTCGTACTACTCCGAGAACCCGGCGCAGGACTTCGCGCTGCGGGTCTGGATCAACAACGCGACGATCTGCGCGGCGGTGCTCGCGATCGGCGTCCTGATCGTCCCGGTCGCGTTCGTGCTGTGGAGCAACGCGACCAACCTGGGCGTCGCCGCGGGCATCATGATCGGGCACGACAAGGGCGACGTCTTCTTCGGCCTGATCACGCCGCACGGCCTGCTCGAGCTGACCGCGGTGTTCGTCGCCTCGGCCGCCGGGCTCCGCCTCGGCTGGTCCTGGATCGCGCCCGGCCCGCGGACCCGCATGCAAGCACTGGCGCAGACCGGTCGCGCGACGGTCGGGATGGCGATCGGCCTGGCGGTGATCCTGCTGATCACCGGCATGATCGAAGCCTTCGTGACGCCGTCGCCGCTGCCGACCGCCGTCCGGGTCGGGATCGGGGTCGTCGTCGAGGTCGCGTTCTTCGTCTACGTGTGGACGCTCGGGCGGCGCGCCGTACGGGCCGGTGAGTACGGCGACGTCGAGGAAGTCGACCGCGAGGCGAGCGCGCCGGTGTCGGCCTGATCGTTTGCGACTGGGTACGTGGTCCTGAGGACGGGGAACCTCCGCCCGCGTCGTGAGGAGCAGGATGAGAACCGCCAGTCAGGCCCAGAACAGCAAGGTGTACGACTACGCCATCACCGTTGGCTTGATCGCGTACGGCGTCGTGTACCTGCTGGTCGCGTGGATCGCGCTCCAGCTCGCCTGGGGCAAGTCGTCAGAGGAAGCGTCCCAGCAGGGCGCGCTGCAGGAGCTCGCCGACAAGCCGCTCGGCACGGTGTTGCTGTGGGTCGTCGCGCTGGGACTGTTCGCGCTGGTGATCTGGAAGGCACTCGAGCTGGCCTACGGTCACTTGGACACCGAGAAGAAGGTCTCCTCCGGTGGCCGGCTCGCGATGTACCTGTTCCTCGGGATCAGCGCCGTCAGGGTCGCCGTCGGATCGGGTGGATCGGGCAAGAGCGGCCAGCAGTCGATGACCGCCAAGCTGATGGAGAACGGTGCCGGTCGCGTGCTCGTCGTTCTGATCGGACTCGTCATCGTCGGCGTCGGCGTTCGCCAGCTGTACAAGGCGTACAAGACGAAGTTCACCGAGGACCTGGTCGGTGGGGTCTCCAGGACCACGATCCGGCTCGGCCGCGTCGGGTACGCCGCCAAGGGCGTCGCGTTCTTCATCGTCGGCGCGCTGTTCGCCTGGGCCGCCATCGACTACGACCCGAGCAAGGCCGGTGGGCTCGACACCGCGATGCGCACGATCAAGGACCAGCCGTTCGGGACGGTCCTGCTGACGATCATGGCCCTCGGCCTGGCGTGCTTCGGCGTCTACTGCTTCAGCTGGTCCCGCAACGCCAGGCACTGAAGGCCGTCTCACCTCTCACCAGGAACGCTCTCACCGAAAGTCATTGACGGGTCATCGAAACTCTTCGGGAACGAAACTCCGTAAATCGTTGACACGAACCAGCTCATTGGTGTGGCTTTCTCTCTAAACGAGGCGCTCTGGTGAGAGGTGCGTGGCGGGATGAGGAAGTGGTTCGCGGGGCTGGCGGCGGTGGCGCTGCTGGCGGTGGGGACGGCGCCGGCGCAGGCGGCGGAGCCGGACAAGCCCAAGGTCGTGCGGGTGGGCACGACGCAGTCGATGGACTCGATGAACCCGTTCCTCGCGGTGCGGCTGGTGTCCACGTCGATCCACCGGTGGACGTACGGGTTCCTGACCGTGCCGGACGCGAAGACGTTGCAGCCGAGCCCCGACCTGGCCGAGTCCTGGACGACCTCGCCGGACGGGTTGACCTGGACGTTCAAGATCCGCCAGGCCAAGTGGTCCGACGGGCAGCCGATCACGGCCGACGACGCGGCCTGGACGTTCACCAAGATGATGACCGACGACGGCGCCAAGACCGCCAACGGTCCGGCGGTGGAGAACTTCGCGAGCGTCACCGCGGCCGGCCAGGACCTGACCATCAAGCTCAAGTCGCCGCAGGCCTCGATGCTGGACAACCCGGTGCCGATCGTGCCCAAGCACGTGTGGGAGAAGGTCGGCGACATCGCCAAGTACGACGCGGAGACGTACCCCGCGGTGACCAGCGGCCCGTACATCCCGGTCGAGCACAAGAAGGACCAGTACGTGAAGCTCAAGGCCAACCCCGACTACTGGCGGGGCGCGCCGAAGATCGACGAGCTGCAGGTGATCTTCTACGACAACCCCGCGGCCGCGGTGGTCGGCCTGAAGAAGGGCGACATCGACCTGCTCGGCCGGCTGGCGCCGCCGGACTTCGAGGCGCTCAAGGGCGACGCGAACGTCGTGCAGTGGAACAACGAGGGCCGGCGCGCGTCGTACCTGCAGATCAACCACGGGGCGACCACCAGCGACAACAAGCCGATCGGTGACGGGCACCCGGCGCTGAAGGACCCGAAGGTCCGGCAGGCGCTGCACTACGCGATCGACAAGCAGAAGCTCGTCGACGAGGTGCAGAACGGTCTGGCCAAGCCGGCCGACGGATCGATCGTGCCGCCGATGTACAAGGACTTCTTCTGGCAGGCCGAGGGCGAGAAGAAGATCGGCTTCGACCTGACCAAGGCGAACCAGATCCTCGATGCCGCCGGCTACAAGAAGGGGGCCGACGGCATCAGAACGATGCCGGACGGGTCGCGCAAGCTGCAGTTCCGGTTCAGCATCCACACCGACACCCCGATCGAGGACAAGCTCGCGGAGTACCTGACCGGCTGGTTCAAGGAGCTCGGCATCACGCTGACCACCAAGCGGCTGGACTCGAGCAAGTTCACCGAGGAGACCGGTACGACGGCCCTGTTCGACATCGCGATCAGCGGCTGGTCGGTCAACCCGGACCCCGAGGAGGTGCTGGCCACGCACCTGTGCAGCCGGCGCCCGACCGCGTCCGGCGAGGGCGGCGGGACCGAGTCGTTCTACTGCGACCCGCAGTTCGAGCAGCTCTACCAGCAGCAGCTGAAGGAGCTCGACCGGCCCAAGCGCGCCGGGATCATCAAGCAGATGCAGGAGCGGCTCTACACCGACGCACCGGTGATCGCGCTGTACTACCCGAACGACCTCGAGGGCTACCGCAAGGACCGGATCGCCAGCATCACGCCGATCCCCGAGGACAACGGCATCCTGTACGGCGGCTCGGGCTACTGGCCGTTCTACACGGTCGAGGCGGTCACGGCCGACGCCTCCGACGAGGGCGGCTCGAACACCGGCGTCTTCGTCGGTGTGGGCATCGGCGTGATCGTGCTGGCCGGGATCGCGTTCTTCCTGCTCCGGCGCCGCAGCGGCGTCGCGGACGACCGCGAATGACCGTCGCCCCGTCCGCCACCCAGGAGCTGGAGGAGGCCCCGGTTCGCAACGGGATGCTGCGCTACGCCCTGAGCAAGGCGGGCGGGGCGGTGCTCAGCATCTCGATGGTGATCGTGGCGACGTTCTTCCTGTTCCGGCTGCTGCCGGGTGACCCGGTCCGCGCCCTGGCGCAGGGCCGGAACATGACGCCGGAGCAGCTCGACCTGGAGCGGCACCGGCTCGGGCTGGACAAGTCGTTGCCCGAGCAGTTCTTCCAGTTCGTCAAGCAGACCGTGCAGTTCGACCTCGGGACGTCGTACGAGTACAAACGGCCGGTGCTCGACCTGATCGGTGAGCGGATCGGGTCGACGCTGCTGCTCACCGGTACGGCGTTGGTGATGGCCGTCAGCCTCGGGATCTGGCAGGGCGCCCGCGCCGGCTGGAAACCGGGCAGCCGGTTCGACAAGTTCTCGACCGCGATCTCCCTGGTGCTGTGGTCGGTGCCGACGTTCTGGCTCGGGCTCCTGCTGCTGATGGTGTTCGCGGCCGGCGTCGGGCCGATCCCGGGGATCTTCCCGACCCGCGGGATCGAGAGCGTCGACGCGCCGGACGGGTTCGCCTACGTCCTCGACGTCGCCAAGCACATGGTGCTGCCGTGCCTCACGATGGTGGCCGTCGTCTACGCGCAGTACCTGCTGGTGATGCGGTCCTCGGTGCTCGACGAGGTCGGCCAGGACTACGTCACCACGGCGCGCGCCAAGGGGCTCAAGGACGACGACGTACGCCGCAAGCACGCCGTACCGAACGCGCTGCTGCCGACCGTGACGCTGGTCTTCATGCGGATCGGGTTCGTGGTCGGCGGCGCGGTCACCGTCGAGGCGATCTTCAGCTGGCCGGGCCTCGGGCAACTGTTCTACGAGGCGATCCGGGTGCCGGACTTCACCTTGATGCAGGGCACGTTCCTGCTGATCACGGTGTCGGTGATCGTGATGAACACGCTCGCCGACGTCGTCTACCACCTGCTCGACCCGAGGGTGAGGTCCGCATGAGTGTCACCTGGACCCGGCGGAAGCGTTCCCTGCAACGGTTCTGGACCGATTTCCGGCACCACCGGGCCGGAGTCGTCGGCCTGGCGATCCTGCTGGTCGCCGTACTGCTCGCGGTGATCGCGCCGCTGTTCATCGACGCCGGCGTGACCAACGTGGTCAGCGGGACCGGCGAGAAGATGGCGCCGCCGAGCTGGGACGCGCCGCTCGGCACCGACGAGTCCGGCCGGTCGGTGCTGCTGATGGTCTGGTGGGGTTCGCGGACCTCGCTGCTGATCGGTTTCCTCGCCGCGCTGCTGAGCATGGTGATCGGGACCGTGCTGGGCATCGTCGCCGGACACTTCCGCGGCTGGATCGGCGCGATCGTACTGCGGATCACCGACTGGTTCCTGGTGCTGCCGTCGCTGGTCACGGCGCTCGTACTGGCGGCGATCCTGGGCGGCAGCACGGCGACCATCGTCGTCGCGATCGGCGTGACCTCGTGGCCGTCGACCGCCCGGCTGATCCGGGCCCAGACCCTCGCGGTCGAGGCCCGGCCGTACATCGAACGATCGACCGCGCTCGGCGGCGGCCACTGGCACATCACCACCCGGCATGTGCTGCCGAACGTCGCACCGTTGCTCCTGGCAAGTACCACGCTCGAGGTCGCGAGCGCGATCGTCACCGAGTCCACGCTGGCCTTCCTCGGCATCAGCGCCAACAAGACGTCCTGGGGGACCATGCTGCGCGGCTCGTACGACTGGGGTGCGGCGACGTCGGGCGCGTGGTGGTACATCCTCGTGCCGGGCCTGTGCATCGTGGCCGTGGTGATGGCGTTCACGCTGTGCGGCCGCGCGTTGGAGACGGTGCTGAACCCGAGACTGCGAGGCGCGCGATGAGCCTGCTCGAGCTGGACGACGTGTCGGTCACGTACAAGATCGCGGGCGGTGAGGTGCCCGCCGTACGCGGTGTCTCGCTGGCTCTGGACGCCGGTGAGGCGCTGGGGGTCGTCGGGGAGTCGGGGTCGGGCAAGTCGTCGCTGGCGATGGCGATCCTGCGGCTGCTGCCGCGCGATGCCCGCGTGGGTGGGCGGATTCTGCTCAAGGGCGACGACGTGCTGACGATGTCGTGGGGGAAGCTGCGCGCGGTCCGGTGGGCCGAGGCGTCGATCGTGTTCCAGGGCGCCCAGCACGGGCTCAACCCCGTACGGCGGATCGGCGAGCAGATCGCCGAGCCGTTGCTGGTGCACAAGCTGGCCGGGCCGGAGAAGGCGCGGCGGCGGGTCGCCGAGCTGCTCGATCAGGTCGGCCTGCCGGCCTGGCGGGCGCGGAGCTACCCGCACGAACTGAGTGGTGGCCAACGGCAACGAGTCATGATCGCCATGGCACTGGCCTGCGAGCCGCGGCTCATCATCGCCGACGAGCCGACGACCGCGCTGGACGTGATGGTCCAGGCCCAGGTGCTGACGCTGATCCGCGAACTGGTCGCGGCCGAGGACATCGCGCTGCTGATGATCTCGCACGACCTGTCCGTCCTGGCCGATCTCTGCGACCGGCTCGCGGTGATGTACGCCGGGCGCGTGGTCGAGACCGGCCCGTCGAGCGGTGCGTTCGCGCATCCGTACAGCCGCGCGCTGTCGGCCGCGTTCCCGACGATCGGGGACCCGGCGTCGCGGCTCGCGCCGAAGGGGCTCGGGGGGGATCCGCCGGATCCCGCGGCGCTGCCGTCGGGGTGCGTCTTCCATCCGCGGTGCGCGGTGGCGCTGGAGACCTGCTCGACGGTGGACATCGAGCTGCGGCCGGCGGGCGACCGTCGTACGGCGGCCTGCGTGCTGGTGGGGGAGAGCTGATGCTGGAGGCAAGGAACCTGTCCGTCGAGTTCGCGGCGCGCGGCCGGCGGGCGCGGGCTGTCGACGGGGTCAACCTCGCCGTTGGTGCGGGCGAGATCGTCGCGCTGGTTGGTGAGTCCGGGTGCGGGAAGACGACGCTTGCGCGGACGCTGCTCGGGTTGGAGAAGCCTGCGGGTGGTGAGGTTTTCTACGACGGGAAGCCGTTGAGCTACAAGGCTCGGGAGCTGAAGGCGTACCGGCGACGCGTGCAGCTGGTGCTGCAGGATCCGACCGGGTCGCTCAATCCGCGGCAGACCGTGTACGAAGCGGTTGCCGAGGGCCCCCGGATCCACAAGCTGCCCGACGAGGAGAAGATCGTCGCCGACGCGCTGTCCCGCGCCGGGCTCCGGCCACCCGAACGCTTCTTCCTGCGCTACCCCCACGAGCTGTCCGGCGGGCAGCGCCAGCGCGTGGTCATCGCGGGCGCTTTGGCGCTCAACCCTCAGGTCCTGATCGCCGACGAGCCGGTCGCTTCCCTCGATGCCTCGGTCCGCGGGGAGATTCTCGCGCTGCTGCTGAAGCTTCGTGACGAGCTCGGGCTGTCCGCGCTGGTCGTCACGCACGACCTCGGGCTGGCCTGGAACATCGCCGACCGGGTCGCGGTGATGTACCTCGGGCGGATCGTCGAGTCTGGCCCGACCGAGCAGGTGCTGCAGAACCCGCAGCACCCGTACACGAAGGCGCTGCTCTCGGTCCTGCCCGAGTCGCCCGAGAAGATCGTCCTCACCGGCGAACCACCGGACCCGACCCGCATCCCGTCCGGCTGCCGTTTCCACCCGCGCTGCCAGGTCGTCGTCGCGGAGTGCCGTACCGAGCCTTTGGCGATCCTGCCCGCCCGAGAGTCGCAGCAGGCCGCGTGCCACCTCCTTAAGCTGGACGGGTGAGAATCCACTCGGTCAACCGCGACACCCAGCACCACTTCAGCAAGCCGCCGGTGCCCGAGATCACGCTGATCGAGGGCCTCGGCGTCGAAGGCGACGCGCACGCGGGCGCCACCGTCCAGCACCTCCACCTGGTCAAGGTCGACGCGGCGGCGCCCAACCTCCGCCAGGTCCACCTGATCCAGTCCGAGCTGTTCGCCGTACTGGCCGAGGCCGGTTACGAGGTGGGCGCCGGTGACCTCGGCGAGAACATCACCACGTCGGGCGTCGACCTCCTCAACCTGCCCACTGGCACCGAGCTCCACCTGGGCGACACCGCGGTCGTCACGCTGACCGGCCTTCGCAACCCGTGCAGCCAGATCAACAAGTTCCGCAAGGGGTTGCTGAAGACGATGCTCCACAAGGACGCCGCCGGAGAGGTCGTCCGCCTGACCGGCGTGATGTCCGTGGTGAACCACGGCGGCGTCGTCCGCCCGGGGGACCAGCTGAAGGTCGTCTACCCGGACGGCCCGCACCAGCCACTCGACCTGGTCTAGAGCCGGCCGGCCTTCTTCAACGCCAGGTAGGTGTCGGCCAAGGCGGGGGCGATCTGGTCCGGGTTCTCGTCGACGACCGTGACGCCGGCCCGGGTGAGGACGGCGGTGACGCGTTCGCGGTCGAGGCGGGAGCGGGCGGCGGAGGCGGCGCCGTACAGCTCGATCAGGTCGGAGCGGGCGGACTCGAGCTCGTCGAGGCGAGGGTCGGCGACAGAGGCCAGGACGACCACGTGGCGGCGTAGGAGCGGACCGATGACGGGGAGCAGGGACTCCTCGATGACGGCAGGCTCCAGGCCTGTCAGGAGGACGACGAGCGAGCGCTGGCCGAGGCGTTCGAGGGTCTGCGAGACGACGACACGGAAGTCGGTCTGGACCAGCTCGGCGTCGACGGTGGCCAGGGCGTTGACGAACGACGGGAGCACGTCCTCCGGCGCAGGACG
The DNA here is from genome assembly GCF_039529595.1 of Kribbella lupini. Classification (NCBI taxonomy): domain Bacteria; kingdom Bacillati; phylum Actinomycetota; class Actinomycetes; order Propionibacteriales; family Kribbellaceae; genus Kribbella; species Kribbella lupini. Next base: position 522,300 of record NZ_BAAANC010000002.1, on the reverse strand, counting down.
CCGTACGTCGGCCCGCACGGCCGAGTCGCAAGCCAGCAAGGACACCCGGTCACCCGCACGAGTCGCCAGCGCCGCGAGCAGCAGCGCGGCGTCCATCGCGTGGTCGAGGCGCGGGGCGTCGCCGACGCGGCCGGCGGACATCCGGCCGGAGTCGATGACGATGGCGACCTGCCGGTCCCGCTCCGGCCGCCAGGTCCGCAGTACGACGCTGCTACGCCGCGCAGTGGCCCGCCAGTCGATGCTGCGGACGTCGTCGCCCGGCACGTAGTCCCGCAGCGAGTCGAACTCCGTCCCCTGCCCACGGACGAGGAGAGCGGTCCGCCCGTCCAGCTCACGCAGCCGAGCCAGTCGCGACGGCAGGTGCTTGCGGCTGTTGAACGGCGGCAACGCACGCACAGTCCACGGCGCCTCGTGCGACCCCTGGCGGCCGGCAAAGCCCAGCGGCCCGATCGACCGGATGGTCACCCGGTACGCCTTGCGGTCACCACGCCGAGTCGGCACCAGATGCGTGACCAGCCGCCGCCGCTCACCACCTGGCAGGTCCAGCTTGTGCGGCGGATCCTGTACGCCGGCCGACGGCGGCCAGGCGTCCCGCAGCAACCCCCTGACCCGCCGACCCGGGTTGGCGACCATCAGCGTCACCGAAGCCGGCTGCCCGAGCCTCACGGCGGTGTCCCCGTCCCTGCTGAGCTGCAGCCGCCGCGGCGACCCGGCCAGCAGCAGGTCGACCAGGCACACCAGCAGCACGACAGCGACCACCACACCGACGCCCGACCAGCTCGGCATCGCCAGTGCGACGAAGAGAACTCCCAAGCCGGCCAGCACACCGGCCCGGCCAGTGACAACCATCAGCGTGGTACCGGAACCGTGGCGAGCACGCTCTCCAGCACGGCGTCTGCGGTGACGCCCTCCAGCTCGGCCTCCGGCCGGATCTGCACCCGGTGCCGCAGGCAAGGACGGGCCATCGCCTTCACGTCGTCAGGGATCACGTAGTCGCGCCCCGACAACCAGGCCCAAGCCCGAGCGACCGCCAGCAACGCAGTGGCCCCACGTGGCGACACCCCGAGCTGCAGCGACGGCGACTGCCGGGTCGCCCGGCACAGGTCGACCACGTACGCCAGCAGGTCCTCCCGTACGGCGACCCGCCGTACGGCGGCCTGCCCGGCGAGCAGGTCCTCCGGTCCGGCCACCGGCCGGATCCCCGCGGCGACCAGGTCGCGCGGGTCGAATCCCTGCGCGTGCCTGGCCAGTACGGCGATCTCCGCGTCCCGCGGCGGGATGTCCAGCGTCACCTTGAGCAGGAACCGGTCCAGCTGCGCCTCGGGCAACGGGTACGTGCCCTCGTACTCGATCGGGTTCTGGGTGGCGGCCACCACGAACGGCGACGGCAGCTTGCGCGGTTCGCCGTCGACGGTGACCTGCCGCTCCTCCATCGCCTCCAGCAGCGCGGCCTGGGTCTTCGGCGGTGTCCGGTTGATCTCGTCGGCCAGCAGGATGTTGGTGAACACCGGCCCGGGCCGGAACTCGAACTCGCTGGTCTTCGCGTCGTACACCAGCGACCCGGTGACGTCACCCGGCATCAGGTCCGGCGTGAACTGCACCCGCTTGGTCTCCAGCCGCATCGCCATCGACAGCGCCCGCACCATCAGCGTCTTCGCCGTACCGGGCACGCCCTCGAGCAGCACGTGGCCACGGCAGAGCAGCGCCAGCACCAGGGCGGTCACCGCGGTGTCCTGGCCGACGACAGCCTTGCCGATCTCCGTCCGCAGCTCGACCAGCGCCTGGCGCGCCCGCTCGGGGCTCACCTCAGCGGTCATGTGTGCCTCGGCCGTCACGGGCTACCTCCTGGGTCAGTACTTGCAGTGCGTCGGACAGGGAAAGCAGAGCGGGGTCGTCGACCGGAGGCCCGCCGTAGAGGATGTCGTACAGCATGGCCGGGTCCAGACCGGTCCGCGCGGCCAGTGCGGTGACCACAGCGGTCGGCTCGGCGCGCCGGGGGATGCCGTGGACCTTGTAGATCGTGCCGAGCGCAGACTCGCGCAGTGCGGCGGCCGCACGGTCCCGAGCCCGTGAACGCCGGTAGAGCCGAGCCCTGCCCTCAGTGGTCTCAGCAGCGTGGACGACGACCGGCAGCGGCTCCGGTACGACGGGACCGAGCCGCCGGCCGCGCCAGAGCGCCACCACGAACACGGCGAAGGCCAGCGCCCAGGCGACGTACCGGACGTCCGGTGGGATCAGCGGCGGGCCGTCGTCTTTGCCGGCGTCGTCGAAGCTGGAGGACTCGTACTGCGGGAGATACCAGACCAGCTCCGGGTGCGTACCGAGCAGGTTGAGGGCCAGGGCCGCGTTGCCGTCCTCGGCCAGTTGGGAGTTGGTGAACGTCTGCTGCGTGCCGATCACGTCGACGATCCGGCCGTCCCGCTCCAGCCGGACCACCGTGGCGTTGACCCCGTCGCCGTAGCAGGTCTCGGCCTCCGGCGGTGCCGTGTACGTCGTACCTCTGACCGTCACAGTGCCTGCCTTGACGGCAGCGGGCAGGTCGCAGTTGGGGGAGCGGCTACCGGCGGGCAGCGTGGAGCTGGCGTTCTCGATGCCTGGAGCAAGCACCTGCAGCGCCTCGCGGTCCGGGCGGACGAGGATCAGGTGGTCCCAGCGCGACGACGCGATCCGCCGCCAGTCGCTGCTGCTGAGGCTTCCGGACGGCCCGATCAACAGGGCCCGGTCGGAGCCGCTGCCGACGGCGTCGTCCAGGCTCTCCGTGCCGGTCACCTGGACGCCGTGGTCCTCCAGCAGCGTCGCGAGTGCTTTCGCGCCACTGCTCTCGGTCGGTTCGGGGCTGAAGGGACCTGAGGTCCGTGCGGCCGTCGCGACCATCAGGACGATCACACCGAGCACGATCGCGCCGGTGACGAGCAGGGGGATCCGCAGCGCCCGCCAGCCCTCGCCGACGCTTCGGCCGACCGGTGTGCTCATCCCTGGACCAGCGCCCTGGTGGAGACGTGGCGAGCCGCCTCGTCCGCGGCGACGACGGCGGCGTAGCGCTCCGGCGTACCGGGTCGGTTGCCGTAGACAACCTCGGTGAAGACGTCCGCGGCCGGGCGCAGTGGGTCACGCAAAGCCGGTACGGCGCGGCCCGCGTCGGCCACAGCCTCGTACGCCGTCCGGCCCGCCCGTTCGTCCAGCACAGTGCGCTCGGTCAGCTCAGCCACACAGGCGCGGAACCTGCTGCGGACCGCGGCCGTGTAGTCGCCGGCTGCGGCCTCCTGCTCAGCCTGCGAGCGGTACTGCGCCGCACTGCGTGGGCGCTCGGTGTCGAACACCGTCTGGCTGGCCTTGCTGCCAGAGGTCCGTAGTACTCCGGCTCGCCAGAGCACGACCACCACGATCAGCGCGATCAGTCCGAACAGCAGGATCAGTCCGGTCCGGCCGTTGGTGCTCGGACTCACCAGGCCGTCCAGCAGGTCAGTGATCCACTCGAGCACCTTCTGGACCGCCCTGCTGACCAGGGAGTCGCCGGCCTGGCCGTAGACCGGTTTGGACAGCTCGTGGGCCGCCTCGGCGGCGGCGTCCTCCCGGCTGATGTCCACCGGCGGTTCGAAAGGAATCAACGTTGCCACTCCGTCGGTCCGGGCACGGTCGGCCGCAGGGAGGGCCGCATCCACAGGTCGAGGCCTTCACGGCGTACGCGCAGGTCCAGGTAGATCAGGGCCTGGACGGCGGACATGAAGGCCAGGCTGGCGATGAGGGTGGCCACCGTGGCGGTACCGGCCGCGGCGGCGACCGCGATGCCGACGACGAGCGCGGCGTCACCGCCGCTGCTGTCGACCCAGCTGCCCAGTGTCAGCACCAGGGTGGTCACGCCGAACTGCAAGGCGTAGCTGACGATGTTGACGACCACGCCGCCGAACAGCAGCACTCCGAAGACCCGCCAGAACCTGCCCTTGACCAGGTACCAGGAGCGCTTCAGCGAGCCGAAGACACCGACGCGGGCCGGTACGTACAGGCCGATGTCGGGTGCGTGCTTGCCCTCCATCAGCACCACCGTCCCGGCCAGCACCAGGCGGATGCCGAAGATGATCACCAGCACCGCACCGACCAGGATCAGCACGATCGAGACCAGTCCGGCCGCGTCCGACGAGATGGCCGCGTCCGCACCGAGCCCGATGCCGAAGACACTCAGCCCCCAACCGGCCAGCAGTACGACGAACGACAGGGACTGCAGCAGGCCGACCGCGGCCAGTGCGGGTAGAGCAGGGCGGACCAGCCGCAGCAGCTCGCGTGGACCGAGCCGCCGGCCCAGCTGACTGCGCACCGCGGCCAGCGCGATGATGCCGGCGAGCATGCTCGACACCACCGCGAAGAGGACCAGCTGCACGCCGTACATGAGCAGCATGGCGGCACCGGCCTGCTCCAGCGGGTCGTCCTCGCCGAACAGCGCGCCGATCCCGCCCGGCACCGTCAGCTGGGTCAGACCGGCCTGTACGGCGGCCAGCGCGATCCCCGCCAGCACCGGCAGGCCCAGCATGATCGCTTTGTTCTCCGAGATGGTCCGGGCCGCGTTGTCCAGCAGGTCGGCCGGCAGCCAGGGCCGCAGCGGCTCACCGCCGTCCTCCCGTACGCCGAGGTCGTCGCGCACGCCGTGCCTCCCCTCGCGTCCCCGCCCCGGGTTGTCCCCCGGGCACGACTTGCACCATGATCACCCCCCGGGCGGTCCACGGACCCGCATTGGCGGCGGCTCGCACGGCGATCCGGCGTGTGCACTACCTGGGGAATGGGACACTATCCGTAGTGCGGCCGCGGGTCGCACCACCTGATTCGACGAACCGGACCGGCAGACGGCAAGCGGCAAGCAGGCAGACGGCAAGCAGGGAGCAGGGCGTGGCAGAAGGCAACCGGACGATGCGAGGACGAGTTCTCATCGTCGACGACGACACGGCGTTGTCGGAGATGCTCAGCATCGTGCTGCGCAACGAGGGCTACGACACCTATCTGTGTGCGACCGGTGACAAAGCGGTACCGGCGTTCCGTGAGTTCAAGCCCGACCTGCTGCTGCTCGACCTGATGCTGCCGGGGATGGACGGGATCGACGTCTGCCGCGCGATCCGGGCCGAGTCCGGCGTACCGATCGTGATGCTGACCGCGAAGAGCGACACCGTCGACGTGGTGCTGGGCCTGGAGTCCGGCGCCGACGACTACGTGGTGAAGCCGTTCAAGCCCAAGGAGCTGGTGGCCCGGATCCGCGCCCGGCTGCGCCGGATGGACGAGCCCGGTCCGGAGTCGCTGACCATCGGCGACCTGACCATCGACGTGGCCGGCCACTCGGTCAAGCGCAGCGGCGAGACGATCCAGCTGACCCCGCTGGAGTTCGACCTGCTGGTCTGCCTGGCCTCCAAGCCCTGGCAGGTGTTCACCCGTGAGGTCCTGCTGGAGCAGGTCTGGGGCTACCGGCACGCCGCCGACACCCGGCTGGTCAACGTGCACGTCCAGCGGCTGCGCTCCAAGATCGAGAAGGACCCCGAGCACCCGGAGATCGTGGTGACGGTCCGCGGCGTCGGCTACAAGGCGGGTGCGGACTGATCGAGTACGGCCGCGACGACACGTCGCAGGCGGAGAAGGCGGAGTCCGCACCGGAGCCCCGCGGGACGGAGATCGAGCTCACGGCCGCTGGGCTGGACTGGCACGCCGTCCAGCCGCCGTTCTGGCGCACCCACCCGGCCCGCTGGCCGGACATCTGGCGCCGCTCGATCCAGGCCCGGATCGTCACCGGCACGCTGCTGATGTCGATGGTCGTGCTGATCCTGGTCGGCTGGGTGATGATGAGCCAGGTCACCGACGGCGTCCTGGAGTCCCGGCGGACCAGTGCCCAGGCCGAGGCCGCCGCGCAGCTGAACGCGTTGTCCAGCTCGATCAACGCCGCCGACCCGGCCACCATCACGCAGAAGCTGACCGAATTGGTCCAGAACTCCAACCGTGCGGGCCTGTACGACGTGGTGCTGATGCCCACCGACAACTCCGGCTCCGTGCTGATCCAGCAGACCGGCGGCGTCCTCGGCAACTCGGTCCCGCAGGAGCTGCAGTCCTCGGTCGGCAGCGACGGCTCGCGGCTGTGGGACACCTACACGCTGATCAACTACGAGGACCGGCCGAGCGCGCCCGGCCTGGCGATCGGCTCCCAGGTCCGTGTCGACTCCACGGCCGAGCGGTACGAGGTGTACTTCCTGTTCCCGCTCACGGCCCAGCAGGAGACGCTGGACGTCGTACAGCGGGCTCTGCTCACCGCGGGGCTGCTGCTGGTCGTCCTGCTCGGTGCGGTGGCCTGGCTGGTCACCCGCCAGGTGGTCACGCCGGTGCGGATGGCCCGGCGGATCGCCGAGCGGCTGGCGGCCGGCAAGCTCGAGGAGCGGATGCAGGTCCGCGGCACCGACGACCTGGCCCGCCTGGCGGTCTCCTTCAACAAGATGGCCAGCAACCTGCAGCAGCAGATCCGCCGGTTGGAGGAGCTGTCGCGGCTGCAGCGCCGGTTCGTCTCCGACGTGTCCCACGAGCTGCGGACGCCGCTGACCACGGTCCGGATGGCCGCCGACCTGCTGCACGAGACCCGCGACGAGTTCGACCCGATCACCCGCCGCTCGGTCGAGCTGCTGCAGAACGAGCTCAACCGCTTCGAGGAACTGCTCGCCGACCTGCTGGAGATCAGCAGGTTCGACGCCGGCGCGGCCGCGCTCGACCTGGAGGACGTCGACCTGCGCGACATCGTCGCCCGGGTGCTGGAGAACCACGAGACCCTGCTGGAGCGCAAGGGCTGCGAGGTCCAGCTGGCGATGCCCGAGCCGTGCCGCGCCCAGGTCGACGCGCGCCGGATCGAGCGGATCCTGCGCAACCTGATCGGCAACGCGATCGAGCACAGCGAGGGCCGGCCGATCCTGATCAGCACGGCCACCGACGAGGACGCCGCGGCCGTCGCCGTCCGCGACCACGGCATCGGCTTCCGGGCCGAGGAGGCCGAGATGGTGTTCAGCCGGTTCTGGCGCGCCGACCCGGCGCGGGCCCGTACGACGGGTGGGACGGGCCTCGGCCTGTCGATCGCCCTGGAGGACGCCCGGCTGCACGGTGGCCGGCTGGACGCGTGGGGCTCGCCTGGAGACGGCGCCTACTTCCGTCTGACGCTGCCGCGGCGCCCGGACGTCACGCTGTCCGGCTCGCCGCTGCCCGCGCGCCCGGCGGACGCGTCCCGGGTGGTGCCGGAGATGTCGCTGGTCGACGTGGGCGCGCCGTACCAGAAGCTGACCGGTGGTGAGGACCTGTGAGGCGACGAGCTGCTGGGTGGCTGGGCGCGGGCCTGGCCGTCGTACTGGTGGCTGCCGGGTGTGCGTCGGTGCCGACCGAGGGACAGATCCGCAACGGCAGCAAGAACGCCGCGGCCGCGTCCGGCGGCAGGGTCGGCGTCGAGGCGCAGGAGCCCAGGACGAACGCGAAGCCGCCGGCGTTGGTCAGCGGTTTCGTCGAGGCGATGTCGGACTTCAGCAACTACGACACCGCCCGGATGTACATGACGCCCGCGGCGGCGGCCAAGTGGGAGCCGGAGAAGGGGATCACGGTCTACGACCAGTCCTCGACCAAGGCACTCACCCAGGTGCCCGGCACCAACACGATCCGGCTGCGCGCTCCGAAGGTCGGCACCATCGACGCGCGCGGCAGCTGGTCGTCGGCACCGCGCGGCTCGATGGTGCAGTTCGACTTCACGGTGCAGCAGGCCGACGGGCAGTACCGGGTGTCCAGCGTCCCGAACGGGACCTTCCTGCCGTACAACCAGCTGGAGTCCCGCCTCCAGCCGTACGCGCTGTACTTCGCCAACCGCGATCGCGGCATGCTCGTGCCGGACCCGATCTTCCTGCCGCAGCTGCCGCCCGGTCAGGTCGCGACCCGGCTGGTGCAGGAGCTGCTCAAGGGCCCGACCGACCGCCTCGGCAATGGTGTCGGCAGCGCGGCCCCGCCCGGCACGCAGGTGAACGTCTCCGTACCGGTCGCGCTCGGTGAGGCGAGCGTCGAGCTGAGCAAGTCGGCGGCGGGTCTGTCCGCGGTCGACCGTGGCGTGCTGGCCGCGCAGATCGTGTGGACGCTGCGTCCGATCAGCACCCGGGTGAAGATCACCGTCGACGGCGCCGGACTGGTCGACAACAACTCCGACGCGCTCCAGTTCGCCAACTACGCGCAGTTCGACCCGACCGTGCCGGTGCCGCAGATGAAGGAGCTGTACGGCGTCCTCGGCGACGGCCACATCGTCCGGGCCAACCTGGACAGCGCCACCACGATCGGCGTCACCCGGCTCGACGAGAGCCTGCTCTACAAGTACAAGGCCCAAAGCCTCGCCGTGAACCTGAACGGCTCGTACGGCGCGCTCGTGACCGAGGCCGAAGGCAACGAAGTGGTTGCCTACGGCCCGCTCGACGAGGCGACCGAGGACAGCGACAATGTCGTGCTGATCCCGACCGACGGGAAGGTGCTGCGGCCGAGCTTCGACAACCAGGGCAACCTGTACGTCGTGGACCGGGCCGACAGCTCCGCGCCGCGGCTGCGGATGCGCACCAAGGACGGCAAGATCGCCGAGGTCGCGACGACCTTCGCCGGGCGCGAGCCGGTCCAGCTCCGGATGGCGCCGGACGGCGTACGGGCACTGCTGGTGCTCAAGGGCAAGGACGGCCAGAACACCGTCGAGACCAGCACCATCACCACCGACAACGCCAAGAAGCTCCAGCTCACCCAGCCGCGGGCGCTGCAGGTCCCGCTCTACGACATCACCGACGCGACCTGGAACCAGCTCGGCGTCCTGGTCTCCGGCCGCCCCGCCCCCAACGGCGCCCGCCAGCCCTGGCTGGTCAACGTCGACGGCTCCGCCCCCCGCATCATCCCCGGCTCCCCGAACAACGCCTTCCAGTCCGACACCCTGGCCTCGAACCCGAACATCGACACCCTCCCGGTGGTCCGCGACAGCGACGGCATCACCCACTGGCAGAGCAAAGACCTCAACTGGTCCGAACTCGAGGAAAACGACCAGCCGGTCAACATCCTGCCGGTCTACCCGGGCTGAGCCCTGGCGGTCGCGCCCCCACGGCGACGGGTGGTCGGCGTGGACGAGCCCACCCGCCCCCTCTGCTTCGGGTGGCGGGTTGGTGGTGTGTCCTGGCGGTGGCGCCCGCATGCGGTTGGGTGGTTGGTGTGGTCGCGCCCGCCTGCCCCCTGTGCTTCGGGTGGCGGGTTGGTGGTGTGTCCTGGCGGTGGCGCCCGCATGCGGTTGGGTGGTTGGTGTGGTCGCGCCCGCCCGCCCCCTCTGTGTCGGGTGGCGGGTTGATGGCGTGGCCCGTCGGTGGCGCCCGCCGGGCGGAATGGTGGTTCACGGAGCGCGCCCACCCGTCCCTCTGCGTCGGGTGAGAGGCGTTGATCGGGTAGCAGCGACGATGCCACCAGCACCGATCCGGATAGCCGCCGGTGCGGCGTCGCGATTCGGCATGTGACGAAATACATGAGCCATACTGCGAAGTTCCCCTCATGTGGGTAATATTGAAGTATCCGGAGGGGAGTTCGCAGTGCTACTACTCGATGTCGCAGCTCTGGCGAGCGAGCAATGGGGTCTCGTCACCACCGCGCAAGCGGCTGAGGTCGGGGCCTCGGCCAAGATGATGGCTCGCTGGGCGAACGAGGGAGCCCTGGAACGGCTCGCTCACGGCGTCTACAAGCTTGCCGGTGCCGCCCACGATCCGCGCGAAGATCTCCGAGTCGCCTGGCTCTCCCTCGATCCACACCGTGCGGCGGCCGACCGGATCAGCAGTGAGCCCATTGATGCTGTCGTCTCGCACCGCTCCGCAGCGAGGCTGCACGAACTCGGAGATCTGGACGCCGACCTGCATCAGTTCACGGTCAAGGGGCGGAAGCAGTCGAGGCGGTCCGATGTCAGGATCCGGCATAGGGGCGAAGGCCTCGATCGGAGGTCCTGGACGCTGGTCGGCGGTCTCCCAGTCACGACCGTGCTCGTCACCATCGCTGATCTCGCCGCGGACGGAACCGATGGAGGGCACCTTGCCGGCGTCGTTCGCGATGCCATCGCAACGTCGGCGGTGGATCTGGCGAAGCTGAGCGAAGCGCTACGTCCCTACGCGCACCGCTATGGAGCGCCGACGGGCGACGGGCTTGCTCTGGTTCAGCGCCTGCTCGACGAAGCACCGCTGCCGCCGTCGACCGTTCAAGCGGCGGAACTTATGACGGTTGACCGGCAGTCGGCAGCAAGCCGGAAGCTCGCCGGCGTGGATCCCGCGCCTCTCCGCGCGATCAGCGAACTCACCTCTGACCCCGAGACCCTTCGGGCTATCGACGCGATTTCCAGCCCGCAGATGCGGCGAGACCTCGACCACCTCCAAGAAGCCCTCGCCACGATCCGGAGAGCGACGCGATGAGAGACGAGCCCTACCAGACCGGCGCCGCCTTCCGGGCGGGAGTCGAGATGAGGCTCAAGGTCGAGGCCCGGGCCAACCCTCGACTGGCAATAAACGACCTTCGCCGGCAGTTCGTCCTGCAGCGATTCCTGGCCCGGGTGTTCGCGGTCCCGGACACTCACTGGGTACTGAAGGGCGCGACCGGTCTGATCGTCAGAATCCCTGGGGCACGGCACAGCAACGACATCGACCTCGTGAATCCGCAGTCTGACCTGCTGGTGGACGATGCAGTGGCCGACCTACGAGAGCTGGCTGAGCGTGCCATCGCCGGCGACTTCCTTCGCTTCGACGTCAGCGATCCGGTCTACGGCGCCGGTCAGGACATGGCCCACACCGTCGCGGAAGTGAAGGTCACGCCGTACATCGGCGCGGCGGAGTACGCAGGCAGGTTCCCGATCGACATCTCCCTGAACCAGCGCGAAGCCGAACCGGTCGAGTTCGTTGAACCACGACCTGTGGTCGACCTGCCTGGAGTGGAGCCGCTACCAGCGTTCGCGCTCTACCCGCTCGCTGAGCAGGTCGCGGACAAGCTCTGTGCGATGTACGGGAGGTACGGCCGAGAAGGCGACCGTACGTCGACGCGGTATCGCGATCTCGTGGACCTCGCTCTTGTCGTGACCCACCAGGAACTCGATGCCGCCAGAACCGCAACGGCGCTGGAAGGTGAAGCTGCCCGGCGGAGCCTCGAGCTTCCTCGCCAGCTCACCGTGCCGAACGACGAGTGGCACGCGAACTACCGCAAGATCGCGGTCGCAACCATCCTTCCGAGCAGTCTGCACATCCTCGAGGCAGCATTGGACGTCGTTGCCGAGTGCTTCGAACCGCTGCTCAACGGGACTGTGGTGAAGGGAACCTGGGATCCTGGTCGGCGGCAATGGCTCGCCGAGTAGTGGCCCACGTCCGTGCTGCCCAAGTCCGCGATGCGGGACTCCGGAGGACCGAGCTCCGGGCCAGTCCCTAGCATGTACGTAATGACAAGCTCCGAGGACCGACGGCTGCGATGTCGTCTGTTCTGAGTGCGTTCTTCACTCTCGTCGCGGTTGCCGTGCTCGGGTACGTCGTCGGGCGGGCCGGGGTGCTGCGGAGCGAGGACGAGCAGGTGTTGTCCCGGCTGGCGTTCTTCGTTGCCACGCCGGCGCTGATGTTCGCGACGGTTGCCCGGGCGGATCTGAACGCGATCTTCTCGCCGGTGCTGCTCACCAGCTTGTCCTGTGTGCTGGTCATCGTCCTGCTGTCGGTGACCGTCTCCGGCCTGGTCTGGCACCGCGATCGCGCGCAGGCGACGATCGGCGCGCTCGCGGCGTCGTACGTGAACGCCGGCAACCTGGGCATCCCGGTTGCCGTCTACGTCCTCGGCGACGGCGCGCTGGTGGCGCCGATCGTGCTGTTTCAGCTGCTGGTGATGGCGCCGGTCGCGTTCGCCGTACTGGACGGCTACCGGCAGGGCTCCGGCCGGCGGGTGTCGCTGCGGACCATCTTGACTCGCCCGTTGCGCAACCCGCTGACGGTCGCGTCGCTGCTCGGTCTGCTGGTCGCCGCCGTTGGCTTCGACCCGCCGACGCTGCTGATGCGCCCGATCGAACTGGTCGGCGCCGCGGGAGTGCCGGTCGCGCTGATCGCGTACGGGCTCAGTCTGAGCGGCCGGACCAACAGCACCCGCCTCGGCCCCGGCCCGGACCTCACGCTGGCGGTCTCGCTCAAGATCGTTCTCCAGCCCACCATCGCGTACGCCGTGGGCCGCTGGGCCCTCGGCCTCGAGGGCCACGCCCTGCTGGCCCCGACACTGCTGGCAGCGCTGCCCACCGCGCAGAACGTCTACGTGTACGCCGTGCACTACCGCACCGGCAAGCAGCTCGCCCGCAGCACGGTCCTGCTCACCACCCTGCTCTCCATCCCCACGATGACGCTGATCACCGGCCTCCTCGCCTGAGCAGCAGGCCGACCAGCCGCTGCAGGAGGCGCGGGAGCGGCAGCCCGGCGACGTGCGCCGTCTTCGGCGCCGAGTTGTCCACAGGGGTGGTTTGCGGGCAAGGGCCCGAACGACGCAGGGTTTCCCGGTGGGGCTCCGGGACGCGTGGGTGGATCTCGTCCTCGGCGGGACCTGCGCCGGCTGCGAGCGCCCGGGCGTCAGCCTCTGCCGGGACTGCCGAGCCGATCTGGCAGCCCTGACTCCGTTTACCGCCGTCCCGACCCCTGAGCCCGCCGGATTTCCCCGAGCGACCGCCTGTTCGCCGTACGCCGGAATGCCGCGCCGCCTGATCATCGAGCACAAGGAGAATGCCCGCTACACCCTGGCCAAACCCCTCGGCCAGACCCTCGCCGTCTCCATCGCGGCGGCGATCGAACCAGGCCGCGCGGCCTGGATCTGCCCGATCCCGTCGGCCCGCGCCACCGTCCGGGCCCGCGGGCACGAGCCCCTGCGGCGGATCGCGATCGTTGCTGCCCGCCACCTCCGCGCAAACGGGTACGACGTCCGTCTGGCTGACGCTCTCAGGTTGCTGCGCCGTCCGGCCGACCAGGCCGGGCTGTCGGCCGGGGAGCGGTTCGCCAACCTGGACGGCGTGTTCGGGGTGCGTTCGCGCTGGGCTGAAACCCTGACGGATCAACCGGTCGTGCTGGTCGACGACGTGCTGACCACCGGATCCACGCTCACGCACGCCGCCGGAGCCTTGGAAACAACGGGAGTCGCGGTGCTCGGATCCGCCGTGCTGGCCGCGACCAGGCGACACCCGGCGACCGGTTCATGAGAACTTCTCTACCGGTTTTCGCCGAAGCCGACTAGCGTTGGCCTATGACACCCGCTAGGGCTTGTCGGGCAGTGAAGTGGCGCAGGACCGGATCAGCCGGATTCCTGGCCACGGAGTCCGACCGGCTTGACAGCGGGTGTTCGCGTTTCGGGCTCCGGCACCCAGGCCGTGGAGGTCTCGAGACGTAAAAGAAGGTCGCCGAGCGATGGAGGTTTCCGTGGACGTCGTTGTCAAGGGTCATCACTGCGAGGTCAGTGACCGCTTCCGGCAGTACGTCGAGGAAAAGCTCGCCAGGATCGAGAAGGTCGATCACCGGGTGCTGCGATGCGAGGTGGAAGTCAGTCAGGAGAAGAACCCGCGACAGCACGACCGGGCGATGAGGGTCGAGCTCACGATGTACACCAAGGGCCCGGTGGTCCGGGCCGAGGCGTGCGGTGAGACGAAGCAGGCGGCGTTCGACGTCAGCCTGGACCGGCTGCGGGCCCAGGTCCGCAAGGCCGCCGACCGTCGCCGGGTGCATCGCGGCGAGCACGCGCCCGAGGGGCTGCGGCACGTCAACGCCAAGCAGACGTTCAACGGCGCCGACCTGGCGGTCGAGGAGACCGCCGAGGACGAGGTGCCGACGCAGAAGTTCGGATCGCTGACGGTGACCGGGGACGGCCCGCTGGTGATGCGCGAGAAGACCCACACGGCCAAGCCGATGTCGCTGGACCAGGCCCTCTACGAGCTGGAGCTGGTCGGCCACGACTTCTACCTGTTCGTCGACGCCGACGAGAACCAGCCGAGCGTCGTCTACCGCCGCCGGGGCTACGACTACGGCGTGATCCGCCTGGCCGTCTAGACCGCACAGAGAAAGGGCCCGGGAAGCCCGGGCCCTTTCTCGTTCCCTGCGAAGGTCTAGCTGCCGATCTGCGCCTGCAGTTCGGCCGAGTACGTCGCGACCTCGGCGTACACGCCCGGGTTGCCGGCGTCGGCGCAGCCGATGCCCCACGAGACGACACCGAACAGGCGGCCGTTCAGCACCAGCGGGCCACCGGAGTCGCCCTGGCAGGAGTCCTTGCCGCCGTCCTCGTAGCCGGCGCAGATCTCGCCGTTGCCGACGTAGCCCTGGCTGGCGTACACGCCGGCGCAGTAGGAGTCACCGAGCACCGGGACGGTCACCTTCTGGAAGGTGTCGGCCGGGCCGGTGCCCTCGGTGTTGCCGTAGCCGTAGACGACCGACTGGGCGCCGGCCACGTCCGCGGCGGTGTCGGTCTCCAGCGGCAGCGTCGGTACGCCGTCGAACGGGGTCTCCAGCGTCATCACCGCGACGTCGTGACCGGGCTGCGACCCGTACGCCGGGTCGGCCCAGATGCTGGTGATCTTCGACGTCTTGCCGCCGGTGTCGGCGAGCTTGTCGCGGCCCTGGACGGCCGTGTACGTGCTCGCCGCCTCGGTCGCGCAGTGCGCGGCGGTGACGATCTTGTTCGGCGCGACCAGGGTGGCGCCGCAGTACTGGCCGCTGGGGACCGGGGATCCGCTGTTGTTCAGCGCCAGCGCCCACGGGGTGTCGGCGGTGTGGGCGATCTCGCCACCGACGATCCGGGTGTGCGGCGGCTCCGGTGCCGGGCCGGCCGACGCGGTGGCGACCGCACCGAGCGACGCGGCGGTCAGCGCCGCCGCGGCCAGGGTGGCTCGAACCAGCTGGATTCTTCCTGTCATTGCCTCACGCTCCACAGGTGAAAGAGACCGCGCGGGCGTCGCGGCCTACCGAGGAGCGTCTCCCGTGCACGGTCCGTAGCGCACCTCTCACTTGCGGTAACGCGGGAGTTATGACCCCGGTTCTGTCGGCGGTGCCCGGCAGAATGTCGACCGTGACCCAGACACAGGTGCTGTCTCAGGCTCAGGCCCGCAGGATCGGGCTCGCCGCGCAGGGGTTCTCCGACCCGCGGCCCAAGGGCGTGCCGGACATGCGCGCCCTGAGCCGGGTGCTCGGGCGGATCGGGCTGCTGCAGATCGACTCGGTCAACGTGCTCAGCCGCGCGCAGTACCTGCCTCTCTACTCCCGCCTGGGACCGTACCCGCGGGACCTGCTCGACCGCGCGGCCGGCAAGGCGCCGCGGCGTCTGGTGGAGTACTGGGCGCACGAGGCCTCGCTCATCCCGGTCGAGACTCACCCCCTGATGCGCTGGCGGATGGCCCGGGCGAGCACCGAGGCGTGGGGCGGCCCGCGCTCGATCGCGGCCGAGCGGCCCGACCTGGTCAAGCAGGTGCTCGCCGACGTCACCGCGCACGGCCCGCTGACCGCGCGCGAGATCGACGACGACGTGGAGCGCCAGAAGGACAACTGGGGCTGGAACTGGTCGGACGTGAAGCGCGCGCTGGAGTTCCTGTTCTTTGCCGGTGAGATCACCGTCGCCAGGCGCAACCAGCAGTTCGAGCGGATGTACGACGTACCGGAGCGCGTGCTGCCGGCTTCTGTGCTGGCCACGCCGACCCCGACCCTGGAGGAGGCGCACCGGGAGCTGGTCCGGATCGCCGCGAAGGCGCACGGGGTGGGGACCGCGCAGTGCCTGAAGGACTACTTCCGGACCGCGCCGGCGCCGACCACCCAGGCGATCCAGGAGCTGGTCGAGGAAGGTGAGCTGCTGCCCGTCACCATCCAGGGCTGGAAGCGCCCGGCGTACCTGCACCGCGACGCCCGGCTGCCGCGCCGGGTGAACACGCGCGCCCTGGTCAGCCCGTTCGACTCGCTGGTCTACGAGCGGACCCGGACCGAGATGCTCTTCGACTTCCGGTACCGGATCGAGATCTACGTCCCGGCCGACAAGCGGGTGTACGGGTACTACGTGCTCCCGTTCCTGCTCGGCGACCGGCTGGTGGCCCGGGTCGACCTGAAGGCGGACCGGACGGCCGGCGTACTGCTGGTGCAGTCGGCGCACGCGGAGGACGGCGCGCCCGCCGAGACGCCGGAGGAGCTGGCCGCCGAGCTGGTCCAGCTGGCCGGCTGGCTCGGCCTCGACCAGGTCCGGGTGGCCGGCTCCGGCGATCTGGCCCCTGCGCTCAGTCACGCCCTGCGCGGACAGTGACGGCCTGGACGGGCTCAGGAACTTTTCGGCGTACTCGCGCGTGAGTCAGGAAAGTCCCGACGCACGCAGCCGACGTGGCTTGGCACACCCGGCCCCGTACGATAGGTGACGCACGCCGCCCGGCGGGTGGACCGTGCCGTGCCCAGTGCGGGTACGACGCCGGCAAAGTCCGCCGCAACCAGGCTTCAGCAGCAAGGAGAGAACTGCCCACCATGAAGGTGATCGACAAGGTCCTGCGCATCGGCGAGGGCAAGACGCTGCGTCAGCTCGAGCGCATCGCAAAGGTGGTCAACTCCATCGAGGACGACTTCGTCGCGATGTCCGACGAGGAGCTGCGCGGCCAGACGGCCGAGTTCAAGCAGCGCGTCGACAACGGCGAGTCCCTCGACGCGCTGCTGCCGGAGGCGTTCGCGGTCGTCCGGGAGGCGGCCAAGCGGACGCTGCACCAGCGCCACTACGACGTCCAGATCATGGGTGGCGCGGCGCTGCACCTGGGCAACATCGCGGAGATGAAGACCGGTGAGGGCAAGACCCTGGTCGGCACCCTTCCGACGTACCTGAACGCGCTGTCCGGCAAGGGCGTGCACGTGGTCACGGTGAACGACTACCTGGCCAAGTTCCAGGCCGAGTGGATGGGCCGGGTGTACCACTTCCTCGGTCTCGACTACGGCGTGATCCTGCCGGAGATGAGCCCGGCCGAGCGCCGGATCGCCTACCACAAGGACATCACCTACGGCACGAACAACGAGTTCGGCTTCGACTACCTGCGCGACAACATGGCCAGCGACATCGCCGACTGCGTGCAGCGCGAGCACAACTACGCGATCGTGGACGAGGTCGACTCGATCCTGGTCGACGAGGCGCGGACCCCGCTGATCATCTCCGGCCCGGCCGAGGACTCCCAGCGCTGGTACGTCGAGATGGCCCAGATCGCCGCCGGCCTGCAGGCCTGGACCAACGCCGACGACCAGAAGCTGAAGAACGAGCGGCGCGGCGTCACCGACCTGGAGATCGACGAGAAGAAGCGCAAGGTCGCCGACTACGAGGTCGACGAGAAGAAGCGCACCGTCGCCATCCTCGAGCGCGGGATCGAGAAGGTCGAGGACCGGCTCGGCATCGACAACCTGTACGAGTCGGCCAACACCCCGCTGATCAGCTACCTGAACAACGCGCTGAAGGCCAAGGACCTGTTCAAGCGCGACAAGGACTACGTGGTCGTCGACGGCGAGGTGCTGATCGTCGACGAGCACACCGGCCGCACGCTGCACGGCCGCCGCTACAACGAGGGTCTGCACCAGGCGATCGAGGCCAAGGAGAAGGTCGAGATCAAGGAGGAGTACCAGACCCTCGCGACGATCACGCTGCAGAACTACTTCCGCCAGTACAGCAAGCTGGCCGGCATGACCGGTACGGCGATGACCGAGGCGGCGGAGTTCTCCAAGATCTACAACCTCGGCGTGGTCCCGATCCCGACCAACAAGCCGATGATCCGCCAGGACCAGCGCGACCTGATCTACCGCACCGAGGACGCCAAGTTCGACGCGGTGGTCAAGGACATCGTCGAGAAGCACCAGACCGGTCAGCCGATCCTGGTCGGCACCACCAGCGTCGAGAAGTCCGAGCGGCTGTCCGCGCAGCTGCGCAAGGAAGGCATCCCGCACGAGGTGCTGAACGCCAAGCAGCACGCGCGGGAGGCCGCGATCGTGGCCGAGGCCGGCCGCAAGGGCGCGGTCACGGTGGCCACCAACATGGCCGGCCGTGGTACCGACATCATCCTCGGCGGCAACCCGGAGTTCCTGGCCGACAAGGACCTGCGCTCGCGCGGGCTCGACCCGGTGGAGACCCCGGAGGAGTACGAGGCGGAGTACCCGAAGGTCCTGGAGAAGTTCGAGCTGCAGGTGAAGGAGGAGCAGAAGGAGGTCCGCGAAGCCGGCGGCCTCTACGTGCTCGGCACCGAGCGGCACGAGTCGCGCCGGATCGACAACCAGCTGCGCGGTCGTTCCGGCCGTCAAGGTGACCCGGGCGAGTCGCGCTTCTACCTGTCGCTCGAGGACGACCTGATGCGCCTGTTCAAGCGCGAGATGGTCGACTGGGCGATGTCGCGCAACGACGACGACACCGTGCCGCTGGAGAACAAGGTCGTCACCAAGGCGATCGCGTCGGCGCAGTCCCAGGTCGAGGCGCAGAACTTCGAGACCCGCAAGAACATCCTCAAGTACGACGACGTGATGAACCGTCAGCGCCACGTCGTGTACGACGAGCGCCGCCGGGTGCTCGAGGGCGCCGACCTGCGCGACCAGGTGCTCGACATGCTCGACGAGACCGTCACCGGCTACGTGATGGGCGCGACCGCGGACGGGTTCGCCGAGGACTGGGACCTGGACCCGCTGTTCACCGCGCTGAAGACGCTGTACCAGACCACGGTCACCGAGGAGGACCTGATCGAGGAGGCCGGCGGCGAGCGCTCCGGCCTGACCCAGGACTTCATGGTGGAGAAGTTCGTCGCCGACGCGCGCGAGGCCTACGCGCGGCGCGAGGAGCTGCTCGGCACGGACGCGATGCGCGAGCTCGAGCGCGGCGTCGTGCTGAACGTGCTGGACCGCAAGTGGCGTGAGCACCTGTACGAGATGGACTACCTGCGCGAGGGCATCGGCCTGCGCGCGATGGCGCAGCGCGACCCGCTGGTGGAGTACCAGCGCGAGGGCTACGACATGTTCGCCGCCATGATGGAGTCCATCAAGGAGGAGTCGGTCGCGTTCATCTTCAACGTCGAGGTCGACGTCGAGGCGATGCGCGCCCAGCAGGCCGCGGCGGCCGAGGTCGTCGAGGAGGCCGAGGACATCCTCACCCCGGGCGCCCCAGTGGCGGAGTTCCCCGGCCGCGACGCCGACCGTCCGCAGGACGGCCCGCGCCTGACCGACCGGCCGAAGCTGCTCGCCAAGGGCCTCGGCAAGGAGAACCGCCCGCCGCAGCGGCTGTCGTACTCCGCGCCGACCATCGACGGCGACGAGGAGGTCGCGGTCCGCACCGAGGACGGCGGCGACGCGAGCGGCCTGATGTACCCGGGCACCCCGCGCAACGTCGCCTGCCCGTGCGGTTCGGGCAAGAAGTACAAGCGCTGCCACGGCGACCCCGCGGCGGACGTCTACAAGTAAGCACTGGTCGAAGGCCGCTCCCACCGAGTGGGGGCGGCCTTCGTCGTGTCAGAGCACGGCCCGCAGCTCCGGGGCCAGAAGGTTGCTGTGGGCTACGACCAGGTCGTTGCACAGCGACCAGATCTGCTCGACCGTCAGGGTCGCCGCGGTCGCCGGGTCGGCCATCAGGGCCTGCCGGATCGCCCGCGGGTCCTGGTCCACGGCCGCCTTCACCGTCAGCGCGTTCACGTTCACGTACGCCGCGTTGACGGCCGCGCAGGCCGCCGGCAGCGCCCCGATCGCCGTCGGCTGCACTCCCAGAGCGTCAACCAGGCAAGGGACTTCGACGACCGACCCGGTCGGCAGGTTGCTGATCAGCCCGTCGTTGACCACGTTCCCGTACACGGTCCGCGGCACCCCGGTGACGATGCTGTGCACGATCTGCGGCGCGTACTCCATCGTCGCCTCGACCGGCACCGGCTCGCCCGCCTTCACCGCGTCCCGCGTCTTCTCGTACGACGCGACGTTCTGCTCCACGATCCGCAGGTACTCGCCGACCGGCAGCCGCAACCGCTCGATCTCGGAGTCGTGCGGCAGGTACCACGGCACGTACTCCGAGGAGTGCTCGCTGGTCTCGGTCGGGTAGTACCCGAGCCGCCGGTACATGTCGACGCGCACCCGCCGCAGCATCTCCGGATCACGCCGGATCACCTCGTCCAGCGCCGGGTACAGCGACTCGCCGCCGTGCTCGAAGCGCAGCACCCACGACTGGTGGTTCACCCCGCCGGCCAGGTACCGCACCTCCTCGAACGGTACGCCGACCAGCTCGGACAGGTCGTACATCGTCCAGTGGACCGAGTGGCACAGCCCGACCACGTTCCGCACCCCGAGCGCCGACAGGTACCAGACGTTCATCGCCATCGGGTTCGTGTAGTTGAGCAACCAGGCATCCGGGCAGACCGCGGCGATGTCGGCGGCCAGCCCGCGCAGCACCGGGAACGTGCGCAGCGCCCGGAACACGCCACCCACCCCGAGGGTGTCGCCGATCGTCTGGCGTACGCCGTACCGGGCCGGCAGCTCGAAGTCGATCCGGGTGGCGTCGTTCATGCCGACCTGGATGATGTTGACGACGAAGTCGCTGCCCTCCAGCGCGGCCCGGCGGTCCAGGTGCGCGCTGATCGTCGGCCGCGCGCCGAGCTCGGTCGCGATCGACGCGGCCGCCGACGCCGCCGTGCGCAAGCGCTCGGGATCGATGTCGTGCAACGCGATGTGCAGCTCACCGAGGTCGTCGAAGCCGAACAGGTCGGCCAGCAGGCCCTGGGTGAACACGACGCTTCCCGCGCCGATGAAGGCGATCCGCGTCATCCCGCACTCTCCACGGCCAGGTCCCAGTCGGCCTGCGCCGCCGTACCGCCGGCTGCTCTGGTCGACAACGAGCCGCACGCGGCCGCGATCGCCAGTGCCCGGGCCCGTCCGGTACGCCGCAGTACGGCGGCCACGAAGCCGGCGTCGAAGCTGTCCCCGGCGCCGACGGTGTCCACCGGATCGACCGCGAGCGCCGGCGCGGTCGTCAGGTTCGCCCCGTCATGGGCGAGCGCACCGTCGGCGCCGTTCTTGACCACGACCAGCGGACCGCGGCGCGCCAGGATCCCGGCGGCCTCGGCCAGTACTGGATGCCCGGTCAAGGCATGGGCCTCGGCCGCGTTCGGCAGCAGGTAGTCGGTGACCCGCAGCACCGGATCGAGGACCACCCGCTCCCACCGGTCGGCCGGGTCGTCGTTGGTGTCCAGCGACGTGGTCGCCTTCGCGTTCCGCGCCTCCTTGAACAGCTCGGCCAGCCCCGCGGCGAGGCCGGGCATCAGGTAGAACGACGCCGCGTGCACGTGCCGCACGGATCGCAGCAGCGCCCGCGGTACGTCGTTGGAGCTGGTCGAGGCCAGACAGCCCGACGCCGTGAGGATCGCGCGGTCCGGGCCCGAGGTGAGCACGGTGGTCAGGGGAGTGGGCAGGTCGGGATCGACCACGAGCGCCGACGTGTCGACGCCGCGCTCCTCGAGCGCGGAGCGGACGAAGCTCCCCGCCGGGTCGTCGCCGACCCGGCCCGCGAACGCGACCTTGAGGCCGAGCCGGGCGGCGCCGGAGGCCATGATCGCCGCCGATCCGCCCAGGCACAGCGATCCGGACGGCACGAGCCGCTCCCGCTGGCCGAACACCAGCGGCTGGTTCACGGGTCCGACGACGACGTCGGGATTCGCGTCGCCTAGTACCAGAAGATCAAACATGGGTCAGCCCTTGAGTCCAGAGGAAGCCAGCGAGCGGATGAACGCCTTCTGGGCGAGGAGGAAGCCGAGCAGCACCGGCAGCACGGTGATGACGTTGCCGGCCATCACGGCGGCCCACTGGGTGTGGTGCTGGCCCTGGAAGGTGGTCAGTCCGAGCTGGAGCGTGTAGTTGGTGTCGTGGTTGATCGCGATCAGCGGCCAGGTCAGGTCGTTCCACGTGCTCAGGAACGTCAGTACGGCGACCGTGCTGAGCGCCGGCCGGGCCAGCGGCAGCACGATCGAGACCAGGATCCGCAGCCGTCCGCAGCCGTCGATCCAGGCCGCCTCCTCCAGCTCGCGGGGCAGCGAGACGAAGAACTGGCGGAAGAGGAAGACCGAGAACGGCGTCACCAGCGAGGGCACGATCAGCGCGCCGAGGGTGTCGATCAGGCCGAGCTGCTTCATCACCAGGAAGGTCGGGATCATCGTCAGCTGGAACGGGATCACCATCGTGGCCAGCATCAGCCCGAGCAGCGGTTTCGACCCGGCGAACCGCATCCGCGCGAAGGCGTAGCCGCCGAGCGAGCCGAGCACCAGGTTCGCGGTCACCGCGACCGTTGACACCAGCAACGAGTTGCCGAACCAGCGCGGGAACAGCGCGTTGCCGAGCACGAACCGGTAGCCGTCGAGATCGATCCGGCTCGGCCAGAGCGCGGGCGGGAACCGGTTGATCTCGGAGTTGCTCATCACCGAGCTGACCAGCAGCCACAGCAGCGGCAGCGCGAACAGCAGGGCCAGCGGCGCGAGGACGAAGTGCCAGGGACTGAACGGGAGCCGCTTCATCGCTTCACCCGCCGTTGGTAGACCTGCAGCAGGACGCCGATCACCAGCAGGGCAACGGCCAGCGCGTACGCCGCCGCCGCGCTGTAACCGGCGGTGAAGCTCTTGAAGGCCTTCTCCCAGATGAAGTACACGATCACCGTGGTCGACCCGAGCGGTCCGCCCTTGGTGGTGACGAAGACCAGGTCGAACACCTGCAACGCGTTGATCGCCTGGAACAGCACCAGGAAGATCGTGACCGGCGTCAGCGACGGCAGGACGACGTACCGCAGTACGCCGGTCCGTCCGGCGCCGTCGATCCGCGCGGCCTCGACCTGTTCGGGCTCGACGCTCTGCAGCCCGGCGAGGTAGACGATCACGCAGAAGCCGGTCCCGCTCCACAAGGAGATCGCGACCAGCAGGTAGAGCGCCTGCGACGGATCGCTGAAGAACCCCTGCGCGGGCAGGCCGAACTGGTGCAGCAACGAGTTGGCCGCGCCGAACTCGGGGTCGAGCACGAACGAGAACAGCACGCCCTGCGCGGCCGCCGAGACGACGAACGGGACGAAGACCAGCGTCCGGTAGAGCCCGATCAGCCGGATCTTGCGATCCAGCAGCAGCGCGATCGCCAGCCCGCCGGCGACGCTCAGCGGGACGTAGAGCGCGGTGTAGACGACGGTGTGCCCGACGGCCTCGCGGAACAACGGGTCGGCCGCGAGCGTGCGGTAGTTGGCGAGCCCGACCCAGCGGCTCGGCGAGACCAGGTCGCTGGCCTGGAACGACAGCAGCAACGACCAGAGCACCGGGACGACGCTGAGCCCGAGGATGATCAGGACCGACGGGCTGACGAAAGCCCACGCTGTACGGCCTTCACCGCGGGTACGGCGCTTGGCCGCTGCGGCCCGGGCTCGTGGATCGACGGTGAACGTGCCGACCACGCTGGCCATCAGCTCGGTACCGCCAGGACGGCGTTCGACTGTTCGACGCACTCCTTCAGCGCATCGGCCGGGGACTTCTTGCCCAGCAGCACCGACACGATCGCGGTGCCGAGATGCTCGGAGATCTGCGGGTACGCCGTGATCGTCGGCCGGACCCGCGCGGTCTCCAGCGCGTCGACGAAGACCTGCAGCCCGCTCGTCTCGGCGGCGTGCTTCTTCCACTGCGGCAGCGCGGCGGTCGTCGTACTGAGCGGAAGGCTGCCGCCCTGCAGGTCCCAGCGCACGTCCTGCTGCGCGTCGAGCATCCAGCGGACGAACTCGGTCGCCGCCTTCACCCGCGCCGAGCCGTTGTCGAACACGGTCCAGGTGTCCGGCCCCGAGATCGTCACCGCCTTGCCCGAGTACGACGGCAGCGGCACGACGCCGTAGTCCAGCTTGCGGTCCAGGATGTCCGGCAACTGCCAGGGGCCGGTGGCAACCATTCCCATCCGGCCGCCGAGGAACACCTGGTAGAGCTGCTCGCCGCCGGGCTTCGGGTCGACGTACAGGGACTTGTCGGTGCGCAGCTTGTCGAGGGTGGCCAGCGCCTGCTCACCGGCCTGCTCGAAGCCGACCTTCTTGCCGTCCTCGGAGACGACGTCGCCGCCGAGGTCCCAGATCATCGGCCAGAGCCGCCAGACCGTGTCCTCGTCACCGACGCCCGGCCAGCCGGTGCCGAAGACACCCTTGGCCGGGTTGGTCAGCTTCGCCGCGGTCGCGACGAAGTCGTCCCAGGTCCAGCCGGCCTTCGGCGCCGGGAGTCCGGCGGCGGCGAAGAGCTTCTTGTTGTAGACGACGCAGAGCGAGTCGAGCAGGGCGGGCGCGGCGCGCACCTTGTCCTTGACCGTGATCGCCGCCTTGGCGGCCGGCCACACGGCATCGAGCTGGAGCTGGCCGCTGAGGTCGGCGACCTTCGGACTGCGGGTGATGCTGGCCAGGTCCGAGCCGAAGATGTACGCGACGTCCGGGTAGGACCCGGCCGCCAGGCCCGCGGTCACCTTCTGCAGCATGCTGTCGGCAGTCACGCCGCCACCACCGCCGATCACGGCGATGTCGGGATGAGTCCGGTTGAACTCCGCGATCAGCGCGTCGAGCGCTTTCTTGGCGGTGTCGGTCTGGCCGTGCCACAGGTCGACGGTGACCTGGCCGCCGGTGGTTTCCGGATCGGACTTGCCGCAGCCGCC
Organism: Kribbella lupini; assembly: GCF_039529595.1. Lineage (NCBI taxonomy): Bacteria > Bacillati > Actinomycetota > Actinomycetes > Propionibacteriales > Kribbellaceae > Kribbella > Kribbella lupini. Next base: position 497,623 of record NZ_BAAANC010000002.1, on the reverse strand, counting down.
GAGACCGGCCGCGACGGCCAGTACGGCGGCCGCCCGGAGGACGTCGCGGCGGGACGGTGCTGCGGTGCGGGGGTCGGACACGATTTCTCCATCGGGTCCCGCGGACGCTTTCCCCGCCTCGGGCTCGAGCCCTGGCGCCTGACCACCGGACTCCGAGACTGCTACCGGCTGGGTGCGTCACTGTCACACCGGCAACCGGTGCTTGGTCAGTCAGTAGAGCAACGGGGGTCCGCAGCGTCAAGGACCAACTGCAGAAAAGTGCGCGTAAGTCGCCCTGGAGCGCGTTCCCGAACACGTGACCCGAGCTCTTGACGGCGCGGGTTTTGACCGGTTTAGTGGCTGTTTAAACCGGTTTAAAAGCTCAGACAGGAGTGCTCTGTGGTCAAGGACCGACCGACGATCGCCGATGTGGCGGCCCGGGCCGGCGTGTCCAAGGGCTCGGTCTCGTTCGCACTCAACGGCCGGCCGGGCCTGGCCCAGGCCACCGTCGACCGGATCCTCGCGGCCGCCGACGAGCTCGGCTGGCGGCCCAGCAACCGGGCCCGCTCGCTGTCGGTCTCGAAGGCGTTCGCGCTCGGCCTGGTGATCACCCGGGACCCCGCGGTCCTGTCGTCGGACCCGTTCTTCCCGGCGTTCATCGCGGGCGTCGAGAGCGTGCTCTCGCGCGGCGGGCAGGCACTCGTCCTGCAGGTCGTCAGCGCGGGCGACGACGAGGCCGCCGGGTACCGGCGGCTCGCGCAGGACGGCCGGGTGGACGGGGTCTTCCTGTCCGACCTTCGCCACGAAGACCCGCGGATCGGCCTGCTCCGCGAGCTCGGACTGCCTGCGGTGACGCTGAACCGGCCGGAGGGCTCGTCGCCGTTCCCGGCTGTCTGCCTGGACGACCGTCCGGGCATGGTCGAGGTCGTCGAGCACCTGCTCGCGCTCGGCCACCGGCGGATCGCGCACGTCGCCGGTCCGCCGACCTTCGTCCACGCCACCGCCCGGTCGGACGCGCTCGTCGCGACCCTGGCCGACGCGGGGCTGGAGCCGGTCGGGCTCGAGGTCAGCGACTTCACCGCGGCCGGCGGGATCGAGGCGACCCGGCGGCTGCTCGCGTTGCCGCAGCGGCCGACCGCGATCGTCTACGCCAACGACCGGATGGCGATCGCCGGGCTCGGCGCCGCTCAGCGGGCCGGGCTGACCGTGCCCGACGACCTGAGCATCGCCGGCTTCGACGACAGCGAGCTGGCCGAGTTCGTCCATCCCGGCCTGACCACCGTGCGTGCCGACCCCTACGCCTTCGGGGAGGCCGCCGCCAACACGCTCAACCAACTCATCGACGGGACCGGTGAAGTGGCCGACGTGGAGCTCCCACCGGCCCGTCTCGTCGTACGCCGTTCGACCGCACGTCTGGAGGAGTCATGAAACGACGCAAGGTGACCGCAGCGCTGCTGGCGCTGGGGCTGACCGGGGTCGCCGCAGCCTGCGGTGGCAGCGACGGCGGAGGTGATGCCGACGCGGCCGCGCAGGCGCGCGGCGAGATCACCGTCTGGCTGTCGAACAACGCCGAGGAAGTGGCCTGGGGCAAGCAGATGGTGGCTGCTTGGAACGCGGCGCACGCGGACCAGAAGGTGACTGCGCAGGAGATCCCGACGGGGAAGAGTTCGGAGGAGGTGATCGGTGCGGCGATCACGGCCGGCAACGCGCCGTGCCTGATCTTCAACACCTCGCCGGCCTCGGTGTCGCAGTTCCAGAAGCAGGGTGGCCTGGTGGCGCTCGACGGCTTCGACGGCGGCAAGGAGTACGTCGAGAGCCGCAGCGGCAAGGTCGCGGAGCAGTACAAGTCGACCGACGGCAAGTACTACCAGCTGCCGTGGAAGGACAACCCGGTGATGATCTTCTACAACAAGAAGGCCTTCGCCAAGGCGGGGATCGACACCGCCAAGCCGCCGCTGGCCACGTACGACGAGTTCCTGGCCACGTCGCGCAAGCTGGTCGCGGCCAAGGCCGCGAAGTTCGCGATCTACCCGGCGCCGAGCAACGAGTTCTACCAGTCCTGGTTCGACTTCTACCCGTTGTTCGCGGCCGAGTCCGGTGGCAAGCAGCTGGTGGCCGACGGCAAGGCGCAGTTCGCCTCGGACGAGGGCAAGAAGGTCGCGGCGTTCTGGCGGACGATGTACGCCGACAAGCTGGCCTCGCAGGAGAAGTACACCGGCGACTCGTTCGTCGACGGGACCGCCGCGATGGCGATCGTCGGGCCGTGGGCGGTCGCGACGTACAAGGGCAAGGTCGAGTGGGGTGCCGTTCCGGTGCCGACGTCGGCCGGCAAGCCGGCAGGAGAGGTCTACACCTTCAGTGACGCGAAGAACGTCGCGATGTACTCGGCCTGCAAGAACCGCGGGACGGCGTGGGACGTGCTGAAGTTCGCGACCAGCAAGGAGCAGGACGGCAAGTTGCTGGAGGCCACTGGTCAGATGCCGCTGCGTGACCAGGTCGCCACGGCGTACCCGGAGTACTTCCAGAAGAATCCCGACTACCAGCAGTTCGCCGACCAGGCGGCCCGCACGGTCGAGGTGCCGAACGTCCCGAACTCGATCACGATCTGGCAGACCTTCCGCGACGCGTACTCCAAGTCCGTGATCTTCGGTCAGGAAGACCCGGGCGCGGCCCTCGACGGCGCCGTCCAGAAGGTCGATCAGCTCGCCAAGCAGTCATGAGCACGCGTACGGGGGTGCTGGGCAGGATCCTCGGCAAGCAGCCGATCGGGTCGGCGTTCGTCACCCCGTACGTGGTCTTCATCGCGGCGGTGTTCGCGTACCCGCTCGGGTTCGCCGTGTACATGTCCTTCCACGACTACTTCTTCACCGCGCCCGGCGCGGTCGTGGACCGGCCGTTCGTCGGGTTCGACAACTACGTGACCGTGCTGTCGGACCCGGCGGTCCGGCGGGCGTTCGGCAACGTCGGCATCTTCCTGCTGATCAACGTGCCGCTGACCGTGGTGCTGTCGTTGTTGCTGGCGTACGCGCTCAACGGCGCGATCCGGTGGCGGGGGTTCTTCCGGGTCAGTTACTACGTGCCGTACGTGTCCGCGAGCGTTGCCGTGGTCGGGGTCTGGCTGTTCCTGTTCAACTCCAACGGCCTGGTCAACTCCGTGCTCGGGCCGCTCGCGCCTGATCCGTCGTGGCTGGTGAACTCGAAGCTGGCGATGCCGACGGTCGCGATCTACGTGACCTGGAAACAGCTCGGGTTCTTCATCCTGCTCTACCTGGCCGCGCTGCAGAACGTGTCCAAGGACCTGTACGAGGCGGCGGCGATGGACGGCGCCGGGCGGATCAAGTCGTTCTGGAACGTGACCGTGCCGGGGGTGCGGCCGGCCACGACGCTCGTCGTACTGCTGGCGACGGTGACCGGGGCGAACCTGTTCACCGAGCCGTACCTGCTGACCGGCGGCGGCGGTCCGGACGGCGCGTCCGCGTCGCCGGTGCTGGTGATGTACCAGCGCGGGATCGAGCAGGGCAATCCCGACATCGGCTCCGCGATCGGGGTCCTGCTGGTGATCGGCGTCCTGATCCTGGCGCTGATCGAACGCCGCTTCGTCTCGAGGGAGGACTGATGAGGAGCCCGGTACGGTTCGTCGCTCTGCTGCTCGGGGCGTTCGTCTTCCTGTTCCCCTTCTACTACATGCTCGTCGGCAGTCTGCAGGCCGAGCCGGACCCGACCGTCCGGGGTGCCTTTCCGGAGCCGGGCAACCTGACCGGGCACAACTACGCCGAGATCGACAAGGCGATCGACCTCGGCCGGTCGCTGCTGAACTCGGGGATCTTCACCGGTGGGGTCATCTTCGGCACGCTGGTGTTCGGCGTACTGGCCGGGTACGCGCTGGCCCGTTTGCAGTTCCGCGGGCGCGGCGCCGTGTTCGGGCTGATGCTGCTGGTGCAGGTCGTTCCGTTCCAGCTGCTGACGATCCCGCTGTACGTGATGATCGTGCGCAGCTACGGGCTGGCCGACAACTACCTCGGGATGATCCTGCCGTTCGCGATCAACTCGACCGCGGTGTTCGTGTTCCGGCAGTACTTCCTGCAACTGCCGCAGGAGCTGTTCGACGCCGCGCGGATCGACGGCGCCGGCGAGCTCGGGATCCTCTGGCGGGTGGCGATCCCGTTGGTCAAGCCGGCGCTGCTGACCGGCGTACTGCTGACCTTCATCGGGCCGTGGAACGAGTTCCTCTGGCCGTTCCTGATCACCAAGCAGCAGGACCTCCAGCCGCTGGCCGTCTCGCTGTCCAACTACCTCACCACCGTGTCGGCGCGGGCCGCGAACCCGTTCGGCGCCGTGCTCGCCGGGGCCTGCGTCCTGGCCGCACCGGCCGTCGCGCTGTTCGTGATCTTCCAGCGCCGCTTCATCTCCTCCAGCCTCGAGTCCGGGGTCAAGGGCTGAGCTTCTTGAAAGGGTTTCGACTGTGACTGTTCCGTACACACTGACGCGCGTCGGTGTCGTGATGACGCCCGAGCCGGGCAACGAGCTGGAGTCCGAAGGGGTGCTGAACCCGGCCTCCGGGCACACTCCGGATGGTTCTTTGTACCTGCTGCCGCGACTGGTTGCTCCGGGCAATGTCTCCCGGGTCGGGCTGGCCCGGGTCGACCTGGACGACGGGGTTCCTGTCGGGGTCTCGCGGGAGGGTGTCGTGCTGGCGCCCGACGAGGGCTGGGAACGCGGGCTGAACAACGCCGGGGTGGAGGACCCGCGGGTGACGTGGATCCCGCTGCTGGGTCTGCACGTGATGACGTACGTCGCGTACGGGCCACTCGGCCCGAAGCCGGCGCTGGCGGTGTCGGAGGACCTGCGGTCCTGGACGCGGCTGGGGCCGTTGCACTTCGAGTACCAGCCCTCGCTCGACACGGATCTGAATCTGTTCCCGAACAAGGACACGGTGTTCTTCCCCGAGCCTGTGCCGGGGCCGGACGGCGAGCCGTCGTACGCGATGCTGCACCGGCCGATGTGGGACCTGGGCTGGTTCCGCGAGGGCGAGGGTGTGCACCTGCCGGCCGGGGTGACCGATGAGCGGCCGGGGATCTGGGTGTCGTTCGTACCGGTTGCTGAGGTCGAACGCGGGCTGGAGAACCTGGTCCACCTGCGGCACCACCGGCTCGTCGCGATGTCCGAGCACCCCTTCGAAGCCTTGAAGATCGGCGCCGGCCCGGCGCCGCTGCGCGTGCCCGAGGGGTGGCTCGTCATCCACCACGGCGTGACGGGGGAGCAGCCGAAGGGCTTCGACCCGACGACGCAGAAGGTCAGCTACGCGGCGGGTGCGCTGCTGCTGTCGTTCGACGACGTGACGAAGGTCCTGGACCGGACCGTGGAGCCGATCCTGGTGCCGGAGACCGAGGAGGAGCGGATCGGGACGGTCGGCAACGTCGTCTTCCCGACCGCGATCGAAGAGGTCGACGGGGTGCACTACGTCTTCTACGGGATGGCGGACGCTGCCATCGGCGTTGCTCGGTTGGACCGGTTGTCATGAGGGTGTCGCGGCGAGCGGTCCTTGGAGGATCGCTCGCGCTGACTGCCTCGTTCTCCTTGCCTGCTGCGGCTTCCAGGTCCCAGCTGGCCAACCTCAGTCACCTGGACTTCCTGGGTGACTCGGTCTCGCCTCCTGCTGTTGCCGGGCACTCGACGTACGGCTCTGGTCCTCTCGGCGTGCTGTGGACGTACGCCGATCGCCGCGCCGACGGCACCTACGCTCGGATCGGCGGCGGTCCGTACGACGCTGCCACCGACACCTACGGGCAAGGCGCCTTCAACGCCGACGATCTCGCTCGCGCGGCCGTCGTCTACCTGCGGCATTACCGTGCCCATCGCGATGCGCACAGCCGGGCGGCGGCGTACGGGTTGTTGCGGGGGTTGACGTACCTGCAGACGACGAGCGGCGCCAACGCGGGCAACGTCGTGCTGTGGATGCAGCCGGACGGCACGCTCAACCCGAGCGCCGAGCCGGTCGAGCTGCCGGATCCGTCGGACAGCGGGCCGTCGTACTGGCTGGCGCGGACGGTGTGGGCGCTGGGGGAGGGGTACGAGGTCTTTCGTACTGTTGATCCTGGGTTTGCGCGGTTCCTGCGGGCGCGTCTCGAGTTGGCTCTCGATGCCTTGGATCGCCAGGTGCTGGTTCGGTATGGCACGTGGAACGTCGTCGACGGCCGGCGGGTTCCGGCTTGGCTGATTGTCGCTGGGGCTGATGCGACGTCCGAGGCGGTGCTGGGGCTGAGTGCTTATGTTCGGGCCGGGGGTTCCTTCCGAGCTCGGAAGGCTCTGGCCCGCTTCGCCGAGGCGATCGCCGCCATGAGCGCCGGCAGCACCCGCGAGTGGCCGTTCCGCGCGCTGCTCCCGTGGGGCGAGTCGATCTCCGACTGGCACGCCTGGGGCGCCCAGATGCCGTCGGCACTGGCCGCGGCGTTTGAAGTCTTGCGAAACCCGCGCCTGATCGCCCCGGCTCTTGGTGACACCGCTGGCTTCACCCCGCTGCTCATGACGGCCGGGGGCCCGGACAACGGCTGGCTGCCCGCGCCGATCGACCGCACGCAGATCGCGTACGGCGTCGACGCCCGCCTGCAAGCCCTGCTCGGCGTCGCCTCAGCCGCCGATCGCCCCGGCCTGCGCCAGGTCGCCGCCTTCGTCGCCGCCTGGTACTTCGGCGCCAACCGCGCCGGCGAACCGACGTACGACCCGAGCACCGGTCGCACGTACGACGGCATCTCCGGCGACGGCGTCGTCAACCGCAACTCCGGCGCCGAGTCGACCATCCACGGGCTGCTCTCGATGCTCGCCCTCGACGCCAACCCGGCGGTGGCCCGCCAAGCCCGAGCACTTGCCGGTCCGCCGGTAGTTGCCAGCCTGCAGGTGGTCGAAGCGGAGTCCGCTCAGCTCTCCTCCGGCGCCACAGTCGTCACCCCACCGTCGGCCTGGACCGGCGAATCCCAGTGGAGCAACGGCTCCTACGTCGATCTCCCCGCCGGCTCCCGAGCGGACTGGACTCTCCCGACGTCGGCCTCGGGCGAACCACGCCTCGTCCTGCCGATCGTCGATCTCGTCCCCGACCGCTCGGCCGGTACGACGACCTGGTCCACCGGCGGCGTCATCCACCACGGCTCCGGCGGTGCTCAAGGAGTCTCTGCCGCCCCCGGTGCCCTGCTCCCCGTCTCGGTCGGTGTGCTTCCCGCAGCCGCCACAACCCTCACCGCTGTGTCGACCGGCGTGAACGTCCGAGTCGACGCGCTGCTCCTGCTCCCACTGATCAGCAAACTTCAACTAGGCGCCAACCAGCTCCTGGTCAGCGTCGACCGCCACCCGCGCTCGGTCCCAGTCGTCGGCCGCGGGACCGCCTACGCCTACACCTCGACCGGCCAGCTCCACTCCCGCCGCCCCGCGAACGGCCGAGCCGAGGTCCTCCCCGGCGGCTTCACCGTCGTACTGAACTGAGAGCCTCCAAGCACCAGTCAGCAACGAACTCCAACGCCAAACCCCTTTGCTGGAACAGCTGCCGACTGTCGGCCTGCTGGTGGTACGCGCGATGAGACTCGTCTCCCGCCTGCCCCAGCAGCGCCGGCAGCAACCACGCGTACTTCACCCCCGAAGCCATCACCGCCAGCCGCACCTGATCGGCCGCACCACGCCATCCACCTTCACGAAGCCCGTCGAGATACCCGTCGACACAGGTCTCAGCCAGCTCCGCCATCCGCTCCGCGGGCCAGAACAGGTCGAACACGGCGTCCGGAACGTAATTCCCAACATCCTCGCCAAGCGCGCCGTCACCGGTGAACGCCCAGTCCAGCAAGGCCATCTCCCCACCCGGCCGCCGAATCACGTTGCTCACCCAGAGATCCAAATGACACCGCCGCCGCGGCAACCCCTCCACTGTCGCGAGAAGCTCGTTGCGCCAGGCAACCACCTGCAGCCACTTCTCCCGCAACCCACCCGGCCACTCCTCAGCCACCAACGGCTGCCGCCACGCCTCGTCGTCATCCAGCAACTCCCACGGCACCACCCGACTGGTCGAGTAGTCCCGCAAGAACCCCACCGAAGTCCACCCCACCGCTTCGCTAGGCCGCGCCTGCCACCGCCCACACCCCTTCGCGAGCGCCGCGTGATCCTCGAGCGAGAACGCGGTCCCCGGCGTACCGGCGATGTCCTCCAGCAACAAGACGGCGCCACCGTCGTACTCCTCAACCTCGGCCGCCGGCAGGTGAAGCCCAGCTTGTGCAAGGCGATCCCGCAGCACGCCGTCCCGATAGACCTCAACCTCCCGCCGCCAGTAGTTCCAGTGCCGAGGATCCAAGGACCCAGCCCAGGAAGCCACCACCGCCTCTTGCCGGTCGGCCGGACTACCCGCATCACCGCCGCGCCCACCCCCGTCGGCGTCGCTCAGCCCGCCGGCGTGGACCGCGCTCGATCCACCGCCTGCGGCCGTGCCCGGCCCTCCCTCTCCGCCCTTCAGGCTCGGCGCCCGCAGCTCCTTGCGGATCACCGATCGCCCGGCCGCGTCCGCCACCCGCTCGACCGACGCAGTCACCGCGTTCAACGGATTGTGCCGCAACGCCGTACGGCTAGCTGGTCGCTCACTCACCCAACTCATCCAACCAGGACTGCGGGTATTTCCTCCCGAGCGCGAGCCCCCCGGGCGTAGCCGGACCCGCACCCGGTGCGCCGGCTCTCTCCCCGCCCACCCTCTCAACCCGCCGACAGTCCGCTCCAGCCCGGCCCACCAGCCCCCACACCGTCTGCCTGCCGATCGGCCCGCCCGGTGCACCAACACGGACCAACCGTGCGCACCAGCTCCACAGCATCTTGCGCCGCGTCCGCGCGCCAGCCCGGTCCTGCCTCGCATCCCCGCCCAACCCCGTCGCGCGCACCAACTCCACCGCAGTCGCGCTCTCGCCGCCGCACCAGCCCAACCCTGCTCTGCGCCTGCACCAACCCGGCCCCAGGCAGCCCAATTCCCTGCACCCGCCGCCGCCTGGCACCCATCGACCCACCCGGCAGAGTCCCGCCCCGGCCGCCGCCCCGGCCCTGGGGACGCCGCACGGGACCTTGAACACCAAACGGAGCCCTCGGACATGACATGCCCTGTACGAGGTCACGACCTGTTGTCCACGCCACCGACCGCTGGGCCAAATGTTCCCCAATGACCGATCCAAGCTGATGACCACCCAGATGTGGGTAGTCCGCACCGAGATATAGGCAGTCCACACCGATGCGCCACCCACCAACAACGAGTTCCAATAGAACTGCCGGTGGAGCGCCCGGGAGCGGTCGCTCCACCGGCCCACCCAGGCTGGACGAGCTGGGTCGTGTACGCCGCGCATCGTCGGCCGCCGGGCCGCATGAACCGAGCGCGGTACGCCCAAGACCACCGCCGCCGCACGAACTGCACCGACTACCTCGGGCCGACCCAGCTGGGTCGTTTACGCCGCGCATTGCCGCCCACCGCACCGCACGAACCGCGCCCCGTACGCCACCACCGCCGTCCGAGCCGGGCCGCGTAGGCCGAACTAGACCACCCCGAGCTGGTCCAGCAGGCCGTGTCCGCCGGGCATCTCCGCTCGCCTGGCCATACGGATCGAGCTGCGACAAGCAGCCCACGTGCGCCGAAGTGGACCACCCCGAGCTGGTCCAGCCGGGTCGAATCAGCCAGTTGCGGCCGAGCAACAACGCCGGGCTCGGTCAGCCGAGTTCCAAAGCGGTGCAGACCCAGCGGCCTCGGCGGATTTCCAGGCGGAGGGCCATGGCGCGGGAGCGGCCGCTGGTTCGGAGGTGGGCGGCGACCTCGGCGACGCCGGCTTCGGGGTGGCAGATGTGGACCGAGCGAATCGAACTCCGCTCCTTGGTCGCGCGCTTGCCCGCGGTGGTGGTCAGACCGAGCAGGCGCACGCGGCGGTGCACGTCGACGTACACGGCGGTGTCCGTCCACCGCGTCAGCTGGCTCACCGGCCGATCGCCGCCGATGGTCTCGGCGATCGCCTGCACCAAGCGAGTCGCCCAGTCGCGAACCTCGGGCAGCGTGGGGCTCGCCGGCACCAGCCGCAGCGTCGGCCGCGGCGGGACCTCCTCATCGGCCTCGTACTGCAGGGCCAAGGCACCTTGCGTGGGTGCAATCTCGGGGCGCTTCCGGAGCGCAGTCGCTCCCGTCGGGTAGGTCCGAGGCGCATCTGCCGTTGGGTTCTCGGCATCCGGCGAACGTTGACCGAGCACGCCCTGGTGAACGGGGCCCGCGACGGCAACGGCGCGGTTGGTCGTGTCCGCAACGGCGGTCATGGTCGCGACGGTGGTCGTGGTCGCGACGGTGGTCGTGGTCGCGACGGCGGTCGTGGCCTGCTGCGCCGGCTCGTCGACGCCGGCGTGCAGCTCGCCGCGACCTCCGACCCCCTGCAGGCCTTCGCCGCGCGCAGGTCGATCGGTCGACCAGCCGATGGCGTCGCCTCGAACTGAAGTCAGGCCTGATGATGCCGCCGCGTTGTCGACGCTCTGGTCGACGCCGGTCGCGCTAAACGTCTCGGCCGGGGAGGTGGAGGTGTGGGGGACGGACGTGAGGTTTCGTCGGGTGGTCATGTCACTTCTCCTGAGGGGTCTGCGGCACGGGACGGTCGAGGGAGGCCGGCGACTGGAGTACTTGGCCGGGGAGGAGCACGTCGGGGTCGGGGCCGATCACTGCGCGGTTCGCGGCGTACCAGTGCGGCCAGCGGGCGGCGATCGCCGAGTCCGAAGCGCCTGCTCCGAGTTCGGCCGCGGCGATCGACCAGAGCGATTCGCCGCGCAGCACCACGTGCCGGCCGCTCGCCAGATTCGTGTACCGAACTGGAGCCCCGTCAGTAGGCCGATCCGGCACCCGAATCCCGGGCTCCCCAGTGCGAGGCCCCACCGGATCTCCAGTCCGGGCCGGACCACCGGGGCGTGCGGCTCGCGGCTCCCCGGTCCGAGCAGGACCGTCGAGCTGAGTCCCTCCGGGCTGCCCGATCCGAGCGGGACCGTCGGACCGAGTCGCCGCCGGATCTCCTGTTTGGGCGGGACCGCCCGATGTGGTCGCGAGATCGTCGCTCCGGCTGAGCCCGTCGGCCGGTTTGGCCGCGAGCTGGTCTCCGGACCGGCCCGAGGCCGAGTCTCCGGGCCGAGTCGATCCAGGCTCGGCACTCCGCGTCGTACCGGATTCACTCCGGCTGCCACTCGTCTGGTCGCCAGGCCGAGCCTCGGCCTGCCCACCTGGTCGGGACGTCGCCTGCCCACCCGGCCGGGACTCCGCCTGGTCGCCAGGTCCGGCGGTTGCCTGCTCACCAGGCCGCGCGGTCGTCGTACGGCTGCGCGACGAATCGTTCGCATCAGATGTCGCCGGACCGCCGGGCTGTTCCGTCGTACCGGTCCCGGTCGGTCGCCCGATCTGGACCGTTGAGCTCGGCTCGTGCTGCGGACGGCCCTGAACCGGCGCATCAGCCAGACGAACGGTCGACGGCTTCTCCGTGAGGCGCCAGTCGTTCGGCGAGATCGGCTGGTCGAGGCGGACGGTCGACGCCGGCTCGGTCGCGCGCCAGGCGGCACCGGAGGTCGTCGTGTGCTGCGGCGGATTGGCCGGCGACGCGTGCGCAACGCCGATGGTCAGGGGGGTGACGGCCGCAACGCCAAGCGCTGAACGGAGCAAGGTTCGCGACGTCTGCGAGGTGATCCGCCCTGCGAGGGCAGCCCCGGCACGACCCAGTACGCCGGGCGCCTGCTCGAGCACCGTGGCGAGGACGGCGAGCAGCAACCACGCGTACGCCGTCCAAGCGACCGCGGCGACCGCGACGAACGCCATCGAGATCAGGTCCCGCGTCGACGCCTCGTCCATGGCGCCGGCGGTCACCCAGCGCAGAGCCAGGCCCGCGGCGGCGAGCGCACCCAGCGCGATCAGCGCTTTGAGTCCCCGGATCATCGCGTTCATCTGGTTTCGCCCTCGATCTATGCGTTTGCGTTAGTTTGCGTCGGCTTGACCAATATAGACCGCTCTGAACGGGGTTTGGCAAGTCCAAGCCCAGTGAATTGGCGACGCAGAGTGGAGAGCGAGCACGGAGAGTGCTGGTGAGCGCCTGGGAAGGTAGGTTCGGGCGCATGCGTCTGGATGCTCTGTTCGAGGACCTCGAGTCGCAGTTCGCGGCGCTGCAGGACGGCGATCTGTACGGCGAGGTCGCCGAACGGATCCGCGCCGAGGTCGGCAAGATCACGCTGCTCGACCGGCTCCGCGGAGCGGTCGGCACGATCGTTCGGGTCGAACTGACGCACGCCGAGCCGGTTCGGGGCGAACTGGTCAGAGTCGGCAAGGACTGCCTGCTCCTGGAGGCCGAGCGCTTCGAGGAATGGCTGATCCCCGTCGAGGCCCTCACATCGATCCACGGTCTCGGACCCTGGGCCGAACCGGCCGAAGGCGCCATCGCGGCCAAGCTCGGCCTAGCGCACCTGCTCCGCGGGATCGCTCGCGATCGCTCCCCGGTCACGCTGTTCTGCGCGGGTCCTCACGCGCACCCGATCACCGGGACCATCGACCGCGTGGGCGCCGATTTCATCGAGATGGCCGAGCATCCGCTCGACGCGCCGCGCCGTCGTACCGAGGTCTACAACACCCGGCTGGTCCCCACGCAGTCGCTCTCGGCTCTCCGCCGCCGCTGACCGGGCTGCCTGCTCCCGCGACCTCTGATCCAGGCGCCGTTCCCGACGTCGTACGACGTGGGCGTGTCTGCGCCGCGACCTCCGCCTACGCCTGCGACGTCCGGTTGCGTCTGCGACATTCGCCCGCTCGCGACGCCCGTCGGCGCCTGCGACTTCCGCCCCGCCCCCGCGACGCCGGCCTCCGCCTACACCTGCGCCTTCCGCCTGCCCGGCGACTTCCGACCGCCTTGTCCGGCGGCGGCCATGGCGCGCGCCGGATCCCTCCCAGCGTGGCCCGGCTACTGGTGGATGTCCTCGGACTGCTCGGCTTCCTCGCCGAACGGGTGGCTGGTGATGAACTGGCGGGTCTCGGTGTAGAGCCGCTCGATGTACTTCTCCAGCTCGGTGGCTTCGACCCGCCACTGACCCCGGCCGCCGATCTTCACGGCGGGGATGTCGCCGCGGCGGACCAGTGCGTAGACCTGGTTGGCCGAGATGTTCAGGACCTCGGCGACGTCGGAGAGCTGGAGGAAGCGCGGTGCAGGCATACGTCCTGACGCCCTTTCGCTGGTCGACGTAGGGAGTGGGAACTGCAACTTCCTGCAGTTCATGTTTCTTTAGTTTGCCACGGTTGGCCACTGGACGATTGAGTTTGTCCCCAGGCCACCCCGACGTCGTGACGCTGTGGACAACCGAAAGCACGCGATGCGATGGAGTTGGCAGAATGGGCGGCTCCGGAGCGCGACCGACAGGTGACAGGAAAGAGTCAGACGTGGTGCAGAGTCCAGTTCGCAGCGGGTTCGCCGTGCCGTCGGCCCCGCCGCAGCGCAACCGCCGAGCCCGGTGGAAGGACGGCCGGCTCGTGCTCGGCGTGCTGCTGGTCGCGATCACCGCGCTGGCCGGCGCCAAGCTGCTGTCGTCCGCCGACGACACCACGGCGATCTGGGCGGCCGACCGCGACCTCCCGGCCGGCACCAAGCTGACCTCGGAGGACCTGACCACGGTCCGGGTCCGCTTCACGAGCAGCGACGCCGCCGGTCAGTACGTCGCGGCCGACGCGAACCTGCAGGGGCTGGTGATGGTTCGTGCGGTGAAGGCGGGCGAGTTCGTCCCGCGGCAGGCTGCGGTGAGTCAGACGGACAACGACCGCACCGAGTTGCCGCTCGCGATCGCAACTGGTCGTCTGCCCGCCGACACGGCGGCCGGTGATCAGGTGGATGTCTGGGTGATCCCGAAGGACACAACGCAACCGGCGCGGAAGCTGTGGGAGACCGTCCGCGTCAGCCAGATCGACGCGGTGAAGGGCGTCGCCGGCGGCTCGGCACGCAGGCAGGTGCTGATCGGGTTGGATCCGGCTGACCTCCCGAAGCTTCCAGCCGCGCTCACTGCGATGAGTGCGGGCGAACCGGTCCTCGTACGACGGGGGCGCTGATGGGTGGGGTGAGCATCCGGCGAGCGGCGGCGCAGGAACCCGCGGCCGCTGACGCATCCGCGGGCGTCGACGTGACGAGTTGCTCAGCGAGGAGCGGTTCGAGCCCGGCGATCGGCTTGGCGCGGAGTGGGGCGAGGCCGGCGATCGGCTTGGCGCGGAGTGCGGCGAGGCCGGCGATTGGCTCGGCGTGGAGCGGGGCCGGGTCGGCGGCGGGGCTTGTTGGGTGGGGGTGCTGATGGCTGTTCCTGTGCTGTTGGCGGTGACGGGTGCGCCGTGGGAAGCGGACGTCGTACGGCGGGCTGAGCATGCGCCGGGGATTCGGATCGCGCGGCGGTGCGTGGACATTGCTGACGTGATGGCCGCGGCGGCGAGTGGGCAGGCTCGGGCTGTGTTGCTTGCGGAGGACCTGCCGCGGCTGACGTCGGACGCGGTGGCCGCGCTGCACGCGCGGCGGATCGTCGTACTGGCGCTGGTTGATCCGTCCGACAACGGTTCGCCGAGTGGTGCCGAGGATCGCCTGGCGCGGATGGGGATCGAGCGGATCCTGCCGGCCGATGTGAGCGGTGAGGATCTCGGGCGGGCGATCACCGACGCGGTCGACTCGGGGCCGCCCACGACGGTGTCGCACTTCGCCGGTGGGTTCGTACCGGTGCCGGGGACGACTCCGCCCGAGCGGCACTACGACCCGTCGGGGAAGGGGAGGCTGCTCGCGGTCTGGGGGCCGACCGGTGCGCCGGGGCGGAGCACGGTCGCCGTCGGGCTGGCGAGCGAGCTGTCGGCGCGGCAGATTCCTACGCTGCTTGCCGATGCCGATGTGTACGGCGGGTCGGTGGCGCAGATGCTGGGGATTCTCGACGAGACCTCCGGGCTGGCTGCGGCCGCGCGGTCGGCCGGGAGCGGTTCGCTCGACATCGAGCTGCTGGCTCGGCATGCGCGTGGTGTTGCGGACTACTTGCTGGTGCTGACGGGGTTGAGTCGCGCCGACCGGTGGACCGAGTTGCGTCCGACGGCGCTGGAGTCGGTGTGGTCGACGGCCCGGCAGTTGGCGCCGTGCACGGTGGTCGATGTGAGCTTCTGCATCGAGAGCGACGAGGAGATCTCGTTCGACACGCTTGCACCGCGGCGGAACGGCGCGACCCTGGCGACGCTGGAAGAGGCCGACGAGGTGATCGTCGTCGGTACGGCAGACCCGATCGGATTGACCCGCCTGATCCGTGCCCTGCACGAACTCCGCGCGATGGTGCCGTCGGCAACTACCCGCGTGGTGGTGAACCGGGTGCGTTCGGGCTCGCTCGGCAGTTCCCCGGCGGATGCGGCGGCCGAGGCGCTCCACCAGTACGCCGGGGTGGAGCCGGCCGCGCTGCTCCCGTTCGACGTGGCGGCGACGGATGCCGCGCTGACCCACGGCAGAAGCCTGATGGAGACGGCGAAGTCCAGCAAGCTCCGGAAGGCGTTCCAGCAACTGGCCGCGGGGGTGGAGAAGGACCACCTGAGCTAGCCCGGGTGTTGGCCACATCGGTGGCAAGGAGGCGCAGGGAGGATCCGTAGCGGGCGGTGACGATGCGGGGGTCGGTCGCCTGGAGGCCTGAGGCTACGGCCCGGCAGCCCGGCGAGCCGGCAGCCGACGCGGCCAGACCGGGCGGACCCAGCGGTTCTGCGCGCCGCCCGGTGAGCCGGTAGCCCGGGTGGTTGCCGGTGGGCGGGTGGGCTGCTGGACCTGCGCGATCCGACGATGACGAGGCCGCTAGCCCGGGGCCAGTGACGGCGTACCTGCCGGTTGTCCGGGGCATGCGGGGAGGACGCCCTCGCGATCGGCCGTGGAAGGCCGACGTGCACCACTGATCAACCTGCGGTTGCGGGGCGACACGCTGGGGACACGCCGTCGGGGGCGCTGGTGGCGAGGGTTGATCAGTGGTGGGCGTCGGTGGCCGCTTGCATGCTGGCCGCGATCGAGGTGGCCGCTGTAGATCAGCGGCTGCTGGGTGGGGCCTTGGTGCGTGCTGAGAGTTGGGTGGATCCGGGTGGCCGGTGATGGCCGTGGCAGTGCGGGATCGGCAGGGTGGGGGCGGGATCGGGGCGGGTGCTTCGTGCGGAGATGGCCGCCTGGGGCGGCGTACCCGGGAAGGTGCAGGGAGCACGGTTGCCGGCGGGGAATGTGCGAGGTGCGATTGCGGCGGGTGGGTGGATTCGTTCCGGGGCGAAAGCAGGGGGAGTCATCCGGGGATCGGAGCGGGGGACTCAGGGGTGACTGAGGTGTTTTCGGGGGGAAAACCCCACCGACAGAGGAACGACGGTGTGTCAGGGTGAGGGGGTCCGCAGGGGAGTAGCTAGGGGAGTGCGATGTCCGAGGTACAGGGTCGGTCGAGCGGGGCGATGACTCCTGAGCGGCGGTTCGGGATTGCGATCTCGGTGGCGCTGATTCTCGGGGGTGCTTACTGGGCGCTGACGAACCTGACCGAGGAGGCGAAGGCCACGCAGGGGAGCTACCCGGTGCAGGGGACCTCGTTGACGGTGGTGAGCAAGTCTTCGGACGTCGAGGTGGTGGCCGGGGACGTGCGGGAGATCAAGGTCGAGCGGAAGTTCAAGAAGACCGTGTTCGGGAGCAACCCGAAGGAGAGCTACCGCGACGGCAAGCTCGAGGTGAAGTCGAGCGGGTGCACGTTCATGTCGCTCGGGTGTTCGACCGACTACCTGATCACGGTGCCGAAGGATCTGAAGGTGTCGGTCGACAACACGAGCGGGACGGTGAAGGTGTCGGACGTTGCCGAGGTCGGGAAGCTGAAGACAACGTCGGGGGACATCGAGGTGCACGGTGTCGGCGGCGGTGAGATCACGCTGGACGCGACCTCGGGGGACATCGAGGGAGGTGCGCTGACGGCGAAGAAGGTGCACAGCAAGACGACGTCGGGGAAGGTCGAGCTGACGTTCGCCGCGGCGCCTGACGAGGTGCAGGCGCAGGGGACGTCGGGTGATGTGACGGTGCTGGTGCCGGAGGGGGTCGAGACGTACAAGGTCGACGCGGACACGTCGTCGGGGGACGAGCGCACGGAGCTCCGGACGGATCCGGCGGCGACGCGGACGATCACGGCGAAGACCTCGTCGGGCGATGTGACAGTGGAGTACGCCAACTGATTTTCGGTTGGGTGCGGGCTGAGGTTGTGGTGTGGCGCCGGGCACGTTGGCGTGGGTTGGGGTGGTCTGCGGCGCTGAAGAGGACCTGAGTGAGCGAGGTCGAGGGGGCGCCTGGGGCCTCGGGCCCGATGGTGGGCGGGGGTTGTGGTGTGGCGCCGGGGCCGTGGGCTTGGGTTGGGGTGGTCTGCGGCGCTGAAAGAAGTGAGCGGGTTGGAGAGGGGCGCCTGTCGGGCGCATGAGCTGGTGGAGCAGGCTGCGCTGGCCTCGGTCCCGGTGGTGGGCTGGGGTTGTGGTGTGGCGCCGGGGACGTGGGCGTGGGCTGGGGTGGTCTGCGGCGCTGAAGAGGACCTGAGTGAGCCGAGGCCGAGGGGGCGCCAGGGTCCTCCGGCCCGATGGTGGGCGGGGGTTGTGGTGTGGCGCCGGGGACGTGGGCGTGGGGTGGGGTGGTCTGCGGCGCCGAAAAGCTTGAGGAGAGCGGGGTCGGGTCCTCGGGCCCGGGTGACGGGCACGTGGTGTGGGGCCTGGGGACATCCGCGGTGGGTGCTCAAGGGCGGGCTCCACGATCACGATGTTCCTGCCGCAGAAGAAGACCGATCCCGAGCTCGAGGTCGAGCGTGAGTAGTCTTGCGCGCATGTCTGACGACAAGGTGTTGCGGGGGCTGCTGATCGATTGGGGTGGGGTGCTGACGTCGGGGCTCGACGTGGCGCTCGGGCGGTGGGCCGAGTTGGACAACCTTGACTTCGAGGCGTACTTCAAGGCTGTGGTCGAGTGGCTGGGGGCCGATCCGGCGGAGGCCGAGATCAATCCGATTCACGCGCTGGAGCGGGGGCAGATCGCCGTACCGGACTTCGAGCGGAAGCTGGCGGCGTTGCTGGTGACGCGGGACGGGACGCCGCTGCAGGCCGAAGGGTTGATCGAGCGGATGTTCGCGCACTTCGAGCACGAGCCGCGGATGACCGCCCTGGTACGCCGGGCGAAGGGCCACGGGATCAAGACCGCCCTGCTGTCCAATTCGTGGGGGAACACCTACCCGCGAGACACCTGGGAAGGCATGTTCGACGACCTCGTCATCTCCGGCGAGGTCGGGCTGCGCAAGCCCGAGCCCGAGATCTACCTGCTGGCCGCCGAGCGGATCGGGCTGCCGCCGGCCGAGTGCGTGTTCGTCGACGACCTCGAGCTCAACGTCGAGGCTGCTCGCGCGCTCGGGATGACCGCGATCCACCACCTCGCGTACGAGGACACCAAGCGCGAACTGGAAGCACTGTTCGGAGTCGACCTCACGTGACCACGACCTCCACCGACGTCCACCGGACCGACCGCCGCTGGATCGTCGCAGCGATTCTCGGCTGCGCCGTGTTCGTTGCCCTCGGCGCCTGGGCGTACGGGCTGTTCGACGGCATGATCGACCTGCGCGTGTACCGGATGGGCGGCTCGGTGCTGCTCGACCGGGCGTCCTTGTACGACGCGCAGCTGCCCGGTTCGGGACTGCCGTTCACGTACCCGCCGTTCGCGGCGATCGCGATGGTCCCGCTGGCCGCGGTGCCGTGGGGTGTCGCGCTGGTGGTCTGGACGACGATCTCCGTCCTCTGCATCGGGGCGATCTGGCGCGCGGCGCTCCCGGAGTCCGCCTGGAACCTGCTGCCCCAACATCTGAGCCACAAGCGCATCGCCGTACTGGCAGCCCTGACGCTCGCCTCGCTGCTGCTCGAACCGGTCTGGCAGACGATCCAGTTCGGCCAGATCAACCTGTTGCTGACGGCAATGATCCTGCTCGACCTGATCAGGCCGCAGAACGCCCGCTGGCGGGGGTTCTGGGTCGGCGTGACGATCGGCGTCAAGCTGACCCCGCTGCCGTTCCTCGCGTTCCTGCTGATCACCAAGCAGTGGCGCGCGTTCCGCAACGCGGTGCTCGGGCTGCTGGCGACGATGGCGATCGGCTTCGCCGTCGTCCCGAACCAGTCGTGGGAGTACTGGACCGTCGTCATCCGCAACGCCAACCGCGTCGGCGGCCTGGCCTACACCGCGAACCAGTCGTTCATGGGCTTCCTCAGCCGCCTCGGCGACGACGCCGGCTGGATCCAGCCGGTCTGGTTCGTGCTGTCGGCGGTCTTCGGCCTGCTCGTGCTCTGGCTGGCGCGCCGCTACTGGCTGGCCGACGAGCGCGTCACCGCGATCTCCGTGATGGCGCTCGCCGTCCTGTACGCGTCGCCGGTCTCGTGGAGCCACCACTGGGTCTGGATCATCCCGCTCGGTGTCAGCCTGATCCGCGCGGTCGACGGCCGGTGGGGTCGCCGTCCCGCGATCGTGACCGCGGTCCTCTGGTACGGGCTGTTCGTGCTCCGCTCGATCTGGTGGGTCCCCTACCGCGACGACCGCGAGCTCAGCTGGTCCTTCTGGCAGTCCATCCCGGGCAACTCCCACCTGATCCTCGGGATGATCGCCTTCGTCGTCCTGGCGATCACGTCGCGAGCGAAAGCTCCCGCAGCGGAGCGCTCAGCCGGCTAGCCAGCGAAGGGTCGACCGCCGCGACCTCGCCGAGGAACACCTGGATCGTCGCGCCCAGCGCCCGATCCAGCTCGGCGGGGTCGATCGCACGGACGAGGCATCCCTCCAGCGGCCGCAGCAGCGCCGGCGGCAACAGGTGGTAGCCCCGCCCGTCGCCGGCCGGAAGGTCGTGCCGAAGGCACGCGAGCATCAGCACCTGATCGCGCAGGCCGCTGATCATGTGCTCGGCCTGCCAGCCCTTGCCCCGCATGATGCTCGACCTCGCGTGCAGGGCGTACAACCACCCCATCCCGATCAGGTCGGCAGGAAGAGGCCGATCGAACGGCGCTTGCTCGACAGCCTCCCCGAACACGGTCCGGAACGCCGGTCCCAGAGCACCGAACTCGGAAGCAGGCGCGAAGGCGACATCCACCTGCAAGGTGCTCGCCAGGAAGAACACCCGGTACGTCGTACGCCGCACCCGCAGATCCAGGTGCGCCACGCACCCGTGCTCGGCGTACATCCTCGCGGTCCACTCCTCGAGCACGACCGGCAGCTCGGTGCCGACCCCCAGGTACAGGTCGATGTCCGACCACTCGTCCTCGGACCCGGAAGCACCCGAACCGGTCAGCGCCAGACCTGTGATTCGCGCATCCGCCCGAGCCTCCGCGATCAGCTGGTCGCGGAGGGCCGAGCGTTCCGACGGGGTGAACATCTACGAAGAGAACAGCAGCAGGAGCCCGCCGGCGGTGTAGCCGACCATGACGACGAGCAGCGGGACCTGGCCAGCCAGGGCCTTGTGGCGGGGGAACAGCGCGACGGCCCGGTCGTGTGCGGAGACGACGCCGAGCAGGTGGCCGCAGACGACGGCCAGGACCTGGATGACCGAGATCGCCGTGCTGTGGTTGGTGATCCCGGTGTTGACGGCGAGCAGCCCGGTGCCGAACACGTTGGCGCCGTTGCTCAGCGGGTCGCTCAGGTAGATGAGCGTCCGCTGGCCCTCGAGGATCAACAGGGTCAGGTAGTGCGCGACGACGTACCCGAAGGCGATCGGCACGACCGAGTGCGCGAACAGCCCCGGCAGCGAGGCGCGCGAGCTGTCCGAGAGCCGCCCGGCCAGCAGCGTCGCGCCGGAGTACGTGACGAGGACGAACAGGATGAACGCGATCAGCATCAGCGTGCCGAGCAGGGTCATCGAGTAGCCGGAGTTCTGCGCCCAGCCGATCCAGGCCGACGAGTTCGAGAAGCCGTCGTACGCCGTACTGCCGAGCAGAGCGGAGACCAGTCCGACCAGGCCGGGCTGCACCTTCAGGCCGTCCAGGTTCTCCAGCGGGCGGCGGAACACGAGCTTGCCGTCGTCGCGCCGGCCCCACGGGGACAGCCGGGACATCAGCGTCGCGTACGCCTCGAACGGGTCGCCGGCGGCGAACCAGCGGTCACCGAACAGGATCGCTCCGAACAGCGTGATCACGACGTACAAGGCCAGCCAGGCCTGCAGCACCGGCAGTGTCGCGCGGTCGGGCGCGACCAGCTCGAGCCAGGTGAACGCGACGATCCCGAGCGCCGCGGGCCAGAGCCCGACCCACTTCGGCAGCTCGAGCAGCCCCTGCGACGCGGGCTGGCGCAGCAGCTTCGAGATCAGCAGGTGGATCGTGCGCAGTGGATTCAGCGTGCGCCAGACCGGGCCGAGCAGCAGCGAGATGGGGACCAGACCGACCCACACGAGGATGTAGACGAACCCGAAGATCGGGTTGGTCAGCCGGTCGACGCCGAACAGCAGCGCCACCATCGCGTAGAGGAAGACGGCCAGCCCGACGAGCCGGACGATCCAGCGGAACCATCCGGCGTCGATCGTCCGCGTGACACCGTCCGGCAGCGGCCGGCCGGACGCGTTGCCGCGGTACTTCGGCGTACGCCAGGCAACACCCAGTACGACGAACGACAGCGCGATCGCGACCGCGGCACCGCCGACGGCCAGCCCGAACGGGACGGGCAGGTCCTGCCGGCCGCCGATCCCGTGGAGCGGCAGCAGAAGAGACGTCATCGGGTCAGGACACGACGAGCTTGGCGACCAGCTTGCCGCTCTCGTGCGTCTCCACCTCGAAGGTGCCCTTCATGTTCGCGGTGAACTTGATCGAGGTCGGCTTGCCCGGCGCCAGCTCGAGCTCCTTGTCGTACCCGTGGATGTGCAGCTCGTCGGCCGCGTTGCTGACCGCGGTGACCAGGACGGTCTGACCGGCCTTCACCTTGATGCTGTCGCCGCTCGGGTTCACCTTGCCGTTGGCAACGGTGACGTTGATCGTCACGTCGGCCTGCTCGCCGGACGGGTCCGCGGTGTTCGACGGCGTGTTCTTCGGGTCGTCCGACGGTGTCGCCGAAGCAGTCGACGACGGCGTGTCGCTCGGCGTCGTCACCGGGGCACTCGGGGACGGCGTACTGCCGCTGCCGGAGTCGTCGCCGCAGCCGGCCAGGACCAGCATGCCGAGAGCGGGCAGGAGCGCGAGAGCGGTACCGCGGGAGAACGTCGAACGCATGATGCGAGGGGCCTTTCAGCGTGGTCAGATCACGAAGGGCGCCGAACACGCCCACTGGGTGCTACGAACACCGGCCACGCCGGGTTCCCGTCACCGACCATCAGTCGTGTCACGATCGCCTTCAGTAGTGTCGCAGCTCACTGTCGGCGCAGGCGGCTAGGGTGAGCTGACCAGATCGAGGAAAGGAAGGCCACGCCGATGCCGGACCGCTTGTCGTCGCTCGACCTGACCTTCCTCAAGGCCGAGTCCCCGGCCACGCCGATGCACGTCGGCACGGTCGACATCTTCGAGCCGCCGGTGCACTCCGACGACGAGTTCGACTACGAGAGCCTGGTCGCGCTGATCCGCGACCGGATCGCCTTCGTGCCGCGCTACCGGCAGCGGGTCCAGCAGGTCCCCGGCCGCTTCGCCGGGCCGGTCTGGGTCGACGACGAAGAGTTCGACATCACCTTCCACGTACGGCGTTCCGCCCTGCCGCGCCCGGGCACGCACGCGCAGCTGCTCGAGCTGGTCGCCCGGATCATGTCCCGGCGGCTCGACCGGGCCCGCCCGCTGTGGGAGATGTACCTGGTCGAAGGCCTGCAGGGCGACCGGTTCGCGATCATCTCCAAGTCCCACCAGGCGCTTGTCGACGGCAACAGCACGGTCGACATCGGCCAGGTCGTGCTCGACTCGACGGCGCACCCGCGGGACACGCCGACCGACACCTGGCAGCCCGACCACCCGCCGTCCGCGCTGGAGCTGCTGGCCGGCGTCTTCGCCGACGCGACCCGGCACCCGACCGCGGTCCTGGAGCTGGCCCGGGCCGAGATGGCCAGCCTGACCGGTTCGACGTCGGTGCGCGAGGTGATCGGTGACGTGGTCGGTTCGCTGGTCGCCCAGCGGCACGGGCACGAGAGCTCGCTGCACGTGAAGACCTCCGGGCAGCGCCGGTTCACCACCGTGCAGACCGACCTCGAGGACTACCGGACCGTTCGCGCGATGCACGGCGGCACGATCAACGACGTGGTCCTGGCCGTCGTCGCCGGCGCCTTCCGGGCATGGATGATGACGCGCGGCGAGGGCGTCGGCCCGACCAGGAGCGTGCGCGCCGTCGTACCGGTGAGCATCCGTGACGACGAGGACGAGGAGCCGACGTCGCTCGGGTCGTCGGTGATCGCCTCGACCGTGACGCTGCCGGTCGGGGAGAACTCGCCCGTCATGCGGCTGCACCAGATCTCGTACCAGACCAAGGTTCACAAGGACACCGGGCGCGCGGTCAGCGCCCGGTCGCTGGTCGGCATCGCCGGCTTCGCCCCGACCACGCTGCACGCGCTCGCCGCCCGGGTCGCCACCGCCACGGTCCGGCCGATCGACGACGTCGTGATCACCAACGTGCCGGGGCCGCAGTTCCCGCTCTACGCCCAGGGCGCGCCGATGCTCGCGTCGTACCCGGTGGTCCCGCTGATGCCCGGCCAGGGGCTGTCGGTCGGCGTCACGTCGTACGACGGCAAGGTCTCGTTCGGGCTGAACGCGGACCGCACGGCGATGCCGGACCTGGCCGTGTTCGCCCAGTGCGTCACCGACGCGCTGGACGAGTTGCTGGACACCACCAAGGGCAGCCGGAACCGGGCCACCCGTGGCCGGAAGAAGCCCCGGACCACCAAGAAGGCGGACCAATGAGGGTCTACGTACCGTCCACCCTGCCGCTGCTCGACGCGGCCTGCCACGCCGCCGAGATCGGCCCGGCGCCGATGACGGTGTACGCCGTGACCCCGGCGCTGCGCGAGTGGTACAGCCAGGGCGACGACGAGGAGCTCGAGTACGCCGCGATGGCGCAGGCCGCGAAGGCCTCGGTCGGGCTGCTGGCCGCCGACCCGGCCGCGCCGCGCAAGCGGGTGGTGATCGCCTGCGAGGTCTCGGCCGTCCCGCCCGCCGACGGCAGCGTCCACCTGGGCGACGCGCGGCTGGAGCTGCACGTGGTGATCCCGTGGTCCGCGGTGGCGGCGGTGCACCTGGACGCGGACAGCGCCGCGGACGTGGTCGGCAAGGCGGCGCTGCTGTGGGACGTGGCCCACGGTGACACCGCGAGTCCGGACCACGAAGACGCTGTCTTCGCCCTCGACTCGTGCGAAGGTGAAGACCTGCTGTGGTACGCCACGCAGGAGATCCCGGATCTCCTCGCGGCGGAAGGCCGGCGGGGCAAGGCTTGACGGTTGAGCTGACAGGGAGCTGATAGCGATGGCGCAGGCGATCTGGAAGGGGGCCATCTCGTTCGGGATGGTGACGATCCCGATCAAGGTGTACTCCGCGACCGAGGAGAAGGACATCTCCTTCCGCCAGGTCCACGTCGCCGACGGCGGCCGGATCCGGTACAAGCGGATCTGCTCGATCGACGGCGAGGAGGTCCCGTACTCCGACATCGGCAAGGGCTACGAGATGGCCGACGGCCGGATGATCGTGCTGGAGCCGGACGACTTCGCCGACCTGCCGCTGTCCAGCAAGAAGGTCATCGACGTGCTGGAGTTCGTGCCGGCCGACCAGGTCGACCCGCTCTACCTGGGCAAGTCGTACTACCTGGCCGCCGACGGCGGGCCCGGCGGCAAGCCGTACGTGCTGCTCCGGGACGCGCTCGAGGGCTCCGACCTGTACGCGCTGGTGAAGGTCGCGCTGCGGTCGCGCGAGAGCCTCGCGCTGCTGCGCACGCACGAGAACGTGCTGGTCCTGCAGGTGATGCTGTGGCCGGACGAGGTGCGCGACGCCTCCTTCGCGGCGCCGGACGAGGACATCGAGATCCGCAAGCAGGAGAAGGCGATGGCCGAGTCGTACATCGACACCCTGCGTGGCGAGTTCGACCCGGACCAGTACCACGACGAGTACCGGCAGGCGCTGGAGCAGGTCGTCGAGGCGAAGGCGGCCGGCGTGCCGCTGCCGGAGTCCGAGGAGGAGGAGCCCGAGGGCGCCGAGGTGGTCGACCTGGTCGCCGCGCTGCGCGCGTCGGTCGAGGCCGCGAAGGCCCGGCGGGCCGGTGGCGGATCGTCGTCGGAGGAGCCGGCCAAGAAGTCGGCGCCCGCGAAGAAGGCCGCCGCGAAGAAGGCGGCCCCGGCGAAGAAGGCCGCGGCCAAGAAGGCCCCGGCGAAGAAGACAGCCGCCAAGAAGGCGACGAAGAAGTCGGCCTAGCCGACGGATGGTCCGCGGGCCTGCCGCCCGCGGACCGGGGGGAGCGAAATGAGCGAGCAACTGCCGGACGACCGGCCGACGCACACCGAGGTGCCGGCGAGCGTTGACGAGGTTCTGCCTGACCCCACAGCGGTGGAGGTCAAACCGGGGGCCTACCTGCTCGAGCTGATCCCGATGCCCGTGACGGACGTGGATCGGGCCAAGGAGTTCTACACGCGCGCCGGTTTCCACGCCGATGTCGACGTGACACCGGCTGACGGCGTACGGATCGTGCAGCTGACGCCGCCGGGGTCGTTCTGCTCGATCCTGCTGTCCACCGGGCTGTCCGACGTGGAGATGCCGGTCGGCAGCCTGCGCGGGCTGCACCTGGTGGTCGCCGACATCGAGGCCGCCCGCGCGGACCTGATCGACCGCGGCGTCGACGTCGAGCCGGTGCGGGATCTGGGCGGAGTCTTCTACGCCGCCTTCGCCGACCCCGACGGCAACACGTGGACCTTGCAGCACATGCCCTGGCGGAAGTGATCCTGCTTCTCGCCTGGCGACGCAACTTCTCGGGCCCCCGCTGCATCGAGTGGGCAAGGGGAGGGGTCGAGATGACAGCACGCCGGCTGGTCGGGGCGCTCGTGGTACTGGGGGCGGTACCGGCTTCGGCGGGAGCGGCGGGAGTGCAGGATCTGGACCGGATCCTGTTCGACCGCCCGTACGTCGAGGTCCTGGGTGCCTCGCCGGCCGGCGTGCTGTACAGGGTCTCGCGGAACGACAGCAACGCCCTGAGCGAACTGTCGGCCTGGGTGAAACCGACCGGTGCCGCGGCGTACCAGGTCGACCTGGGCTTCAAGCGCCTCGCCGGCGACAAGATCTTCGGGACGGGCAGCAGCTACCAGTACATCGGTACGCCGGTGACCAAGCGCTGCACCGACGTCCCGCCGCCCGCCGATCCCGCCGGACGTTCGGACGGCGTCGGTCTGTTCGCCACGTGGGGCTGGATCAGCAACGAGGGCGACCGCGTAGAGGTCAGCCCGACCGGCTGCCGGATGACGAACCACTACCCGGCGCCGGGCAGCTACAGCCTGGTCGCGATGGACGACACCGGCTGGGTCACGCTCGACTCGTCCGGAGCCGACGGCAACCAGGAACTGTTCTACCGCTCGTACGCCGATCCGACGCACCCGCGCCAGATCGCCGACGGCGGGCACACCGGCTTCAAGGGCGCGGTCTCCCTGTCGGGGGACTCGGTGGCGTGGGCGCACCAGGACCTCACCGAGAACCCGCCGACCAGTTCGTACGTCGTCCGGTCCTCCACGGACGGATCAGCCCCGCCGGTGGCGACCAGGCTGCCGGGCTGGATCGTCGCGACGGCGATCGCCGGTGGCGCGACCGCGTGGACAACTTGTCAGCAGACTCTCGACTGCGCCTCGGGCTCGATCGCGGCGAACGGCACCCGGACGCAGACCGCCGACACCCGCACGGTGGCCGGCGACGGTTCCCGCTTCGTCTTCGACACCAGGCAACCGACTCCGGGCGTCGACGCCGCGGCCGCCGTCGGCGGTACCGCCGCCCGCACCCGGCTCGCTGCCGTCGAACTGCTGCCACCGATCGCGAACTCGGTGTCGCTCGGCGCGGGCGGTGCGGCGTACATCGACAGCCAGCCGCCCGGCCTCTCGGTCGGCCGCAGGTTCTACACCCGCCCGACCGGAGCGGTCGCGTTGACGCCGCAGGTCAGGATCGGTCAGTCGCAGGTCGGCACGCCCATGATGTCTCGCGAAGGGCGCCGCACTGCCTTCACGGACAACCTGGGCAGGCTGTGGCTGATCGCCGACGACGGCGTCCGGACCAGGGTCTTCGCTCCGGTGCTGCGGGAAGCGATCGTCGGTGGGCAGGAACTGCGGATCTCCGGTTCGCGCCTGCTGTGGTGGAAGGCCGTCTACACCGGCGACCGTTGCGATCCGCCAGGCCCGGGCTGCTACCCGTGGTACGGCGACGAGGTGCCGATGATCTACGACCTGCGGACCGGCGTCAGCACGCGGCCGGCGATCACCGCGAACTGGTCTCAGGCGGTCGATCTGTGGGGCAACTACCTCACCTGGGCCGACGACAAGAACGTCGTCTGGCGCCGGGACCTGGCCAGCGGTGCCCTCCTGCAGGTCAAGGCAGCCGGAGCCGCGGTGGTCCGAGAGGTCGCCGTGCACGACGATTTCATCGCCTGGGCTACCTGCGCGAGCAACGCTCAGGACGACTGCGCCCAGTCGGTCGTCGGCCATCGCAACATGCAGACGAAGACGGCGGCGATCCTGGTCTCCTCCGGGCACACCCGTCGCCTGAAGATGTCGGGCGGGCACGTGGTGTACGACACCTACGCGAACCGTGACGCCACCACGGCAACGCTCAAGGTCGGACGGCTCGGCACCTCGGCCACCGGCGTCGTCGGCGCCCTGCGCTGGTACGGCTCCTTCGATGTGCACGACGAGACGCTGGCCTGGATCGCTCCGGACGACCTCGCCAAGATCGGTTCGAACTCCGCGTTCGTCGCCTACCCGAAGTACCTCGGGAACGGCTCGGCGCCGCCTTCGTTCAACCCCGCGCTGCGGCTGTGGAACACCGAGTTCGGGATCAGCAAGGCGCTGCCGACCTGCACGCTCACGATCAAGTCCGGCACGACCGTACGCCGTACGCTCAGCTGCGCGACCACCACCGGATCGGCGCGCGCCGACTGGGACGGGCGCGACTCGGCGGGCCGGCTGCTGCCGCCCGGGGCGTACTCCTGGACGCTGGCCGGCCGTGACGGCGACGGCACGTTGCGCTGGTGGACGGGCGCCACGCACGCGATCACCGGGACGGTCCGGATCGTCTCGTAATACACACTCCAGATCCAGCTGGATTGGATGATCTGCTACAACAGTGGGAGACCAGTCGGGTTCGTGGTCCCAGCCTTCGACGTGGCAGCATGAAGGCGCGAACGTGTCGCGGTTGGGCCCCGATCGGGCCGGCCCGCGCGCCCGCAGCCGCGTACCGGCGTACCCACCCCAGTCGATCGAGGAGCAGCGCAGCATGGATGCCGTCACCGCCGTCCCCACCCCCGCCAACGAAACGGTCCGGGGCTACGCGCCGGGTTCGCCCGAGCGGGGCAGCCTGGAGGCGAAGCTCAAGGAGTTCAACGCCGCCGGTGCGATCGACCTGACCTGCACGATCGGCGGGGAGCAGCGGCTCGGCGGCGGCGCGCGGATCGACGTCGTCCAGCCGCACAAGCACTCCCACGTGCTCGGCACCCTCGGCAACGCGACGCAGGCCGACGGCCAGGCGGCCGTCGACGCGGCGCTCGCGGCGGCGCCGTCGTGGCGCTCGCTGTCCTTCGACGACCGCGCCGCGATCTTCCTGAAGGCCGCCGACCTGCTGGCCGGCCCGTGGCGCGACACCCTGAACGCGGCCACCATGCTCGGTCAGTCCAAGACCGTGCAGCAGGCCGAGATCGACGCCGCCTGCGAGCTGATCGACTTCCTGCGCTTCAACGTCGCCTTCGCCCGGCAGATCATCAGCGACCAGCCGATCTCGTCGCCCGGCGTCTGGAACCGCACCGACTACCGCCCGCTCGAGGGCTTCGTCTACGCGATCACCCCGTTCAACTTCACCGCGATCGCCGGCAACCTGCCGACCGCGCCCGCGCTGATGGGCAACACCGTGGTCTGGAAGCCGTCGCCGACCCAGCAGTTCGCGGCGCACTGGACGATGCGGCTGTTCGAGGCCGCCGGGCTCCCGGCCGGCGTGATCAACCTGGTCACCGGCGACGGCATCGAGGTCAGCAACGCGGCGCTGACCCACCCGGACCTGGCCGGCATCCACTTCACCGGTTCCACCCCGACCTTCCAGCGGCTGTGGGGCACGGTCGGCGCCAACATCGCGTCGTACAAGACCTACCCGCGGCTGGTCGGCGAGACCGGCGGCAAGGACTTCATCCTCGCGCACCCGTCGGCCGACCCGGCCGTCCTGAAGACCGCGATGGTCCGCGGCGCCTTCGAGTACCAGGGCCAGAAGTGCTCGGCCGCTTCCCGTTCGTACGTCGCCCGCTCGGTCTGGAACCAGATCCGTGACGACATCGCGGCCGAGACCGACTCGCTGACGATGGGCGACGTGACCGACCTGTCGAACTTCATCGGCGCCGTGATCGACGAGCGCGCGTTCGCCAAGCACAAGGCGGCGCTCGACCGGGCCCAGGCCAGCGACGCGATCGAGGTGCTGGCCGGCGGGACGTACGACGACAGCCAGGGCTACTTCGTCCGCCCGACGCTGCTGGTCTCCGACGACCCGACCGACGAGATCTTCACCACCGAGTACTTCGGCCCGATCCTCGGCGTGCACGTCTACGAGGACGGCGACTACGAGACCGTGCTCAAGCAGATGGAGAGCGCGGCGCCGTTCGGCCTGACCGGCGCGGTCATCGCGCAGGACCGGCACGCGGTCGCCACGGCGAGCGAGTACCTGCGCTTCGCGGCCGGCAACTTCTACGTCAACGACAAGCCGACCGGCGCGGTCGTCGGCCAGCAGCCGTTCGGTGGCGCCCGCGCGAGCGGCACGAACGACAAGGCCGGCTCGATGTGGAACCTGATCCGCTGGGCCAGCCCGCGGTCGATCAAGGAGACCTTCGCCGCTCCGACCGACTACCGGTACCCGCACCAGGGCTGATCCCGGCACCTTGGCGCTGCACCACCACGTGCAGCGCCAAGGTGATCGCCAGCACGACGGCCGCGACGCCCAGCAGCCCGTACGACGGCGAGCCCGCGGCCAGCGTCACGCCGCCGAGCCCGCCACCCAGCGCCAGGCCGAGTGAGATCGCGCTGCCGTTCAGCGCCATCACGATCGCCGCGGAATCCGGCGCGAGCGCCGCGAGCCGCGCCTGCTGGGGAACGGCCGCGCCGCCGTTTCCGATGCCTGCGGCAAAGAACCACACCAGCCCGGCGACCGCCACCGCGCCGACCGCGAACGTGAACACGCCCAGGAGCGCGTTCAGCAGCAGGCCGCTCAGGACGACGGTGAGCACGCGCGGCGCGCTGAAGCGGTCGACCAGCCGGCCGGTCACCGCGTTGCCGAGCATGCTCGCGACGCCGTACCCGAACATGATCGCGATGATCACCCAGCCGCCCGGGTACGCCGGGCTCAGGATGATCGTCGCGTACGTGAAGCACGTGTAGCTGCTGCAGAGGATTCCGGTCGTGACGAGCAGCCCGGCCAGCAACCGCGGCTGCCGCAACGGGCGCAGCCGATCGGCCAGTGATCCCGCCGGCAGATGCAGGTGGGGGAGCCGGAGCAGGATGCCGACCAGCGCGACGGTCCCGACGACCGACACCAGGATCAGCGGGAACCGCCAGCTGGACTGCCCGAGCGCCAGGCCGACCGGTACGCCGAGCGCGGTCGCGGTCATCCAGCCGCCGAGGACGAACGACAGCGCCTTGCCGCGGTGCCGGATCGGCGTCAGCGCGATCACGTAGCCGGTGACCGCTGCGTTGAGCAGGCAGCCGCCGAGCGCCGCCACCACACGGCCGCCGACGGCGATCGGGTAGTTCGGAGCGAGTGCGACGACCAGGTTGCCGAGCACGAAGACCGCCAGCGACGAGCCGATCGTGCCGCGTCGCTCCCAGCGGCTCGTCACCGTGCCGAGCACCGGTCCCGCGAGTGCTGAGGTCAGCGCGAACACCGACACCAGTTGCCCGGCAAGGGCCGGCTCGACGTTCAGGTCGTCGGCGATCGCCGGCAGCAGCCCGGCCAGGACGTAGCCATCGATTCCGGTCGAGAACGTGGCGACGGCCAGCCAGATCAACGGCCGGTACGACCACTGCGACGGGTCAGTTCTCCGTGACAAGTCCCCGCCGCACGGTGATGTAGAACGTCGTGAGGTCGTCGATCAGGTCCTCGAGCTGGCGCTGGTCGTGCAGGTCCGCGTCGAGCAGCCAGTCGGAGATCAGGTCGAACAGGCCGCCGACCAGACCGATCGCGACGCCGTGGCGCATCCGGTGGTCGAGCTCGGACTGCGGGCCGTCGTAGGAGTTCCAGAGCTGCTCGAGGAATCCCGCGGCCCAGCGGCGGTTGGTCCGGCGCTGCCGCTCGACGGTCTCGGAGATGCCGCCGGCCTGGCCGAAGGTGACCCGGGCGACCCGGGGGTCGTCGACGAGCGCGTGGGCGAACGCCGCCAGCAGGCCCGGCGCGACCTCGCGCTCGCGGCCGCCCGCGTGGTTCGCCGCGAGCGTGATCATGGTGTCCTCGAGGCGCTCCGAGGTCCGCTTCAGCAGCGCGACGTAGCAGGACTCGCGGTTGTCGAAGACCTCGTAGAAGCTCTTCGTCCCGACGTACGCCTTCGTGCAGATCTGCTCGATCGACGTGTTCAGGTACCCCTGCGCGGCGAACAGATCGAGCGCGGCGTCGAGCAGCTGCTCGCGCCGCTCGGCTCGGCGTTGCTCGGCGTCCAGACCTCTGATCACTCGCCCCATGCGCCGGACGTTACCCTGTGCGGCGGGTTGGTAACCAGACGTGCCAGTTCTGAACACGAGCGCTTGTCAGGAACCCGCGAACGTGCTCCACTGTCGGTCACCTCGTCGTCACCGAACGACACTGCCCCTCGGGAGCCGCGATGAAACCCCACCTCCTCCGACGCGCCGGCGCCGGCCTCCTGGCCGCCGTACTGCTGGCCGTCGGCACCACCACGACGGCGGTCGCCGCGCCGTCCTCAGGGTTCGACAACTGGGCCTGCAAGCCGTCCGCCGCCCACCCGAACCCGCTCGTCCTGCTGCACGGCCTCGGCGGCAACGGCCCGGGCAACTACTCGTTCCTCGGCCCGTACCTCGCGTCCAGGGGCTACTGCGCCTTCACGCTCACCTACGGTCAGGCGACGCCCGCGATCCCGGTCGGCGGCACGGTCTCGATCGTCCGGTCGTCGGCGCAGATCGAGGCGTTCGTCGACCAGGTCCGGGCCGCGACCGGCGCCGCGAAGTTCGACATCGTCGGGCACTCCGAGGGTGGCTTCCAGAGCCTGTACGGGCCGAAGGTCCGCGGGTACGCCGGGAAGGTCGGCAAGGTCGTCGCGCTGGCGCCGCCGACGCACGGTACGACGTTCGCCGGGCTGGTCAGCGTCGGCGACTACCTCGGGCTGCGGCCGCTGGTCGACCAGGTGCTGCGCGACTTCGGCTGCCCGGCCTGCGACGAGATCATCGTCGGGGGCTCCGAGGTCGCGAAGCTGACCGCCGGTCCGATCGCGCAGCCAGGCGTCAAGTACACCGTGATCGCCTCGCGGCTGGACGCGCTGGTGACGCCGCACGAGACGTCGTTCATCCGGGAGTCCGGGGTGAAGAACCAGTTCGTGCAGGACACCTGCCCGCTGGATCCGGTCGGGCACGTCGGGCTGGCCTTTGACCCGACCGTGGCGCAACTGGTCGCCAACGCGCTGGACCCGGCGCGGGCCCGGCCGGTCCTGTGTGGTTTCGGCCCGCCGCTGTAGGTCGAGAGGTGCGGGCGCGGATGCCGACAGCAGGGGAGCCGGCATCCGCGTCCAGCTCTGAGGCCGGTCTGTCCGTCGCCGCCCTGGCCGACAGACCGGCGTACGAGTGGTCAGGCGGTGTGTTCGAGATGCTGCAGCGGTGGGCCGATCAGCAGGGCCGAGCCGCAGCTGACACAGATCCACTCGCCGGCCGGGTCGTCGACGGGGTGGTCCCCGGCCTCGACCCGCTCGAACAGGACCGTCGCCTCGCAGAACACGCAGTACTGCGTGTCCTCGCCGGCCGACGGTTCGGTAGTCCTTCGCTTCGTTCGCACGACAGGCTCACCTCCGGTGACATTCCGTTTCCAGGTTGCCACCGGAGCCGGCGCCTGCCGGGTAGCGACACGGCTCAGTTGGTGCCGTCGTGCCACTCGCGGCCGAGCTCGTGCTCCTTGGCCAGGCCGGACCGGATCGCCTCGACGACGAACGGCTCGATCTTCTTGCCGATCAGCGGGACCGCGACCTTCACGTCCAGCGTGATCGCCTGCACGGTCTGCGCCCCCTCGGACCGGATCGTCGCGGTGCCCTTCAGCGTCACCGGCGTCCCGGCGATCTCCCCGTGCACGTCGGCGTCGCGCGACCCGTCCGGCTTGGCCGCGTGCCAGGTCTCGGTCTGCACCACGGTCAGCGTCTCGCCGACGAACTTGCGCGCGATGTCCGGTACGTCGTTCGACGGCATCTTGCGCTCGACCCGGACCACGGTGTCGTCGCCGGTCGTGCTCACCTTGACGTCGTACGACAGCGCCTTGGTCTTCTCGCAGGCCTGCTCGCGAAAGGTGCCGTCGGTGACGATCGCGAAGACTTCCTCAGGGGTGGCGTCGTACGACGCCGACATCTTCAGCTCCATGCGGCACATCATGACATTACCGATCGGTCACCCGCCGTTCTGACAACCTGAGTCGCGCCCGCCTCGTACTCATCGTTGACAGACCGAGTGAGGGGACGACCGAATGGGCTCGCGGGACGAGGAGTTCAGCGCGTACGTCGCGCAACGGCGCACGCAGCTGCGCCGGGTGGCGTACCTGCTGTGCGGGGACGTGCACAAGGCGGAGGACCTGGTCCAGACCGCGCTGCTGAAGCTGTACGTCGCCTGGCCGCGGGTGCAGCGGGCCGGGAACGTGGACGCGTACGCCCGGCGGATCCTGGTGAACTCCGGGATCGACGAGAGCCGGCGGCCGTGGCGCCGGGAGGCGCCGGGCCTCGACGGGCTGGAGGAGCCGTCGGCGCCGCCACCGGCGGTCGAGGACAGCAGCGCCGTGATGGACGCGCTCGCGACGCTGCCGATCGGGCAGCGGCGGGTCGTCGTACTCCGGCACTTCCTCGGGATGTCGATCGACGAGACCGCCGCGGACCTGCACTGCAGTCCCGGCACGGTCAAGAGCC
Source organism: Kribbella lupini (assembly GCF_039529595.1). NCBI lineage: Bacteria > Bacillati > Actinomycetota > Actinomycetes > Propionibacteriales > Kribbellaceae > Kribbella > Kribbella lupini. Next base: position 463,340 of record NZ_BAAANC010000002.1, on the reverse strand, counting down.
AGAACGCCAGGGCGCTCGCCCGGCTGACCGCATTGCTCACCGCCCAGTTCGGGACGGTAGGAGGGCAGGACCGATGATCGACGAGAAGGAGTTGAGCGCGCAGCTCACCAAGGCCGCCGCGTGGCAGGACGACTTCCTGCCGCGGGCCGTGTCGGAAGACCTCGAGGCCGGCCGTCGACGACTGCGTCGCAGGCGGATGCTGGCCGGTGCGGGCGGAGTCGTCTCCGTCGCGGCCGTCGGCGCGGTTGCTGTCGGTGTGACGAGCTGGCTGACGCCGAATGCGGTCCGGAGCGAGCTGCCGGCCGCCACCACCAGTACGTCGGTGTCGGTCAGGCCCCCGGTGGTGAAGCCCTCCGATCCAGCAGGGAACGAGGCGCAGGACAAAGCGTTCGACCGGGCGATGCGAGCGGCGCTGCAGCAGCATCTCGATCCAGGCGGCAAGCACCTCGACTACAGCAGCAAGGGTGGATTCGGGTTCGACCACACCACGGGAATCCGGCGCGGTGGTGGCCGGATCGGCTGGCGGATCGCCGGGCAAGAGGGCGTCGGCTACATCGATCTCGCCGTCGCCACGTCGGCGTCCGCAGTCAGCGACCGCTGCGGCTCGGGGGCCTTCGCGCCGCCGCTGACCTGCCGGTCGGTGACGTTGCCGAACGGGCGGACGGCACAGCTGGGCCGGCGCGGTGAGGCGGTCGAGCTGACGTACACGAAGGCCGACGGCGAGTTCGTGATGGCGACGGTCAACCCGTTCTGGGGGAACAACGCGACCGTGCCCGTGCACGGAATGGGCATCACCGACGCGAAGCTGTTCGCGCTCGTCACCGATCTCCGGGTCGACCTGCCGCCGTTGTCGACGGAGGAGCAGCAGGCCGAGGACGAGCTGAAGAACTTCAAGCCGACGATCGATCAGGCGCACGCGGCCGCCGTACGGGTGCTGACCGGTGGCACGCTCACCCACGACTACAACGACACCGTGCCCGAGCAGTTCGGCGTGATCGAGACCTGGCGATCGGGTGCGATCAAGCAGACGGTGATCATCGCGGTCGACTCCGCGCAGTTCGTCAGCCGGTGCAGTGAGCAACTCGGCGGCCTGACCTGTACCCAGACGACGACGCCCGACGGGCGGAAGGTGATGTACGCCGAGGGAGTCCCGCCTCAGGGCCGGGGCAAGCAGCGCTACATGCTGGGTGCCGCGTACCTGCAGCCCGACGGCAACCTCGCCTCGGTCGTGGTCCAGAACCCGAGCAAGCAGCCGCAGCCCGGCGGCATCACCAAGGCGCAGGTGATCGCGCTGGCGACTGATTCAGCATTGGACAAGTAACACACCTGTGACGGACCGTCACTGAAACATAATGTCTATTCAACGATGGAGGCCCGTAAGTTTCCTACCAATGCAGTTCACCTCGAGGTAGGAGTTCGTGATGCGGGTTCGCAGGATGCTGGGGATCACCGTGGGGCTGGCCGGCCTGCTGGCGCCGGGCTTTGTTGCCCTGGGCGCCGAAGCCGCGCCGGCCGCGGTGGATGCGGTGGCGAAGAAGTGCAACACCAAGGAGATCAACTGGTACGTCCGCGGCGGCCACGAGGTGTACGTCGGGACCAACCTGTACAGCGACTGGATGGAAGGCCCCGGCCGGATCACGTACCAGAAGACGGCCACCTCGGAGTCCAACTCGTCCTGGACCGGCGACCTCGGCGTCACCGCGAGCGTCGTGATCGCCGAGATCAAGTCCCAGTACGCGAAGACCGTCGGCAAGTCCCACTCGGTCTCCGACAGCTGGTCCTACACCGCCGAGGTCCCGAAGAACAAGGTCCGCCGCCTCCACCAGCTGAAGCAGTCCTGGCGCGTCCAGGTCGTCCGCTGGCGCTACACCACCACGGACTGCAAGAAGACCAAGGAAGTCAGCAACAAGACCGCCACCTTCCCGGTCAAGAACCACGACTACCTGTGGATCCTGGTCGGCAAGGCCTGACGAATCGTCCACCCGGCGCCCCTGGGTCAATCCGAGTTGATCCAGGTCCAGGTCTCGGTCTCGGCCGGGACGCCGGCCTGCTCGCACCAGTCGGCGACCCTGCGATGGTTCTCCTGCAGTGCGAGCCCGTCGCCGAGCTCGCCGGCGGCGACCAGGGCGTGGAAACACGCGACGAGCCGGTCGGCCGGCTCGCCCTCGAAGGTCTCGCCGAGCAGGTTCTCGAAGTACTCGGTGAGCGACTCGAGGGCGGCGTACTCGGTGTAGACGGAGTAGATGTACTCGCGGCCCGGGTCGGAGCCCAGCGGGAGGTAGTCGTAGCTCTCGGCGAACGCGATGCCCCGTCCGGCGCGCCCGGCGTCGAGCGTCAGGCGCAGGCCGAACACGCAGTCGTTCCGGGTCCGTCGAACTTCCAGCAGCAGCTCCCGGCGATCCACCGGGCCAGCCTAGACAACGCGGCCAAGCAGTCCGCCCGGTGCCTAGGGCGTCGCGTTCAGCAGGTCCAGCGCGCTCTGCTGCCGCGCCGCGTCGAGCTTGTCGACGGGTCCGTACCAGCGCAGTCCGTACTGGTCCATCGCCGTCCGATCGCTCGCGAACGCCCGGTCGGCCTGCCGTCGCAGGTACGCCGTGTACGGGTGGTCCGGCAGCGCCGCGTTGAGCTTGCCGAGCCCGCGCGCGTACGCGCCCTTGAACGACGGCCCGTCCCCGCCGCAGTCGCCCGACTCGCACGGCTCCCGCAAGATCCCGTCGGAGGTGTGCAGGCCCAGCGCCGTCGTCGCCGCGTCCGCCAACTGCCGAGCGCGGGTCAGGTAGGCGCCGTTCCCCACCGACAGCTCGGTCAGCGCGCCGATCAGCACGCCCTGGTTGTAGGACCACTCCGTCTGGCCGTTGTTCCGGCAGTTCGCGTCGAGTCCGTCGTTCACCAGGTTCGACCCGTTGATCATCCCGCTCTGCTGGAACCACGACCAGCCGGCCTGCGCGCGTTGTGAGTACGTCGTGTCGCCCGGGATCCGGTTGTGCATCGCCGCGCTCAGCTGGATGTAGAGCGAGTTGGTGATCGCGTTCTTGTACGTCTTCGCCTGGCTCCACCACACCCCGCCGCCGCACGTGCTGTCCCAGTGCGCGGCCATGTGATCGGCGTCGATCCGAGCGGTCTGCAGGTACCGCGCCTCCCCGGTCAGGTCGTACGCCGCGACCCACGCGAGTCCCCACCAGCCGGTGTCGTCGATGTAGTCATTGCGGAACTGTCCCTGCTGCGCGTTCAGGTTGAGGTCGTACGTCCGGCCGATCGCGTACCGGTAGCTGCCCATCCCGGTCACCCGGATGTTGTCGATGACCGCGTTCAGGGCGTTCGCCGAGTTCCACCAGCCGGTCGTGTCGAACAGGCCGGTCGCGTAGTTGTAGTACTGCATCTGCGCGGTCGCGGCGGCCGTACGGCGGTCGCCCGCGTTCCAGGTCGTCCGAGCCCACGGCGTACAGGTGACGTCCGGGCGGTCGCCGGCCTTGCCGCACGCGCGCAGCGCGCCGACGCCGTGGTTGTTCCAGTCGTCGACGTTGTACATCTGCGTGCGCCACCCGGTCTGGCCGGCCGGGATCGCGGTGTTGCCGAGCCGGCTGCCGGACGCCCAGGTCCGGCCGCCGTCGAACGAGCGATCCAGCCAGACCTCGTCGCCGGGTGAGCCACCTTCGATCGAGGCCCAGCCCATCGCGTCCGCGTCGTCGAAGTGCAGCCTGACGGTCCGGCCGAAGAGCGTCGTGCTCACCGGCGAGCGGTCGCCGGGGGAGAGCGCGGGGTCGCGGGCGTCACAGTACTTGTTGCAGATCGTCGCCTGGAGGGCCATCGTCACCTCGGGAGTCGGGGGCGGCGGTGCGCCGAGCGGCAGGGACAGGGCGGTCACGACGGAAACGATTCCAGTCAACACGGGATCTCCCTGGGGCGGTAGGAAGAGAGCGGTTTCATCGAAGTGTCGTCGCCCTGGGTGACGACGTCAACACATCGAACTCTTGACCGGGTTCGTGCATCGTCCTAGGAAGACAACGATGAGGAGACGGATGTTCCGCCTGAGGGGACCGATCGGCTACCTGCTCGCCCTCGTGCTGCTCGGCGGCACCGTGGGCGTGGTCGGCCCTGCACTGGCCGCCGACGGCCCCGACGACGTCTACACCTACCTCGACGACCCAGGCCGGGTCGCCGAGGGCCAGGTCGCTCCGCACACCCGGCTCTGGCCGTACGCCGACGACGCCGCCGCGACGGCAGCATCTGGTACGCCGTACGTGCGCTCGCTCGACGGCGCCTGGAAGTTCCGTCTGTTCGACAAGCCTTCCCAAGTCCCCGCCGGGTTCCAGAAGTCCGACGGCGCCACCTGGCCGACCGTGCAGGTCCCGCACACCTGGCAGAGCGACTTCCTCGACCATCCAATCTTCCGCAACATCCCCGAAGAACTCTGGCCCGACGTCCCACCCAAGACCCCGCGCGACGTCAACCCCACCGGCGCCTACCTCAAGACCTTCGACCTTCCTCGCACCGAAACGGGCCGTCAGCAACTCCTCCGCTTCGAGGGCGTCACCAGCGGCTACTTCGTCTGGGTCAACGGCAAGTACATCGGCTACGACCAGGGCGGCTACAGCCCCGCCGAGTTCGACATCACCAACGCCGCCCGCCCGGGCGCGAACACGGTCGCCGTCCAGGTGCACCGCTGGTCGGCCGGCTCCTACCTCGAGGACTACGATCAGTGGCGGTACGCCGGCATCTTCCGCGACGTCTACTCGTACTCCGTGCCGCGATCCCGCGTCCAGGACGTTGCGATCAGCACCGACCTCGACGCGTCGTACCGGGACGCGACGCTGAAGGTCGACGCCTCACTGGTCGAGGCCCGCGGCTACCAACTGACCGCGTCGTTGCGTGATGCAACCGGTCGTGAGGTCACCGCGCTCAGCGGCAAGGCCGACGGCGACGAGTTGAAGCTCAGCGGCGTGGTCAGGGCGCCGGCGAAGTGGTCCGACGAGACGCCGACCCTCTACCGCCTCGTGCTCACGCTCACCGACGAGCACGGTCGCGTCGTCCATCGCACCAGCCAGCAGGTCGGCTTCCGCGAGATCGAGGTGCGGGACCGGCAGGTCCTGCTGAACGGCAAGCGCGTCCTGTTCCGCGGCGTCAACCGGGCCGAGACGGATCCGGCCACAGGTCGCCACGTGACCCGCGCGGCGATGGAGCGCGACGTCCGGCTGATGAAGCAGTTGCACATCAATGCCGTCCGGACGTCGCACTACGAGAGCGACCCGTACTGGTACGAGCTCGCCGACAAGTACGGGCTGCTGATCGACGACGAGGTCGACATCGAGACGCACGCGCACGAGAGCTGCCCGAGCCGCTGCCTGGCCGACAAACCCGAGTGGCAGGCGGCGTACGCCGATCGCTTCACCGCGATGGTCGAGCGGGACAAGAACCACCCGAGCGTCGTGTTCTGGGACACCGGCAACGAGGCCGGGCTCGGCGCGGCGCACTTCGCCATGGCCCAGTGGGCGGACGAGCACGATCCGACCCGGCTGCTGTACCACCAGTCGAACACGCCGGACGGCGATGCGCCGTACGCCGATGTCGCCGGCCCGCGCTACCCGACGCCGGTGGCGCTGGAGGAGAAGGCGAAGACGTTCACCAAGCCGATCGTGATGGGCGAGTACGCGCATGCCATGGGCAACGGTCTGGGCAACTTCGACCAGTTCTGGGCGCTGGCCCGCAAGTACCCGTCGGTGCAGGGCGGGTTCATCTGGGACTGGGCCGAGCAGAACCTCGACCAGCCGCTGATCACCACCCCGGACTCCTCGCGGCACCGGCTGCAGACCTTCTTCGTCGGCAAGCCGTCCGTTGCCCCCGGCCACTCCGGCCAAGGGGTGGAACTGTCCGGTCTCGACGATTTCGTCGACGTCTTCCGCGATCCCGCGCTGGACGTGACGGGGCCGTTGACCGTTGAGGCGTGGGTCAAACCCGACGCCTGGTCGGGCTCGTTCCCGATCGTCACCAAGGGCAACCAGTACGCCGTACAGATGCCGAACGCGCGGACTCTCGAGTTCCGCGCCACGCTCAACGGCGTCGAGAAGGCCGTCACGATGCCGGTCCCGTCGAACTGGCGGGACACCTGGCACCACGTCACCGGCTCGTACGACGGCACCTCGCTGACGCTCGCGATCGACGATCAGCGCAGCAGCGTCCCGGCTACCGGCACCATCGAGCCCACGGTCTGGGAAGTCAACGTCGGCCGCAACGCCCAGCTCCAGCAGGACCACACCCGCACCCGCCTCGCCCACGGCGTCATCGACTCCGTCCGCATCCTCTCCAGCACCGAGCCGGTTCTGGCGCTCGACTTCGAGTCGACGAAGACCGAGGGCTCGTTCCCCAGCCTGGGCCTCAGCCTCTCCGGCACCGACGGCCTGGTCGGCACCGACCGAACCCTCCAGCCCGAAACAGCAGAACTCGCCTGGGCGCAGTCCCCACTGCGCTTCACGTCGGCGAAGCCCGGCGTCGTCACTGCCCACAACGAGCAGCAGTTCGCCCCGCTCACGTTCACCTTCTCCTGGTCGATTCGCGAAGCAGACAAGGTCATCCGCCAGGGCAAGCTCCCGATGACGCTCGCGCCTGGTTCCAGCCGCACGGTGACCATTCCGGTGTCCCCACACCCGATCGAACGCTTCCTGAACGTGGATGCCGGCTCGCTGCAACACGACCAGTTCTCCTTGGGTGGCACCGTCGCACCCACGCGGGTCAGCCCTGGCCGACCCGCGGTGACCACAACCCCCGGCCGCACCGTCGTCTCTGGCGCTGGCTTCCGCTACGCCTTCGCAGGCGGTGGGCTCGTCTCCATGGTTGCCCGGGGCAAGGAGCTGCTGCGCAACGGCCCGACCCTCGACGTCTGGCGTCCGCCGACGTCCAACGAGACCTACGACTGGGGCACCGCCGACCGCCTGATCTGGACCAAGCTCGGCCTCGACCGCCTGCAGACCATCACTCGAGCGGTGCGAACCATTCGCCTCGCCGACGGCCGCATCCAGGTCGTCGTACCCAGCACGGCCGCCGCCTCCGGCCACGCCGCCGAGCTCGCCTTCCGGCAGACGATGACCTACACGATCGACGCGGCAGGCACGATCACGCTCACCCACCAGGTCACTCCGACCGGCAGCAAGCTCTCCACGCTGCCGTACCTTCCGCGCCTGGGCTTTCAGCTCCAGGTCCCCGAGCACCTCGCCGACTTCGCGTACTACGGCCGCGGCCCCGAGGAGTCGTACAACGACCGCGCGAAAGGCACCCGCATCGGCGTCTACCGCAGCACGGTCGACCAGCAGTACGTCGCCTACTCCCGCCCGCAGGCCTACGGCAACCACACCGACACACGCTGGACCACCTTGTCCGACCAGCAGCACGGCCTGATGGTCAGCGCCGCGCCAGGCGCCTCGGTCGACGTCAGCGTCACGCCGTACGACCGGCTGGATCGCGCCGAGTACGACTTCCAGCTCCCGCTCGTCCGCAATCGCGGCTGGGTGACGCTGCACGTCGGCGCCGCCGAGACCGGCATGGGGGAGACCCCGAACGGCGTCCTCGCGCCGTACCGGATCGATCCCACCACACCCCGCGCGTACGCCGTGACGCTCCGCCCGCTGTCGGCTGCCGAGTCCCTACTTCATTAGCGGCCGGATCGTGTCGCCCGTGGTCACGTGCGCGCTCACCGGCGAGTTCATCTGACCGGGAAGCGCGATCACCGATCCCGGGATGCTCTGCGCGCCGACCGTCATCCGGTCCACGTTGCGGCTCCCGGCCGCGAGCAGGTACGACGTACCGGTCGGTGAACGCCAGGCGGTCGTCGCCAGCACGTTCTGGTCGAACCGGCTGCAGATCGCCGTGTTCGTCGCGTGGCCGGCAGCCAGCCCGGCCGGGAACAGCTTCACAGTCGCCCAGCCGCCGCCGGTCCAGCTGTCCGACCGCGTGCAGACCCAGGCGCCGTACGTCCCGTCCGGCAGTCGCTGCTCGGCGAAGGTCCAGTTGTTCGCGGCCTTGACGCCCTTGTTCTGCAGGGATTGCAGCCCGCAGACAGTCCGCGACCAGCTCACCAGCGCCGCGCCGCTCGTCGCCTCCCGCGGGAACCGCGCCGGACCCAGCGACGGCGGCGGCATGTAGGTCAGGTGCGCCGGCGACAGCCCGCCCAGGTACGTCACCAGGAACGCGTGCTTCTCGGCGATGGCCTCGGACGACCGCAGCTGCAGCGCGGGCCAGGAGGAGCAGTCGGCAGCCGGCGGCTTCACTGGCGCCGTGATCCCGTCCGCCGTGGGCAGCTTGCCGGTCGGCGCGTCGGGCTTCTTCAGGTCGCGCAGCCCGGTCTCCGCGACCCACGGCGCGGTCAGGAAACGCACGCCGTCGGCGTTCTCGCTGATCGCGACGGCCGCCGAGGTGGTCACGTCCGCGTCGTCGGCCCGTGCGACGACCAGCTTCCCGCCGTCGCGGTCGCTGTACCGCGCGATGCGTTGCCCGTCGTGGAAGAGCACGGTCCCCGCGCCGTCGACGTCACCGGCGTACAGGAGCTGCGGTGCCTCGACGGGCGCGGTCGTCGACGCGCCGGCGACGGCCGTCACGCTCGTCCCGTCGGTCCAGCTGTTGAGCGCCCTCGACAGCAGCTCGCGGTCGTTGATCCGGTTGCCCCGCGCGGGCCACGCGGTGAAGTCCACGCGGGCCGTGTCCTGCCACAACATCCACGTACGCCGTAGGTCGTCCACGCTCAGCCGCTTGGTCTCCCGCTGCGCCACGACGGGAGCCGCCTGCGCGGTCGACTGCCCGCGCCCGGCCGTCAGCGCCAGCGAGGCGAGCAGGATCAGCGCGAGGATGATCGTGACGACGATCGCCACCGCCCGGCCGCGCGCCTTACGGCGCATCAGGTCGGTCGGAGCCAGCCGTACGGCGCAGGGGTCGAACACCTGCGCGTCCAGCGGCCCGCGGACGCCCGCGACGGCGCTCTCGTCAAGCTCGGCCGCCTCCTCGATCGCCGCGGCCGCGGAGTCGATCCCCGCCGCGCGGAGCTCGCCCTCGGCCTCGGTGACGCCGAGGTGCTCGACCCGGACCAGCGCCCACGCGGCGCGGGCCTCCGGCGTACAGGCGGCCATCACCTGGTCGAGCACGAGGTCGTCCGCCGCGCCGGAGCGCGGGAACAGCCGGAACCCCCAGACCGCCGGGAGCATCCGCAGCGGCGTACGGGCGTGTGCTTGGCGTACGGCGTCGCGCAGCACCTTGCGACGGATGTACGCCGAGGCGCTGGTCTCGCCGATCAGCTGCCGCTCGAGCCTGCGCCGGTCGGGCATCGCCCGCTGCACGACACCGTGCGCCGCGAGGACGCGTCGGTGCCGTCCCAGCGACGACGGAAGGACCAGGTAGGCGAGGCGCACCAGCGCCGGGTAGTTCTCCAGCAGGGCCGCCTCGACCTCGGCCGGACCGACCTCGACCTCTACCCGCTCCGCCAGCGTGTGCACTCGCCCACCTACATCTCGTAGTCCCCGTTGACTTGCACCACTTCCAACGAACGACCACACGTCACGTCACACCCACCGCACGATCAGGTCACGACAAACCATCCGCCCATCACGTACGGACCCGGTCACCGGCGGTAGCGGCGGTTATCCTCAGGCCGTGAGCAGCCAGAGCGACAAGAACGACGAGGGACGTCCCAGCGCGGACGCGGTGACCGGCCGCTGGGACGGGGTCGACGTGAACTTCGGTGAGGAGGGTGGCCGCCTCACCTACGGCAGCTACCTGCGGCTGCCCCAGCTGCTCGACCAGCAGCGGCTGGAGTCGGACCCGCCCGCGCACGACGAGCTGCTGTTCATCACCATCCACCAGGTGTACGAGCTGTGGTTCAAGCAGGTCCTGCACGAGATGACCGCCTCCCGCGACGCCATGCTGTCCGGTGAGCTCTGGCTGGCGCAGCACCTCCTGCGCCGGGTCCACACGATCGAGCGGACGCTGACCCAGCAGGTCGACATCCTGGAGACGATGACACCGCAGGACTTCGGCGAGTTCCGGCACCGGCTGTCGCCGGCCAGCGGGTTCCAGTCGGTGCAGTTCCGCGAAATCGAGTTCCTGTCCGGCGCCAAGGACCCGTCGTTCGTGAAGCGGTTCCGCGGGCTGAGCGACGTCGAGCGGGCCCGGCTGGAGCAGCGGCTCGAGGAGCCGACGCTGTGGGACGCGTTCCTCGTCGTACTGGAGTCTGCTGGGTTCGGTACGGCGACCGAGGACGAGCTGCGGATCGGTCTGTCGGCTGTCGCCCGCGACCGCGGCAAGTACGGCGCCATCTGGGAGCTGGCCGAGGCCCTCCTCCAGCACGACGAGCTGGCCGCCGCCTGGCGCGCCCGGCACGTGGTGATGGTCGAGCGGATGATCGGCACCAAGCCCGGCACGGGCGGCTCATCAGGAGCCGGCTACCTGCGCTCCCGGCTCGACCTGCGCTACTACCCGCACCTCTGGCACCTGCGGACGTCGCTCTAGTCCTCGTACCGCTTCGCCGGCCCCCGTTGAGCCAGTAGTGTCACGCCCTTAACTGGCTCCCGGGAGGCGGCACGTGAAGCTCTACTCCGCAGTGCGAACCCAGCGGTTCTGGCAGGTCCTCGGCGACCTGATGCTCGTCGGCTGGATCGCCTTCTGTACGGCGCTGGGCCTGGCCGTCTTCCGCATCACCAACGCCCTCGGCTACCCAGGCCGCAAGGCCGCGTCCGCCGGCGACGGCCTGGCCGAAGACCTCCGCAAACTCTCCGGCCCCGTCGGCCGGGTCCCCGTCGTCGGCGACGAGCTCCGTGCGCCGGTCGACGGCGCCGCCGGCGCCGCCGTCCGCCTCGCCGACGCCGGCCGCGAACAGGCCCACGCCGTAGAACAACTCGCGTACCTCCTGGCCGCGGTCACCATCACCCTCCCCGTCCTCTTCGCCCTCCTGATCTGGCTGCCACGCCGCATCCGCTTCTCCCGCCGCGCCACCGCCGCCCAGAAGTTCATCGACAACGCCGCCGACCTCGACCTCTTCGCCCTCCGCGCCATGGCCAACCAGCCCATGCACAAACTCGCGAAGATCAGCAACGACCCCGTCACCGCCTGGCGAGACCGAGACACCACGGTCATCGCCCAACTGGCCGACCTGGAACTCCGCTCCACCGGCCTCCGGGCCCCCAAGCAACTCACCCCACCACCCCCCACGGACCCAGAACTCACGGAGTAGCCAGCACCGCTCCCGCTCTGCATCTGCTGGGCTCACCCCGTCTCGGGCTGCGCTTGCCCGAGTTCACTTCCGCCGGGTACCTGCTGCTCACGTTCACTCGTCCACGGGCATCACCTGCTCGCGTCCACCCCCACGGGCATCACCTGCTCGCGTTCACCCCCACGGGCATCACCTGCTCGCGTTCACCCGCGGGCACCACCTGCTCGCGTTCACCCCCGGGCACCACCTGCTCGCGTTCACCCCCGGGCACCACCGCCCCGCCTCGTCCGCTGCGACACACTTCTCGTCTTCCCTCCGGCCGCAGCCGCCTCAGCCACAGCCGACCTTCCCGGCCGCATCCCCGCAAACCTCAGCCACAGCACGCCGTACGAGCAGCCACCAAACCAGCAGACCTGGCCCGCCCGTCTACCCTCGGGGCATGGCTCGGGTGTTACTGGTTGAGGACGACGACGCGATCCGCACGTCCCTCAGCACAGCGCTGACGGCAGCCGGCCACGTGGTGACCGCCTTGGCCGGCGGAGCAGACGGCGTCGCGGCAGTGGCCCGCGACAAGCCCGACGTCCTCCTCCTCGACCTGGGCCTCCCCGACCTCGACGGCCGCGACGTACTCGCCATGGTCCGCTCCGTCAGCGACGTACCGGTCATCGTCGCCACGGCACGAGACGACGACGCCAGCGTGGTCGCCCTGCTCGACGCCGGCGCGGACGACTACGTGATCAAGCCGTTCAGCTCGGCCCAGATCGACGCCCGCATCCGCGCCGTCCTCCGACGTCGTGGCCCAGAGCAACAATCCGAGGCCCTCCAGCTCGGTGCCCTGTCGATCGATCCGCGCAGCCGCGAGGTCACCGTCGACGGCAGTCCGGTAGACCTGACGCGCAAGGAGTTCGACCTACTGCTCGCCCTGTCCCGCCGCCCCGGCGCCGTCGTCACCAAACGCGAACTGCTCGCCGAGGTCTGGGGCCTCCCGTGGGGCGGCGGCGACCGTACCGTCGACGTCCACCTCTCCTGGCTCCGCCGCAAACTCGGCGAAACAGCCGCCCAGCCGAGGTTCCTGCACTCGGTGCGCGGCGTCGGCATCAAACTCGCGGCCCCTGAGGCAGGCGGCTGACGATGCGCCGCCGGATCATGCTGCTGTCGGTCGGGATGACGACGCTCGTCGTACTCGCGTTCGCCGTACCGCTGATCCTGCTGATGCGTGCCGCCGCCGTCGAGGACGCGCTGGAGAAGGCCGAGATCCGCGCCCAGAACGTCGCGTACTACGTCGGCGACAAGAACCACACGACCGACGACATCTCGGCGTACATCGAAGCCCTCACCGACGACGGCCCCGGCCGGATCTCCGTCCAGCTCGCCGACGGCACCGTCCTCGGCGACAGCCCGCCCGGCGGCATCGACAAGCCCGAATCCGTCCCCGGCGGCTACGACTCAGGCAAGAAGGGCCCGCCGAAGGTGTCGCCCGCGACCTTCCGCGACGTCGACGGCGGCAAGGTGACCGAGATCGACGTCGGTACGCCGTACGGCCCGGCGGGCGTCTGCCTGTTCCTCACCACGCAGGAGCTGTACGACGGCCTCGCCCTGCAGATCGGGTTCCTGATCGGCGGCAGCCTGCTCGTCCTCCTGCTCAGCATCGCCGGCGCCGAACTCGTCTCCCGCCGCCTGGCCCGCCCGCTCGAGGAAACCGCCCGTACGGCGGAACGCCTGGCCCGCGGCGACACCGACGCCCGCGCCCCGACCACCGGCCCCGCCGAGGTCGCCCAGGTCGGCGCCGCCCTCAACGGCCTCGCCGACCGCATCGACGAGGTCATCGCCGTCGAACGCGAAGCCGTCGCCGACCTGTCCCACCGCCTCCGCACGCCGCTCACCGCGCTCCGCCTCCAGGTCGAAGCCCTGCCCGACCGCGAACGCGCCGAGGAGCTCAACACCCAGGTCACCTCCCTCGAACGCACCCTCACCGCCGTCATCCGCGCCGCCCGCCGCCCCCAACGCGAAGGCCGCGTCCCGCACTGCGACGCCGTCGAGATCGTCCGCACCCGAGCCGCCTTCTGGGCCCCCCTCTTCGAGGACCAGGGCCGCCGCCTCACCCTCGACCTCCCCACGCCACCCGCCGAGATCCGCCTGGCCGCCGAAGACCTCGCCGCCGCCCTCGACGCCCTCGTCGAGAACGTCGTAGCCCACACCCCCGACGGCACCGCCGCCCGCATCACCCTCTCCCGCGAACGCGTAGCCGCAGCCCCCGGCATCCGCATCGTCGTCGCCGACGAAGGCCCCGGCATCCCGCTCGGCGCCGGCACCCGAGGCCACAGCGACCGAGGCTCCACAGGCCTGGGCCTAGACATAGCCCGCCGAGCCACCGAAGCCGCCGGCGGCACCCTGACCATCCACGGCTCGGCCGTCCACCTCACGTTCCTCAGCAAGTAGCCGTACGCCGAGCAAGAGCCCCCACGCGCGCCCCTCCGGTCGCTGGCGCTCCCTCCGTGGCGTGCTCCCACCCACCCCTTTGCAAGCGTGCGCGGCTACCGCCGCCAAGTGCGCGTGCTGTCGCCCGCTCCTTCGAAAACAAGCAAACCCGCAGCACGACCGCGAACACCACCCCCCCCGCAAATCACCCCACCGCCCGCCCCCACCGCACATACCCACCCGCACCCGGATCACCGAGCGGCTCCCACTCGTTCCGCCTCGCCATCCGCATACTCGCCTTGTTCTCGACATGGATGAATCCGGCCAGCAATCCGCTGCTGCACAAGCGGTCCGCCATCGTCGAGCGAGCCTCGGCCAGCGCCACCCGCAGGATCTCGTCCCCGCGATACGGCGGCTCCGGGCTCCGATGGCTCATCGCGACAGCGCCTACCTCGAGCTGCGCCACGAACCTCGGCCGCTCGACCAGATACCGCAGATGAAGAACGGCAGCATCAACCGGCTCGGGCCCGGACCCGTCGACGCCAACCAGCACACGATCTCCGTCGCGCATCAGCTGGCACAGGTTCTTCACGTGGCGCTGCGCATCCCATTCCCAAGGGCGCGGATGCTTGGGAAGCCGACGGCCGCCCGCAGTGGTCGGCCACGGCTGTGTGCACCGGAACTGCTGGAAGCGGACCGCTGCGGTCTTCTTGTCCTCGACAGGCTGCCAGTCCAGACAGCGGCCGGCGCTCACTGCGCGTCGAACAGGTCGAACCAGTCGGAGTCCCGCGTCTCATCCAGCGCCTGGTACTCAGGCGAAGCAGCGTCGAGATCCGGTTCCGGCCAGGTGAGTTCGTCGACCGGGACCTCGCGGACCCACGCAAGCACGTAGGGGTCCGCGTCGCCCGCCTCGACGCGTTCGGTGAGCGCGGCAACGACCCGCTCGGGGAACTGCCGACCGGTGGTCGCGTTCTCGCGTTCCCAGATCGGATCGCCGTACGACGGCGACGTCGACCTGATGAGGTCGACGTGCACGCGCAGCAGTTTCGGCGTACTGCCCTCGAGGGCGGCCCGGATCTCGTCGGAGGGCTTGATCTCCAAGGCGTTGAGACGGCGGGCGACGGCGGTCGTGGAGACCCCCGCGTTCCAGATCCAGAGCGCCAGCTCAGGAACCGTCAGCTTCCGCCAGTTCGTCGCGCGCATCTGCTCCTCGGGCAGCAGGAACTCACTGGCGAAGGTGTCGGCTGGCCCTTCCTGCACGGCGGTCGCGCGCTCGTGCACGTGATGGCCCAGTGCGAAGTGGCCGAGCTCGTGCGCGATCGACCAGTTCGCCCGGAACCAGTAGATGGTGCTCTTGAGCAGCATCACCGCGTGGTCGCCGATCCGGAACGAGTAGTCGGTCTGCAGCCCGGGATCCCTGACGACGTCGACGCCCAGCACGCCTTCGACCTGCGCGGCCAGATGGCGAACGCCTGCCGGTGGCAGCAGTCCTCGCAACTCGCTGGGATCGGGTGGCAGCGGGGTCGGCGAGGTCGGGACCCGGCCCAGTGCGGCGTACGCCGAACGGTAGGCGTCGACCACGCGGGCGATGATCTCGCTGTCGTTCTCCTCCTGCTCCGCCGAGCTCCGCCCCCACGGGTGCCGAGCCGCAAGCCGGACCTTGAACGGATCCGTCTGCCCGGTGATGAGCCAGTGCGTGTCGACGTCGAGCCGCTCCGCGAGCTGGGCGATCTCGAGCGCGGAGAAATGCCGCTGACCGTTGATGGCGCGCGACAGGGCGTCGTGCGTCATCCCGATCTGCGGCGCGAGCCGCCGCTGGCTCAGGTGCATCGGAATCGACGCCCGGACGCGATCACCGATCGTGGAGGCTGCCATGAACCAAGGCTAGCTCGACTGTTGGGAAAATCCCAACAGTCGAGCTGATGACAGCCGATCTACTGCGAGATCTTGTCCCTGTTCTCCTCGGCCCACGTCTCGAACGACTGCAGCTGCGGGTTCAGCTCACGCACCAGCTCCAGATCCCGCTCCCCGGTGAACCGCTCCGAGTCCTCCGCGTAGAACTGGAACATGTTCGCGAACTCCACCGCCGCTGGGAAGCCCAGCGCGCGGAACTCGTCCCACGTCAGCGGCCGGTAGGTGACCGGCTCGCCCAGGACCTTCGACAGGACCGCCGCGTACTCGGTGCCGGTGAGGTGGTCGCCGGCGATGCCGACAGTGCGGCCGACGAACTCGTCGCCGCGCTTGAAGATTCCCAGCGTCGTGCGGCCGATGTCCTCCGCCGCGATGCCGGACAGCGGCTGGTCGGCCATCGGGAGGGTCAGTTCGAGCCGGCCGTCGGGGTTGCGCTGCGGCCACAGGCCCACGGTGAAGGCCTCGTAGAAGAACGTCGTGCGCAGGAACGTCGTCGGTACGCCGTACTTCTCGAACAGTTCGTCGGCCTCGCCCTTCGCGTCGAAGTGCGGGACCGTGTAGCGGCCGTCGTCCAGGCTCGGCACGCGGTCGTCGTCACCGAAGTGCTTCCGGGTGTCCTCGAGGGTCGACCAGACCACGTGCCGCACCTGCGCGTCCCGGGCCGCCCGCACGGCGTTCTCCGCCTGCTCGAGCTCCATCTCGGCGCGCGTCCGCGTCGCCTCCTCCTCGGGAGTGCGCTGGACCCAGTAATCAGTGACCACGTACGCGCCGTACGCGCCCTCGAACGCCTTCCGCAGGCTCGCCTCGTCGTCGAGGTTCGCCGCGACCACCTCGGCGCCTGCCGCCGCCAGCTCCTGCGCGGCCGCCGAGTCCGGGTTGCGGGTCAGCGCCCGTACGGCGAACTCGCGGTCGGGGTCGCCGAGAATCGCCCTGACCAGCCCGCCACCCTGCTTTCCGGTGGCGCCCACTACGGCGATCAGCTTCTGCTCCGTCATCGTTCCATCTCCTGAAAGTCTGGGTTGATGTGTCAACCAAGGTCAGGATAGCGCGTTTGGTTGATGGATCAACCCGGCAAGGTAGGATGGTTGACGTGGCGAAAGAACCGTGGCTCGGGGACGACGAGCAGAAGGCGTGGCGCAGCTATCTGCTGATGTGGAAGCTGCTGGAGACGCACGTGGCCCGGCACCTGCAGCGCGAGTACGGGCTGTCGGCGTCGGACTTCGAGATCCTGGTCAACCTGTCGGAGGCTCCGACCGGGCGGATGCGCGCGTTCGAGCTGGGTGAGGCGACCCAGTGGGAGAAGAGCCGGATGTCGCACCACCTGACCCGGATGGAGAAGCGCGGGCTGATCGCGAAGGTCGCCTGTGACGCGCGCTACCCGGAGATCGCGATCACCGAGCAGGGCCTGGAAGCGATCCGGGCCTGCGCGCCGGCGCACGCCGCGCTGATCCGCGAGCTGGTCGTCGACACGCTCGGGACTGATCGCCTGGTCTCGCTCGGCGACGCCGGTGCCGAGGTGGCGACCGCGATCGAGAAGCACCGCCAGACCACCTGTCCGCCGGAGGTCCGCGGCGAGTACTGACCGACCCTGCTGAGAGGCGCTCTCAGCAGAGTCTCAGCAGGACTTGATCGGGCCTTGAGGTTCTCTTGGCGTGCGCCTGAGCCGATGGCCGCGAAGCTGCGGTCATGGTCACCACAGGAGTCCCTCACCTCGCCCGCACCCGCTGGCTACGGCGCGCAGGTACCGCCGCCGTCGCGACCGCCGTACTGGGCCTTGGCGGCACCGGCCTGGCGGTCGCCGTACTGACAGCACGCCAGCCAGACCCCTCCGGCGTCAGCAACACTTCCGGTACGACGGCCAGCAGCCCAAGCGACAACCAGGGCACCACCGGCGACCAGAGCACGGGCGGACTCGGCCAGGCCGACCAGGACGCCCCGGCGCAGGGCGGGAGCCACGGCTCATGACCGCCACCCGTACCTGGACGGCCTGGAGCTGCACGGTCCGCCTGACCGTCGAGGACCCCGCCGCGCTCTCCCCGGCCTGCGGAGCCCTCAAGGCGCTCATGGACCGAGTCGACAAGGCCGCCAGCCGGTTCCGCAGCGACTCCGAGTTGTCCACCCTGAACCAGCGCGCCGGCCAGATGGTCCCGGTCTCCCGCCTCCTGGTCGACCTCGTCGACGTCAGCCTGGTCGCCGCCTCCCTCAGCGGTGGCGCAGTCGACCCCACGGTCGGCGCGGCAGTCATAGCGGCCGGCTACGACGACGACATCGAGGAGGTCCGCCGCCACACAGCGCCTGACCTCATCCCACCGACGGTGCCCGGCTGGCAGCGCGTGCAGCTCAACCGCAAGCAGGCCCTGGTCGGCATCCCCGAAGGCACCGCACTGGACCTCGGCGCGACCGCCAAGGCCTGGACCGCCGACCGCGCCGCACTGGTCCTCAGCAAGCGCTACGACTGCGCAGTGCTGGTCGAGATCGGGGGAGACCTCCGCGCTGCCGGTACGCCGGCTGAACCGTGGGTCATCAAGGTCGCCGAACGCGAAGGCGACCCAGCCGTCGCCGTCACCCTCGCGCACGGCGGCCTGACCACCTCCACCCGTACGGCGCGCACCTGGGAGACGGAGACCGGCACAGCCCACCACGTCATCGACCCGCGCACCGGCCGGCCCGCAGACGGCCCGTACCGCACAGCCTCTATCTGGGCGCCCACTGCCGTACGAGCGAACACCTTCAGCACGGCGATCATCGCCACCGGTGAAGCCGCGCTGGGCCGACTCACCTTGGCCCGCCACCCGGCACGCCTCGTGGACGCCGACGGCGAGGTCACTGAGCTCGCCGGCTGGCCCGCAGCGAGCAGGGCCGCCTGATGACCCTCTGGTACCTGGCCCGAGCCGCCGGAGTCACTGCCCTGGTCCTCTTCACCGTCGCAGCCGCGCTCGGGCTCCTCGCAGCAGGCGGACGCAAGCCGGAGCAGCGCTTCTGGCTCCAGTACGTCCATCGCTCGGCCTCCGCGACCGGCCTGGTCCTCCTCGGCACCCACGTCATCGCAGTACTAACTGACGCGCACGTGGACATCAGTACGTCGGCTCTGATCCTCCCGTTCACCTCCGGCTACCGCCCCTTCGCCATCACCGTCGGAGTGCTGGCCCTGTACGCCGTACTGCTGGCAGCCGTCGTCGGCGCAGCCCGTGGCCGCTTGGCCCGCTTCCACGCCTTCACCAAGCGCTGGCGCCCGATCCACGTCGCCGCTTCCGTCGGCTGGCTCCTGTCGATCGGCCACAGCCTGCTCGCCGGCACCGACCGCGGTACGCCCTGGATGCTCGCGCTCACCTTGGCCTGCCTGGCCGCAGTAGGCGCAGCAGCCGCAGTCCGCCTCACCAGCCGCACAGCCAGAGCCAGTACGCCACTCAACCTCGCCCGAGCCGGGAGAACCCGATGACCATCCTTCAGGAGATCCCGCAGCAGCTCCTGGTGATCGGTGAAGCGCGCCTGCTCGCCGGACTCGACAGGGGCCGAGCTGACCTCGTCCGCCACCTCTGGACCCACGGCGAGCAGCCACAGCTGACCAGGGAGGCCTACGCCGCTCTCGCCGAGGAGGCAGGCCTCAAAGGCCGAGGCGGAGCAGGCTTCCCGGTCACTCGGAAGCTCGCCGACCTCCCGGCCCAAGGCATCGAGGCCGTAGTCGTCAACGGTTCCGAGAGCGAACCGGTCAGCCGCAAGGACCGCCTCCTCCTCACCCTGGCGCCCCACTTGGTCCTCGACGGAGCCACCGGCCTGGCCCGAGCACTCGGAGCGCACCGAGTCGTCGTCGCCGTCCACGACGCCACCGCCGCAGCATCTCTCCGGGCAGCTCTCGCCGAGCGCGTCACCGACGAGGCAGAACACCGCTACCGCAGCGACGGCCTCGACATCCAGATCGCCGACACTCCAGGCCGGTTCGTCGCCGGCGAAGCGCGCGCGGTTCTCAGCATCCTCGGTGGCGGCCCGGCAGTCCCGCCCGGTCGGCGTACTCTGCCAACCCGCCAAGGCCTCGACGGCCGACCGACGTTCCTCTCGAACGTCGAGACCTTCGCGCAGCTCGCCGTACTCGCCCGACTCGGCTCCCGCCAGTTCAGCGCCACCGGCCTCCGCGGTGAACCCGGCACCCAGCTCCTCACGATCGCCGGTGCCGTCCAGCGCCCCGGCGTACTGGAGACTCCCACCGGCATCCCGCTGGACACCGTCCTGCAGTACGCCGGTGCGGAGCCCGGTCCGGTGCTCGTCGGCGGCTATCACGGCCGTTGGCTGCCACAGACCGACGGCGTCACCCTCAGCCGTCCACAGGTCTCAGCCGGCATCGTCCTGGCTCTGGGCTCGACCACCTGTCCGCTCGGCGAGGTACACCGCGTCGCTCAGTGGCTGGCGAGCCAGTCAGCCGGTCAGTGCGGCCCCTGCCTGTTCGGACTCGGTGCACTGGTCGACGACTTCGCCCGACTCCTCCAAGGCGACCCCACCGGCTGGCAGGACGCGCAACGCCATCTCGGGCTGGTCCCGGGCCGAGGGGCGTGCGCACACCCCGACGGCTCGGCCCGTTTCCTGGCATCGGCGCTGGAAATCTTCACCGACGACCTCCAGCGGCACCTGACCACCGGCACGTGCGGCCGCGCCGTACAGGGTGTCCTGCCTGTTCCGGGAGGTGCGTGGTGACCGAGCACCAGCTGGAGATCGACTGGACCCGCTGCGACGCCCACGGCCTCTGCGCCACCTTGCTGCCCGACGACGTCACTCTCGACGAGTGGGGCTTCCCGGTTCTCCGGGGCCGCCGCGTCACTCCGAGTGAGCTGACGAACGCCCGCCGCGCAGTACTGGCCTGCCCGGCCCTGGCCCTGCGGCTGCAACGGAGCTGAGCCCCGCAGGTCCAGCTGTTAAACGTGACTCGTAAGGCACCCGAAAGGACCGTCCCCCCATCACACCAGTGACCGAAGTGGACTAATCTCTGAGGGACCGCACAAAGGCGTGCGGCCGGGCGCTCGGAGCGCTGAAATCACGTGTGGAACGGTGGGGAATGCAGAGCAAGCTGGACGTCCAGAAGGCCGATGTGCTCGCCAAGGCAGTGGCTGCGGGATCGCACGGGCACGACAAGTCGGTGGACCCCGGGAAGCTGAGGAGCTTCCTGGAGCGGTACTACCGGTACGTCGCCGCCGAGGACGTGGCCGAGCGGCAGCCGCAGGACTGCCTGGGCGCCGCCAAGCACCACTACAAGTCGGCCACCTCGCGCCCGCAGGGCACGGCCAAGGTGCAGGTCTTCACGCCGACGGTGGAGGAGCACGGCTGGTCGGCGAACGGGCGGACGGTCGTCGAGATCGTGGTCGACGACATGCCGTTCCTGGTCGACAGCGCCGCGATGGTGGTCACCGACCGCGGCCTGGAGCTGCAGCTGCTGATCCACCCCCAGTTCGTCGTACGCCGTGACGTCGCCGGCACGCTGCAGGAGGTCCTGGACGACGCCAGCTCGCCGGACGCGCACGACCTGGTCCGCGAGAGCTGGATGCACCTCGAGGTCGAGCGGATCGCCGACCCGGCCGAGCACCGCGAGCTGGAGAAGGCGCTGCAGCGGGTCCTCGGTGACGTCCGCGAGGCCGTCGAGGACTGGCCGAAGATGCACGAGAAGGCCGTCGGCATCGCCAACGACCTGGCCGAGAAGGGCGCGAGCCTGCCGGTCGGCGCGACCGAGGTCGAGGAGGCCCGCGAGCTGCTGGAGTGGCTCGCCGACGAGCACTTCACGTTTCTCGGCTACCGCGAGTACGCGTTCACGATGCGCGGCGACCAGGGCGTCCTGCGCGGCGTACCGGGGACCGGCCTGGGCATCCTGCGGCCCGACCCGGCCCAGGGCGAGAACGCCGGGCTGCTGCCGCCGGAGGTGAGCGCCAAGGCCCGCGAGAAGAAGCTGCTGATCCTCACCAAGGCGAACTCGCGCTCCACGGTGCACCGCTCGACGTACCTGGACTACGTCGGCATCAAGTCGTTCGACGAGAACGGCGAGCCGGTCGCCGAGCGCCGCTTCATCGGGCTGCTGTCGTCCACGGCGTACACCGAGAGCGTCATGCAGGTCCCGGTCCTGCGGCGCAAGGCGCTGGAGCTGTTCCGCCTGACCGGCTTCGACCCGAACAGCCACAGCGGCAAGGGCCTGCTCGACGTCCTGGAGACCTACCCGCGCGACGAGCTGCTGCAGGCTCCGGTTGAGGACTTGCTACCGATCGTGCAGACCGTGCTGCACCTGCAGGAGCGCCGCGCGGTCAAGCTGTTCGTACGGCGTGACGTCTACAACCGCTACCTGTCCTGCCTGGTCTACCTGCCGCGTGACCGCTACACCACCGCGGTCCGGCTGAAGATGCAGCAGATCCTCAAGGACGCGATCGGCGCCGACTCGGTGGACTACGCCGCGCACGTGACGGAGTCCGTGCTGGCCCGGGTGCACTTCGTGGTCCGGATGAAGCAGGGCCAGACGGTCGGCGAGTACGACGCCGAGCTGCTCGAGCAGCGGGTGGTCGAGGCGACCCGCGCCTGGCAGGACGACTTCGCCGTGGCGCTGCACGCGCTCGGCGGCGACGGCGCCGTCACCCGGCTGAACAACCAGTACGCCGGCGCGTTCCCGGAGGCGTACAAGGAGGACTTCGACGCCCGCGTCGCGGTCAAGGACGCCACGGTCCTGGACCAGCTTCCGGCCGAGAACGGGCTGGCGATGTCGCTGTACTCGCCGATCGACCAGCAGTGGCCGGGCGAGCGGCGGTTCAAGGTCTACCGGACCGGGTCGCCGCTGTCGCTGTCACAGGTGCTGCCGCACCTGACCCACATGGGCGTCGAGGTGATCGACGAGCGCCCGTACGAGATCCGCCGACCCAACGGCACGGCGTACATCTACGACTTCGGCCTGCGGGCGCCGGCGGAGTCGGAGGAGCGCGAGGAGCTGCGGGCGCTGTTCTCCGACACGTTCCGCGCGGTCTGGGACGGCCGGGCCGAGTCCGACAAGCTGAACGCGCTGGTCCTGCGCGGCAACCTGAGCTGGCGGCAGGTCTCGATCCTGCGCGCCTACCAGCGCTACATCCGCCAGGGCGGTACGCCGTTCAGCCAGGACTACATCGAGAACACCTTCCTGAACCACGTCGACATCGCGGGCCTGCTGGTCCAGCTGTTCGAGGCCTGCTTCGACCCTGCCCGCGGTGCTGCTGACGATCCGGTACGCCGTGAGTCGATCTCCCAGCTGGAGAAGGAGATCGGCGCCGCGCTGGACACGGTGAAGAGCCTGGACGAGGACCGGATCCTGCGGTCCTACCTGACCGTGATCAAGGCGACCCTGCGGACCAACTACTACCAGCCCGGCCCGGACGGGGAGCCGCGCGGCTACATCAGCTTCAAGCTCGAGCCGAAGGCGATCCCGGACCTGCCGCAGCCGCGGCCGGCGTACGAGATCTTCGTGTACTCGCCGCAGGTCGAGGGCGTGCACCTGCGCTTCGGCGCGGTCGCGCGCGGTGGCCTGCGCTGGTCGGACCGGCGCGAGGACTTCCGCACCGAGGTGCTCGGCCTGGTCAAGGCGCAGATGGTGAAGAACTCCGTGATCGTGCCGGTCGGCGCGAAGGGCGGCTTCTACGCCAAGCAGTTGCCTGACCCGCTGGCCGATCGTGACGCCTGGATGGCCGAGGGCATCGCGTCGTACAAGACGTTCATCTCGGGACTGCTCGACATCACCGACAACATCGTCGCCGGCGAGATCGTCCCGCCGCGCGACGTCGTCCGGTACGACGGCGACGACGCGTACCTGGTCGTGGCCGCGGACAAGGGAACCGCGACGTTCTCCGACATCGCGAACGGGGTCGCCAAGGAGTACGGCTTCTGGCTCGGCGACGCGTTCGCCTCGGGCGGTTCGGTCGGGTACGACCACAAGGCGATGGGCATCACCGCCCGCGGCGCGTGGGAGTCGGTCAAGCGGCACTTCCGCGAGATGGGTCACGACTGCCAGAACGAGGACTTCACCGTCGTCGGCGTCGGCGACATGTCCGGTGACGTGTTCGGCAACGGCATGCTGCTGTCGGAGCACATCCGGCTGGTCGCGGCGTTCGACCACCGGCACATCTTCCTCGACCCGGCGCCCGACGCGGCGTCGTCGTTCGTGGAACGGCGGCGGCTGTTCGAGCTGCCGCGCTCGTCGTGGGCCGACTACGACACCGCGCTGATCTCGGCCGGTGGTGGCGTCTACCCGCGCACGGACAAGGCGATCCCCATCTCGCCCGAGGTCCGCGCCGTGCTCGGCCTGGAGGGCAGCCCGGCGACGCTGACGCCGGCCGAGCTGATGCAGGCGATCATCAAGGCGCCGGTCGACCTGTTCTGGAACGGCGGTATCGGCACCTACGTGAAGGCCGCGTCGGAGACGCACGCCGACGTCGGCGACAAGGCCAACGACGCGATCCGGATCAACGGCGCCGACCTGCGCGCCCGCGCGGTCGGCGAAGGCGGCAACCTCGGTTTCACCCAGCTCGGCCGGATCGAGTACGCCGCCGCCGGTGGCCGGATCAACACCGACTTCATCGACAACGTGGCCGGCGTGGACACCTCCGACCACGAGGTGAACATCAAGATCCTGCTCGACAAGGTCGTCGCCGACGGCGACCTGACCGAGAAGCAGCGCAACGACGTGATCGCGTCGATGACCGAGGAAGTCGGCACGCTGGTCCTGAAGAGCAACTACCGGCAGAACATCGGCCTGGCCAACGCGTCCGCGCAGGCCGCCGCGCTGATGCACGTCCACCAGGACTGGGTCCGCCGGCTGGAGAAGCAGGGCCTGCTGGACCGGGAGCTGGAGTTCCTGCCGAGCGTCGCGGAGTTCAAGCGGCGCAAGGCCGAAGGGCGTGGGCTGACCTCGCCGGAGCTGTCGGTGCTGATCGCGTACACGAAGATCGTGCTCGAGGCCGAGCTCCTGAAGACCTCGTTGCCCGACGACGACTTCCTGTCGAACAAGCTGGTCAGCTACTTCCCGCGGGCGATCCAGGAACGCTTCGCCGAACCGATGAAGTCGCACCAGCTGCGCCGCGAGATCATCACCACCCAGGTCGTCAACGAGTTCGTCAACTCCTCGGGCATCACCGCTTTCCACCGGCTCTCCCTGGAGACCGGCGGCACCGCCGAGGACGTCGTACGGGCCAACCTGGCGGCGTCGCGGATCTTCGCGCAGCCGGACCTGCTGGCCCTCAACGCCGACCTCGACAACGTCGTCGACGCCGAGACCCAGACCCGGATGCGCCTCGAGACCCGCACCCTGGTCGAACGCGCCACCCGCTGGCTGGTCAGCAACCGGCGCCCCCCGATGGACATCGCCGAGCTGATCGAGTACTTCACGCCCGGCATCGCCAAGCTCACGACGGCCCTGCCCGAGGTCCTCCGCGGCCGCGAGCTCGCCCTCTTCGAACATCGCCGCCAGGCCCTGGTCGACAAGGGCGTCCCCGCCGACTTCGCCACCCGGATCGCCGTCCTGCCCCCGGCGTACGCCGGCCTCGGCATCGTCGAAACCGCCGAACGTGACGACCTCGACATCCTCGAGGTCGCCAAGGTCCACTTCGCCCTCGGCGAGCGCCTGCAACTGGGCCGTTTCCTGGAGCGCATCGTGGCGCTCCCGCGCACCGACCGCTGGCAGACCATGGCCCGGGCCGCCCTACGGGACGACCTCCACACCGTCCACGCCCGCCTCACCGCCCAGGTCCTCGCCACCACCGACCCCACCGCCGAACCCGAGGACCGAGTCATCTCCTGGCAGGACCAGAACGAAGCAGCCCTGTCCCGAGCAGCCACCATGCTCGAAGAAATCGTAGAGACCGAAGGCCCAGAACTGGCCCACCTCTCAGTAGGCCTCCGCCTGGTCCGAACCCTGATGGTCAACCAGGCCTAGTACGCCGTACGCGTGGTGGGCCGGTCCTCACGAACCCGGCCCACCTGCAAGTGTCGACAGCCGTGCGCCGCCTGGAGATCGACGCGTTGCTGGAGATCCTGCACCGGAGTCAGTTGGTGGAGGGTGGGAGCGGCTGCTGCTTGTCGGCCGGCAAGTCTGCAGCTAGTCGAACCGGGTCGGCGTGTCCGCGATCCCCGCCTCGCATGGCGAGCGGTCGGTGGGCCGGGCGGACGTGCTGATGCCGCCGGTTAGCTAGCGGCGTGTGACCGCCGCCCGCACGCCGCGGAGGGTGCGGAGCGCTGAGGGGAGCGCGCCGCCCAGGTGAAGCCAGAGTTGGGTCCTCAAGCCCAGCAGCGAATACGGCGACCGGTCGTGGGACTCGCACAGATCCGAAATCAATAGCCAAGGCGTAGCGCCGGCGGCGAACAAGGGGATCGCGTAGTAGACCTCGCGACTGCCGAGCAGCTCGAAAGCCCAGCACAGGACGACGACCGGGACGGCAACGACCGAGGCGAGGTAGAAGATCGCGTAGACCTTGTCGCCAGTACCAACCTCGGTAGGGTCCTCACGTTCGGCCAGCATCTCGGCGATCTCGCGATCGGAGCGCACGGGAAACCATTCCTGTCCACGCAGCCGCACCCGCTGGCGACCGCGCTCACGTTCACCGTGCGAGCGTGACCGCCCACGCAGCCGCACCCGCTGGCGACCGCGCTCACGTTCACCGTCCGAGCGTGACCGCCCACGCAGTTGCACCCGTTGGCGACCGCGCGCGCGTTGTCCTCCCAAGGGTCTGATGTCCTCTTCATCCGCCAGCCGCCGTGGTGGATCACCGGCGTCGTCTGTCGACCGTGGTAGCGGACTGCTGGCGTCGCGTGTCGGCTCGGGCGGCGGACTACCGGCGTCGGGTGTCGGCTCGGGCGGCGGACTACCGGCGTCGCGTGTCAGCGAACTGCCGGCGTCGCTCGGCGGCTGGGGCGTACCGCCGAGGTCGCTTGCCGGTGCGTCGCCGCCAGGTGGGCGACGGTCTGTCCGGTCGGGTTGCCGCCCTTGGGAATCGGGCGGTTGGCGGCTGTTGGGTGGCGTCGGGTCGGGCTGAGGGGTGCTCACCGGTCGGAGACGATGACTTCTACGGAGTACTGGTCGGCTCGGTAGCAGTGGTCGCCGAACTCGACGGCTGAGCCGTCGGCGTCGTAGGCGCTGCGGGTCATGGTGACCAGGGGTTCGGCCTTCGACATGTGCAGGGTGCGGCGTTCCTCGGCGGAGGCGTTGCGGGCGCCGATGCGCTGGCGGGCGACCGTGGGGCGGATGCCTCGGGCTCGGAGGACGGCGTACAGGCCTTCGGTGGTGAGTTGCTCCTGGGTGAGGTCGTTCATTGCTGGGGGCAACCAGTTCCGCATGATCGCGAGCGGGACGTCGCCGGCGTAGCGGAGGCGGACGATCGCGACCAGCGGCGTACCGGGCGGCAGACCCAGGGCCTCGGCGGCTCGGTCGTCGTGCGCCGCGCAGTTGAGGGAGAGGACCTCGGTACGCGGCGTGCGGCCTTCGCGTTCCAGGTCGTCGTACAGGCTGGTGAGCTCCGCCTTGCGGTGGACCATTTGGTTGGCGACGGTCGTGCCGATACCGCGGCGACGGACCAGGAGGCCTTTGTTGACCAGTTCGGAGATCGCTCGCCGGACGGTCGGTCGCGACAGGCTCAGGCGGTCCGACATCGCGATCTCGTTCTCGAACGGGTCGCCGGGGCGCAGCACCCCGTCGGTGATGGCAGCCGTCAGTTGCTCGGCGAGCTGGTGGTACAGCGGCACCGGGCTGGTCCGATCGATCTGAATCGGCAGGGCGGCCATGGGCGGATGGTACAGGAGGAAGGTGTGAATGTGCCGACGTGAAAATGTGCTTACAAAGTATTGACTCTCCTTGGTCGGCCCGGAAAGCTGGGCACGGCAATCGGCGCGGACGACCGGCGAGCGGCGGACGACCGGCGAGCGGCGGACGACCGGCGAGCGGCGGACGACCGGCGAGCGGCGGACGACCGGCGAGCGGCGGACGACCGGCGAGCGGCGGGGTGCGAGCGCGTGCTGACGCCGGTCTGCTGCCGCAGGGGCGAATCAGGTGACGACGAGAGGGCGGCCGCGGATGCGGATCGGGTTGGTCGGGGTTGGGCGGATCGGCGCGTTTCACGCCGCGACGTTGAAGGGGCTGCCGGCGGTCGAGCAGGTGGTGATGGCCGACGCGGACCCGAGCCGGGCCGAGCTGACCGCCAAGGAACTCGGGGCCGAATTCGCGCCCGACGTCCCGGCGCTGCTGACGAGCGGGATCGACGGGCTGGTCATCGCCGCCGCGACCTCCGCGCACGCCGAGCTGATCGAGGCCGCTGTCGCCGCGGGCATCGCGACCTTCTGCGAGAAGCCCGTCGCGCTCGACCTCGCCGAGACCCAGCGGGTCGTCGAACTGGTCGAGGGCTCCGACGTCCCGGTGCACATCGGCTTCCAGCGCCGCTTCGACGCCGGCTACCAGGCCGCCGCTCAGCAAGTCCGGTCCGGCGAGCTCGGCTTCATCCACCACATCCGGGCGAACACCAACGACGCCTTCCCTCCGCCCGCCGGGTACATCCCGACCAGCGGCGGGTTCTTCCGCGACTGTACGGTCCACGACTTCGACATCATCCGGTACGTCACTGGCCGCGAGGTGGTCAGCGTCTACGCGACCGGCGCCAATCGCGGTGAGGCCTTCTTCGGCGAGTACGGCGACGTCGACGCGGCCGCCGCGCTGCTCACGCTAGACGACAGCACCTTCGCCGCCGTCAGCGGAACCCGCTACAACGCGGCCGGTCATGACGTCCGTATGGAGGTGCTCGGCAGCCTCGGCTCGATCGCGGTCGGCCTGGACGAGCACACTGCCCTCCGCTCGATGGAAGCCGGCGTGACCTTCCCCGGCGGCGACCCGCACACCACCTTCATGGACCGCTTCCGCCCGGCGTACGTCGCCGAGCTGACCGCGTTCACCGAGGTCGTCGCCGGCACCCGCGACGTCCCGTGCACCGTCCGCGATGCCCTGCAGGCCTTCCGGATCGCCGATGCCTGCGAACTGTCCCGTTCTGAGAACCGCGTTGTCCTTCTGGAGGAGATCGGCCGATGAGTGACGTAGCTGCCCGGATCGCCGGAGCCCCGATCTCGTGGGGTGTCTGCGAGGTACCCGGCTGGGGCTGGCAGTACGACCCGGAGACGGTCCTGGCCGAGATGCGCGACGTTGGGATCGCGGCGACCGAGTTCGGGCCGGACGGCTTCCTGCCCGAGGACCCGGCGGAGAAGGCGAAGACGCTCGCGGACGTCGGGCTGCGGGCGGTCGGTGGGTTCGTGCCGGTGGTCCTGCACGAGCCGTCGCACGACCCGGTCCCCGAGGTCGCGCGGGCGCTGGAAGGGTTCGTCGCCGCAGGCGCCACGACTCTCGTGATCGCCGCTGCGACCGGGCAGGACGGTTACGACGACCGGCCGGTGCTTGACGATGCCGGCTGGTCCACGCTGCTTGCCAACCTCGACCGGCTGACCGAGGTCGCCGCAGCACAGGGCGTGCTCGCCACGATCCACCCGCACGTCGGCACGATGGTGGAGAACGCGGACGACGTACGCCGGGTGCTCGACGGATCGGCCATCGGTCTGACGCTCGACACCGGCCACCTGATGATCGGTGGCGTCGACCCGGTCGCGCTCACGCTGGAGCACACGGGCCGGATCAAGCACACCCACCTGAAGGACGTCGATGCGGCGTGGGCCGCGAAGGTCCAGTCCGGTGAGGTCGGCTACACCGAAGCCGTCCGAGAGGGCATGTACCGCCCGCTGGGTCAGGGCGACGTTGACTTGGCCGCCATCGTCGGTGCGCTGGAGTCGGCCGGCTACCAGGGTTGGTATGTCCTCGAGCAGGACACCATCCTCCAGTCGCGCCCGACCGACGAAGGTCCCGTCGTCGACGTGCGCTCGAGCATCGCTCACCTCCGCCACCTCGCAGGCGCAGCCGACGCCGCCGCGGCGAGCGGAGTGGCCGCCCGGGCCGAAGCGGTCGACGAGGCGAACGCGGGAGCCCCGAGCGTAGGGCCGATCGTGGGCGAAGCGGCAGACGGCGCCAGCCGGAGCAGTGCTGCTGACGGGGTGCGCACCGGTGCCGCGGGATCGGTCGAGGGCGGGGTGGTCTGATGGTGGACGACGTGCTGACGATCGGGCGGATCGGGGTTGATCTGTACCCGTTGCAAACGGGGACGCACCTCGAGGACGTCGAAAGCTTCGGGAAGTTCCTCGGCGGGAGTGCGACCAACGTCGCCGTGGCGGCGGCCAAGCACGGGCGCAAGGCGGCGGTGATCAGCCGGACCGGGAACGATCCGTTCGGCACGTTCATCCACCGGGCGCTTGGCGAGCTGAACGTCGACGACCGGTTCGTCACGCCGGTCGAGGGGCTGCCGACGCCGATCACGTTCTGCGAGATCTTCCCACCGGACAACTTCCCGCTGTACTTCTACCGGTTCCCGAAGGCGCCGGACCTCGTGATCAACCCCGACGAGCTGGACCTGCAGGCGATCAAGGACGCGAAGATCTACTGGTCGACCGTCACCGGCCTGTCCGCCGAACCTAGCCGCTCGGCTCACTTCGCCGCCTGGGAGGCGCGCGAACGCCGGCCGATCACCGTGCTCGACCTGGACTACCGGCCGATGTTCTGGGCGGATCCGAGTGAGGCACACGCGCAGGTCAGCAAGGCCCTCGAGTACTGCACGGTTGCCGTTGGCAACCGGGAGGAGTGCGAGGTCGCGGTCGGCGAGACCGATCCGGACAAGGCTGCGCAGGCGCTCCTCGACCGGGGGCTCGAACTGGCCGTCGTGAAGCAGGGGCCGAAGGGCACGCTGGCGCGGACGCGGGACGAACGGGTGGAGGTGCCGCCGTTCCCCGTCGAGGTGGTGAACGGGCTGGGCGCCGGCGACGGGTTCGGTGGGGCGCTTTGTCATGGTCTCCTCGCAGGGTGGCCGCTGGAGCGGATCATTCGGTTCGCGAACATCGCGGGGGCCGTCGTGGCGTCGCGGCTGGAGTGCTCGACGGCCATGCCGACCGAGGCCGAGGTCCTGGCTCTGATGGGTGAGGACGCATGAGCACGGAACATCTCGGAACCGGTGGAGTCGTGCCGGGAGACAGAGAGAAATCGAGTGCAGCGGCCGGCGGTGGAACGGATGCCGCGCGGCCCGCTGCTGTTGGCAACCCGACTGCAGCGGCAGGCGGCAAGTCCGAGGCTGCGGCGCTCGCCAGCGCTGGCGGACTGAGTACGGCGGCTGGCGGTCGGACCGAGGCTCCGGCGCGTGCCGCCGACGGGCCGAGCACCGCCGGGCGGTTGAGCGGGCCCGGTCCCCGGGGGCGCGGCTTCGAGTGGGGAGCCGGGACCGGCGTGGATCTGACCGAGTTGCGGGTCCGGCATCCGGAGCGGGTTGCTGAGGCTTGGCAGCAGCGCCGGCGGCGCGAACTGGTCGGCGAGGACGGGCGGCTGCTGATCGTCGCCGCGGACCACCCCGCGCGTGGTGCGTTGGGGGTACGCGATGACCGGATGGCGATGGCCAGCCGGCCAGGGCTGATCGAGCGGCTGTGCACTGCTCTGCAGCGGCCTGGTGTCGACGGCGTGCTCGCGACTCCGGACGTGCTGGAGGACTTGCTGCTGCTCGGAGCGCTGGAGGGCAAGGTTGTCGTCGGTTCGATGAACCGGGGTGGGTTGCAAGGTTCCTCCTTCGAGTTGGACGACCGGTTCACGGCGTACCGGTCGGCGGACGACATCGCTTCGCGCCGGCTGGACGGCGGAAAGATGCTGACCCGGATCTGCCTGGACGACCCGGGCACGGTGGCGACGCTGGAGAGCAGCGCGCAGGCCGTCACCGAGTTGGCCGAGCGCAAGCTGATGGCGATGGTCGAGCCGTTCTGGTCGACGCGGACCGACGGGCGGGTGAGCAACCTGCTGGACCCGGACTCGGTGATCCGGTCGGTGCACATCGCCGCCGGGCTCGGCGCGACCAGCGCGTACACGTGGCTCAAGCTGCCGGTGGTCGACGAGCTGGAACGGGTGATGGAGGCGACGACGCTGCCGACGTTGCTGCTCGGCGGCGATCCGACTGTCGCGCCCGAGGAAACCTATGCATCCTGGGGCAAGGCGCTGAGCCTGCCGTCCGTCCGCGGACTCGTCGTCGGCCGCGCGCTGCTCTTCCCGCCGGACGGCGACGTGGCCGCCGCAGTCGACCAAGCCGCCACGCTGGTGCACGGAGGTGCCGCATGACGAACACCACCAGGCAGATCCACGGAGGTACGCATGACTGAGTGGTTCAGACCGGCCGGGACCACCGCGCGCGACGGCTACGACCTGGTCGTCCGGCCCGGGGAGCAGGACTGGCACCACACAGGCCTGACCGTGCGGACGTTGCAGCCCGGACAGTCCGTCGAGTTCGACACCGGGGACTGCGAGTACCTGGTGCTCCCGCTGAGTGGCTCTGCCGAAGTGATCGTCGACGGCGAGACAGTGCCGCTCGGCGGCCGGGCGGACGTCTTCGCCAGTCCGACCGATCTCGCCTACGTCCCGCGCGGGACCACGGTGGCGGTCGTCAGCGCAGGCGGAGCCCGGATCGCCTTCCCACACGCCAAGGCCGCGAGTGACTACCCGTTCCGCCGGATCGGCACCGAGCAGGTGGAGACCGAGCTGCGAGGCGCCGGCGTCTCGTCCCGGCAGGTCCGCAACTTCGGCACGCCCGGCGTCCTCGAGGCCGACTCGATCATCGCCTGCGAGGTGCTCACGCCGGCCGGCAACTGGTCGTCGTACCCGCCGCACAAGCACGACGAGCACAAGCCGGGGAAGGAGAGTGTGCTCGAGGAGATCTACTACTTCGAGCTGCAGCTCTCCGAAGACGCGCCGGAAGATGTCAAGGGCAACGATCCGATCGGCTACCAGCGGGTCTACGGGACCGAGGACCGGCCGATCGACGTCCTGGCCGAGGTCCGTGACGGTGACCTCGTCCTCGTGCCGCACGGATGGCACGGCCCGGCGATGGCACCGCCCGGCTACGACATGTACTACCTCAACGTGATGGCCGGTCCGGGCACCGAACGCGCCTGGCTGATCAGCGACGACCCGCAGCACGGCTGGGTCCGGCAGCTGTGGGACCGTCAGCAGATCGATCCCCGCCTTCCGTTCGGCGACAAGTGACGGGCACGGCATGACCCCGGCAACGATCACCACAGTCAGCTTTGATCCGCGGCTACCTTTCGGAGGACAGCGATGACGGTACGTCTCACGGTCGCCCAGGCGCTGGTGCGATTCCTGAGCGTCCAGTACTCGGAGCGCGACGGCGAACGGCAGAAGCTCTTCGCCGGTTGCTTCGGCATCTTCGGGCACGGCAACGTGGCCGGTCTGGGCCAGGCGCTGCTGCAGGCCGAGCTCGAGGACCCGGCGGCCCTGCCGTACATCCTGGCTCGCAACGAGCAGGCCATGGTGCACAGCGCGTCCGCGTACGCGCGGGCCAAGGACCGCCTGCAGATCTACGCCTGCACGGCCAGCATCGGGCCCGGCTCGACCAACATGGTCACCGGCGCGGCGCTGGCGACCGTGAACCGGCTGCCGGTCCTGATCCTGCCCTCGGACGTCTTCGCCACCCGCGTGGCGTCGCCGGTGCTCCAGGAGTTGGAGAGCTTCTCGGCCGGTGACGTCTCGGTGAACGACGCCTTCCGCCCGGTCTCGAAGTACTTCGACCGGGTCTGGCGCCCCGAGCAGCTCCCGTCGGCACTGCTCAACGCGATGCGCGTGCTGACCGATCCGGTCGAGACCGGCGCGGTCACGATCGCACTGCCCCAGGACGTCCAGGCCGAGGCCTACGACTGGCCGGAGGAGCTGTTCGCCGAGCGGACCTGGTACGTCGCCAGGCCGTTGCCTGAAGCATCGATCATCGAGAAGGCGGCCGAGCTGATCCGCTCCGCCGAGCGCCCGTTGATCGTGGCCGGCGGTGGCGTCGCCTACTCGCAGGCGCAGGACGCACTGCGGTCCTTCGCGGAGGCGACCGGCATCCCGGTTGCGGAAAGCCAAGCAGGCAAGGGATCGCTGCGCTACGACCACCCGCAGTCGGTCGGCGCGGTGGGCTCGACCGGAACCACGGCAGCGAACGCGCTGGCCCGCGACGCCGACCTGGTGATCGGCATCGGGACCCGCTACGGCGACTTCACGACGGCGTCGCGGACGGCGTTCCAGAACCCGGACGTGAAGTTCGTGAACATCAACGTGGCGCGGTTCGACGGTGGTAAGCATGCTGGTCTCCCTGTGGTGGCTGACGCACGGGAAGCCCTTGTTTCGTTGGGCTCCGCGCTCGGCGGATGGTCCGTGCAGAGAAAGTACACGGATTCGGCCGTTGCACTGGCGAAGCAGTGGGACGAGGTTGTGGATAACCACTACAACCCGCCTGCGGACGTGACCGGAAAGCTCGCCGAAGGAGTGCTCACCCAGGGCCAGGTCCTCGGTGCCGTCAACGAATTGTCGGCGCCGTCTGATGTCGTTGTCTGTGCGGCCGGTTCGATGCCGGGCGACCTGCACAAACTCTGGCGGACCCGCGACCCGAAGGGCTACCACGTTGAATACGGCTACTCCTGCATGGGATACGAGATCGCCGGCGGTCTCGGTGTCCGCCTGGCGGCCCCGGACCGGGACGTCTTCGTCCTGGTCGGCGACGGGTCGTACCTGATGATGTCCAGCGAGCTGGTCACCGCCGTCCAGGAGAACGTGAAGATCATCGTCGTCCTGGTGCAGAATCACGGCTTCGCCTCGATCGGCGCGCTGTCGGAGTCCCTGGGCTCACAGCGCTTCGGTACGGCGTACCGCAAGCGCGGCGCGGACGGGCGGCTCGACGGCGACTACCTGCCGGTGGACCTCGCGGCCAACGTGCGCAGCTTCGGCGTCGACGTGATCGACGTGACGAGCCGCGACGAGCTGGAGAAGGCGATCCACACGGCGAAGGCCGCCGACGGACCGATCGCGATCCACGTCACGACCGATCCGCTGGTCGGTGCGCCGGACAGCGACGCGTGGTGGGACGTGCCGGTGAGCCAGGTCTCGGACCTCGACTCGACCCGCGCGGCCTCGGCGTCGTACGAGGAGTCGAAGAAGGCGCAGCGTCCCTACTACTCCCCGGTGGAAGGTCGATAGATGGGCAAGGTGACGATCGGCAGCGCACCCGACTCGTGGGGTGTGTGGTTCGCCGACGATCCGCGGCAGACGCCGTGGACCAGGTTCCTCGACGAGGTCGCCGAGGCCGGGTACACGAAGATCGAGCTGGGGCCGTACGGCTACCTTCCGACCGATCCCGCCGAGCTCAAGGACCAGCTGGACCGACGGGGACTCGAGGTCACCGCCGGTACGACGTTCGAGCACCTGCACCGCGAGGACTCGTTCGACTCGACCTGGCGCGACGTGGCGAAGACCGCCGAGCTGGCGGCCGCGATGGGTGCGAAGCACCTCGTCGTGATGCCGTCGATGTGGCGTGGCGACGACGGCGAGATCGTCGAACCGCGGCTGGATCACGAGGGGCAGGCTCGGCACGGCCGGCAGGTGACCGAGCTCGGGCGCCGGGTCTTCGAGGAGTACGGGCTGCGGACGCAGTTCCACCCGCACGCGGACGGGCACGTCGACACCCAGGACACCGTCGAACGGTTCCTGGCCGAGACCGACAGCGCGCACGTGAACCTGTGCCTCGACACTGGGCACATCAGCTACTGCGGAGGCGACAACCTCGAGCTGATCCGCAAGTACCCGGACCGCATCGGGTACGTCCATCTCAAGCAGGTCGACCCCGTCGTGCTCGCGCAGGCCCAGGCCGAAGGGATCAGCTTCGACGTGGCCGTGCAGCGCGGCGTCATGACGGAGCCGCCGGGCGGCGTACCGGAGCTGCCGCCGGTGCTGGAAGCCCTGGCCGGCCTGGACGTCGACCTGTTCGCGATCGTCGAGCAGGACCTGTACCCGGTGGCCCCGGACGTGCCGTTGCCGATCGCGCGACGCACCCTGGCGTACCTGAACAGCCACGGGGGTGGTGCATCCGCCTGACGGCCACGAGAGGATGCACTCTCTGGTCACTAGCAACGCCGCGGCGTCACCGCGGGGAACTCGGAAAGGCTGGTTGTGGTCATGGTTCGGTGGCAAAGGAAGGCCCAGCGCAGGGCCGTCGTCACCAGCGCGGCTCTCGCGCTGGTGCTCGCGGTGGGGGCCTGCAGCTCGTCCGGCGGCAAGCAGGAGGAGCAGAAGGCCGACGGCGGGTCGGGAAACGTGGCGACCACGCCGCGGATGAAGGTTGCCCTGATCACTCACTCCAAGCCGGGTGACACCTTCTGGGACATCGTCCGGCGTGGCGCCGAGGCGGCGGCGCAGAAGGACAACATCGAGCTGCAGTACTCCTCCGACCCCGACGGAGCGGCCCAGGCCAACCTCGTGCAGACCGCGATCGACTCCAAGGTCGACGGCATCGCGGTGACGCTGAACAAGCCCGACGCGGTGATCCCGAACGTGAAGAAGGCCGTCGCGGCCGGTATCCCGGTCACCGTGCTGAACGGCGGCCTGGACACTTGGAAGCAGTCCGGTGCGGTCGGCTACTTCGGCCAGGACGAGCGGATCGCCGGCGAGGCGACCGGTGAGAAGCTCAAGCAGCTCGGCGCCAAGAAGGTGCTCTGCATCGTGCACGAGCAGGGCAACGTCAGCCTCGAGGCCCGCTGCCAGGGCATCAAGGACAAGTTCGGAGCCGTCGAGAACCTGAACGTCGACGGCGCCGACCAGCCCGGCACGCAGGCGACGATCACCTCGAAGCTGCAGCAGGACAAGTCGGTCGACTACCTGGTGGGTCTGAACGCCGGCGTCACACTGACCGCGGTCCAGGCCGCCAAGGACGCCGGGTCCTCGGCCAAGATCGGCAGCTTCGACATGAGCAAGGAGATGGCCACGGCGGTCAAGGACGGCACCGTGCAGTTCGCCGTCGACCAGCAGCCGTACCTGCAGGGGTACCTGGCCGTCGACGCGATCTGGCTGGCCAAGACCAACGGCAACTCGATCGGTGGTGGCGAGGCCACGCTGACCGGGCCGTCGTTCGTCGAGAAGTCCAACATCGAGGCCGTCGAGAAGTACGCCGCGGCCGGGACCCGCTGAGGTCAGCGATGGCATCGACGATCGCGACCCCCGCCGACGCCGACGACCGCGTCTCGGCGCGCTCGATCGGCGCCCGGCTGCTCAGCCGCCCGGAGATCGGGTCGCTGGTCGGCGCGGCGGTGATCCTGGTGTTCTTCGTGATCACCGCGGAGCCGTTCCGGCAGATCAACAACACCGGGACGATCCTGTACCAGGCCGCGCTGATCGGGGTGATGGCCGTCCCGGTCTCGCTGCTGATGATCGGTGGCGAGTTCGACCTGTCGGCCGGTGTGGCGGTGACGACCAGCGGCCTGACCGCCGGCATCTTCGCCTACCAGTTCAGCGTCAACGTCTGGGTGGGGATGGCGGTCGCGCTCGTCTTCGCCCTGGCTATCGGCCTGTTCAACGGCTGGTTGCTGATGCGGACCGGGCTGCCGAGCTTCCTGGTCACGCTCGGCACGTTCTTCATCCTGCAGGGCCTGAACGTCGCGGTGACCCGGCTGACGTCGGGCGCCGTCGCGTCGAACTCGATCAGCGACATGGACGGGTTCAGCACGGCCAAGGCGGTATTCGCCTCGGAGTTCAAGCTGGGCGGCGTGACGATCAAGATCATCATCGTCTGGTGGATCGCGTTCGTCGCGATCGCCGCCTGGATGCTGCTGCGGACCAAGATCGGCAACTGGATCTTCGCCGTCGGTGGCGACGCCGCGTCGGCGCGGGCGGTCGGCGTACCGGTGAAGAAGGTGAAGATCGGGCTGTTCATGACGGTCGGGTTCTTCGCCTGGTTCACCGGGATGCAGCTGCTGTTCGTGCAGAACGGTGTCGTGCAGTCCGGTGAGGGCGTCGGCAAGGAATTCCTGTACATCATCGCCGCGGTGGTCGGCGGCTGCCTGCTGACCGGGGGCTACGGCTCCGTGGTCGGTGGCGCGGTCGGCGCGCTGATCTTCGGCATGGTGCAGCTCGGCGTCGTGTACGCCGGCTGGAACCCGGACTGGTTCAAGGCGTTCCTCGGCGCGATGCTCCTGCTGGCCACGATCGTGAACCTGGTCGTCAAGAACAAGGCGGACGCCCGATGAGCACGACGAAGAGCTTCGCCGGCGAGGCGAGCGCGAGCCCGACCACGCCGATCGTGCACCTGGAGGACGTGGGCAAGAGCTACGGCAACATCCAGGCGCTGCGCGGAGTGTCGCTGTCGGTCCGGCAGGGCGAGATCACCTGCGTGCTCGGCGACAACGGCGCGGGCAAGTCGACGCTGATCAAGATCATCGCCGGCCTGCACGACTACACCTCCGGCACGATGTCGGTGAACGGCGAGGAACGGCACTTCTCCTCGCCGCGGGAGGCGCTGGACAGCGGGATCGCGACGGTCTACCAGGACCTGGCGCTGGCGCCGCTGATGTCGGTCTGGCGCAACTTCTTCCTCGGCAACGAGCTCACCAAGGGCCCGTTCGGGGTGCTCGACTCGGCCCGGATGAAGCGGGTCGCGCAGGAGGAGCTGACCAAGATGGGGATCTCGGTCCCCAACCTGGAGCAACCGGTCGGGAAGCTGTCGGGCGGTCAGCGCCAGTGCGTCGCGATCGCGCGGGCGATCCACTTCGGCGCGAAGGTGCTGATCCTGGACGAGCCGACCGCGGCGCTCGGCGTGAACCAGTCGGGCGTGGTGCTGAAGTACGTCGTCAAGGCGCGCGACGCGGGGATCGGGGTCGTTTTCATCACCCACAACCCGCATCACGCGTACCTGGTCGGCAACCACTTCGTCATCCTCAAGCTCGGCCGGGTCGCGCTGGACACCCACCGGTCGGACATCACGCTCGAGCAGCTGACCACGGAGATGGCCGGCGGCTCGGAGTTGGAGGCGCTCAGCCACGAGCTGCGCGGCTTCGACCCGGAGCGGGTGGTCACGCCGCAGGACAAGTAGGAGCTGGTACGGCGGAAGCCGGTCGGCCTGAACGGGCCGACCGGAACCCGTCGGAGGAAGAAGGGGTCGGCAGCTAGCGCAACCGGCATCGGAGCAGGACGGTGGTTACCGGGGGACCGGTGATCACGGGAGGTGGAGCGGGGCGGTGGTTACCAGGGTGACCTGGCAAACGCCGGTGGTGGAGCAGGGCGGTGCCTACCAAGGACAGCTGGCAGGCGCCGGTGGTGGAGCGGGGCGGTGGACGCCGGGAGACCGGGGTCGCAGGAAGCGGTGCGGTGGTGATCGCCGGGAGCCGGCGGTCGCGGGAGTGCGGCGCGGGCAGTCGTCGTACAACGTCGTCAGAGAGTTGGTGGAGATGCAGGACCTGAGGATCGGGATCATCGGGGTCGGTCAGATGGGCGCCGATCATGCCGAGCGGGTGGTGCGACGGATCTCCGGTGCGCGCCTGGTCGCGGTCTCCGACCCGGACCTGCCGCGGGCGAACGCCCTGGCCGAGTCGCTGGGGGAGATCCGGGTGATCGAGGATCCGCTGGCGCTGATCGGGGACGCGGGAGTCGACGCGGTGATCATCGCGTCGCCGGGGTTCGCGCATGCCGAGCAGCTGATGGCCTGTCTGGAGCACGCGAAACCGGTGCTCTGCGAGAAGCCGCTGACGATGGACACCGAGTCCTCGCTACGCGTCGTCGAGGCCGAGCACAAGCTGGGCCGGCAGCTGATCCAGGTCGGTTTCATGCGCCGGTTCGACCCGGAGTACGCCGCGCTCAAGCAGCTGCTCGACTCCGGTGAGCTCGGCCGGACCCTGCTGCTCCACAACGTGCACCGCAACAAGTCCGTCCCGGACACCTTCCGCAGCGAGATGATCGTGCGCGACTCGCTCGTGCACGAGGTCGACGTCGCGCGCTGGCTGTTCGACGACGAGATCGCCCGGATCACCGTGCACGCGCCGAAGCCGACGAGCCTGGTCGCGAACGGCGCACTCGACCCGCAGCTCGCGATCTTCGAGATGGCCAACGGCGCGATCGCCGACGTCGAGGTGTTCGTGAACTTCCAGGTCGGGTACGAAGTGCGCTGCGAGGCCGTCGCGGAGAAGGGGAGCGCGACGATCGGCCTCGGCGTCGACGTCCTGACCAAGCGCGCGGGGCAGTGGGGCGGCGCCGTGCCGGAGGACTACCGGGTCAGGTTCGGTACGGCGTACGACGTCGAGGTGCAGCGCTGGGTGGACGCGACTCATCGGCGCGAGATCGATGGGCCGACCGCGTGGGACGGGTACGCCGCGGCGGCCGTCTGCACCGCGGGCATCCAGTCGTTGCAGGAGGGCCGGCCGGTCGAGGTCGAGATGGCCCGCAAGAGCGAGGTGCTCGGATGACCGACGCCCGAGCCGGTACCGAAGGCAGCGCGGCGAGCGCCCGAGCCCGTGCAGACGGCAACCCGAGCGCCCGAGCCCGCACCGACGGCAGCGCGAGCGCCCGGCGTACCGCACCGACACACCACCACGAGATCACCGCAGGACCGACGCGAGGGATACAGCTGTGAGCACTGAACGCATCACCCACCTGATCGGCGGGACGCCCTGGACGGGTGTCTCGGAGCGCACCAGCAAGGTCTACAACCCGGCCACCGGCGAGGTGACCGGCGCGCTGGACCTGGCCTCGGCGGCGACCGTCGACGAGGCGGTCAAGGTCGCCCACGAGGCGTCGAAGGCCTGGGGGCGTACGTCGCTGACCAAGCGTGCGCAGGTGCTGTTCGCGTTCCGCGAGCTGCTCAACGAGCGCAAGGGCGACATCGCCGCGCTGATCACCGCCGAGCACGGCAAGGTGCTGTCCGACGCGCTCGGCGAGGTGACCCGCGGGCTCGAGGTGGTCGAGTTCGCCTGCGGCATCCCGCACCTGCTCAAGGGCGGGTTCAGCGAGAACGTCTCGACCAACGTCGACGTGTACTCGATCCGGCAGTCGCTCGGCGCGGTCGCGGTGATCTCGCCGTTCAACTTCCCGGCGATGGTGCCGTTGTGGTTCGTCCCGATCGCGGTCGCCTGCGGCAACAGCGTGGTGATCAAGCCGTCGGAGAAGGACCCGTCGGCGGTGAACGCGGTCGCCGCGCTGTGGAAGGAAGCCGGTCTGCCGGACGGCGTGATGAACGTCGTGCACGGCGACAAGGAGGCCGTCGACCGGCTGCTCGAGCACCCGGACATCAAGGCGGTCTCGTTCGTCGGGTCGACGCCGATCGCGCGGTACGTGTACGAGACCGGTACGGCGAACGGCAAGCGCGTCCAGGCGCTCGGCGGCGCGAAGAACCACATGGTCGTGCTGCCCGACGCCGATCTCGACCTGGCCGCCGACGCCGCGGTCAACGCGGGCTTCGGGTCGGCCGGTGAGCGCTGCATGGCGATCTCCGCGCTGATCGCGGTCGAGCCGGTCGCGGACGACCTGATCGCCAAGATCAAGGAGCGGATGGCGACGCTGAAGACCGGGGACGGCACGCGCGGCTGCGACATGGGTCCGCTGGTCACCGGCGAGCACCGGGACAAGGTCGTCGGGTACGTCGAGGCGGGGGTCGAAGCCGGTGCCGAGCTCGCGGTCGACGGACGGAACGGACCGTTCGCCGGCGGCGAGGACGGGTTCTGGCTGGCGCCGACGCTGTTCGACAAGGTGACGCCGCAGATGTCGATCTACACCGACGAGATCTTCGGGCCGGTGCTGTCGGTGGTCCGCGTTCCGTCGTACGACGCGGCGCTGGACCTGGTGAACTCGAACCCGTACGGCAACGGCACGGCGATCTTCACCAACGACGGCGGCGCGGCACGGCGGTACCAGACCGAGGTCGAGGTCGGCATGGTCGGCGTGAACGTCCCGATCCCGGTGCCGATGGCGTACTACTCGTTCGGCGGGTGGAAGAACTCGCTGTTCGGCGACACCCACGCGCACGGGACCGAGGGCGTGCACTTCTTCACCCGCGGGAAGGTGATCACCTCGCGCTGGCTCGACCCCAGTCACGGTGGGCTGAACCTGGGCTTCCCGACCCACGACTGATTCGCATCTGAGGTGTAGCGTCAAGAAGAACCCCCGGGGCACGAGGAGTACCGCGGCGAACCAGGCTCAGCCGAGCCGTCCGTAGCGCCGAGACACCCAGCCCTGGAGTGCGTCATGTCCAAGAACAAAGGCGGACGCGAAGTCCGCAAGCCGAAACAACCCAAACAGCCGAAGGCCAGCCCCGCCGACAGCGCGATCATCCCGCCGACCAAGCAGGCGCGGAAGTAGTCGCCGGGCAGTGACCGGATGAGAACGCCGGCCGCCACGCATCCTCGAGGAGCGCGGCGGCCGGCGTTTCGGTGTTGGAGCCGGAGCCGAAGCCGGAGCCCGGAACCGGAGCCGGAGCCAAGGCGAGTCCGGAGCCCTGAGCCCGGAGGCCGAAGTCGGCGATTGCCGGGGCGAGCGACGTACGGCGTACCGGGCGTACGCCGTACCGGCTCAGCCGATCAGATCTGGGTCACCGGGCGCGGCTGCAGGCCGGCGTCGGTGTAGCAGGCGTCGATGAGCTCCATCGTGGCGACCGCGTCGTCGGCGTCGATCGGGAGCGGGGCGCCGTCGCGCAGGTGGGCGGCGAAGGCCTCGAGCTGGTACGTGTACGACGACTTGCGGCCGAGCTGCTCGACCCAGTGGTCTTCCTTCGTCGTGACGATCACCCGGTCGTCCAGGTGCGGGAGGACGAAGCTCGGCGCGAACGCCTCACCGCGGGTGCCGACGACCTTGAGACTGAAATCGAGCTCCTCCGCGGCCATGCTCGTCCGCACCGCGCCGGTCGCGCCGTTCGGGAACTCCAGGTCCGCGTTCAGCCACTCGTCGACCCCGGGCAGCCGCTTGCGCTCACCGGCGCGGGCGCTGACCAGCTTGGGCTGACCGCCACCCCACGGCGCGAGCATCCGCTGGGCGTGCAGCGCGTAGCAGCCGACGTCCATCACCGCTCCACCAGCGAGCGCCAGCGACCAGCGCGGGTCCTCGTCGGCGGGCGGCCCCATCACCATCGTCGCCTCGACGTGCTGCAGCTCGCCGAGCTCGCCCTTGGCGAGCAGCTCCTGGAGCCGCTTGGTGACCGGGTGGAACAGGTAGTGGAAGCCCTCCATCACCACGACACCAGCCTCGCGGGCGGCGTCGCGGACCTCGGCGGCCTCGGCCGCGTTGCTGGCCGACGGCTTCTCGGTCAGCACATGCTTGCCCGCGGCAATCGCGCGCAGGTTCCACGGGCCGTGCAGGCCGTTGGCGAGCGGGTTGTAGATCGCCTCGACCTCGGGGTCGTTGATGACGTCCTCGTACGACGCGTGCACCCGCTCGACGCCGTGCTCGGCGGCGAAGGCCTCGGCCCGTTCGGTGTCCCGGGCCGCGACCGCGACCAGCCGGGCGCCGGTCAGCCGGGCCGGTTCGGCGATCGCCCGGCCGGCGATCCGGGCGGCGCCGAGGATGCCGATGCGCAGCGGTTCCATGCCTTCTCCTTCAGATTTCGTCCGTACGCCGGGGTACGGCGTGCTGGTCGAGGGCTTGCCGGGGGTGGTCGGCCGGTCTGGTTCCGTCGAGTCGCGCAGCGGAGTGGTCCGCCAGGAGCGCGGAGCGGCCGGTCCTGCTCCAGAGCCGGCCGGACAAGCCCGAACCGGAAAAGCGTAGTCCTCGCCGGTCGGCGATGACGTTGTCGGGATCGAAGGCGACATCGTGCCCGAGTTCAGGCAGCACCCGGTAGACCGTGACCGCCATCCGGACCCGCTCAGGAACTGTCCGTACCGTGTGCTTCGAGCCGTCGGTCACAGGCCGTGAGGCGCTCCGGCCACGGACTTCGGACGACCGCACGCCGTACGCGCGCCAAGCCCGCGACGCCTCCCCGGCCCGGCCACGATCACCCAGCGCGACCACCCTCGGAGCGACTGACAACGTGTGCACGTCGGCAGCGTAGAACGCGCCGTCCGCCCTCGCCCCCGTGATCGCCACCCACCGCCGGACCTTCACCTCCCCGATCCACCCCGTTCACCTCCAACCCCTTGCCGAAGGCACCCTTCCCCACGTCCCTCGCGCCGTGATGAGATCACCCCGGACCTGGACGACGACCGAAGAGGCGGGGAC
Organism: Kribbella lupini; assembly: GCF_039529595.1. Taxonomy (NCBI): domain Bacteria; kingdom Bacillati; phylum Actinomycetota; class Actinomycetes; order Propionibacteriales; family Kribbellaceae; genus Kribbella; species Kribbella lupini. Next base: position 419,736 of record NZ_BAAANC010000002.1, on the reverse strand, counting down.
ATGCGGACTGATCACGGGTTGCAGGTTGTCCGGTTGGGGCTGCTCGGGGCCGGGCGGATCGGATCCATGCATGCCGGGAACGTGGCGCGGCGAGTTCCCGGCGCGGAGTTGGTGGCGGTGGCGGATCCCCGGGTCGAGGCGGCGCGCGAGCTTGCGGACAAGTACGGCGCGCGGGCCTGTGGTGTGGACGAGTTGCTGGCGGATCCCGAGATCGACGCGGTACTGATCACCTCCATCGCCGCTGTGCAGTCGGAGTTGATCGTGCGGGCGGCCGAAGCGGGCAAGGCGGTGTGGTCCGAGAAACCGGCGTCGTTGACGGTCGAGGAGATCGATCAAGCGATCGCGGCGACGAAGGCCGCCGGGGTTCCGTTCCAGGTTGGGTTCAACCGGCGGTTCGCGGCCGACTTCGCGGCAGCGCGGGCGACGATCGACGCGGGTGGGATCGGCACGCCGCAGTTGATGCGGTCGATCACCCGCGACCCGGGCTGGCCGGCGGGATTGTCCAACGCGGGCGGCGTCCGGCCGTGGACGATCTTCCGCGAGACGTTGATCCACGACTTCGACACGTTGCTCTGGCTCAACCCGGGCGCCGAGGTGGTCGAGGTCTACACGCGCGGCGACGCGCTGGTCGCGCCGCAGTTCAAGGCCGACGGGCTGATCGACACGGCGGTCGTCGTACTGACCTTCGACAACGGCGCGATCGCGACCGCGGAGGCGAACTTCTCCGCGCTCTACGGGTACGACGTCCGCGGCGAGGTGTTCGGCAGCAAGGGCATGGTCGTCGCGGGCCGGTTGCCGAGTACGACAGCGGTGCAGTACGACGCGAGCGGCCTGCACCAGCAGACGATGCGCAGCGACGAGCAGATGTTCGGCGACGCGTACGTGCAGGAGTTGGTGGACTTCACGGAGGTCGTACGCGGCAACGCCGAGCCGCCGGTCACCGGCGAGGACGCCCGGCGCGCGTTGACGATCGCGCTTGCCGCGATGCGCTCCTATGAGCAGCACAGCCCGATCCAGATCACGCGAAACGACCGCCTCACAAAGGAAGACATCTGATCAAATCTGCACACCGACTCGACGGTGGGCCCCTGACAGCCCAAGATGTGCGCATGAGCACCGTCCAGGTCAGCGTCGATCGCACCAGCCGCACCCCGCTCCACGTCCAGCTGGCTCAGCAGCTGGAGGCGGCGATCCAGGGCGGTGACCTCCCGGTCGGTTCCCGGCTCAGCAACGAGGTGGACCTGGCCGAGGCGTACGGGCTGAGCCGTCCAACGGTGCGGCAAGCCATCGCGAGGCTGGTCGACCAAGGCCTGCTGGTCCGCAAGCGCGGTGTCGGCACACAGGTCGTCGGCAACTCCGGCCAGGTCCGGCGCTCGCTGGAGCTCACCAGCCTGTACGACGACCTGGCCGCTGCGCACCGCAAGCCGGAGACCGAGGTGCTGCGCTTCGGCATCGCACCTGCGAGTCCTGATGTGGCGGCTGCACTGCAGTGCGAGGCCGGAGACCGCGTACTGCGGCTGGAGCGCCTCCGCCGCGCTGACGGCGAGCCGCTGGCCCTGATGCGCAACTGGCTGCCGCCGGAGATGCTGGACACGGATCCGAGCACCCTGGCCGAGCGCGGGCTGTACGAGCTGCTCCGCGCCGAGGGCGTCCGCCTCAAGGTCGCGCACCAGACCATCTCCGCTCAGCCCGCCACACTGGAACAGGCCCGCCTCCTCGGTGAGGAAGCGGGCCATCCGTTGCTGGCGACGACGCGGATCACGTACGACGACCACGGGCGTGCCGTCGAGTACGGCTCACACCTGTTCCGCGCGTCGCGCTACGCCTTCGAGCACACCCTCGTCCACCGCTGACCCACCCCTCAGAGAGCCGGCGGCGGACGAGAGAGCCCTACTTTGTACCAGTTCCGGGGAACTTCCAGCCAGGCTTTCCGGCCATCGCGAACAACTGGTCGGTGCTGAACATCGGCTTCGCCCGGGTGTGCTTGTCGTTCTTCTCCGACGGCCCGTTGTAGCTGGTCATGCTGATCATCCGGCCGTCGGGGTAGTGGATCTCGACGCGGTTGGCCAGTACGCCGTTGATCGCCTGCCGCTCGTCGCCGTACGAGGGCTCGTTCTTCGACCAGCCGATCACCGAGCCGTCGGACCTGACCTTGCAGTGCTGCGGTCCTTCACCGGTGCACTTGGTCACCGGCTTCGTCTCGTACTGCACCAACGCGTCGACCCGGGCCGCGCCCTTGCCGTCGTTGACCACGTACGACGCGCCGTTGAACCCGTTGGTGCCACCGCCCCAGGTCTCGGGCCGAGTGAACTGCAGTCCGCGCGGCAGCACGCTCTTCAGCTGCTGCTGCGTCTGCTCCAGCGGCACGGTCGGCTTGCCGTTGGGCGGGAGCCCCGCTTCGTCCAGTCCGGTCACGGCCGGCGGGTAGACCCACTGGTCGCTGTTCGCGATGGCGGTGAGCTGCTTGACCGTCAGCAGCGGGTTGGTCCGTGTGTGCGCCACGATCGGGTTCGGCGAGTTGTAGTTGTACAAGCTGATCAGGCGGCCGTCGGGGTAGAAGACCTCCACCACGGTGTTCCTGATCCCGTTGGGGTCCCGCTCGGGGGCGAACGGCACGATCGACTCGTTCGCGTAGGAGTGGATCACCGAGCCGTCCGGCCGCACCTGGCACGTTCCGTGCAGGCCCGCGCAGTCCCGGTTGGGCTTGGTGGTGACGATCTTGACGGTGACCAGCGAGGCGCCCTTGCCGTCGTCGAGAACCACATGGGCGCTGAACAGGCCGTTGTCCTTTTCGCTGCGAGGTGCGGACTGATTCAACCCCGACGGCAGCAGAGCGCGGAGTGTGGCGAGGGTCTGGGCCGGGGACGTGGCCTTCGCCGACGGCTCGGCCGACGGAGTCGCAGGGTCCGACGGGGTCGCGGGGGCTGACGGGGTCGCCGGAGCGGACGGGCCGGCGACGGTGGGCTCCGGCGTGCTGCCGGCGAACAGGTGGGTGCCACCGACGATGATGCCGGCGGTGGCCAGTACGGCGCCCGCGCCGCTGAGGCCGAGCATCGCCGTACGGCGGCGGCGCAACGTGACTCCGCGCTGGATGCCACGCTCCACCAGGTCGTTCGACTCCGGCTCGAGGTCGTCGGTCGCCCGGCGCATCAGGTCGGGCAGGCTGTCGTTCAGGTTGTTCATCGAGTTTCTCCTGCGAGTCAGAGAGCGATCAGGTGGACGTCGTCGCCGAGCACCGCACGCAGGCGGTCCAGGGCACGGGAGGTCCGGGTCCTGATCGCACCGGCGTTCTTGCCGAGATCCAGCGCGACCTGTTCGACGCTGCGATCTTCGAAGAACCGCAGCACCAGCACCGCACGATCAAGGGGAGCCAGTTCGGCCAGGGCGTCTCGCAGGGCGAGGCGTAGTTCGAGGTCACCGGACTGGTGGACGCCGTCCGGCACGGCGGCCGTCGGCTGCTCGCTCCAGCTGCGTTTGCGCCGCTGGGAGACGAACGTCCGGGCCAGGACGGTCTGGGCGTACGCCGCGGGGTTCTCGATCCGCTGCATCCGCCACCAGGACCGGTACATCTTGGCCAGCGTCTCCTGCACCAGGTCCTCGGCGTGGTGCCGGTCCCCGGCGAGCAGCCAGGCCGTCCGGTACAGCTGTGGGGTTCGCGCTCTGGCGAACTCCTCGAAATCGTCCGTCGTCGATCCCATCACTGCCCTTCGTCGTGGTCTCACTGGGTACGACGCCACCACGCGCTGATTTGGTTACAGCAGCTTCCCGCGTACGCCGTACGGCCGGATTTCTGCAACAAGCTGCAACCGGGGTGGACCGGAGCGTGAGCGGATGGTTACGGTCGGGCGGCCTCTGCCCGCCGGTTGGTTGTCCACAGGCCGGGCGGATCGGGTTGGCGCGGGTGCCCTCCGGGTTGGGACAATGATCGCGCAGGGTGACGGAACGGTCGCCGCCGGAACAGCGACGGACACGGGGAGACGATGACAGCGGACAGGGTCGCCGCGCGCCGGAACGGGTTCGACCGGGGCGGAGCGGTCGAGCTGATCGACGCGCAGGTGCGCGACGTCGTCCGGCGCGAGGGCATCGACCCCCTGCGCGACCCCGGCGCGGTCAGCACGATCGTGGCCACCGTCGTCCGCGAGTACGACGAGCGCAGCCTGACCGGGATCGTCCCGCCGATCGGCGACGTCGAGGCGGTCAGCCGTGAGGTGCACGACCGGGTCGCGGGCTTCGGGCCGCTCCAGCGGTACCTGGACGACCCGAAGGTCGAGGAGATCTGGATCAACGAGCCCTCCCGGGTGTTCATCGCCCGCGAGGGCCGCCACGAGCTGACCACGACGGTGCTGACCGAGGAGGAGGTCTCCGATCTGGTCGAGCGGATGCTGAAGACGACCGGGCGGCGGATCGACGTCTCGCAGCCGTTCACCGACGCCCGCCTACCCGACGGGAGCCGGGTGCACATCGTGCTCGGCGGCATCACCCAGCGGTACGCGGCGATCAACATCCGGAAGTTCACCGTGCGCGCGAGCAAGCTGACCGACCTGGTCGCGCTCGGGTCGATGACGCCGCACGCGGCCGCGGTGCTCGACGCGTCGGTCGCCGTCGGCCTCAACATCTTGGTTGCCGGAGGCACCCAGGCGGGCAAGACCACGATGCTGAACGCGCTGGCCGGCTCGATCCCGGGCCGGGAGCGGGTGATCAGCTGTGAAGAGGTGTTCGAGATCAAGCTGCCGATTCCCGACTGGGTGTCGATGCAGACTCGCCAGGCCGGGCTGGAGGGCACCGGCGAGGTGCGGCTGCGGGACCTGGTCAAGGAGTCGCTGCGGATGCGGCCGTCCCGGCTGATCGTCGGCGAGGTCCGCGGTGAGGAGTGTCTCGATCTGCTGCTCGCTCTGAACAGCGGCCTCCCCGGCATGTGCACGATCCACGCGAACTCGGCGCGTGAGGCGCTGACCAAGATGTGCACGCTACCGCTGCTCGCGGGGGAGAACATCGGGTCGAGGTTCGTGCTGCCGACGGTCGCGGGCTGCGTCGACCTGGTCGTGCACCTCGGAATCGGCGGCGACGGGCAGCGCCGGGTGCGCGAGATCGTCGCGGTCAGCGGCCGGATCGAGGACCAGACGATCGAGACCGAGACCCTGTTCGGCCTGCACGACGGGATGCTGCGCCGGGCCGAGGGCCAGTTGCCGCACCCGGAGCGGTTCCAGCAGGCGGGGTACTCGCCGGCCGGGCTGCTGACCGAGCTGCCGCGCGGGGTGAACTGATGGGACTGCTGCTCGGGCTCTTCTTCGGAATCGGCATCCTGCTGGTCGTCTGGTCGTTCGTCGCGCCGTACGAGGACAAGCCGAAGACCGACGGGCGGTTGACGGCACGCAGCCGGGACCTGCTGGCGCGGGCCGGGGTGGAGGGCGTGACGCCGGGTGCGTTCATCGGGGCTTGTTTCGTGACGGGGTTCGTCGCGTTCGTGCTGATGTTCGTGGTGTCGGCGGCGCTGCCGGTCGGCGTGGTGTTCGGACTGATGGCCGGTGGAGTGCCGGTCGCGCTGCTGAAGAGCCGGGCGCGGAAACGGCTCGGCGAGTTCCGGGAGTTGTGGCCGGACGTGGTGGACAACATCGCTTCCGCCGTACGGGCTGGGCTGTCGTTGTCGGAGGCCTTGGCGCAGGTCGGGGAGCGTGGGCCGTTGCCGTTGCGCGAGCCGTTCCGGCGGTTCGGCGCTGACTACGCGTCGACCGGGCGGTTCGCGGACTCGCTCGATCGGTTGAAGGCGCGGTTGGCGGATCCGGTGGGTGACCGGGTCGTGGAGGCGTTGCGGATCGCTCGGGAGGTTGGTGGCGGTGACCTCGGGCGGTTGCTGCGGTCGCTGTCGAGCTTTCTGCGCGACGACGCTCGGACGCGGTCGGAGTTGGAATCGCGTCAGTCCTGGTCGGTGAACGGGGCTCGCGTCGCGGTGGCGGCGCCGTGGCTGGTGCTCGGGTTGCTGTCGTTCCAGGGCGATGTGATCCAGCGGTACAACACGCCGGTCGGGGCTCTGGTCATCGGCATCGGGGCTGTCGTGTGTGTGGTCGCCTACCGGGTGATGCTGCGGATCGGTCGTCTCCCGGAGCCTGAGCGGGTGCTGCGATGAGGTGGAGGAGACGATGAACCCGTTGGTGCTGGGGGCACTGCTGGGTGGGGTGTTCGGCGCGAGCTTGTTGCTGGTCGTTCGGCGGCTGCCGTTCTTGCGGAAGCCGACGGTCGACGACCGGATCGGGCCGTACCTGCGGGATCTCGCCGGAGCCGACGTGTTCTCCGGCGTGGTCGACTCCGGATCGCCGTTCCACGCGATCCTGCGGATGTTCGGGCCGTCGTTGCGCGCGGGGGCCGCTCGGCTGGAGCGGATCCTCGGCGGCGCGGTGTCGATTCGTCGGAGGCTGGCTCGAGCGGGGATCGATCGGAGCGTCGAGGAGTTCCGGATCGAGCAGGTGCTGTGGGGTACGGCGGCGTTCGGTGCCGGTTTGCTGTTCGCGCTGGTCATGCTGTCGCTGGGGTACGGGAATCCGGTCGGCCTGCTGGTGCTGTGCGCGATCCTCGCCGTACTGGGGGTGCTGTCGCGGGACACCTACCTGAGCACTCAAGTGCGCAACCGGGAACGGCGACTGCTGGCGGAGCTGCCGACGGTCGCCGAGTTGCTGGCGCTGTCGGTCGCGGCCGGCGAAGGCCCGGCGGCGGCGCTCGATCGCGTGGCGCGGTCGTGCAAGGGGGAGTTGGCCGACGAGTTGCAACGGGTGCTCGCGGAGACTCGCGCGGGGTCGACGCTGGTCCGTGCGCTCGACGGTCTGGCGGACCGGACGGGGTTGGTTGCCTTGTCGCGGTTTGCCGACGGCCTGGCGGTCGCACTCGAACGCGGTACCCCGCTGGCCGACGTACTGCGTGCGCAAGCCGGCGACATTCGCGAGGCCAGCCGGCGTGAGCTGATCGAGTCGGGCGCGCGTCGCGAAGTCGCGATGATGGTGCCCGTTGTCTTCCTGGTCCTGCCCGTCACCATCCTGTTCGCCTTCTACCCAGGCGCTGTCGGCATCCGGCTGATCGCCGGATGAAACAAGGAGAAACCATGTCCCTGTTGATGACCAGACTCTTCCTGACCGTGGTCCTGAAACCACGCCCGGCCGAGAAGGAGCGCGGCGACGTCCCCGGCTGGGTGCTGATCACGGTGATGACGGCCGGCCTGGTGGTCGCGCTGTGGCAGTTCGCCGGAGATCAGCTGAAGTCGATGCTCGAGCGAGCGTTGGACTCCGTCGGCAGCAAATGACCCGGGCCCAGGGCAACGAACGGCGGCGCCGGAGCTTCTCGCAGTACGAGCAGCGCCGGCCGCTGACGATCGGCGACGGGCGGCGGGGCACGGGTGCGCTGGTCGGGCAGGTGCGCAAGGGGCACGACGGCCTGGTCCGGAGCTCCCTGCCTGGCCGCGGCGGCGAGGTCGGCTGCCTACCTGTGCGTCGCGACGAGCGCGGTTGCTTACCCGGGCGTCGCGATGAGGTCGGCTGCTTGCCCGGGCGGCGAGACGAGCGCGGGTCGGCGGTTGTTGACTTCGTGCTGGTGACGATGATCGTCGTGCCGTTGTTCCTGGGGATCCTGCAGGTCGGGCTGTTCCTCTACATCCGGAACACGATGACCGCGGCGGCGTCCGAGGGCGCCTTGTACGCAGCCGTGCTCAACCGCGACACCGCCGACGGGGAGGCACGGACGCGGGAACTGGTGGACGGGATCGTTCGCGACGAGTTGATCGAGTCGGTCACGGCCGAGCAGACGGAGATCGACGGCCAGCCGGTCGTCCGCGTGGCGATCTCTGCGCACATGCCGGCACTGGGCCTGTGGGGTCCCGGCATCGACTTCAGCGTCGAAGGCCACGCGGTGAAGGAAACCGGCGAATGAGGCGGGGACCGGAGGGGTCGGCGACGAGAGCGCGGCAACCTGCGCACCGACCGGAGGTACTGCGGGCGGCGACACTGCCCGCTCGACCTCCTGCGGTTGCTCCGTCCGGGCCACGCGATCGGACTGCTCCGCGTTACTCCGGTTCGACCAGCCCCGGAGGTGAGCCCCGGCCCGATCGGTCCACCAGACGGACTGCTCCGCGTCACTCCGGTTCGACCAGCCTCCGACGTGAGCCCGGACCCGATCGATCCGCCAGACGGACTGCGGTTGGGGAGGGACCGGCGACGACGCCGCGTGGTGAGCGGGGGAGTGCGGTGGTCGAGTTCTCCTGGTTGGCGTTGTTGTTGCTGGTGCCGTTGATCTACGTGATGCTCGGGGTCTTCGACGTGCAGCGGGCGTCGTACGGGGCGACGGCGGCGACGCGGGCTGCTGGGCGGGCGTTCATCATCGTGCCGTCGGGGCTGACCGAGGACGACGCGCGGGCGCGAGCGTTCGAGGCGGCGCGGTTGGCGATGAAGGATCAGGGGATCGAGTTGGAGTCCGGCGATCTGAAGATCACCTGCGATCCGGAGTGCCTGCAACCGGGCTCCACGGTGACCGTCGCGTTGGACTACAGCGTGCCGCTGCCGTTCATCCCCGAGGCGCTGGGCGGGGAGCGCCCGGCGGTCCACGTGTCGGCGTCCCACACCGAGCCGTACGGCGACTACCGCGAAGCAAAGGGCTCGCCGTGAGCAGCCCAGGGCAGCGCGCCGTCGCGAGCCAGCGGCGCGAGGCGAGCGGGCGAACCGAGCGATTCCGGCAGATCGAGCGGATCCAGCGGGATGAGCCGTGTTGGCGGGGTGAGCGGAGCGGACGGGGCGAGTCGCGTGAGCGGGGCGAGCGTGTCGAGCGGGAGCAGCCGGACGAGCGGTGTGAGGCGAACGGGCGGGACGAGTGGCGGGCGCGGACGGGGCGAAACGAGCGGGCCCAGCGCTATGAGCGGGAGCAGCGGGACGAGCGGGGGGAGCCGAGCCGGCGGGGCGAGCGGCGTGATCGGAGCGGGCGGGACGTGCAGCGTGAGCCGTGGCAGCCGAGCGGGCGGGACGTGCGGCGGGAGCGGGATGAACGCGGGCAGATGACCGTGCTTATCGTCGGGTTTGCTGCGATTGTGTTGTTGATGGTTGTGGTGGTGACTGACATCTCCAAAGTGTTTCTCGTGCGGCGGGATTTGGACTCGACGGCGGATGGTGCTGTGTTGGCCGCGGCCAACGGGCTGGCGGCGATCTACGCGCAGAGCGGCAGCGGGGGGAACGCGCAGATCGATCCGGATGAGGCTCGGCGGTTGGCGGCCGACTACCTCGACACGGTGTCGGCGAGTCAGCGGTTCGACGGGCTGGACTGGTCGGCGGACGTGACCGGTACGACGGTGACGGTGGAGCTGACGTCGAGTGTGGAACTACCGTTCAGCCCACCGGGGTGGCAGGGGAACGCCGACATCGCGTCCAGTGCGTCAGCGGTCGTTCCCGTGCGGTGAAGCTCCGCCGCGGCACCGACCGCGTCCGGCTGGGTGACGAATTTGTCGTTCAGTTGCAGGATCCCAGGCTTCCAGTAGTCGACCTGTGGCTGTGGACCATGGCCGACCGCGCCGGACGCCGGCTGCCGCCTGCTGCTCCGGTGGGCCGAACGTTGTCTGGGGCAACCTGAAATGGGCACCATGAAGTCATGCGGATCGATCTGACAGGACGGCGGGCGCTGGTTTCGGGATCCAGCCAGGGGATTGGGCAGGCGATTGCCACCGAGTTGGCCAGGGCGGGGGCGAGTGTGGTGGTCAACGGGCGGGATCAGGGCAAGACCGAGAAGGCTGCTGAGGCGATCGTGAAGGAGGTGCCGTCGGCGGAGGTGATCCCGGTGGGGGCGGATCTTGCCACTGCTGAGGGGGCCGAGTCGCTCAAAGCGAGAGCGGGCGAGCTCGACATTCTGGTGAACAATCTTGGGATCTTCGGGGCGAAGCCGGTGCTGGAGATCGACGACGACGAGTGGCGGCGGTACTTCGAGGTCAACGTGCTGTCGGCGGTCCGGCTGATCCGGATGTACCTGCCGGGCATGATGGAACGCGGGTTCGGGCGGGTGATGAACATCGCCAGCGACTCGGCCGTGGTGACGCCGTTGGAGATGGTGCACTACGGCGTGACCAAGACCGCGTTGCTGGCGGTGACGCGGGGGTTCGCGAAGGCGGCGGCCGGGACCGGCGTGACGGTCAACTCGGTGATGGCCGGGCCGACGCACACGCCGGGCGTCGAGGAGTTCGTCGCAGAACTGGTCGGCGACGACCTGCCGTGGGACGAGGCGCAACGTCAGTTCATGAAGGAGCACCGGCCGTACTCGCTGATCGAGCGCCTGATCGAACCGCACGAGATCGGCAACATGGTCGTCTACCTGAGCTCCGAGCAGGCCTCCGTCACCACCGGCGGCGCCGTCCGCGTGGACGGCGGCTACATCGACTCGATCCTGCCGTAGCCAGAGGCCGAGCCCGAGCGGCCGCGGCGGCGGCGCCAAGCCAGGTCAGGCGAACACGCCCGGGTGGTCCGCGAGCCACGTGCGGAACGTGCGGCCCGAGTGGCCGGTCAGCTTTTCGACGGCCGGTTCGATCGGGTGCGGGCTGCCGACGCGGGAGGCCCAGTACGCCAGCAGCGCCTCGATCTGGGCCGGCCGCCCCATCGCGCTCATCTCCACGCGCGCCTCGTCGGCGGTGAGGTCGACGGCCTCGAAAGTAGCGCCGGTGATCTCAGCGAGCTGAGCCAGTTGCGCACGCCGGGTCATCGACTCCGGACCGGTCAGCGGATACCCGCGCCCGTCGTGCTCACCACCGGGACCGTCCAGCAGCACCCGCACGGCGACATCGGCGATGTCCTGCTCGTGGATCGGTGCCTCCTCCGCGTCCAGGTACGGCAGCCGGACCTGACCTGTCGCGCGGATCGAGTGCGACCAGTAGATCGCGTTGCTCATGAACGCACCGGGTTGCAGGTACGTCGTCGCGTACGGGCCGCTGCCGACCAGAGCCTCGGTCTGCGCGTGGGGATCCGAGGCGGCCTCGTCGTTGCCGGCCTGCGCCGACATCGACGACAGCAGCACGACCTGGCGTACGCCGGCCGCGTCGGCTGCCGCGGCGAAGAGTCCGGCGGTCGACGGTTCGGCGTACAGGAAGACCTGCGTGACGCCGTCGAGGGCGGCGGCCAGGGACGACGGATCGTCGAAGTCCCACCCGACCGAGCCCGGCAGGTCCTCCGGCGAACGGCTGGCGATCCGGACGTCGCGACCGGCGGAGATGAGGCCGGCGGTGACTGCGCGAGCGATCTTGCCGCGGCCGCCGGTGATCAAGATGGTCATGGATGAACTCCAAAGATGTAGTAACTACAAGATTGGAAGAAGTAAAGCATGACGCTCTAGGATGTGTCCATGGAGATCGGCCGCCGGGAGCGGAAGAAGCAGCAGACCCGTCAGGTGATCTCCGACGTGGCGACGCGGCTGTTTCTCGAGCGCGGGTTCGACGCGGTCACCGTGGCCGAGGTCGCCAAGGCGGCCGACGTCGCCGTGCAGACCGTGTTCAACCACTTCCCGACCAAGGAAGACCTGTTCTTCGACGAGACGGGCTGGTGGCTGGGCCCGGCCGAGGCGATCAGGAACGCGCCGCCGGAGCAGAACCCGATCGACACCCTGGAACAGCAGTACCTGGCTGTGGTCCGCGGACGGCTGGCAAATGGCCACCTCGAAACCTGGCGCGAGTTCAGCCGGACGATGGCGGAGAGTCAGGCGTTGCTCGCTCGTCGTCGGCAGATCGCCGAGGAGATGGAGCGCACGCTCGCTGCCGCGCTGCAGGAGCGCGACCCGGAGATGGAGCCGCTCACAGCGAGGCTCGTGGCCGCCCAGTTCGCCGCGGCGCAGAAGGTGCTGGAGGACGAACTGGCCCGGATCATGCCGGCTGAGGCGAGGCCCGAGCAGCTGACAGCTGCCAACGCAGAGCTGGAGCGGGCCACCGGGAAGGTCTTCGCCGCCCTGCGTCGCGCCTGGTGACCGGACAACGGATTCCCGGCGGGGCACGCCGACCGGGTACGCTACTTGGTTGTGGCTGGACTGGATTTTGACGCGGAGCTCAAGCAACTCGACGCGACCCTGACCTCGATCGAGAAGGTGCTCGATCTGGACACGTTGCGCCGGGAGATCGCCGACCTCGGAGAGGCGGTGGCCGCGCCCGACCTGTGGGACGACCAGGCGAACGCGCAGAAGGTGACGTCACGGCTGTCCAGCCTGCAGGCGGACCTGGAGCGGGTGACCAGCCTGCGCAGCCGGATCGACGATCTGGGTGTGATGATCGAGCTGTCCCGCGAGGAGAACGACGCCGACAGTCTGGCCGAGTCGGAGAAGGAGATCGCCGCGCTGGCCAAGTCGATCCAGTCCCTCGAGGTCCGCACGCTGCTGTCCGGCGAGTACGACGAGCGCGAGGCCCTGGTCACGATCCGTTCCGGTGCGGGTGGCGTCGACGCCGCCGACTTCGCCGAGATGCTGCAGCGGATGTACCTGCGCTGGGCCGAGCGCCACGGGTACCCGACCGAGGTCTACGACACGTCGTACGCCGAAGAGGCCGGGCTCAAGTCGACCACCTTCGGCGTCAAGGCGCCGTACGCGTACGGCACGCTGAGCGTCGAGTCGGGCACCCACCGGCTGGTCCGGATCTCCCCGTTCGACAACCAGGGCCGCCGGCAGACCTCGTTCGCCGCGGTCGAGGTGGTCCCGGTGCTGGAGCAGACCGACGAGATCGACGTCCCGGAGGAGGAACTGCGGATCGACGTGTACCGCTCGTCCGGTCCGGGTGGCCAGAGCGTCAACACCACCGACTCCGCGGTCCGGATCACCCACATCCCGACCGGCACGGTGGTCTCCTGCCAGAACGAGAAGTCGCAGCTGCAGAACAAGGCCTCGGCGATGGTGATCCTGAAGGCCAAGCTGCTGGCGCTGAAGAAGGCGGAGGAGCGGGCTCAGATCGACGCACTGCGCGGCGACGTGCAGGGCTCGTGGGGCGACCAGATGCGGTCCTACGTGCTGCACCCGTACCAGATGGTCAAGGACCTGCGGACGCAGTACGAGTCCGGCAACACCTCGGGCGTGTTCGACGGGGAGATCGACGAGTTCGTCGAGGCCGGTATCCGCTGGCGCCGGACCGGCCAGACGGTCGCCGACCAGAACTGACGTACAGAACTTGTTGAAGTGAAGGAAGAGCTCCGCGCGGACTGCGGCAGCTGCTTCGGCCTGTGCTGCGTCGCGCTGACGTTCGCGCGGTCCGCCGACTTCGCGATCGACAAACCGGCCGGTGAGCCGTGCCCGAACCTGCAGGACGACTTCCGCTGCGGAATCCACCAGAAGCTGCGCGTCAAGGGCTTCAACGGCTGCACGGTCTACGACTGCTTCGGCGCCGGCCAGAAGATCTCGGCACAGGCCGGGACGAGCTGGCGCGAGCAGCCCGGCCAGGAGATGTTCGCTGCGCTGCCGATCATGCGGCAGCTGCACGAACTGCTCTGGTACCTGTACGACGCGCAGCAGCGCCCGGAGACCGCGCCGATCCGCGCAGAGCTTCAGCAAAGCGCCGACCACGTCGAAGCTCTGACCCAGCAGCCGGTCCTCAAAGTTGATCTAGGCAACGAACGTGCCCAGGTCAACGAGCTGCTCCTGACCACCAGCCGGCTCGTCCGCGGCAAGCAGCCCAAGAAGAAGGAACGCCGCGGCGCCGACCTCATCGGAGCCAAGCTCCGCAAGGCTGACCTCAGCCGGGCCAACCTGCGCGGCGCCTACCTGATCGCGGCCGACCTGGCCGGCGCCGACCTCCGCAAGGCGGATCTGATCGGCGCCGATCTCCGCGACAGCGACCTCCAAGGCGCCGACCTCACCGACGCGCTCTTCGTCACGCAGTCACAGGTCAACGCCGCGCAAGGCGACAGCCACACCAGGATCCCGAGCAGTCTGCTGCGCCCCGATCACTGGGGCTAGAGAAGTTTCACCGCGGACCGCACGATCGACGCGACCTCGTCGGAGTGGCTGTCCGACGGCCAGGCGATCACCGTGGTGACCTCCGGTGCGTCGACGACGGGCACCGCGACGTGCTCGGGCCACTGCCAGGCCCGGCTGGACGCCGGGATGACGAGCAGCGTCTTGCCGAGGGCAACGAGCTGGGCGAGCTTCGACTGGGTGTGGACCTCGGGACCCGGGCCGTCCGGGTACGTCCCGTCGAGTCGCGGCCAGCGAGCGATCGGCAGGTCCGGTACGGCGCTGACGTCGGCCAGGGTCAGCTGATCGCGGGCCGCGAGCGGGTGTGCCGCGGGGAGAATCGCCACCTGGCCTTCGACGAAGAGCTCCTCGGTCTCGAAGCCCGCGAGGTCGTCGTACGGGATGTGCATGAGCGCCAGGTCGGCGCGTCCACGGCGGAGCAGTCCGGCTTGTTCGCCGACCTCGCACAGGAGGACGTCGACCGACTGGCCATCGGCGGCCAGCGCGTCCAGGAGCTGTTGCAGCAGCTCGTGGGACGCCCCGGCTTTCGTTGCGAGCACCAGCGGCAGCTGCGGACTCCCGGCGAGCTGCGTCCGGCGTACGGCGGTCGCGATCGCGCCGAGGGCCGCTTCGGCCTCGACGAGCAGCACCCGGCCGGCGGCCGTGAGCGTGACGCCCCGACGGTCCCGGTCGAGCAGCTGGACACCGAGCCGTCGTTCGAGCCGACTGATCGCGCGCGAGAGCGGTGGCTGGGCGATTCCGAGTCGGTCGGCGGCGCGGCCGAAGTGCAGTTCCTCGGCGACGGCGACGAAGTACCGCAGCTCACGGGTCTCGAGATCGTCCACGCCGGAAAGCCTAGGCCGATACCTGGGGAGTATCACGGCGTACCCAATCGGTCTTGGACTCCGGATGCCCGGCGTACCCAGCATGGAGGGCGTGAACACCACGAAGACCGCGCTGGTCACCGGCGCGAACAAGGGAATCGGCTTTGCCGTCGCTCGGGGCCTCGGGGCGATCGGCTTCACGGTCGCGGTGGGGGCCCGCGACGAAACCAGGAGGAACCAGGCGGTCGACCAACTGAAGGCCGAAGGCATCGACGCGTTCGGAGTCGCCCTCGACGTCACCTCCGACGAGAGCGTCGCCACGGCGGCGGCCACCATCGAGCAGACCGCGGGGCGGCTGGACGTGCTCGTCAACAACGCCGGCATCGCCGGCCGGACCGACGGGGGCGCGCAGGACCCGACCACCCTCGACCTCGACGTCCTGCGCACCGTCCTCGACACGAACGTCTTCGGGGTCGTCCGGGTGACCAACGCGATGCTGCCGCTGCTGCGTCGTGCGGAGTCACCGCGGATCGTCAACCTGTCGAGCAACATGGGTTCGCTGACGCTGCAGACCGGTCCGGTCCTGGCCGCGTACGCGCCGTCGAAGTCGATGCTCAACAGCATCACCGTCCAGTACGCCCGGAGCCTCGCCGACACGAACGTCATCGTGAACGCCGCCTGCCCGGGGTACGTCGCCACCGACTTCACCGGTTTCAACGCACCCCGGACCGCCGAGCAAGGTGCCGCGATCGTCGTCCGGCTCGCCACCTTGCCGGACGACGGTCCGCGCGGCGGCTTCTTCGACGACGAGGGCACCGTCCCCTGGTGACCGGTCAGGACTTCCGCAGCTGACGAGTCACCGGAGTCATCAGCAGCGAGATCGCCGTGATGGCCAGTGCGACCGCGGCCAGCGAGCCGCCCTGGCCCCACGACGTACCGGACAGTGACAGGTACGCCGTACCGACCGTGGCCGCGCCGAGCGCCAGACAGGTCTGCTGGCTCGTCAGCAGGATCCCGCTGCCGAGTCCGGCCTGCGC
The DNA here is from genome assembly GCF_039529595.1 of Kribbella lupini. Classification (NCBI taxonomy): domain Bacteria; kingdom Bacillati; phylum Actinomycetota; class Actinomycetes; order Propionibacteriales; family Kribbellaceae; genus Kribbella; species Kribbella lupini. Next base: position 403,949 of record NZ_BAAANC010000002.1, on the reverse strand, counting down.
AGGCGGCACCTGACCGATGACGACTCCCATCAGCGGCACCATCACCAGTCCGCTGCCAAAGCCGGCGATGAGCATCGGTACGGCCAGCGTCCACGGGGTGACCTCCGGCCAGAGCGCCAGCGCGATAGCAGCCAGTACGGCGTACCCGACGGCCTGGATCAGCCAGCCGCGGACGATCAGGCCGGCGCCGTACCGGGCCTGCAGCCTCGGTCCGTAGATCGAGGTGATCAGGAAGCCGACCGCCATCGGCAGCAGGCTCAGACCGCCTTCCAGCGGGGACATGCCGGCCTCACCCTGGGTGGCCAGCGCGAAGACGAACATGAACCCGCCGAACGTCGTGAAGAACGCCATCGCCAGCAGCAGCCCGATCCGCATCGCCTTCAGGCGCAGGACGGACGGCGGGATGAGTGGTGCTCGCTGGGCCTTCTCCGCCCGGTGCTGGTGCAGTCCGAGCAGACCAAGAGCCGGTACGACGGCCGCCAGCGACAGCCACGTCCACAGCGGCCAGCCGAGCGGGCGCCCCTCGGTCAGAGGCAGCAGCAGGAGTACCAGCGTCAGTGCGAGCAGCCCGGCGCCCACCAGGTCGACCCGGTGAGCCTTGTCGGCTCGTGTCTCCGGCAGCAGCCTCACAGCGGCTGCCACCGCGAAGACACCCACCGGCACGTTCACCAGGAAGACGGCGCGCCACCCGAGCCCGAACACGTCGGCCTCGACCAGTACGCCGCCGAGGATCTGCCCGAGCGCCGCAGCGGCGCCGCCGACGACACCGAACATGGCCAGCGCCCGCGCCCGGTGCTCACCGGTCAGCAGGCTGCTGATCGACGCGAGCACCTGCGGAGTCATCGCCGCAGCGGTTGCGCCCTGGAGCACCCGGGCGGCCAGCAGGACGCCGATCGTCGGAGCGATCGCGCAGAGCAGCGAGGTCACGGTGAACCCGATCAGACCGGCCAGGAACAGCCGCTTGCGGCCGAAACCGTCGCCGAGCCGTCCGCCGACGACGAGCAGCGTCGCGTTGGCGATGCCGTAGCTGCCGACCACGAGCTGGAGCTCGCCCGGCGTGGCCTGCAGGTCGGTTCCGATCGCCGGGAGCGCGACGTTGATGATGAAGAAGGAGAGCATCGGCAGGAAGGCGCCGAAGAGCAGCGTGGTGAGTGCCACCGGCCCGAGGGGCGACTTGGCGGGCGCGCCGGTCGGCGGAGCGGAGGTCTGTGTCATGGTGACCAGCCTGCGCCGGTTCTTATCCGGGTAGTGAGAGCCTGGTTATCCTGGTATTCACACCACCTGGCACGGGCCTTTCGCCGGCTCGCGCGCTGGACCACCATGGAGAGATGAGCGTTGTGTCGGTGACTCGTCCCAGTGGTCCGGCCGAACGCCGGCGTGCGCTGGCGGAGTTCCTGCGGAGCCGCCGGGAGCGGATCCAGCCCGAGGAGGTCGGCTTCGCGCCGGGCGGCCGTCGCCGTACGCCGGGCCTGCGCCGCGAGGAGGTCGCGCAGCTCGCCGGGGTCGGCGTGACCTGGTACACCTGGCTCGAGCAGGGCCGCGACATCAACGTGTCCACTCAGGTGGTCGAGGCGATCTCCCGGACGCTGCGCCTGGACCGGCTGGAGCGCAACCACCTGTACACGCTGGCCGGGCTGCCGACCGGGCCGGTGAGCGGCGACTGCGTCGCCCTGCCGCCATCGGTGCAGAAGATGATCGACCGCGCCTCGCCGTACCCGGCGCTGGTCCTGAACGCCCGCTACGACGTGCTCGCGTTCAACGACGCGTACTGCAAGGTGATGCTCGACTTCACCCAGGTCCCGGAGCACCAGCGCAACATCCTCTGGCTGAGCTTCGTGTCGAAGCAGTGGCAGTGCTCGTTCGAGGACGCGCAGTCGATGAAGCTGCACATGGTCGCGGGCTATCGCGCCGCCTCCGCCGACCATCTCGGCGAGCCGAGCTGGCAGGACATGACGCAGCGGCTGCTGGCCGAGTCGGCCGAGTTCGCCGACCTGTGGAACCGGTACGACGTCGCCGCGCCGAGCAACAAGGTCAAGGTGGTCGACAACCCCCGCGTCGGGCGGCTCGCGGTCGAACCGGTCAACATGTGGTTCAACCGGCTCGGCCGGACCCGGGTGACGATCTACACCGCCGCCGACGAGGACACCGAGACCAAGCTGCGGATCCTCGTCGACGGCGAGTGACGGCCGGAGGCGTCCAAGGCGCCCCCGGCAAACCCGGTCACTCAGCCGATCGGGATGCCCGGGTTGGCCAGGCCCTTCCCGCCGGTGACGGTGTTGCTGCGGTCGATCGTGACCTTGCAGCCGGCCGCGTCGTAGTTGGTGATGTTGAACGCGTACCGCCCACTGCCGGTGGCCCCCGTCAGGTCCGACCGGTTGTTGCGGAAGACAGTCCCGCAGCCCCACCCGGACTGCTGGGTGTGGGTCTCGAAACCGTTGTTGGTGGTGTTCCTGCCGGTGTTGTTCTCGATCAGGTAGTTGTTGCCCTTGACATCGATCCAGCTGTCGTCGTAGTTCGCGCCGGTCAGGCCACGACCGTCGAAGGAGTTGCCCGCGACGCGTCCGCCGGTGGTGCCCTCCTTCAGGTCGATCGCTTCGCCACCGACGTCCGGGCCGATCGTGTTGTCGAGGATCTGGACGTGGTCGGACTTGTCCGACGTCCCGCCGGCGCTGCCGACGTACACGCCTTCGCCCATGCCCCGGCCGTCGTTGCCGGTGTCGTAGATCTTCGAGTTGCGGATCGTTCCGTACGTGCTGGAGTTGCGGAAGTGCACGCCCTCCATGTCCAGGCCGTGCACGGTGACACCGTCGATCACCACCCGGGTGGCGGAGTCGATCATGATGCCCTTCTGGCCACCGGTCACGGTGATGCCCTTGACCTGCCAGTACGACGCGCCGTTCAGGTGCAGTCCGTAGCCACCGCCCGCGGTCAGTACGGCGGCGGCGCTGCCGGTCAGCGTGATCGGCGCGGACGAGCTGCCGGAGACCGTGGTCTTGAAGTTGCCGGTGTAGGTGCCGTCGGCAAGCTTGATCGTGTCGCCCGGCTTCGCGCCGGCCAGCGCGGTCTTCAGCTGGGCGGCGGTGCTGACGTCGATGGTCGCGGCGTGCGCCGGACCGGCCACCAGGCCGGCGGCGACGACGCCGAGTGCGAGCGGAAGGGTCAGGAGTGGTCGTCCCATGAGTTGTCCTTTCGAGGGGGCGGTGAGGACTCAGGGGAGGGGCCCGGGCCGGTCCTCGGGGGCGGGAAGGACCGGCCCGGGCGCTGGTCAGCTGGTCGGGAAGTCGTCCGCGGTGCGAATCCGGTCGCGGATCCAGACCCCGGCCGGCTTCAGGACCGACGTACCGGCGAAGGTGTTGCCGGCGCAGGTGCCTTCCTTGAAGACGGCGCCGGAGCGGAAGTCGTCGGAGAAGTTCCAGTTCGTCCAGCCGATCTTCTTGGCGGCCAGGAAGTCCAGGTACTTCTGCGCGTTGGTGAAGTCGTTGCCGCCGTCACCGCTGGCGGTCTGGGTGCCGAACTCGGTGACGAACAGCGGGAGCTTGTCAGCGGCCCGGGACAGCGCGTTGAAGTACTCGGTCTTGTGGGAGGCCGCGTAGAAGTGGAACGTGTACATGAAGTTCGTCGCGTTGATCGGGTTGTTGACGATGTCGGCCTCGGTGCGGCCGTCGGAGATCCCGAGCGAGGCCCAGCCGTGGGTGCCGACGAACACGACGCCGTCGGGGTCCTTGGCCCGGATCACCGGGATCATCTGCTCGGCGTACGACTTGATGCCGGCCCAGGAGACGTTGTTCGGCTCGTTGGCGATGTCGTAGATGATGTTGTTCTTGTCCTTGTGCCGGTCGGCGATCTCGGTGAAGAACGTCTTGGCCCGGGCCAGGTTGGCGTTCGGGTCACCCGGCGTCAGCTGGTGCCAGTCGACCAGCGCGTACATCCCGCGCCGGGTGGCCTCCTCGATGTAACCGTGCACCAGGTCGGTGAAGCGGCGCGGGTCGGTCTCGTAGCCGCCCTCCTGGATGTACATCGAGATCCGCAGCACGTCGGCGTTCCAGTCGCCGGCCAGGGCGTCCAGCGAGGCGGTCTTGACGCACTGGCTGAACCACTGGATGCCGTGCGTGCTCATGCCGCGCAGCTGGATCGGCTTGCCGTACTGGTTGCACAGCTTCAGGCCGCAGACCCGGAGCTGACCGTTGATCGCGACCGGCGTCGCGGCGGCGGTGACCGTGTCGACGGTCAGCGAGTCGGCGTTCGGGCCGCCCTCGGCGACGACCGAGGTGGTCCTGATCTTGTTGGTCCCGGCCACGAGGTTCGCGGTGGCGGTGATCGTCTGGTACGTCGTCCAGGCGCCCGTTCCGGGAAAGCCGAGGTCGTTGGCGACCAGCGTCCCGTTCACCGCGACGTCGAGCGGGCGGTTGGTGGTGGTGCCGTTGGCGTACCGGAACTTGAGCGAGTACGGGCCGGCCGACGGCACGGTCACGGTGTACTCGAGCGAGCTGGTGGTGACGTTGTCGAAGTTCACGAACCCGGTGCCGGTGAAGCCGGCGTGGTTGGACTCGACGACGCCTTGGGAGATCGTGGCGTTCTCGGACTCGTAGCGGACGGGAGCGGCCGAGCTGGTGCTCGCGCTCGTGGTGACCAGGGCGGTGGCGGCCAGTGCGGTACTGGCGGCCACGGCTGACCAGCGGCGGGTACGCGTCATCGCGAATTGCCTCCTACTTCGCCGGGGGCGGTGGACGGAGTGAGGACTTGCATCGGGACCTAATAGGAAGGTTTCCTAACGGTTCCGGGGAACCTAGCGGGGATGCCGACCGCTGTCAATCGGTCGCTGTCAGTTACCGCTAAAGGTTCCACCAGAGGTGTTCAGGCGGTACTGCGGTCCCGCCAGGCGGTCTTCAACGCGCCGAGAGTGACAGCGACGGCAGGCCGGCGGGCGGTCGCCGTCCGCCAGACGGCGTACAGGCGGCGGCTCGGTGCCGGCTGGAGCGGGATCGCCGTGACGTTCTCCGGCAGCGGCCCGCGGCCGAGGCGGGGGATCATGCCGATCCCGAGCCCGCGGTCGAGCATCGCGATCTGGGTCTGGTACTCCGCGACGGAGTAGACGACGTCGGGCTCGACCCCGGCCTTGCGCATCGTCCGGACCAGCCAGTCGTGGCAGATCGTGCCCGGTGGCTGGCAGATCCAGCGCTCGCCGACGAGGTCGGCCGGGCGGACGGTCTCCTTGTCGGCCAGTCGATGCGTGGTCGGGACCAGGACGTCGGCCGGATCCGTGCCCAGCTTGGTGCGGGACAGGTCCTCGGTGAGCGTGAGCGGGGTGTTGGCCCAGTCGTGCACGACGGCGATGTGAACCTCGCCGCGCTGGACCGCCGCGACGCCGTCGAACGGATCCATCTCGACCACCCGTACGTCGAGCGCGGGGTTGCCGTCGATCAGCCCCGGCAGGGCGACCGGGAGCAGGCCGCGCGCGGCCGTGGGGAACGCGGCGATGACGAGCTCGCCGATGGCCTGGCCGCGTTGCTCCTCGAGGCGGAGCTCGGCGTCCTCGACGAGTTCGAGGACCTTCGACGCCGTGGCCGCCAACTCCTGGGCGGCGTCGGTGAGGACGATGCCGCGACCGCGCTTCTCCAGCAGTGTCGTCCGGGTCTCGCGCTCGAGCTTGGCGAGCTGCTGGGAGACCGCGGACGGGGTGTAACCGAGCGCGTCGGCCGCGCTGCCGACCGATCCGTACAGGGCGACGGCGTGCAGCGCGCGCAGGCGGCCGAGATCAATCATGTAGCGCTCCTACATCGTGCACGGTAGCAATCCGTGCTGGTCCTTAACTGTAGCGCGGCCCATCCTTGGTCGTATGAACCCTCGTCACGTGCTGCTCGCGCTCGCCGTCGTCCTCGTCTGGGGGATCAACTTCGTCGTCATCGAGGTCGGGCTGGAGGAGTTCCCGCCGTTGCTGTTCTCGGCGCTGCGGTTCCTGCTGGCGGCCGTGCCGGCGATCTTCGTCCTGGGGCGGCCGCGGGTTGCCTGGCGGTACGTGATCGCGGTCGGGCTGGCGCTGGGCGTGGCGAAGTTCGGGCTGCTGTTCGTGGCGATGGATCACGGCGTACCGGCTGGGCTGGCGTCGCTCGTGCTGCAGTCACAGGTGATCTTCACGGTGCTGTTCGCGGTACTGGTCCTGCGGGAGCGGCCGCGGCGGGCGCAGCTGTTCGGGATCGGGGTCGCCTGCTTGGGGCTGCTGCTGATCGTGCTCGACCGAGGACTGGCGTCGCCGCTGGGTGCGCTGCTGCTGGTGATCGCGGCCGGGGCTTGTTGGGGCGTGTCGAACACGGTGACCCGGCACGCCAAGCCGCAGGACATGCTCCGCTTCATGGTGTGGGTCAGCGCCGTCGCCGTACTGCCCCTGACTGTCCTGTCGCTGCTGGTCGAGGGGCCGCGCGCTGATCTCGATGCTTTGCGCAGCATCGATCTGGGTGGGGCTGCCGCGTTGCTCTACCTGGCGGGTGCCGCCACGCTCTTCGGCTTCGGAGCCTGGGGCTTCCTGCTCGGCCGGTACGACGCCAGCACCGTCGCGCCGTTCTCGCTGCTGGTGCCGGTGGTGGGGATGGGTGCGGCCTGGCTGCTGCACGGCGAGGCGGTCGGCCTGCAGCAGGCTGTGGCCGCCGTACTGATCATGGGTGGGATGGCCTGCACGGTGATCCGGCCGCGTGAGCGGGTTACTGCTCCGGTTGGGTGAGCTGGTCGCGGGCGCGCATCAGGGCGAAGCCGAGCAGGTTGAGGCCGCGCCACTGGGCCGGGTGCTCGGCGCGGTCGTCGTCGGCGGCCAGGCCGATGCCCCAGATGCGGTCGACCGGGCTGGCCTCGACCAGGACGCGGTCCTTGGTCCCGAGCAGGTAGTCGCGCAGCGCGTCGTTCTGGGCGAACTTGTGGATGTTGCCCTCGACAACGAGATCGAGGCGGTGACGCTGCCAGGTCTCGGTGTCGAACCCGTTCACCTGGCGGCCGATCGCCTTGGCCTGCTGCGGATGTCCCGCGGCGATCACGGCCTGCTCGGCGTCGCGATCGCCGAAGAGCCGGGCCTTGCCGGCCATCATCCAGTGCTCGGCGGTCGGGTAGCGCACGCCGTCCACGGTGAACGGCGCGTGGAACCACTGGCTCAGGCAGCTCGCGTCGACCTGCCCGTCGCGGCGCGGGGTGTCGCCCCAGAAGAAGACGTACTTGTAGCGCTTCTTGCGGGACAGGCCGTCGAGCAGGTCAGCGGTGGACCGGGGTGTGGTCATCTCACTCGTACGGGTTGGCGGGTGCGGTCACGGTCTTCACCTCGGAGACGGTCAGCGCGGCGACGTCCCCATCGGAACGCTTGGTCGGCTCGGCCCACTCGCCGGTGACGGTGACCCACTGGTTCTTCGGCGGGGCAGCCTGGCCGCGGGCCTCCACCATGAACGCCGTACCGTCGGCGACGCAGCAGGTCAGGCCGATCCGGGACACGTACCAGCTGCCGTTCTTGCCGGGCGTGACGAAGCCTGTGAGCTGGAAGTCGCGACCCTTCATGCTCTCCTTCTCCCACACGGCCCAGACGGCGTAGTCCCTGACCGCCAACGGTACCGGTCCGACGTTCTGCGCGCTGTCGGCGAGCCAGGAGTTGCCCTTCGGCGCGACCGGTTTGGACGCGACCGGGGACTGCCGCTGGGCGGCGTCCGCGCCGAGGGCGGGCGGGTCGACGACGAGCAGCGCGAAGACCGGGATCAGCAGCAACCAGGCGGCGCGGGGGAGGCCGTGGTGGTCGTGACCGTCGTCTTGCTTCGTGGAGCGGGTGTCGGCGAGAACGTCGGCAACGGCGAGCAGGATCAGGATGATGCCGGCCGCGAGCAGCATCGAGCGCATGCCGGGTTTCACGTACCGCAGGTAGGTGTCGGAGATCGCGAGCTGGACGATCGCCGCTCCGACGAAGACGACCACGAGACCCGCGACGTTGCGCTTCACAGCAACCACCATCCGACGAGAAGACTGGCCGCGATCGCGACCACGAAGGTGGCCGGCGCGAACCGTACGGCGAACTTCGGCCCGAACGTCCCGGCCTGCAACGCGATCAGCTTCACGTCGACGATCGGCCCGACCACCATGAACGCGAGCCGCGCGGTCAGCGAGAACTGCGTCAGGCTGGCCGCGACGAACGCGTCGGCCTCCGAGCAGATCGCCAGCAGCACGGCCAGCAGACCCAGGACGACGACCGAGAGCAGCAGGTTGCTCGCGACGTGGTCGAGCCACTCGCGCGGGACCACGACGTTGAGCGTCGCCGCTGCGGCCGCTCCGATCACGAGGAAGCCACCCGCGTGCAGGAAGTCGTGCAGCATCGACGAGCGGAAGACCTCCAGCTTGGCGGTGCCCTCGGCGTGCCGGCTCTTCGGCATCCGCAGCCAGGAGCTGCCCTTGCCGGTCAGCAGCCAGAGCCAGCCGAGCACCATGCTGACCGCTATCGACGTCAGCGCCCGGGCGACGACGACCTTGGGCTGACCTGGGAAGGCCACCGCGGTCGAGGCCAGTACGACGGGGTTGATCGCGGGGGCCGAGAGGAGGAACGCGATCGCCGCCGCCGGCGTGACGCCACGGGCCATCAGCGCGGCCGAGACCGGGACCGAGGCGCACTCACAGCCGGGGAGGATCACGCCCGACGCGCTCGCGACCGGGACGGCGAGGGCCGGGTGCTTCGGGAGGGCCTTGGCGAAGAACGAGGCGGGGACGAAGGCGGTCAGAGCCGCCGAGAGCAGTACGCCGAGGACGAGGAACGGCAGCGCCTGGACCGTGACGCCGACGAACATCGTGGCCCAGGTGCGGACGCCGTCGTCGGTGAACAGGCCGGCGAAGAGTTTGCGGCCGAACAGGGCGAGGCCGACCAGGACGACGAGGGTGATCGTGAACGCGATCGAGGAGCCGGTGGGCTCCTGGGGCGGCTCTTCCGGGGGCGTCAGAACGGGGTTTTCCGTCACTTCCGGCGTACTCATGGGCGGCATCAAACCACAGCATTCCGCACGGGATCGACTACCGTCCGTGCTCGCAAATGAAAATCACCGTCGTCCCGCTGGAAACTGGCCTTCGGACTGTGGTGCTCGGGAAATGCCTGGAGAGTGCGTCCTCGGTTCCTGTTGAGGCCTTCTTCGCCATGGCAGGGTGGAACGCATGGATGCCAACGTCGTGACCGCGGTCAACAGCCTCACCTCACGCTGGGTGCGCACGCTCGCCCCCGGCAACACCGTGATCTCCGGGCTGGGCCTGTGGCCCTTGCTCGCTCTGCTGTCCGCTGCCGCCGACGAACCAGGCCGCGCCGAGCTGGCCGAGGCCGCCGGCGTCGACCCGTCCACTGCCGCTTCCCAAGCGGTGGAGCTGATCGGTGCGCTCGACGAGGCGTCGGATCTCCACGCCGCCCTGGGCCTGTGGGTGCATCAGCAGCTCAAGCTGAGCGAGTCGTTCGACAGCGTGCTGCCCACCGACCTGACCGGCACGCTCGTCGGCGATGCCGCGGTCGACAAGGCCAACCTGGACGCCTGGGCCGCCGAGCACACCGATGGGCTGATCCGTGAGATGCCGCTGGAGTTCACGCCCGACCTGGCGCTGGTGCTCGCCTCGGCGCTTTCCCTGCACACCACCTGGGTCCGCCCCTTCCGGGAACAGATCAAGCACATCCACGAAGGCGAGTGGGCGGGCTCGTGGCACTGGCTGGACCGCACCGACTCCGACCTCGACGCAGTACGGGTCCACGACTCAGAGGCCGGTGGTCTGACGGTGATCACCGTCGCGGGTGACGCCGATGTCGATGTCGTCCTCGGCGTCGCCGCCCCTGGTACGCCGCAAGCTGACGTCCTGGCGGGTCTCCTGGACGCCATCGCCAATCCGGGTGGTGGACGCCCCGGCAGTGCGCTCATCGGTCAAGCCGAGCCCGGGCAGCAGTTGGCGCCCGCGCTGACCCTCGCCCAGACCACCGCGGCCGCGCCTGACCTGACGATCGCCTTGCCGTCCTTCTCCGTCTCGGCGGAGCACGACCTGTTGGCACTCCGATCGCTCTTCGGTCTCACCACAGTCAGCACCGACCCTGGTGAGCAGGGCCACTTCTCCGCGATCAGCCCGGACCCGCTGGCCGTCGGCCAGGCCAATCAGTCCGTCCTCGCCCGCTTCCACGCCACCGGCTTCGAGGCCGCCGCGATCACCGCCATCGGGATGACCCGAACGGCGGCGCTGATGCCGAGCTCACCTCGTCTGGCGGTCGCGCTGACCCATCCCTTCGCGTTCACCGCGGTTCATCGCCCGACCGGTCTGCCGGTGGTCACCGGCTGGATCCAGACCCCGACCGAACCCGAGTAGCCGGCGTCCCGCCGGAACCGGTCGGTCGGCCCGGGACCGGTGAGGCCGATCAACCTCCGAACGCCCAGCCCACCATCAGCGGGAACTCCTCTGCCCAGAAAGGATCGCCGTGATCGCCCACTCGCTCCGTCAGCACGACGTCCGCACCGGCGTCGCGCAGCGCGTCCGCCCACCGGGCCGCGTTCTCGAGGAACCAGGGCTCCAAGGTGCCGCCGACCAGATAGGTCCGCGGCAACGGACCCGGCAGCTCGGTCGGTGGCTGATAACCCCCGCCCGGCGAGGCAGAGAAGACGACACCGTAGACGTCCGGGTGCCGAATCCCCATCGCCAGCGAGAGTTCTCCACTCGCCGACACCCCACACACCGCGGTGCGCTCAGCCGGCAACGCCACTCCGAAGCGCGACCGCACCCACTGCCCGACGTCCTCGACGAAGAACTTCTCGTGCGCGGCGAACCGTTCCGCGTCGAACGACGGCGAGTACTCCTTGATCCGCACCATCTCGTCCTCGGCATCGGTCCGGTGCACGCCGACGATCATCGTCGGCGGCACGTCCGCGGCCTCGAGCTGCTCACCCCACCCGGAGATCAACTGCCCGTCGCCGGCGAACACGACAGCCTCGGGCGGCTCCGGCGGCACGTACACGGTGACCTGCCGCCCGTCGTCGTACGGGAAGCTCTCGGTGACAGGCTCTCCGGCCAGTTCGTCCATGTCGAACCTCTCGGTGGAAGTGATCGCGTCAGGTGGAAAGAACTGCGTCGAGTGGGTCGGTCAGGGCAGCGATGGTCGCGGGAGACGGAGGCAGGTGCTGAGTCATGAGGACCGCGGAAATGCCGTGCTCGGGGTAGGAGTACCAGAGGGTGCCGAGCCCTCCACCCCAGCCGTACCGAGCGGGAGTGCCCGGGCCGCCCGGGCGCGTCTGCACGCCGTACCCCCAGCCCTCGCCGTCCAGGAAGATCTGCGCGGACGGCCCCGACCGCTGCTCAGCGGTCAGCCGATCGACCGCCATCGCGTCTCCCCGTTGTGGATCGACCGTCGACAAGCTGGTCACGAAGGTCAGATAGTCCGCCGCGGTGGAGACCAGGCCGCCGCCTGCGTTGGGAAAGACCGGAGAAGTGAGCCAGTCGCTGTCCGGCACGTCGTCGAAAAGCGCTGTCCCATCGGTGAAGCAAGGGATCAGCCGGTCGCGCGCGTGCGACGGAACGCTGAACCCGGTGTCGTTCATGCCCAGCGGATCGAAGACGCGATCGCTGAACAACGTCGGCAGATCAGTGCCGGCCGCGCGGGCGAGCAGGACCCCGAGGACGGCGTACGAGAACTCGTAGCGCCAGTGCCGCCCAGGCTGTTCCATCAACGGCAGCTCGGCGAACCGGCGTACCCACTCGTCGGGCGAGTGCGGGATCGCAGAAGGCATCGGCGGCCCCATGCCCAGCCCCGCCGCGAACGCCGCCTCCGCGACCGGGCACTTGTCCACCTCGAAGGCGAACCCAAACCCCAGTTGCATCAGCAACAGGTCTTCCACTGTCGGCGCCTCGTCGGCCGGAACGGTGTCCTCGAGCGGCCCGTCGAGCTGTCGAAGAACTCGCTGCCCACTCAGCTCAGGAAGCCAACGATGGATGGGATCGTCGAGCGCGAGCACTCCGTCGTCGACCAGTTGGAGAGTCACCGCGGCGGTCATCGGCTTCGTCATCGAGCTGATCCGGAACACAGCGTCAGGTTGCAGTGCACCACCACCAGGACGATCCAGCCCCACACCCTGAATCCACTGCCGCTCCCCATCGGCGACCCCAACCACCGCCCCGGGAACCTCTCCACCCAGAACCAGCTTCTCGACCGAGTCCACCACCGACGTAAAGAGCGTCATCGCAGCACATTCAACGGGAGTCCTCGCAGTTGATGCAAGGACTCGCGGCCGGCTGCGATTTCGGCATGGACACAGGTCGGAGTGGGGCACCACCGCTTCGCGATGCGGGACCTCGACACCAGCGATGCAGGGCCTTGACGCCAGCGATGCGGGACCTCGACAGGAGCGATGCAGGGCGTCGACGCCAGCGCCATGCAGGGGGTCGACGCCAGCGATGCACGGCGTCGACGCCATCGAGGTAGGCCTCGGCTAGAACTTGCTGCGGGAAGTCGGCGTCGGGGCGAAGGCCGGGCTGGGCCTGAGCACCTCCGCGAGCTGGGCGGTCTTCTCCACTGACAGGAGGTCGCTGCTCTCACTCGAGCCGATAATGACGCCGCCGCCGTCGAGCTCAACCACCTGCTGGCCCAAGCCGCCCGGCATGGCCCGCGCCCTGCCTTCGGAGAGGTAGGTCAGGTATCCGATGTCCGGCCCCGGCTTGCCGGCAGGTTGCAGCCCGGCCAGAGCGTCCCTGAGGGACCTCGAGGTCACATTGCCCCAGTCGGGATCCCACGCCGTGACGACCCGGCGCAGGATCGGGTCCGCGAGCGCCTCGGCTCCGACCCACCGCACCACGAACGAGTTGTGCGCGTTCGGGGATTCGGAGTAGCGCCCCACGCCCATGCTGATCCGGAACTTCCCGACCCGCTGCCCGCTCCCGTCGTACGCCTGATTGATCCCGAGCTGCGGAGCATCGGTGTTCGCCCGAAACGCGTCGGCAATCACCCGCCGAGCATGTCCCGGCTCGGCGAGCGACTGCCCCGGAGACTCGGGCGACGACCACCGAACACTCTCCCCGACCACTTCGTCCAGCCCTGCGAGAAACGTGAGCAACCTGTCGGCGACCTGATCCGGTGTCTCCTGCCGCGGCCCCCAGAATCCCCGTGTGATGAGCGGCTCGTCCACGGGATGAACCTATCGCGCCGCGGGACGACCTCGCCTTCGTCTGCTCACGACTGGACGCGCCAGGCCAGAACGCCCGCCCTGGTACACAACCGCGGCTCGAGGCGCTCCTGCAGTTCCCGGTACTCCTGCATCCCGCGGTACCAGTTCAGCACTGCAAGGTCAGGTCCGACGGCTCGGTGCGCCGGTCAGCGGAGTTCCTCCGGGGAGAACAGACGGTTGAGGAGGGCGGAGGCCTCGTCGACGCCGGCGCGATCGCCGGTGAGGAGGAGGTCGAAGAGCAACCCACGGGAGGCGGCCAGGCCCAGGCGTGCGTACGCCGGCGCTTGGTCCTCGGGGATTCCTGCCTTCACGCAGAGCCGTACCAGCGGAGGGAGCCAGACGTTGATTAGGTCAGCTTTCAGCGCCTCGGTGTGGGGGAGGTCCTGCATCGCGTGCGCGGACAGCTCGAAGAACAACGGGCCGTAGATCAACGCCGCTTCGGTCACACGGCGCCAGAACTGCTCGGCCTGCTGCTCCAGCGGCAGATCCTCGAGCTCCGCCAGCAGGTCACGCTGCTGCTGCTCGACCGTGCGAACCACTTCGGCCAGCAATCCCTCGCGCGAACCGAAGTGGTAGATCAGCATCCGGTGACTGGTACCGATCGACGCCGCGATCGCCCGCAGGCTGGCATCCCCGATCCCGTTCTTCGCGAAGTGCTCGACGGCCTCGGTCAGCAAGGACTCGCGGCTCACGCCTCGGTGACCTTCTTCAGGCACGCGGTCTCGGTTGCGATGTACTCCTTGGTCAACTTGGCGTACAGCTTGCCGAAGATCCAGCCGAGCGGGCCTTCCTGGATGATCGTCGCGGTCACGACCGTGCCTTCCGGGGTGCTGACGACGCGGTGGCCGCCGGTGGTCTTGATGCCTGGCGCACGGGAGACCCACTCGAAGTACTCGCCGTCCTTCAGTTCGGTCACCTCCCAGACGGCGACCGGGAGCTTGGGCTGGCGGATGCGGGTCCGGGCGCCGACGCGCAGGTCGCCCCCATCGAGGCGCTCGACGGACTCGACGGTCGGGGTCCAGTCGGGCCAGTGGGCGACGTCGCTGAAGACCGCCCAGACGCGTTCGGCGGGGGCGTTGACGGTGGTGGAGTGATCGAAGCGCATGTACCAAATGGTACATGCGCGGTCCGTGGTCGTCGATCAGCCGAGCGTCGACGCTGTGTGCACGGACGGTAAGAGTCGGGTCAGATCGGCGATTGCGGTGTGCTGACGATCCGGTGCCGCCGGTAGGGTCTTCGCCATGGCCGACCAGAACACGAACCACGCCACCGAGAACGAGCAGGACCCGGGCGCGAGCACCCAGATGTTCCGCGCCTTCGTCAGCGAGGGCGAGGTCCACGCCGCCGAGGAGCCGAAGATGAACGGCCGCATGCTGGCCGTTGTCGGCGCCGTCGTGGTCCTGATCGCCGTCGTCGCCGCGATCCTCGTCCTCTGACCGAGCAGTTCCCGGTACGGCGAAGTGCCGCGCCGCGACGTCGTCGCGCAGCGCCGACCGGGCCACTTGTGTGTGAAGCGGTGACCGCACGACGCCGTCGCTGCGAGATCGCGGGGTGAACGGATGACCACCGTGGACGTTCACGTCGTACGGGTCTTCGTCGACCCCTCCGGTGCCTTCGGCAACCCGCTCGGGATCGTCGACGGGACGCTGGTTCCCGGCGAGGAGCGGCAGCGGATGGCTGCTCGGCTCGGCTACAGCGAGACCGTCTTCGTCGACGACCCGGCCGCCGGTGTGATCCAGATCTTCAGTCCCACCGGCGAGATGTCGTTCGCCGGGCACCCGACCGTTGGCGTCGCGTGGTGGTTGCACGCGCAGGGCCGGCAGGTCGACGTACTGCGGGTGCCGGCCGGTGAGGTCTCGATCATTCGTACCAACGACATCACCGCCGTACGCGCGAACTCCTCCTGGGGCAGCACGTTCGACTGGCGCCAGCTCGACACCCCCGCAGACGTAGTCGCCGCAGACCCCGCAGCCTACCCAGCCGGTCACACGTACCTCTGGGCCTGGGAAGACGAGCCCCAGGGCCGCATCCGCGCGCGAGTCTTCGCTCCCGCGATGGGCATCCCCGAAGACGAGGCCACCGGCTCAGCCGCCACCCAACTCACTGCCCGCCTTGGCCGCTCGCTCCACATCACCCAAGGCGCCGGCTCCGAACTCCTCACCACCGATCTCTCCGGCGGTTGGACCACAGTAGGCGGCCGAGTCCTCCCGGCCCCCAGCCGCACGATCACCTACTGAGCCGAAGGGCGGTCCGCCGCACCGGAGGACTCGGCCGCGCCGTACCGGTCGAAGGCGTCGGCCGGGCTGTGTCGGTCGAAGGCCCAGCATCACCTGCCGCCGGCATCTCGCGAGCGTCGCCAGGCCATCGCCGAGTTCTTCCGGTCAGCTCCGGTTAGCGGACGTCGGCAATAGCAGTACCTGCACGTGCGGTCTTGCGCTGATCGCGTACGGCCGGTGTGGTTCTCGGCGTACGCCTACGGCTGTTCGACGAGGCTGCGTACGGCGGCCTCAAGCGCGGCACGGTGTTGTTGTATCCGCTTGGCCGAGAGCGGGTCGCCACCGCCGGCGGCCAGGAGCGCGGGTGGGGCGCTGAGCCAGCTCTCGGTCATCCGCAAGACGAACGCGAACAGGTCCGCCGCCGGGATGTCGGTCCGGATTCGCCCGGCGCGTTGCGCCTTCTCGACTGCTTCGATGCGTGCCCGGAACGCCCCGCGCTCGGCGTCCGACGGCTTGGTCTGCTCGAAGGCGCGCCAGGCAGCGAGCCGTCGGGCGTCGGGGTTGGCCAGCATGTAGTCGAAGCGGGCGATCGCGAACGCGCGCAGGTCACCCTCGTCCATCGGAGCGGCCTCGAGCACCGCCTCAGTCTGCTCCTGGACGACGGCGTCGAACAGCTGGTTCTTGTCACCGAAGTAGACGTAGAGCAGGCGCTTGTTGGCACCGGCGCGTTCGGCGATCCGGTCGATCCGCGCGCCGGCGAATCCGTACTCGGCGAACTCCGCGGTCGCTGCCTCGAGCAACAAGGCCTTGGTCGCCGCCGCGTTGCGCGGACGTGGTTTCCGCGCGGCCGCCTCGGACATGCTGATCACCTTACCTGCGGGCGAGTCCGGTTCCGGCAGGTCGTCACCAGGCCACTGGCCCGTTGGCGTCGAAGAAGCCGCCCGTCGGGCCGTCCTGTCCGATCTGCGCCAGGCGGACGATGCTCGCGGCCCCCTGCTCGACCGTCTGCGTTCCCGTGTTGTGGTTCAGATCGGTGGCGGTGAATCCGGGGTCCGCGGCGTTGATGCGGATGCCGGGGAACGCCTTCGCGTACTGCACCGTGACCATGTTGACCGCCGCCTTCGACGCCGGGTAGGTGATCCCGGGGTAGAAATGCGCGGGCGCGTCGGACGAGGCCAGGTCCCGCGTCAGTCCGAGCCCGCTGCTCACGTTCACGACGACCGGTGCTGCCGACCGCTGGAGCAGCGGCAGGAACGCGTGGGTGACGCGAACGAGGCCGAAGACGTTGGTCTCGAAACCCTCCCGCAGGTTGTCGGCCGTCAGTTCCGCGGCCGCAACGAACCCACCGTCGGCCGTACGCTCCTCGATCCCGGCGTTGTTGACCAGCACGTCCAGTCCACCGTCGGCCTCGATCTGCTTGACCGCCGCGGCGACCGAGGTGTCGTCGGTGACGTCGAGCTGAACGAACCGCGCCCCCAGCCGCTCGGCCGCCTGAGCACCGCGCTCGGCGTCGCGAGCCCCCACGTACACCGTGTGCCCCGCAGCCACCAGTTGGCGAGCCGTCTCGTAGCCGAGTCCTTTGTTCGCTCCGGTGATCAGTGTGGTGGTCATGTCTCCTCCTTGAAGCTGTATCTAACTGAACAGTTACAAGCATGCACCCGGCCGCTAAGTAAATCAATAGTTAGTGACATACGAATGGAAGGGCGCCGCTCAGCGATGATGGAAGCATCGGCAGGCAGGGGACGGAGACTCGATCGTGCACACCATCAGTGCCAAGACGGTCACCCTGGCGAGCGGGCTTTCAGTGGACTTCGCCGAGACAGGCGATCCCGGAGGCATCCCCGTTGTCTTCGTGCACGGCTACGTCGAGTCCTGGCGGTACTTCGAACTCGTTCTCGAGCACCTCCCGCCGGCGCTCCATGGCTACGCCCTGACCCTGCGTGGTCACGGAGGCGCGGATGGCCCGGGTGGATACGCGCCGGGTGATTTCGCCGCGGATGTCCTGGGTTTCCTCGATGCGGTGGGGCTCGAGCGTGCGGCCATCGTCGGCGCCTCCAGTGGAGGATTGGTCGCACAGTTGGTCGCCAGCAGCCAGCCGCACCGGGTTTCAGCACTGGTGCTCCTCTCCGCGCCGGTCGCCCTCGCCGACAAGCCCGGTGTCATCGCGAGGTGGGAGGAGATCGCGAAACTCGAGGACCCCGTCGACCCGGCATTCGTCGAGGAGTTCGTGCTCGCCACGTCTCCCGCATCGGTACCCGATGAACTGGTCCGTGTGCTCGTCGGTGAGAGCCAGAAGATCCCGGCCCGCGTCTGGAAGGAGACGCTGCGCGGGCTCATCGATGCGGACTTGCCAGTTGCCCTGGAGCGGATCACGGCACCGACCCTGCTGATCTGGGGAGATCAAGACGCCTTCGTCGCCGGCGACCAGGCAATCCTCCTTCGCGACATCCCGGATGCCCGGCAAGTCGTCTACGAGGGATGTGGTCACGGTCCGCACCTCGCAGAACCGGAACGAGTCGTCAGGGACCTTGTCCACTTCCTCGCCGGATAAGGCGTCCGAGAGCTTCCAGCCGGTGCCCTGGCGCCGTTGATCCGTAACCCGACCGGCCTGGGAAACCGCATCCCGAGACACTCCGACCTTTGTCTTGACGTGGATTTGCAACGTTGTAAACTTCAGGCGCCAATGCATCGTCACTCTGGGGAGATGGCCCGTGGGTTCTGACGTCCGGCACGCAGGCGAACGTCTCGCAGGCCTGGGCGGCCGGGCCGCGACACTCGGACGGCGGTCGTTTCTCCTGCGGGTCGGCGGGATCGCGGCCGCGGGTGCGCTCGGTGTCTCTTGCTCTGCGCAACAGCCGAACCGCACGCTGCGGTTCTTCGAGCAGAAGCAGGAAGTGATCGCGTACTTCGACAAGCTGCTGCGCGCCTTCGAGACCGAGCACCCCGGCCTGACCGTCGTCCACGACACCACCTCGTCGATCGCGCCGCAGTTCGTGCGCAACGAACCGGCCGACGTCGGCTGCTTCAACGACAACCTCGAGCTCGCGCGCTACATCAAGCGTGGTCAGCTGAGCGACCTGTCGCACCTGCCGTCGGCGCAACGGATCCGGAGCGACATCGGCGGCCTGACCGACCAGTACGCGACGTACCCGGGCCGTACGGCGGTGCTCCCGTACTCGCTCGCCGCGGCCGGCGTCATCTACAACCGCAAGATCTTCGCCGACCACAAGTTGCCGGTGCCAACGACCTGGAGCGAGTTCGTGGCCGTCTGCACCGAGCTGAAGCGGGCCGGGATCGTCCCCGTCTACGCGACCGGCCGGACGACCTGGACCATCTGGCAGGGACTGTTCGACTACTCCGTCGGCAGCCTGGTCGACACCGCCGCGTTCTTCGCGAAGATGAACGAGATCGGCGCCGACGTCGGCCCGAACTCGGAGGTGTCGTTCCAGAAGACGTTCGCACCAGCGATGGAACGCGCGAAGACGATCTCCACCTTCTTCAACCCCGACCACGCGGTCCGTTCGTACGAGGACGGAAACCTTGCCTTCGGCAAGGGGCAGGCGGCGATGTACCTGCAGGGCCCGTGGGCGATCGGGCAGATCGCGCTGGTCGACCCCAAGCTCGACCTCGGTACGTTCGCGCTCCCGGTCAGCGAGGACCCGAAGGACCGCAAGGCCCGGGTGAACGTCGACCTCGGCCTCTACATCCCGCAGCGCTCGGCGGACGTCCAGGCCGCCAAGGACCTCGTCGAGTTCCTGATGCGGCCGGAGATCATCAACGCCTACAACCAGGACAACCTGGCCTACGCGACCACGAAGGACGCGCCGCCCCAGCGCGACCCGCGCCTGGCGGGCCTGCAGACGTACGTCGACCGCGGCGCCTTCTACCAGGGCGCCGGCACGTTCATCCCGACCTCGGTCCCGCTCGGCAACTACCTGCAGTCGGCGATCAGCAGCGGCGACTTCGACGGGCTGCTCAAGGATCTCGATGCCGACTGGCGCCGCCTGGCCCGGCGGGGGGCGACCACATGACCGCGCCGGCCACCGTCCATCCGAAAGGCAGAACGATGACGACCGAGGCGCACCCCGCCGTCGGAAAGCGGCGCCCGCGCCGGGTCGAGCCGATCTACTACCTGTTCCTCGTCCCGACGCTCGTGCTGTTCACCGCGTTCGTCGTCGGGCCGGCCCTGGTCGGCATCTTCTACAGCTTCACCGACTACATCGGCGTCGGCGACTGGTCGTTCCTCGGCCTGCGCAACTACCAGGCGTTGTTCGACGACCCCGCGATCCTGGAGTCGTACACCTTCACGATCGGCTTCGCCGCCGTCACCGTCGTCATCGCCCAGGTGATCGCCCTCGCCCTGGCGGTCGGCTTGTCCAGCAAGATCCGGGCCGCCACCACGCTCCGCAGCGTGTTCGTGCTCCCGATGGTCCTGTCCGGCATCGTCGTCGCGTACGTGTTCAGCTTCCTGTTCTCGAACACGCTCCCGGCCTTGGCGACGTCGGCCGGGTTCGCGCCGCTCGAGCAGAGCATCCTCGGCGACCCGGACCTCGCCTGGCTCTCGATCGTCATCGTCTCCGCGTGGCAGACGATTCCCGGCGCGATGCTGGTCTACATCGGCGGCCTGACGGCGATCCCGGCCGATCTGTACGAGGCCAGCGCGATCGACGGCGCCGGCGCGTGGCGCCAGTTCCGATCGATCACGGTCCCGCTGATCAGCGGCTTCATCGTGATCAACACGATCCTCGGCGTGAAGGGCTATCTCGGTGCGTACGACGTGATCGTGGGCCTCACTGGCGGCGGTCCCGGTACGGCGACCCGCAGCGTCGCGATCACGATCTTCGGCGGCTTCACCGGCGGCGACTACGCCTACCAGATGACGAACGCCACCATCTTCTTCGTCCTGACCGTGCTCATCTCGGTCGTCCAACTGGTCGCGACCCGCGGAAGGATGGTTCGGCTGTGAGCGCCCTGCAGACCGCGCCGCGCCGGCAGCGGCGTACCAACTGGCCTGTCACGATCGTGCTCGCGCTGGCGTCGCTGACCGTGCTCGCGCCGCTCTACGTGACGCTGTCGATGGCGTTCAAGACCAGCGGCCAGTCGGTCGACGGCAACGCCTTCGCCCTGCCGAAACCGTTCAACCCGGACAGCTTCGCCGAGGCGTGGACGCTCACGAGGTTCCCGGTCGCCTTCGGCGTCTCGGTCGCGGTGGCGGCGATCACGGTCGTGCTCACGTTGCTGCTCAGCTCGCTGGCGGCGTACGCGATCTCCCGCAACTGGTCGCGCCGGTTCTTCCGCTGGTCGTTCATCTACTTGCTCGCGGCAATGTTCCTGCCGTTCCCGGTGGTGGCGCTGCCGCAGATCAAGCTGACCGCGCTGACCGGGCTCGACAACCCGGTCGGCGTCGGCATCCTGCACGCCATGTTCCAGCTGTCGTTCAGCGTGCTGCTCTACACGGCGTACCTGCGCACGGTCCCGCCCGAGCTGGAGGAGAGCGCCCGGATGGACGGAGCGTCCACCTGGCAGATCTTCCGGCGGATCGTGCTGCCGCTGCTCGGGCCGATGAACGCCACCGTCGGCATCTTCGCCTTCCTCGCCTCCTGGAACGACTTCATGCTGCCGTCGCTGATCACCGCGAACCCGAAGCTGCAGACCCTGCCGGTGGTCCAGAACATCTTCCAGAGCGACTTCGGCACCGACTACAACGTTGCCTTCGCCTCCTACCTGATGACGATGGCACCGACGATCATCGTGTACCTGTTCGCCCAGCGCTGGGTGATCAGCGGCGTCACCCAGGGCGCCGTCAAGAGCTGAGGAGAACCGTGACCGACCTTCCCGTTGTCAGGCCGTTGCCGGAGGCATCGCCGCGCGCCCACGCCGACCGTCAGGTGACCGGCGACCACTGGCGGGTCACGGTGCTCGGCGCCGGCCTGTTCCGGATCGAGTGGTCCGACGACGGCGCGTTCGAGGACCGGGTCTCGACGTTCGCCGTACGGCGTGAGGTCGAGCCGGTCGACTTCACCGTCGAGCGCGACGAGCGCGGTGTCGTCATCACCACCGAGCGCGCGCGACTGCGGTACGACGGGGAGCAGTTCTCCACCCATGGGCTGCTCGTCGAGTGCCTCGGGCGCGACAGCGGACGCTGGCGTTACGGCGAACCGGCCAACGACCTCGGCGGGACGACGCGGACGCTGGACGACGTCGACGGCCGCGCCGAGCTCGGACCCGGAGTCGTGGCGCCGGGCGGCGTCGCCGTACTGGACGACTCCGAGTCGTTCCTGTTCGAGGACGACGGCTGGATCGGCACGCGCGAGCCGGGGCGGCGTGACCTGTACGTGTTCGCCTACGGGCGCGACTACGCGGCCGCCGTCGAGGCGTTCTACGCGGTCTCGGGGGCGCCGACGCGGCTGCCGCGATGGGCCCTGGGCAACTGGTGGAGCCGGTACCACCCGTACACGACCGACTCGTACCTCGCACTGATGGACCGGTTCCGGGACGAGGAGCTCCCGTTCTCGGTCGCGGTGATCGACATGGACTGGCACCGGGTCGACTCGGTGCCGCCGGAGTACGGCAACGGCTGGACCGGGTACTCGTGGGAGCGCTCGCTCTTCCCGGATCCGCCGGCGTTCCTGCGCGCCCTGCATGAGCGGGGCTTGCGGACGACGCTCAACCTGCACCCGGCGGACGGCGTACGGGCGTTCGAGGACGCGTACCCGGAGGTCGCGCGGGCGGTCGGCGTGGATCCGGACAGTGGCGCGGCGATCCCGTTCGACCCGACGGATCCGGAGTTTCTCCGGGCGTACTTCGCGCAGCTGCACCACCCGCTGGAGGCCGACGGCGTCGACTTCTGGTGGATCGACTGGCAGCAGGGCTCCAGCTCGAACGTGGTCGGGATCGACCCGCTGTGGCTGCTGAACCACTTCCACCACCTCGACGCGGCGCGCGACGGGCGACCCGGGATGACCTTCTCGCGGTACGCCGGTCCGGGAAGCCACCGGTACGCCGTGGGCTTCTCGGGTGACGCGGTCGTGTCGTGGGCGTCGCTGGCGTTCCAGCCGGAGTTCACCGCGACGGCCGCCAACATCGGGTACTGCTGGTGGAGCCACGACATCGGCGGCCACACCCGCGGCGTCCGCGACGACGAACTGGCCACGCGCTGGGTGCAGTTCGGGGTGTTCTCGCCGATCTCGCGGCTGCACTCGGCGAACAACCCGTTCATCCGCAAGGAGCCGTGGGCGTTCCCGGCCGAGCACCGCGACGCGATGGGGGAGGCGCTGCGGTTCCGGCACCGGTTGGTGCCGTACTTGCACACGATGAACCACCGGGCCGCGGCTGGTACGCCGCTGGTGCGGCCGATGTACCACCTGGAGCCGCGGCGGTCGGAGGCGTACGGCGTACCGAATCAGTACGCGTTCGGGTCGGAGCTGATCGTCGCGCCGATCACGGAGCCGCGCAGCCCGTCGTCCCTGCGCGGGAGCGTGCGCGCGTGGCTGCCGGCCGGCACGTGGACCGACATCTTCACCGGCACCGTCTACCACGGCGACCGCGCCGTCGAGCTGCACCGCTCAACGGCGTCCATCCCGGTGCTGCTCCGCGAGGGCGGGATCCTCCCGCTCGCCAACAACCTCGACGCGACCCGGAACCCCGCCGCGTTGGAGGTGCTGGTGGCACCGTCGGCAGCAGGCGAGTTCGTCCTCGCGGAGGACGACGAGGACGACCGCGTCATCGGCCCCGACGGAGGCCCGGCAGCCCGTACGACCCTGCGCTGGAACCCCGAGACCGGCGACTTCCAGATCGACGCGATCTCTGGTCGCGCCGAGGTCGTGCCCGCCGTCCGCGAGTGGACCATCACCTTTCTCGCGAAACTCCCCACCGGCGAGGTCACCGCCAACGGCAAGCCCGTCGACCCCACCGGCACCGACGGCCGGTGGAGCGTCACCTTCAGCGCCCGCTCCGGCGAGAACTCGGTCGTCCACGTCGACGGCGACCTGCGCGTCGGCACCTCCCAGCTGGACGCGATCCAGGAGCTGCTCGAACGAGCCCAAACCGGCAACCCCGAGAAGCTGGAGGCCTGGGAGATCGTCAACGCCGACCGCTCGGCGGCCGAACGCATCGCCGAACTCACCGCCGTCAACCTCCCGGAAGCAGTCCGCTCAGCCCTGATCGAGCTACTGGGCGCCGTCGGCTGAACAACTTCCCGTCGGGGGGCGCAGCCTCTGCGCCCGCCGACGGGGCCCCAGCCGCCTCTGGCCGGCTGTATCCGTTGACTCCGGGTGGCTGTCGGGCGGAGCATGGGTGCTCGGCTAGCGGGAGGTTCGCGATGGCGGAGATCGTGCGGGCGGCTTTGGTGCAGACGACCTGGACCGGGGACCAGGAGTCGATGGTCAAGGCGCATGAGGGGTATGCGCGGGAGGCGGCCGCCCAAGGGGCGAAGGTGATCTGCTTTCAGGAGCTGTTCTACGGGCCCTATTTCTGCCAGGTCCAGGATCCTGGGTTCTACGAGTACGCCGAGTCGGTGCCGGGTCCGACGACCGAGCGGTTCCAGGCGTTGGCCGAAGAGCTGGGCCTGGTGATGGTGCTGCCGGTGTACGAGCAGGAGCAGCCGGGCGTGCTGTACAACACCGCCGCGGTGATCGATGCTGATGGCAAGTACCTGGGGAAGTACCGGAAGAACCACATTCCGCAGGTGAAGGGGTTCTGGGAGAAGTTCTACTTCCGGCCGGGGAACCTCGGGTACCCGGTGTTCGACACCGCGGTGGGGCGGATCGGGGTCTACATCTGTTACGACCGGCACTTCCCGGAGGGGTGGCGGGCGCTCGGGCTCGCCGGGGCCAAGATCGTCTTCAACCCGTCGGCGACCAGCCGCGGCCTGTCGTCGTACCTGTGGAAGCTGGAGCAGCCGGCCTCCGCGGTGGCCAACGAGTACTTCGTCGGGGCGATCAACCGGGTCGGCGTCGAGGAGTACGGGGACAACGACTTCTACGGGACGTCGTACTTCGTCGATCCCGAGGGCAAGTTCGTCGGTGAGGTCGGGGACGACCAGAACCCCGAGCTCATCGTCCGCGACCTCGACCTGAGCCTGCTCGACACGGTCAGGGATCGGTGGCAGTTCTACCGCGATCGCCGGCCGGACGCCTACGGGGACCTGACCAAGCCGTAACGAAGGAGCGCCACAGATGTCGTTGCTGGTCAAGGGCGGGACCGTCGTCGGGCCGACCGGGGCGCACCCGGCGGACGTGCTGATCGAGGGGGAGAAGATCGTCGCGCTCTTCGACCCCGAGCACAGCGCGCAGGTCACCGCCGACGAGGTGATCGATGCCGCGGGCAAGTACGTGATCCCGGGCGGGATCGACGCGCACACGCACATGGAGCTGCCGTTCGGCGGTACGGCGGCCAGCGACACGTTCGACACCGGGACCCGGGCGGCGGCCTGGGGCGGGACGACGACGATCATCGACTTCGCTGTCCAGCGAACCGGTGAGGTGGTCCAGGACGGGCTCGCGGCCTGGCACGCCAAGGCCGAGGGCAACTGTCACGTCGACTACGCGTTCCACATGATCCTCGGCGGGGTCGACAACGACGCGCTGAAGGCGATGGACCAGCTGGTGGCCGACGAGGGGATCACCAGCTTCAAGCTGTTCATGGCCTACCCCGGTGTCTTCTACTCCGACGACGGCCAGATCCTGCGCGCGATGCAGACCGCCCGCGCGAACGGCGCGATGGTGATGATGCACGCCGAGAACGGGATCGCGATCGACGTCCTGGTCCAGCAGGCGCTGGCCCGTGGTGAGACCGACCCCATCTACCACGGCATCACGCGGCCGCCCGCGCTGGAGACGGAGGCGACGAGTCGCGCGATCGCGCTCGCCGAGGTCGCCGAGGACTGCCCGCTCTACATCGTCCACCTGTCGGCCAGCGGTGCACTCGAAGCCGTCGCGGCCGCGCGCGACAAGGGCCGCAACGTCTTCGCCGAGACCTGCCCGCAGTACCTGTACCTGACGCTGGAGGACCAGCTCGGCGCGCCCGGCTTCGAGGGCGCGAAGTGGGTCTGCTCGACGCCCCTGCGCAGCAAGCACGAGTCGCACGCCAGGGACCTGTGGAAAGGGCTCCGCAGCAACGATCTCGCGATCGTGTCGACCGACCACTGCCCGTTCTGCATGAAGGACCAGAAGGAGCTCGGCCGCGGCGACTTCTCCAAGATCCCGAACGGGATCGGCGGGGTCGAGCACCGGGTCGACCTGGTCTACCAGGGCGTCGTCGACGGGCAGCTGTCGCTGGAGCGCTGGGTGGAGACGATCGCGACCACGCCGGCGCGGATGTTCGGGCTGTACCCGCGCAAGGGCGTGATCCAGCCCGGCGCGGACGGCGACGTCGTGGTCTACGACCCGAACGGGACGACCCGGATCAGCGTCGAGACGCACCACATGAACATGGACCACTCGGCGTACGAGGGGTTCGAGATCAGGGGACATGTCGACACGGTGATCTCGCGCGGCGCGGTGATCGTGGCCGATGGCAACTACCATGGGCGGAAGGGACACGGGCGGTACCTGCGGCGCGGCTTGTCGTCGTACCTGGTCTGAAGGGGGAATCCGGTGGACTTCGGAGTGGTGTTCCAGTGCGATCCACCGGCCTCGGCCGTGGTGGAGCTGGCGGTCGAGGCCGAGCGGGCCGGGTTCAGCCACGTGTGGACGTTCGACTCGCACCTGCTCTGGCAGGAGCCGTTCGTGATCTACCCGCAGATCCTCGCCGCGACGCAGCACGTCGTCGTCGGCCCGATGGTGACCAACCCGGGGACTCGGGACTGGACTGTGATCGCGTCGCAGTTCGCGACGCTGAACGAGCTGTTCGGGAACCGGACGGTCTGCGGGATCGGTCGCGGTGACTCGGCACTGCGCACGCTCGGCGCGAAGCCGGGGACGATCGCGGAGCTGAAGCAGTGCGTCGAGGTGGTCCGCGAGCTGGCCTGCGGGCGCACGGTCGAGTACCGCGGGCAGCAGCTGAAGTTCGCCTGGGTCGAGAACGGCGCGCTCGAGGTGTGGGTGGCGGCGTACGGGCCGAAGGCGCTGGCGGCGACCGGGCAGGTCGGCGACGGGTACATCCTGCAGCTGGCCGATCCCGACATCGCCGCGTGGATGATCTCCGCCGTCCGGAGTGCGGCGGAGGAGGCCGGCCGGGATCCCGCGGCGATCAAGTTCTGCGTCGCGGCGCCGGCGTACGTCGGGGACGATCTCGCGCACCAGCGCGACCAGACCCGGTGGTTCGGCGGGATGGTCGGCAACCACGTCGCCGACATCGTCGCCCGGTACGGCGCGAGCGGGACCGTCCCGCCCGCGCTGACCGACTACATCAAGGGCCGCGAGGGCTACGACTACGCCGAGCACGGCCGCGCCGGCAACAGCCACACCAGCTTCGTCCCCGACGAGGTGGTCGACCGGTTCTGCATCCTCGGCCCGGTCGAGAACCACCTCACCCGGCTCCGCGAGCTGCAGGCAATCGGCGTCGACCAGTTCGCCGTCTACCTCCAGCACGACGCGAAGCAGGAGACCCTGGAGGCCTACGGACGGGACATCATTCCTGCGCTGTGATCACGGGGTCCAGCGGAAGGCGCCGGGGAGGAGATCGGTGGCGATGATGCTGCCGGGGCCGTTCTCGCTGGGCAGGATCACGCGGATGCCCGGGTGGTAGTCGACCAGGATCTGGCGGTCCCGGCCGCAGGGGGCGAACAGCCCCCGGCCTTCGTTGCCGACGGCGACGATCGTGGTCAGCTCCCGGGCGCCCTCGGCCCGGGCCCGGCCGAGGGCGACCAGCTCCGCGCACGGTCCACCGAGGAAGTGGTACAGGTTGATCCCGGCGAACATCCGGCCGTCCACCGCGCGGACCGCGGCGCCCATCGTGTAGATCCCGTCCGGACCGTCGGTGTTGGCGTCGACGGTCCGGCGGGCCAGCTCGATCAGCTCCTCGTCGGCGGCGGTCAGGGGGTGCAGGTCGAGCACGTGGCTACCTTTCGGGCGGGCCGTACGGGAAGATCCCGGCCGGGTCGTAGGTCGTGCGGATCTCGGCGAGGCGCTGGAACGTCTCGGCGGGCCAGCAGGCTTCGTACGAGCCAGGGACGGTGAGGCCGCCGGCGTAGTTGACGTTGTGCTCGGGGGACTTCCAGGGCTCGAGCGGCTTCAGGACAGCCTCGGCCGCGGACGGAAGGACACCGGCGAACAGCGACGGGTCGGGCGCGCCGATCAGGATCAGCGTGTACGACGCACCGCGGCCGCCGACGGCGCTGCCCTCGGGGACGTCCCTGGCGACCGCGCCGCCGAGGTGGCGGATCTCGACCGCCACGAAGGGGATCTGCTGCGCGGGACCCGCGACGCCGAGGAACGTCTCGACGAAGTCCGCGTCGAGGTCCGTCAGCAGCTGCCCGCGGTCCCAGCCGGGGCCGGGGTCGCGCGGGTCGTTGTGGATGTCGGCGATGCGCGCGGCGGGCATTTCCTGGACCGCGTCGATCAGCACGGTGCCGGCGTCGCGCATCGGCTGGAGCAGGCGCTCGCCCTCGGCGACGTCCACGTGCGGCGACCGGCCGCCGGCGGGATCGCCGACGTAGGCGAAGCGCAGGCCGAGGACCGTCCTGCCGCGCAGCGGTTCGGGGATGAACTCCAGCGGCGGCAGGCGCAGGACGACCACCGACGAGGTCGCCTCGCGCGGCAGCGTCTTGGTCCAGTCGACCCAGGCGCCGAAGACCGGCGCGATCTGGTCGGCGTCGAAGAACAGCGTTCCGCCGTACAGGGTGCTGAGCTCGACCAGCTCGAACTCCATCGACGTGACGATGCCGAAGCCGCTCTTGCCGCCGCGCAGGGCCCAGAAGAGATCCGCGTTCTCGTCGGCGTTGACCGTGCGGATCGTGCCGTCGGCGGTGACGAGCCGGAAGCCGCGGGCCCAGTCCGAGGAGAAGCCGAAGTTCCGCGCGAGCGGGCCCAGTCCGCCGCCGGTCGTGTACCCGATGCAGCCGACGTTGTCGGACGCGCCGGCGATCGGCGCGAGACCGTGCTCCGCGGCCGCGGCGATCACCTCGGCCCAGCGCACGCCGGCGCCGATCGTCGCGATCCGGCGCTCGGGATCCACCACCACCCCGCCGAGCCGCCGCGTCGTGACCAGGATGCCGTCGGTCACCGGCACCGCCGAACCGTGGCCGGTGGCCAGCACCCGGACCGGCACGCCCGCGGCAGCAGCGATCCGTACGACGGCCGCCGCGTCCTCCTCCGACGCGATGCCGACGGCAACGTCCGGCGTGTGCACGGTCGCGGTGTTCTGCGCGACGACCTCGGCCGCGAAGCCGTCGTCGGCAGGCGCGAGCACAGGTCCCGAGACCTCCGTGCGCAACTGGTCGATCATGATGGTGCCCCCTCCGGAACTAGGTTTACTCACTGATGCCCGAGCGCTCGACCCCCTCGACGATCCAGCGCTGCAGGAAGACGAACATCACCACCAGCGGCACGATCGCGACACTGGCGGCGACGAAGAGTTGTGGCAGGTTGATGGTCTGCGCGGTCAGGAACGTGGACAGCGCGATCTGCACCGTCCAGGCGCTCTGGTCCGGCGCGATCACCAGCGGCCACAGGAACGCGTTCCACGACCCGATGAACGTGATCGTCCCGATCGCGGCGACGAAACCGGTCGAGTTCGGCACCACGATCCGCCAGAACGTCCCCCAGTACGCCGTACCGTCGAGCTGCGCGGCCTCCTCCAGCTCGCGCGGGAAGTTCAGGAAGTACTGCCGGAACAGGAACGTCGCGAACGCCTGGAACAGCCCGGGCACGATCAGCCCGCGCAGCGTGCTCACCCAGCCGAGCGTGGAGACCAGCACGAAGCTCGGCACGAAGGTCACCGCCGCCGGGATCAGCAGGGTCGCGACGATGAAGTAGAACACCGCGTTCGCGTACCGGAACGGGATCCGCGCCAGCCCGTACCCGGCCAGTCCGGAGATCACCAGGACGCCGACGGTCTGGACGACCGAGATCACCAGCGAGTTGAGCAGCGCCCGCCCGATCGGCACCGCCGGATCGTTGAAGAGGTCAACGATGTTGTGCCACTGCAGCGACGACGGGAAGAGCTTCCAGTCCGGCGAGGTGATGTCCTGCTCGGTCGACAGGCCGTTGCGGACGAGCAGGTAGAACGGCAGCAGGAACAGGATCGCGCCGACCACCAGGACGACGTACCGGACGACCGAGCCGGCCTGGTCCGCGCGGGAGCGCTGGATGTTCGCCATCTCAGTCCTCCCTCTTGCCGAGCCCGAGGAACCTACCCTGCACGAGCGCGACCAACGCGATCAACAGAGTTAGCAGTACCGCGCCGGCGCTGCCGTGGCCGAAGTCCTGGCCCTGCCCGAGCGCCGCGTAGTACAGGTAGACCAGCGGCGGTCGCGCGTACGGCGGGTAGCCGCCGGAGCTCGACAGCAGGTTGTAGAACTCGTCGAACGCCTGGAACGCGTTGATCAGGAGCAGCAGCAGGACGGCGGTCGACGTGGCCCGCAACTGCGGCAGCGTGATGTACCGCAGCACCTTCCAGCCGGTCGCGCCGTCGATCGCGGCCGCTTCGTACAGCGAGGGCGCGATCCGCTGCAGCCCGGCCAGGAACAGGATCATGTAGAACCCGGTCTGCAGCCACATCCGCGCGGACACGATCACCAGCCAGTACCACGGCGGCTGGGTGACCGAGAGCCAGGCGACCGGTTCGGCGCCGAACCAGCCGAGCACGGTGTTGGCCAGGCCGAACCGGACGCCGTTGAAGATCGACAGCTTCCAGATCAGCGACGCCACGACGTACGAGCAGGCGGTCGGCAGGAAGAACACCGACCGGAAGAAGGTCTTCGCGAACCGGGTCCGGTTGACCAGCAGGGCCAGACCCAGCGAGGCCACGAACGTGGTCGGCACGATGAACAGCGCGAACAGCACGAACGTGAACAGGCTGGACCGGAACGCGGAGTCCCGGAGCATGTCCAGGTAGTTGCCCAGGCCCACGAAGTTCGTCGGCGTGACGGTGTTGTGCGCGTCGAAGAAGCTCAGCACCACCGACCAGACGATCGGGACGTAGACGAACACCACCAGCCCGAGCACGAACGGGCCGACGAAGACCACGAACCACAGGTTGCGGTCGTAGCGGCCCCGCAGCCGCGCGGCGAGGGCCGGCATCAGCCGGCGATGCGCTTGAGCTCAGCCTCCACGACGGCCTTGACCGCCTTGATCTCGGTGGCCGGATCGCTGCCGTTCTTGACGATCCGGCTGACCGCGTCGGAGTACGCCGTGCCGGCCTTCGGGGTCCACAGCAACGGGGTCTGGGCGTGGCCGTTCTCGTTGACGAACTTCACCGCGTCGGCGGCCGGGCCGGACTTCAGCTTGTCGGCCTTCTCGGCCAGGCTCTTGCGGGCCGGGATGTGGAACCCGTAGCTCTGCGCCCAGTCGAGCTGCTTGTCGGTCTGGTCGACCCACAGCCACTTGACGAACTTCTTCGCCGCGTCGACGTTCTTCGACTTGGTGCTGACCGAGGAGCCGTACGCGCCGACCGGGACGCTCGGAGCGCCGGTGGAGGCGTCCAGCTTCGGCCAGGGCAGGACGCCGAAGTCGTCCGGCAGCGCCTTCTGGATCACCGGGAACGTCCACAGGCCGGTGAACTGCATCGCGGTCAGTCCCTGGGTGAACGCCGACGGGTCGGACCAGTCGGTCGGTGCCCCGAGCAACAACGCCTTGGAGGTGAACAGCTCGCGCAGCTTGCGCAGCGACTCGGCCGCGGCCGGGTCGTCGAAGCCGAACTGGCCGTCCTCGGTCAGGTAGTCGACGCCGGCCGCCCACAGCGCCGGGCCGCCGAGGATGCCGACGCCGCCGTCGTTGCCGACGAACAGGCCCTTCACCTTGTCGGTGGTCAGCTTCTTCGCGGCCGCGATCAGCTCGTCGACGGTGGTCGGCGGCTGCACCCCGGCCTGCTGGAGCATGCTCTTGCGGTAGACCAGCAGCTGCATGTCGGTGGCCTGCGGGATCGCGTAGAGCTTGCCCTGGTAGGTCACCCGGGACAGCAGTGACGGGGTGAAGTCGCTCTTGGCGTCGCCGAGCAGGTCGGTCAGATCGGCGACCTGTCCGCCCTTGATCATGTCGATCGACGGGCCGTTGCCGTACTCGAACACGTCCGGCCCGCCGTCGGTGAGCAGCGCGGCCGCGGTCTTCTTGTCGTAGTCGCCGGGCGACCACTGGACCGTCACGGTCGCGTCCGGGTACTCCTTGGCGTACCGCTCGACGGCCTGCTGGGTGCCCGCTTCGCCGTACTGGTGGTACCACTGCGCGAGCGCCGGTTTGTCACCCGAGGCGCCACCACCGGAGTCCGAACGGCCGGTGTTCGATCCGCAGCCGGCCACCGCCATCGCGGCGAGACCACCTCCGAGCGCGAGGAAGCTCCTGCGGTTGAACCCGTCTGCACCCGACATCCCGACGTACCTCCAGCTCAGGCGCGGTCCCACGACCCGCGCGACCCTGGTCCGACCCTACGACCGACCGGGTTCCCCGGTGCCCCTTTTCGGCTGGTGATAAATCGCGTGGCGCGCCCGGCTTCGCGCTGTAGGGTGACCGCCATGTGCCGCATGCCGCACTAGAGAGGGCTCGCTGCCGAGCCCATTTCTCGTTCCCCGCCTCGTCGAGGCCGGGACTCTCTAGGAGCGCCTTCTGATGTCCAGCACCACGCGTGCTGGGAGCTACCGTGCTGTCCTCCTGCTGCCGTCCGCGCTGCGCACCTTCGTGCCCGCGCTGGCCGGACGGCTGGCCTACGGTCTGCTCTCACTGTCCACCCTGTTCACCGTCCACGACGCGACCGGCTCGTTCGCCGTCGCCGGAGCGGCCGGCGCGGGCTTCGGCCTCGCGTCCTTGTCGATGCCGTACAAGGCCCGCCTGGTCGACCGCTACAGCCAGCGCCGGGTCCTGCCACCCCTGGCTCTCACCTGTGCGCTCGGGCTCGTCGTCACCACCTTCCTGAGTACGCCGGCCGTGCTGATCGCTCTGGTCACCGTGACCGGGCTCTTCGCTCCGCCACTCGGCCCGTCGATGCGCTCCAACTGGAGGCTCATCACCGAGGAGACCAGCCTCAAGGAACGCGCCTATGCCTTGGACGCGATCTGCGAGGAGTCCCTCTACCTGGCCGGTCCCTTGCTGGCGGGTCTGCTGATCAGTCTCTGGTCAGCACCCGCAGCACTCCTCTGTACGGCGGTACTGCTTGCCGTGGGCACCTGTCTGATGGTCACGTCACCACTGGCCCGCCGGACCACCCCACCGAGTCCGGCCCGGCACCCGCTCGGCCCACTGACCAACGCCGGGCTGCGCAGGATCCTGATCGTCATCCTGGTCACGGCAGCCGGAGTCAGTACGGCGTACCTCTGTGTCGCGGGTGTCGCGCAGGCGCAGGGCCGGCCGGGAACCGCCGGGTTCGTCGAGGCGGGCATCGGCCTCGGCAGTGTGGTCGGCGGCCTGGCGTGGGGGCGCCGGCAGCACACGAGGTCGCACGAGACGCACCTGGCCGGGCTGATCGGCGTACTGGCGGCTGGGCTGCTCGCGGCATCGCTGGTCTCGCACCTGCTGGTGCTGGGCCTGGTGATGTGCGTGTTCGGGGTCGCGGTCGCGCCGCTGTTCGTGTCGTCGTACCTGGCCGCCGACGACCTCACACCGCCCGATCAGCGCACCGAGGCGAGCACCTGGATCAACACGGCCAACAACCTCGGCAGCGCCGCCGGAGCGTCGCTGACCGGGCTGCTGATCGACCGGGCCGGGCCGTCGTACGGGTTCCTGGCCGGAGGGGTGCTGCTGGTGTTGGTGTCCGCGGTGGTGCTGCTGCGGCGTACGAAGTGAGTCGTCAGGCGTCCGAGAGTCGGGCGATGGTCGCGCCGGCCCGGCGGACGATCGGGACCGGGCCTTCGGGGAGGACGTCGCCGATGAAGGTGTAGTGCCGCAGGATGTCGGGATCGACGCCGCCCGGCCGGTGGCGGCTGTGGTCGCGGACCCAGTCGATGATGTCGCCCCACCCGGGCGCCGCCAGCGAGCCCCCGAAGTGCTGGACCGACAGCCCGGCGCACAGGTTGCCGAACGCGAGCCTGTGCGCCAGCGGCCAGCCCCGCAGCGTCCCGAGCACCAGGGAGGCCAGGAACACGTCACCGGCACCGGTCGGGTCGTACGACCGCACCGGCAGCGCCGGGATGTGCTCCTCCTCCCCAGTGGCCGAGTCGATCGCCAGTACGCCGTCCGAGCCGTTGGTCACGACGGCCAGCGGGACCCGCTCGGCCAGCTTGTGCAGCGCGGCCTTGGGGGTGTCGGTCCGGGTGTAGGCCATCGCCTCACCGGCGTTCGGCGTGAAGGCGTGGAAGCCGTCCAGGACGTCGAGCACAGCCGGTGACCAGGTGTCGGTCGGGTCCCAGCCGACGTCGCCGAACAGCAGGGCGCCGGACTCGCGGGCCTCGGCCGTCCAGCTCGGCAGTTCCTCGGCGACCGGCACGATCGCCGAGCGGGTGTTGAGCCCGGGGCCGACCAGCTTGCTCGGGTCGCCGGGCGCCTCGTGCGCGTGGGTGACCATCGCCCGGTCCCGGTCGATCGACATCGAGACCGTGACGGGGGAGTGCCAGTGGCCGATCCGGCGCGAGTGCGACAGGTCGACCTTCTCCTGCTCGGCCAGGGTCCGCCAG
Source organism: Kribbella lupini (assembly GCF_039529595.1). Classification (NCBI taxonomy): domain Bacteria; kingdom Bacillati; phylum Actinomycetota; class Actinomycetes; order Propionibacteriales; family Kribbellaceae; genus Kribbella; species Kribbella lupini. The sequence goes on along the minus strand of NZ_BAAANC010000002.1, from coordinate 369,855 downwards.
CAGAAGTCGGCGTACACGTCGTCGCCGAAGACCGCGGCCAGGCCGCTGCGCAGCCCGAGCCGGCTCGCGGCGATCGCGAAGTTGGCGACCCCGCCCGGGCACGAGCCCATGCCCTCGGCGAAGATCTCCGTCCCGGTCGTCGGGGCGGACTCCAGTCCGGTGAGCACGATGTCCATGAAGACGGTGCCCTGGACGAACACGTCGTAGCCGTCCGGATCTTCCACGTGACGTCCTTGTCGGTGGTGAGTGGTTTGCTGTCCTTCGTAACATCATCGACCGGTCATCACCAGCAATTTGGGAGGCGCTGTGGGGGTGTGTTCGTGATCCCGACCTGGATCTCGGTCGTCGGGGTCGTGATGACCGTGCTGAGCCCGCTGCTGGCGCTCGGCGGCGTCGCCCTGGGCGCGTACCTGACCCGCAAGTCCGACCGCGAGCTGGACACCTGGCGGCACCGCGAGGAGACGATGCGGATGGTCCGCTGGTCGGTCGAGCAGATCCTGAACGACGACGACACCGGGACCGACGCCGGCGTGGTCACGCTGCGTTCACTGATGCGTTCCGAACTGTTGCAGCCCGAGGACTACGAGCTGGTCGCCGCGCTGACCGCCGCCGTCGCCATCGACCGGGTCGGCGAGACGACGTACGCTGAACTTGCCGACGCCGACATCGAGGTGGTCGAGGAAGAAGGAGCCCGCCGATGGCTGAGAAGAAGACCGTGAAGGTCTCCCGTCAGGCCGTGGAGCTGGCCCGGCTGCACGTCGAGGCGGCCCGCCGCGCCGGACGCAAACCGGAGCCCGGAGTCGCCCGGATTGCGGACGCCCGGCCGGAGAACGGCAGCGGTACGGCGCCTGCTCCCGCCTGAGCGCCCTGGTCGGGCGGCACGCCTGGCCGGATCGCCGGCCGGATGCCCCTAGACTGATCGGCGGCCGCTCCCGGTGGCGTACGGTGCTGTGGTGCTCACCGACACGTCGCTCCCTGTTCCCGACCACGGCCGGAATGTCCCGTGATCCGCTTCGAGAATGTTTCCAAGACGTACGAGGGTCAGTCCAAGGCTGCCCTGCTGAACGTGAACGTCGAGATCGAGAAGGGCGAGTTCGTCTTCCTGGTCGGCACCTCCGGGTCCGGCAAGTCGACGTTCCTTCGTCTCGTGCTGCGTGAGCACCGGACCTCCAAGGGCCACATCATGGTGGCCGGCAAGGACCTGAACCGGCTGGCCAGCTGGCGGATCCCGCAGATGCGCCGCCAGATCGGCACGGTCTTCCAGGACTTCCGGCTGCTGCCGAACAAGACCGTCGCGGAGAACGTCGCGTTCGCCCTGCAGGTGATCGGCAAGCCGCGCTCGCACATCCGCAAGACGGTGCCCGAGGTGCTCGAGCTGGTCGGTCTGGACGGCAAGGAGGACCGGCTCCCCGACGAGCTGTCCGGTGGTGAGCAGCAGCGGGTCGCGATCGCGCGCGCGTTCGTGAACCGGCCGATGATCCTGATCGCCGACGAGCCGACCGGAAACCTCGACCCCGGCACGTCGGTCGGCATCATGAAGCTGCTGGACCGGATCAACCGGACCGGGACGACCGTGGTGATGGCCACCCACGACGTCTCGATCGTCGACCAGATGCGCAAGCGCGTGATCGAGCTGGAGAACGGCCATGTCGTCCGCGACGAGTCGCGCGGCGTCTACGGCTACCAGCACTGAGACCAGGGACTACTGACTTATGCGCTTGAACTACATCCTCTCCGACCTCGGTATCGGTCTGAAGCGGAACCTGTCGATGACGATCGCGGTCGTCGTCACCATCTGGGTCTCGCTGTCGCTGTTCGGCAGCGCGCTGCTCGCCCGCGAGCAGGTCGACCTGATGAAGGGCAACTGGTACGACAAGATCCAGATCTCGATCTTCCTCTGCACCAAGGACTCCGGCGGCCGCGGCTGCTCGGGCGCCGAGGTGACCACGGAGCAGAAGAACCGGATCAAGCAGGTGATCGAGTCCAGCCCGGACACCGCGCCCGAGGGCGTCTTCGGTGAGACGAAGAAGGAAGCGTTCGAGCAGTTCAAGAAGCTCTACAAGGACTCGCCGATCGTCTCCACGGTCACCGAGGACCAGATGCAGGAGTCGTACCGGGTCAAGCTGAAGGATCCACAGCGCTACCAGAACCTGGTCAGCGCGGTGGCCGGCCTGCCCGGCGTCGACACCGTGCAGGACCTGAGACAGTATCTCGATCCACTCTTCAAGGCGCTGAACGGATTGCAAGTCGGCGCCCTGGTGGCGGCAGCCCTGCTGCTGGTCGCCGCGCTGATGCAGATCTCGAACACGATCCGGCTGGCGGCGTACGCCAGACGGAGAGAGATAGGCATCATGCGCCTGGTGGGCGCCTCGAACTTCTACATCCAGCTACCGTTCCTGCTGGAAGCGGTGCTGGCGGCCCTGATCGGCGCGGTCCTTGCCTGCGGCACCCTGTGGGTCGGCGTGTACTTCGTCGTCATGCAGCGGGCGCAGGAGACGTTCCGGGTCTGGCAGTGGGTCGGCGCGGCCGAAACCTTCCAGGCGACGCTGATCATGGTGGTGGTCGGACTGATCCTCGCCGTGGTCCCGACATTCCTGACGACGCGGAAATACCTCAAAGTCTGACCCGGGTGACTTATCGTGCAAAGGCACGACAACTCAACCCAGAGCAAGGGGTCGACTGTGGTCCCGCACTTCCCCGGTGCGAACCCGCGTGAGCGGGGACGCATCAAGCGAGACGACAGCATCGGCGCCACCGCCACATCGAGCGATCGGTCGCGCCCGCGACCGGCCGCCCGGCAGACGATTGTCGCCGCTTGCTGCGTTGTCCTGTCCATGACCGCCGGAGCACTGGCGGTGGTTCCGTCTGCCCAGGCGGATCCACCTGATCCGAACGCCCAGAAGAAGCAGCTCGACAGCCAGATCAACCAGTCCAAGGCCGATCTGCACGAGTCCTACGACCAGCTGTCGAAGTCTGTTGCCGCCTACAACCAGGCGGAGACGCAGTACCAGGCCGTCCAGGCCCGGTACGCCGCCGTCCAGGGCAAGCTGGCGGCCGCGAAGGCCGCCGACGTCGTTGCCGCGAGCAAGCTCAAGGCCGCCGAGCAGGCGCTGACCACGGCGCAGGCGAACGTTGCCGAGGGCCAGAAGGAGATCGCCGCCAAGCAGGCGCTCGCCGGTCGCGCGGTGCGTTCGGCGTACCAGCAGCAGAACCCGCTGGTCGGGCTCTCGATCGTGCTGCGCGGGGCGTCACCGGCCGACCTGGCCAGTGGCATGCAGGTGCAGCGCAACGTCTTCGGGATCACCGGGAACGCGATCACCAACCTGAACAACGCGCAGGCGCAGCTGGCGAACAAGCAGGCCAAGCTGGCCGAGGCCGAGCGGATCGTCGCGGAGCAGCGGGCCGAGGCCGCGCGGACCGTCCAGGAGGTCACCGCGCTGACCCAGCAGGTCGCGACGCAGAAGGCCGCGGCGGCCGCTGTCACCGCGACCCGGCTGGTCGCCCAGCAGGCGGCCGAGAAGGACAAGAACTCCGAGCTGGCGCACTACCAGTCGCTGGTCGCTGAGCGGTCCCGGGTCGAGCAGATCCTGATCGCGCGGGCCCGGGCCGAGAAGGCCGCCGCTGCCCGGCGCAAGGCCGCCGCCGAGGCGGCCGAGCGGGCGAAGGCGAAGAAGGAGCACCGCCCGCCGAAGCACGTCCCGGACCCGCCGGACACCGACGGCGGGCTGAGCTTCCCGATCAACACCTACATCACCTCGCCGTACGGGATGCGGTTCCACCCGATCCTGCACTACTGGAAGCTGCACGACGGGACCGACTTCGGCGCCGGCTGCGGGACGCCGATCCACGCCGCCGCGAGCGGGACCGTCACGGACCGTTACTACAACGGCGGCTACGGGAACCGGATCTTCATCGACCACGGCATCATCGGCGGCGACTCGATCACCACCGTCTACAACCACCTGTCGCGCTACAAGGCGCGGGTCGGCCAGCACGTGAAGAAGGGCCAGGTGATCGGGTACGTCGGCACCACCGGCTACTCGACCGGCTGCCACCTGCACTTCATGGTCTACCGCGACGGCCGCGTGACAAACCCGATGAAGTACCTCTAGGCGGTCCCTCCCGGGATTTACGCCGTCCCGGCGCCGCCCAGGCGGGCGCCTCGCGGCGTTGGAGGGGAAGCCACGATGAAACCCGCATCGAGGCTTCCCCTCCGCCTTGCGAGTCACCCACCTGGACGGCGCCGGGTCTGGCGTAAATCCCGGGAGGGACCGCCAGTCGTCTGGGATACTGGTCTGATGGTGAAACAGACCGGCCAGAAGCCGATCGCGCAGAACCGTAAGGCGCGACACGACTACCACATCGACGACGTGGTGGAGGCCGGCCTTGTGCTGACGGGGACCGAGGTGAAGTCCCTGCGGCTGGGCCGGGCCTCCCTCGTCGACGCGTTCGGCTCCGTGCGCGGCAAGGAGCTCTGGCTGCAGAACATGCACATCCCGGAGTACACGCACGGCACCTGGACCAACCACGAGCCACGGCGGACCCGCAAGCTGCTGCTGCACCGCGACGAGATGGAGAAGCTGATCCGCGCGGTCGAGCAGCAGGGCGTCACGCTGGTGCCGCTGTCGCTGTACTTCAAGGACGGGTACGCGAAGGTCGAGCTGGCCACGGCGCGCGGCAAGAAGGACTACGACAAGCGGCACGCGCTGGCCGAGCGCCAGGCGAACCGTGAGGCGCAGCGGGCACTGTCGGACCGCAGCCGGCGCTGAGCGTCGTACTGGCTGAGCCGACCCTGGGGTCGGGTCAGGGGTGGTTCCGGGCGGAACCCGATGGGGCGGACGGGTTTTCGGCGGGAGAGTGGATGCATGTCCACTTCAGAGCTGCTGGTGACGCCGGCCCAACGGGACCGTGCGGTCGAGATCCTGCAAGAGATGTACGCCGACGGCCGGCTGACCCACCTCGAGTTCGACTCCCGGCTCGAGCTGGCGCTGAAGGCCCGCACCCGCGCCGAGCTGAACGGCTCGTTCGACGGGCTGCTGGCCCGCCCGGTCCCCACCTACGCGCCGGCCGCGTTCACCCGCCCGGCGCCGCTGCAGACCTACCAGGGCAAGGGCCGCGGGATGGGCACGATCTCGCACTGGCTCGGCTACCCGACGTTCTTCGTCGGCCCGGCGCTGATCGTCGCGACGGCCGGCAAGGAGAACCCGGTGATCCGCAAGCACGCGGTCGAGGCGACGAACTTCCAGATCAGCGCGCTGGCGGTGTTCACGCTGCTCGGCATCGTCACCGGCATCACCGACGGCTTCACCGGCTTCCTGTTCCCGCTCGTCGGGCTGGTCTGGTTCGTCCTGACTGGCATCGGCGGCCTGGCGGCGATGCTCGGCTCGGAGTTCAAGTACCCGTTCACGCTGCGCCTGCTCAAGTAGCCCCCGCAACTTTTCTCCGGCCGGTCGCATCGAGTGGTTCGTCGATGCCTTCTGGTGACCGGGAAGAGGAGTGGACGGCTGATGGGGTTCTGGGGACGAAGAGCTGTCGGACTGGCGACCGCGGTGGTGTCCGTGCTCGCAGTGTCGAGCGGAACGGCCGGTGCGGCTGATCCACCGGGGACGGTCGAGGTCAACCGGGTGCCGGTGCTACAGCCGGCTATCAAGGTGGTGGGCGCTTCGCCGTACGGGGTGCTGTACCGGGCCAGCCCACGGTCCGCGTCAGGGCGCACGATCACGTGGGTGAAGCCGGCCGGGCGGGCGGCGTACGAGGTCTCGAACGACTTCCACGTGCTGCGCGGGGACAAGGTCTACGCGCCAGGCGGGCGGTACCTGGTGATCGGGCGGACGCAGGAGCAGAGCTGCGCGGCGGATCTGGCGCCGCTGGAGACGTGGACCTGGATCGACGCCGCGTACACCTCCTTCGGCTGGATCGGCACCGGCGGACGCCGGATCCACGTGTCTGCCGCGGGCTGTCAGGTCGGTGGGACCGGGCCGGAAATTCTCGACTACAAGCTGATGGCCGCCGACGAGCAGGGCTACGTGCTGCGCGGAGGGACCGACAACGAACTGGTCGAGCTCGAGTACCACTCGTACGCCGATCCCGCGACCGCGGTGCGGATCCAGGACGGCGGGCACAACAGGTACCCGACCGCGATCGACCTCGAGGGCGACCAGATCAGCTGGGTCAGCTACGACGCGACCGAGCCGGTCGCGCACACGTCGTATGTCGTCCGCTCGACGACCACCGGTGGACCGGCGCGGGTCACCCGGGTCGAGCAGGTGGTGCAGCAGACGGCGATCAACGGGACGGGCACCGGTTGGGCGGGCTGCGACGACAGCGTCGTCGAGGATCGCTGCTCGGCGGGCTCGATCAGCGCTTCGGGTGCTGTGACGGAGCTGAAGAACAGCGAGACGATCGGCGTCCACGGGCAGCGGTACGTCGTCGACGTGTACGGACAGGCGCCCGGGGTCGATGCGATGGCTGTGGTGGGTGACGGCCTGCCGCGGACCAGGCTGGTGACGGTCGGGCTGCTCCCGCCGAAGAGCTTCGATGTCAGCCTCGGGGGCGGGTTCGTCGCGTACCGGGACAACCAGGGGACCGGGCAGCAGTCGCTGCAGCGCCGAAGGGTTGTCGAGACCTCGGGCGGGCTCGTGCTCGGGCCGCAGCGGTCGGCCGGGGAGGTGGCCGCGATCGGTCCCGCACAGGGGAGCGCCGGTACGGCGTACGTGGAACCGGTGCCGAGCGGCGACCTGTGGCTCTGGCGGTCCGACGGCACGCGCACGCGCGTCTACGACAACAGGTCCAGCGCGGACAAGGTCGTCGGCCCGCTGCAGCTCAGCGGGAACCGGCTGCTGTGGATCAAGGCACTGCTGACCGACCAGATGTGTGGGCCGTGGGGCTGCGAGGGGATCTACGACGACCAGCGGATGATGGTGTACGACGTACGGACCGGGACGAGCACGGAGATCGGTCCACTCACCCTCGGCGCGAGGGTGGCGCTGGCCGGGGACCGGCTCGTCTACACCGACAGTGCGTGGCGGATCATGCAGCGGGATCTGCGGAACGGGACGGTGAGCGAGCTCAGGGCGGCCGGACCGCCGGTCAAGAGCCTGGATCTCGAGGGCTCGGTCCTGGGGTGGGCGACCTGCACGACGAACGACTGGGGTGGCTGCGCCGACTCGACGCTCGTCGTACGAGATCTGGCGACGACCGCGGCTCCGGTCGAGCGCGCGGCCTCCGGTGTCAGTGGTGTCCGGGTTTCGGCCGGACAACTGGTCTACACCACCTTGGCGGCGATGGGATCCGGGGCTGAGCTGCACGTGTGGCGTCCTGGCTCCCCGGTCTCGACGATCGGCTCGCTGGCGGGCTGGGGTGTCTTTGACGCCGCGGACGGCAAGGTGGCCTGGATCGGCCCGGACGAGCTGGTCCGGCTCGCTCCGCTGCCGCGCTGAGGAATGTCAGGTGCGGTCGGTGCGTTGGAGTTGGTAGTGTTGGTCTTCTGCGGGCCCCCGGGCCCGTAGGAGTTTGACAACTCAACAGGGGGTGAACGGTTTCGACTTTGGACGTACGTTCCAAGAGAAGCGGGCCGAGGATCCAGGGTTATCTCGTTAACGATCTCTGGAAAACAATAACTGCCGCTAATACGCGTCAGAGCTTCGCTCTCGCTGCCTGACAGCCTGAGCACATAAGAAGCGGTCAGCCCGGGAGTGCTTCCGACCCGGTTCCTGGCCTCAGCTAGGAAGCTTGCTTCGTCAACCCGGTCGCGGGGTTGGCGCGGGACATTTACAGCGACTGAGTCTGTCAGCGACGTGTCTGTACGAGCGCTGGGACTGAGAAAACGACACTTCAGACTGCGCCCGGAGAAGTCTTGGGTCGGCGCCGAAGGACGCGGGTTCGATTCCCGCCACCTCCACCACCCCTTGCGAGTTTGAAGAAGGCCGGCCCCTCGGGGCCGCCCTTCTTCGCGTTCCGGGGAAGACCCCGGCCGCCCGGTGGGTTGCGGGTAGGTATGACGATCAAGCTGGGGTTGATTCTGCCGACGTCCACGCCGGATCCTGCGCGGCCGGTGCTGGGGGATGTGGGAGCGGCGGCTCGGGCCGCGGAGGCGGCTGGGGTGGAGTCGGTCTGGTCGACCGATCACCTGATTGCCAGTGCGCCGATGCTGGACAGCACGGTGGTGCTGGCTACGGCGGCGGCGGTGACTTCGCGGGTGAAGATCGGGTACGGCGTGATGCTGCTCGCGCTGCGGCCGGTGGCTTGGGCGGCGAAGCAGGTGAGTTCGTTGCAGCACGTGTCGGGCGACCGGGTGCTGCTGGGCGTGGGGACGGGAAACCCGGCCCATGGCGACGTCGGATGGCGAGCTGCTGGTACGACGTACAAGGACCGGGGGCGGCGGACCGACGAGGGGTTGCTGGTGCTGCGGGATCTGATCGCCGGGCGTCCGGCGCGGGTCGCGGAGGACTTCGAGGCGGCGATCGCGCCGGGAGCTACGGTGCCACCGATTCTGGTCGCGGGGGATGGCGAGATAGCGATCGAGCGGGCCGCGCGGTTCGGCGACGGCTGGGTGTCGATCGGGCTGAGCCTGGCCGACGTACCGGCGCGGTTGAAGTTGCTGGAGGAGTTGGCCGATCGGTACGAGCGGCCGCGGCCGAGTGTCAGCATCGTTGCGCCGCCTGACCCGGCTCAGGCGGCGGCGTACGGCGAGGCCGGAGTCGAGCGGCTGATCCTGGCTCCCAGTGGTGCTGGGTGGGAGCGCGATTACGAGCAGGCCGCTGAACTCCAGGCTCGGATCAGTTGAGGATCATGCGAGGTTCGCCGTTCTGCAAACCCGGGGCGGCGATGGTGCAGGTGCCGCCTCGGTTTTGGAGGTAGGTCTGGCGGACGCAGGAGCGGAGCGCCAGCTGGCCCCAGTAGTTGGGGTGGATGGACTCCTGGATGAAGTAGTTCGAGCCGACGGTGGTGACGGTGCGGATCTGGTTGATCCACTCGGTGCGGTCGACGGCGGTGGGCTGGGTCCAGGAGGTGAGGCCGACTTCCTCGTACAGGCCGACGGTCTTCTCGCAGAGGCGGCGGCCGTTGAAGGTGGACTGGAGTTCGAGCAGACGGGTGTTGGTCAGGCCGGACTGGCCGATCGCGGCGCGGACGGTGTTGTTGATGGTGGTGAGGGCGGTGGCGTTGGCCCAGTCGGCGTCGGTGTTCCAGAAGCCGCAGCCGCCGACGCTCTGGCGGGTGTAGCCGGACTGGCCGTAGCGGAAGCCGCTGCCGGCCGGGATCGGGGACGGGTAGGTCTGGACCAGCAGGGTCCACGCGGAGTCGGCGTACCCGGCGTTGCGCATCGCCGTCGCGACGTTCTGGAACGCCGTCGCGATCCGGCCCCGTACGGCGGTGACGTTGGCGGCGGTGAAGTTGGCGACGACCGACGAGTCGTCCTTGCAGTAGTCGGGGAACCAGGACGGCGACAGCAGGAAGTCGGTCACGCAGGACTGCACGATCGACGCGAAGTTGAAGTCGTTGCCGCCGATCGACACGACCACCTGCTTGACGTTGTGCGTGGTCGCGAACTGCTGCAGCAGCTTGGCCTGACCGAGCCGGCCGGCGCCGTTGTCGAAGAAGTCGAGGCCGGGCTTGAAGTCGTCGCCGTTCGAGGTCGCCGTACGGGCGCCGGAGCAGGCCAGGTTGAGGCCGCCGACCCCGCCGCCGATGTAAGCCTCGGCGGACTTGCTGCGGTGGCACTTGGCGATCTGCTCGCCGGTCCCGGCCGCGTTGTCGTGGTAGGCGTGCGCGCCGAGCGCGTCGGCGGGCGCCTCGGAGTTGTTCGAGCTGCCGGCCCAGCGGCCGGCCTCGCCCGAGATGTAGGAGTCGCCGACGGTCACGACGTACGGCGTACCGGTGCCCGGTCCGTCGGCGTAGGCGGGAGCGGTGGTGACGACGGTCGCGGTGGTCAGCAGCGCGGCGGTCAGAGCGATGGACAGACGAAGGCTCATGGGCGGTGGCCTTTCTCGCCGGAGGAGCGGCGACCGCTCGGAGCGGTCGCCGTTGCAGCGAGAATGTACTCCCCGGTAAACCAGTCAGAACAGACCGAGAGTACTGACATCTTTGCGCAGTGTCACCGTTGCGTCATTTCCTGGTGAGGATCCCGACCAGCAAGCTGGCGAGTCCGGCCACGCCGAGCGTGATGCTGACCGTGACGAACTGACGGGTGACCACGGAGAACCGCGTGGAGTCGCCTCCGCCGCCGAGCACGAAGAGCGCGGCCAGCAGGACCAGGACGAGGACGGCCCCGGCCAGCAGCACGCCTCCGAGGATGAGGCCGGTCATGCTGAGCCGCCTGTCTCGTTGGGAGTTTGCGTTGGCCCCTCGCCCGTTCTGTGACATGGCTGGACACTATCGGCCCGTCAGGCCTCCGGTGTGGAGTAATGAGCGGCCCACCAGGAGGTCCACCGCTTGTCGAGCTCGTCGCGATCGGTCGCGCCGTACAGGCTGAGCACTGCCATCGCGGCGCCCTCGGGCTTCTGCTCGTTCGGGCCGACGTGGCTCAGGACGAGCAGGCCGTCGCCCCAGCTGTCGACGGTCAGGCCGCGCTGGTTCTCGGAGACGAACCAGACCGTGCCGGTGACGCGCTCGCCGACCAGGTCCAGCCCGTACGGCGTACCGGCGGGCAGGTCCGGGAGCTTGAACTGCTCGGTCCCGGTGCCCGAGTAGAAGAGCGTGCGGCGCGGCTCGTCCGGGTGACGCTCGAGTGCGAACCGGAGTTGGTTGAGGAACGTCGTCCAGCCCTCTGTGATGTCGTCGTAGTACGCCTCCCAGTCGGGGTTGTCGCCGCGCGCCGCCCGGGTCAGCGTGATCTTCGCGCCGCCCTCGTGCGGCTCGACCGCGAACTTGTCGCCGCCCTGGATGTCTAGCACGTGCGCCTCGGCGTCGTCGACCGCGACGTGCTCGAAGTAGATCAGGTCGATCTCCTGGTCGAGGGTTCCCTCGGCGCCCTCGTACTCCCAGCCGTGCCAGTGCCGGATCTTGTCCTTGTCGCGCAGCGCCTCCCACACCGCCTCGACCGGCGCGGCGACGGTGACCACGATCTGCGGGGTCTGCTCGGTCATGCGTCTTCTCCTTCGGTACGGCGTACGGCGGGATGCCCGCCGGCGATCAGGCGGTACGGGCGGCCGCCGGCGGTGTCGAAGGACTCGACCACCTGCCGGACCGCCTCGGTCAGCGCGTCGGTGAACCGGTGCACGTCGCCCGGCTCGGCGAACCGGACCTCGGTCTCCAGCGTGAAGGTGAGCAGACGCTTGCCCGCGGCATCGGCCTTGCGCTGCATCCCGGCCACGTCCCGAACGGTGCCGGCGGCAACTTCCACCAGGTGCTCGGCGGCGTACTGGTCGTGGATCGCGGTGAAGGCCTGACCCATCACGCCGGGGTCGACGACGATCGTCGCCGAGGCTTTCAGGATCCGTTCGACGAACCCGCGGCGCTGCCGCTCTTCGACGAGCTCGACGAGGCCGGCCTTCTCGAGCTCCTTCAGGTGGTAGTTCACCCGCTGCCGAGGGAGCTCCAGTGCCGCGGCCAGTTGGGTCGCCGAGGACGGCTCTCGCAGGAGGTCCAGCAGTTGACGACGGATCGGCGAGAGCGCGATCCGGACGGCTTCGGGCTCGTCGAGGTAACGCTGCATGCGGATCAGCGTCGTATTGACAGATTAATTTGTCAAGAGGCTGCGAGAGGATGACGCCATGGCGATCGAGGGGCCGCAGCTTCCGGTGGGGACTCAGGTGGTGTTGCGGGTGGCCGGGCCGGACGACGTCGGCGGGACCGCTCAGCGTGGGGCGACCGGGCGGATCAGCGGGGTGACGGCCGACGGCCGGTACGACGTGCGGCTGGTGGATGGGCGGTCGACGACGGCTCGGCGGGATCAGCTGAGTTTGCGTACGGCGTACCAGGACGAGGCGATCGGGGTGGAGGCGCCGGACGGGGACGTGCTGGTGCGGGAGCGGACGATCTACGCGGCGGTGGTCGGGTCGCGGGCGTTCGGGCTCGACACGGACCAGTCGGACACCGACACGCGTGGGGTGTACGTCGCCCCGACCGAAGCGTTCTGGTCGCTGGCGAAGCCGCCGACGCACGTGGACGGGCCGGAGCCGGAGTGGTTCTCGTGGGAGGTGGAACGCTTCTGCGAACTCGCCCTCAAGGCGAACCCGAACCTGCTCGAGGTGCTGCACTCGCCGCTGGTCGTCTCCATCACCCCGCTCGGCGAGGAGCTGCTCGAGCTGCGCGCGGCCTTTCTTTCCCAGCTCGCCTACCAGACCTACTCCGGCTACGTGCTGAGCCAGTTCAAGAAGCTGGAGGCGGACTTCCGGCGCGACGGCGCCCCGAAGTGGAAGCACGTCATGCACCTGATCCGCTTGCTGCTGTCTGCTCGCACGCTGCTCACCGAAGGCAAGCTCGTCGTCGACGTGGGCGACGACCGGGACCGCCTCCTCGCCGTGAAGGCCGGCGCCCTCCCGTGGGACGAGGTCGAACGCTGGCGGCTTGCCTTGCACGAGGAACTCGACCGCGCGCTCCAGAAAACCGTGCTGCCTGCGACGCCCGACGTCGCCAAGGTCGACGCCTGGCTCAGGTCGGTCCGTCGGAGAAGCATCGACGCCTGACGCGCCGGCGCGCGTCCATCACAGCTCATCAGAACGCCCGATCACCTCGGTGATCGGGCGTTCTCACGTTGTAGTGCCCGGAGTAGGGGCTTAGGGTACTTACTTAACTGTGTGAAGCATTGACATTCGGCGTGTCAGGGTAAATAGTTCCGTCCTGAAATCAATCAGAAAGCAGAGTGAATCAACAGTGTCGAACATCAAGGTGCTGCAGCTCCGCTCGGCGGGTGTCAGTCTGGTGCTGGACTGCTCCGGTCCGGCCCTTCCGTCGGTTCTGCACTGGGGTGCGGATCTCGGTGAGCTGAGCGAGAACGCTCTGGTTGATCTCAGGCGTGGGGCCGGTGCGGTGCAGACCGGCAACGGGCTCGACGACAACCTGCCGGTCTCCATCGTGCCCGAGTACTCCGCCGGTTGGTTCGGGCTGCCGGGGCTCAACGGACACCGCGACGGCCAGGACTTCTCCGCGTCGTTCCAGCTGCAGAGCGTCGAGCAGGACGGCAACACGGTGACCGTGCGGGCCGCCGACGCCGGCGCGCAGCTCACGCTCGCGCTGACGATCGAGCTGACCGACTCCGGCCTCGTGAAGGCCAAGGCCGATCTGACCAACACGGGCGGTACGCCGTACACGGTCGACGGTCTGGTGCTCGCCCTGCCGGTGCCGACCGAGGCGACCGAGTTGTTCGACATGACCGGCCGGCACATCGGTGAGCGGCACCCGCAGCGGCACGCCTTCACGCAGGGCGCGCACATCCGCGACAACCGCCGTGGCCGCACCGGCGCCGACGCGACGCTGCTGCTGATCGCCGGCACCCAGAACTTCGGCTTCGGCGCCGGCGAGGTCTGGGGCGTGCACACCGCCTGGAGCGGCAACCACCGCTCGTACGCCGAGCGCGGGATGAGCGGGTACGCCGTGATCGGCGGCGGCGAGCTCCTCCTGCCGGGCGAGGGGCGCCTCGAGCCGCAGGGCACCTACCGCACCCCCTGGATCTACGGCTCGTACGGCGTGGGCCTGGACCAGCTGTCGACCCGCTTCCACGAGTACTTGCGGGCCCGCCCGACCCACCCCACCACCGACCGCCCGGTCGTGCTGAACACCTGGGAAGCCGTCTACTTCGACCTCGACCTGGACAAGCTGAAGGCGCTCGCGGACGCGGCCGCCGAGGTCGGCGCGGAGCGGTTCGTGCTCGACGACGGCTGGTTCCGCGGCCGCCGCGACGACCACGCCGGGCTCGGCGACTGGTACGTCGACGAAGGCATCTGGCCGAAGGGCCTGCACCCGCTCGTCGACCACGTCACCGGCCTGGGGCTGCAGTTCGGCCTGTGGGTCGAGCCTGAGATGGTCAACCCCGACTCCGACCTGGCCCGTGAGCACCCGGACTGGATCCTTGCCACCGGCAACCGGATGCCGCCGACCGCGCGGCACCAGCAGGGGCTCAACCTGGGCATCCCGGCGGCGTACGACTACATCCTCGAGCGGCTCGACTCGATCCTGAACGAGTACGACATCTCGTACCTGAAGTGGGACCACAACCGCGACTTCGTTGACGGCGGCAACCAGCAGACCGGGACCGCGGGCATCCACGCCCAGACCCTGGCGCTGTACCGGCTGATCGACGAGCTCAAGCGCCGGCACCCCGGCCTGGAGATCGAGTCCTGCTCGTCCGGCGGCGCGCGCGTCGACCTCGCCGTACTGGAGCGCACCGACCGGGTCTGGGGCAGCGACAGCAACGACGCGTTGGAGCGCCAGAAGATCCAGCGCTACACGCAACTGCTGCTCCCGCCGGAGCTGATCGGCTGCCACGTCGGCCCGCCGAAGGCGCACACCACCGGCCGGAGCCAGACGCTGGCGTTCCGGGCGACGACGGCGCTGTTCGGGCACTTCGGCATCGAGTGGGACATCAGCGCGGCTTCGGCCGAGGAGCGCGAGGAGCTGGCAGGCTGGGTCGCGCTGCACAAGGAGCTCCGGCCGCTGCTGCACACCGGCCGGGTGGTTCGGGCCGACCGTGGCCCGGAGGACTTCCTGCTGCACGGCGTCGTCGCGCAGGACGGGTCCCGCGCGGTCTTCAGCGCCGTACAGCTGACCCAGTCGATCACCTCCGACGTGGGCCGGGTCCGGCTGCCCGGGCTCGACGCCACGCGCACGTACCGGGTCACCAAGCTGGCGACCCCCGGCGCGCAGCCGCGCAACACCGCTCCGTGGTGGGCCGACGGAGTCGAGCTGAACGGCGCCGCCCTGGCCGCGGTCGGGGTCCAGACCCCGGCGCAGTGGCCCGAGAACGCGATCCTGCTGGACGTGCAAGCCATCGACTGAGGAGGAGATCGGCTGTGACCGTGACGACGAGTGCCCCACCGAAGCGACAACGACGAAGGCTCGGGGACCTGAAGGTCGCGATGATCTTCCTGGCCCCGGCCACCCTCGGGTTCGTGGTCTTCTACATCTGGCCGACCCTGCGTGGCGCCTACCTGAGCTTCACCGAGTACAGCCTGCTGCAGCCGCCGGAGTTCAACGGGCTGCAGAACTACGAGCGGATGATCCACGACAGCTTCTTCTGGAACGCGCTCGTCGTCACGGTCGAGTACGTCGTGATCAACATCGGCCTGCAGACCGTGCTGGCGGTGCTGATCGCGATGCTGATGTACCGGCTGACCAAGTCGATCACGGTCCGCGCGGTGATCCTGCTGCCGTACCTGATCGCCAACGTCGTGGTCGCCCTGGTCTGGTACTGGATGCTCGACTTCCAGGTCGGCATCGT
The DNA here is from genome assembly GCF_039529595.1 of Kribbella lupini. Lineage (NCBI taxonomy): Bacteria > Bacillati > Actinomycetota > Actinomycetes > Propionibacteriales > Kribbellaceae > Kribbella > Kribbella lupini. Next base: position 354,479 of record NZ_BAAANC010000002.1, on the reverse strand, counting down.
GAACCAGGGCCTGAACCTGATCGGGATCGACCCGGTGGCCTTCTTCGGTGACTCGCACTGGGCCATCCCGACCGTGGCCGGGATCAACATCTGGCGGCACATGGGCTACACGGCGCTGCTGGTGTTCGCCGGGCTGCAGACCATTCCGTCGTACGTGTACGAGGCCGCCGAGGTGGACGGCTCGAGCGAGATGCAGACGTTCTGGCGGATCACGCTGCCGCTGCTGCGGCCGGTCCTGGTGATGGTCCTGGTGGTCACCATGATCGGCTCGTTCCAGATCTTCGACACCATCGCGGTGACCACGCAGGGCGGCCCGATCAACGCCACCCGGGTCATCTACTACTACATCTACGAGCGGGCCTTCACCCGGTTCGACTTCGGGTACGCCTCCGCGATGGCGCTGGTGCTGTTCGCGATCCTCGCGGTCGTCTCGCTGCTGCAGCTGCGGCTGCTGCGCGCCAAGGAGAGTGATCTGGCATGAGGAAGTCGCTCACTCCGGGCCGGACCGCCGCTTGGGTCGCCCTGATCGTGCTGATGCTGCTGACCCTGTTCCCGTTCTACTGGATGCTCCGTACGGCGCTGTCGGACAACACGCAGCTGGCCGGGCACCCGAGCTCGCTGCTCCCGGTGGAGACCACGCTCGGCGCCTTCAAGCGGGTGCTTGGGCTGTCGACGGTCGAGGAGGCGCAGGCCCAGGGCGGGTCCGGTGCCGCGGTCAACTTCTGGCTGTACCTGCGCAACTCGCTGATCGTGTCCACCGTGACGACGGTCTGCCAGGTGTTCTTCAGCGCGATGGCGGCGTACGCGTTCGCCCGGCTGCGCTGGCCCGGCCGGGACAAGGTGTTCGCGCTGTTCCTGGCCGCGCTGATGGTGCCGCCGATCTTCACCACGCTGCCGAACTTCGTGCTGATCAAGAACCTCGGGCTGCTGAACAGCTTCGCCGGCATCATCCTGCCGGGCGCGTTCATGACGCCGTTCGCGATCTTCTTCCTGCGCCAGTTCTTCCTCGGCATCAACCGGGAGCTGGAGGAGGCGGCGATGATCGACGGCGCCGGGCACCGCAAGATCTTCTTCGGCATCGTGATCCCGATCAGCGCCGCGCCGATCGCGACGCTGGCGATCCTGACCTACATCAACTCCTGGAACGACTACTTCTGGCCGTTGCTGGTCGGGCAGCAGGAGAACGTCCGGGTGCTGACCGTTGCCCTGGGGGTCTTCCGGTCGCAGACTCCGCAGGGCGGGCCGGACTGGGCCGGGTTGATGGCCGCGACGCTGATCGCGGCGCTGCCGATGATCATCTTGTTCCTGGCCTTCGCCAAGCGGATCACCAACTCCATCGGTTTCTCCGGGATCAAGTGAGGGTCGGATGAACATTTCACGACGCACGTTGCTCAAGGGGACGCTGGCCGGACTGGCCGCCTCGGCGGTGGCCGGCTGCAACAACGGAGCCGCCTCCCGCGGCGACGGCGAGGTCATCTACTGGCTGTGGGACTCGGCCCAGCTGCCGATGTACACCGAGTGCGCGAAGGTGTTCCACGAGCAGAACCCGCAGTACAGCGTGAAGATCGAGCAGTACGGCTGGAACGACTACTGGAACAAGCTCGTCACCGGGTTCATCTCCGGTACGGCGCCCGACGTGTTCACCTCGCACTCGGCGAAGTACCCGCTGTTCGCCGACAAGGGCCAGGTGCTCGCGCTGGACGAGTACGTCGAGCGCGACGGGGTCGACCTGTCGATCTACCAGAAGGGTCTGGCCGACCGCTGGATCGGTGCCGACGGCAAGCGGTACGGACTGCCGAAGGACTTCGACACCGAGGTGTACTTCTACAACTCGGCGCTGACCGAGGCGGCCGGGATCAGCACCGACCAGCTGAACTCGATGACGTGGAACCCGAAGGACGGCGGCACGTTCGAGCAGATCGTCGCGCGGCTGACCGTCGACTCCAAGGGCCGGCGCGGGGACCAGCCCGGGTTCGACAAGGACAACATCAAGGTCTTCGGGCTCGGGTACGGCGACGCCGGTGGCGCCGACGGCCAGACCAGCTGGAGCTGGTACGCCGCGACCAACGACTGGAAGTACTCCGAGGGCGAGCCGTGGGGGACCAAGTTCTTCTACGGCGACCCGAAGTTCACCGAGACGATCGCCTGGTGGCGCGGGCTGATCAGCAAGGGCTACATGCCGACGTACGCGCAGGCCAAGTCCGGTGTCGACGTGACGACGGCGTTCGGGGCCGGCAAGTACGGCATCACGCCGAACGGGTCCTGGATGCTGGAGACGTACGCCGGGCTGAAGCAGGTGAAGACGAAGCTCGCGCGGCTCCCGCAGGGGCCGAACGGCAAGCGGATGTCGATGATGAACGGGCTGGCGGACACGATCTGGGGCGACTCCACCCGCAAGGACGCGTCCTGGGCGTGGGTCAAGTTCCTCGGGTCGCAGACGGCGCAGGACATCGTCGCGAAGGCCGGGGTCGTGTTCCCCGCGGTGACGGCGTCGCTGCCGCTGGCGAAGGCGGCGTTCGAGGCCGACGGGTGGGACGTCACGCCGTTCCTGGAGCCGGTGGCGGCGGGTGACGTGTTCCCGTACCCGGCGAACCCGAACGCGGCCGACGTGAGCGCGGTGATGGTGCCGGCGATGGACGCGGTGATGGCGTTCGAGAAGGATCCTGCGTCGCTGGCCGAGGCCAACGACGACGTGAACCAGATCCTCTCGGCGGCGAGCTGAAACGGCGTACCAGCCTCTGAAACGCTGTGTCAGCTGCTGGCTGAGCTGTAGCGGCGGCTGGCGAGATGCCAGTGGAGCCTGGTGAGCAGGAGTCCGGCGGCGAGCGCCGGGAGAGCGAGCAGCAGAGGTGACGCGGTGCCGGTCAGGGTCTCGACCGGCACCGCGGCCACCAGGCCGGCCGGGGCGAGCGTCATCAAGGCGAGCCGGGCGGCGCCGGTGAAGTAGCTGATCGGGTACTTGCCCGCCTCGCGGACCTGCGCCGCGATCTCGTTGATCGGCTCGGCGCTCTCGAACCAGAACGCCGAGTAGGCGAGGTTGGCCCAGAGCAGGCTGAACCCGACGAAGCCGATCACCGCCCAGGCGACCGCTTGAAGGACCAGATCGGCGTCGGGCCTGACGTCGGCCAGGTGCAGGCCGACCGCGACCATCGCCGCGCCGGACACGACGCGGCCGAGCTCGGCGGGCTCCATCCAGCGCAGCGTGGCGAAGACCTGCGCGTTGACCGGGCGGATCAGGATCAGGTCGAGATCGCCCTGGCGGACGTAGCCGTGCATCTTGGCCAGGTTCGGCCGGACGAAGCAGTCCATCAGACCGGTCGAGATGCCGAAGATGCCGACCACGACGACCGCGAGCGGACCGGTCCAGGCGGCACCGCCGGCGCCGGTCAGGATCAGGACCGGTACGACGCCGAGCACGAGGTCGCCGATCGACGAGAACGCGTTGATCGCGGTCTGGCTGCGGAACTGCAGGTCCCGGCGGATCGCCTGCTTCAGGCAGGCCCAGAACAGCCGGGGCGTCATGCTCCGGCTCCTTGGTAGTCGCGCAGACCGCGTCGCCAGACCAGGACAGCGCCGCCGACGAGGACGACGAACCAGCCCGCTTGGTAGGCGTAGTCGACTGCGCGCGTCGTACCGAGCAGGACCTCGAGCGGGAACGAGATGAGGAAGCGGAAAGGCTGCGCGGCGAGGAACGGCTGGAAGACCGCCGGGAAGAGCGCGAGCGGGACCAGTCCTCCGGACAGCAGCCGGGCCAGGAGGTAGCGCAGGCGGTCGATCGCCGCGATGTCTTCCATCCAGAAGGCGAGCGAGCCGATCAGGATGTCGAAGGCGAACGTCATCGCGGCGGCCATGACCAGGGCCGGCAGGAAGAGGAGCCAGCGCTGCGGCTCGCCGGGCAGGCGGAGGTCGTTGCGGAAGATCAGACCGAGCACGACGACCGGGGGAGCCAGCAGGCCGAGCTTGAGGAACTTCTCGGCGGAGTTGTTGGCGAGGTACGACAGGTGGGTCGAGCAGGGCCGGACGAGCCAGGAGTTGAGGCCGCCGAGGCGGATCGAGGACGCCAGGAAGCCGGAGGTCCAGCTCGACGTGACCATCGCGACGACGCTGACCAGGACCAGGTAGCTCGTGAGGTACGACGTGGAGACCGGCGGGTCGGCGCCCTGGGCGATGGCTCCGTGCCAGACCAGGAGCGCGATCGCCGGCGGCAGCACGTTGGCGATCTGGAGCAGGAAGAGCCACCAGCGGTGGTTCATCATCATCCGGACCTCCTGGACGGTCAGGATGCGGAGCAGCCGCAACTGCCGGGTCACGAGCGGCTCCGGAACATCGCGGCGAGGACCTGGTCGAGGTCGGCGTCCTCGTGCTGTCCGCTTTGCTGCCTGAGCTGCTGGAGATCGCCGTCGAAACCGATCACGCCGTGGTCGATCAGCGCGATCCGCTGGCACAGGGCGGCGACGTCGCTCATGTCGTGACTGGTCAGCACGATCGTCGTCCCGTGGTCACGGTTCAGCTCGGCCAGGAAGTTGCGCAAGGCAAGCTTGGCGACGACGTCGAGGCCGACGGTCGGTTCGTCGGCGAACAGCAGGTCCGGGCCGTGCAGCAGGGCCAGGACGAGCTCGCAACGCATCCGCTGGCCGAGTGAGAGCTTGCGGACCGGGATGTTGATCAGGTGCGCGACGTCGAGCCGCTCGGTCAGCTCGGCGACGGACGCGTCGAAGGTCGCCTTCGGGATCGCGTACATCTCGCGGTGGATCAGCAGCGAGTCGTACGTCGAGACGTCCCACCAGAGCATCGACTTCTGGCCGAACACGACCGAGATCCGGCTGAGGAAGTCGAAGGACCGTCGGTGCGGCTGGTGCCCGAGGACCTCGAGCTCGCCGGCGGTCGGGCGGAGCAGGCCGCAGAGCATCTTGATCGTGGTGGTCTTGCCGGCGCCGTTCGGGCCGAGCAGGCCGATCACCTGGCCCTTCGGCACGGTCAGGGTGATGGCATCGACGGCCGTGCGTTCACGGCGTACGGGCTTGACGAGGCCTTTGAGGGCGCCCTTCATCCCGGGTTCCTGCTCGGAGTACTTGTAGACCTTGGTGAGTCGGGTCGCGGTGATCGCGGACATGCCACGCCTCCAGGGCCGGCCCACGCAGACTGGGGAGCCGGGTCGATGGAGCAGCCGGAGTCTGCCGGCAGCCGGCCCACATGACGGCGGGCGGCCGCGGACGAGTTTAGTCGCGGGCGGTCGTCGGGCGCCTGGGGTTTTCGGGGGTCGCCCCTGGGCACGGCCCTGAGTCGGCGTACGCCCTGGGGAGTACGCCGTACTACGTCAGGGGGCTGCTGTGCTCCGTCGGAGGTAGATCAGGTGTCGCCGCCGAGGCGACGCGGTGAGGGGTGCTCGGAGGACACGATCGGTGGCATCAACAAACCACCGAGGGAGTGTCATGAACGAGAACATGCGGATCGGGGACCAGGAACGGGAGGAGGCGGTCAGACGGCTCGGCGAGCACTACGAGGCCGGACGGTTGACTGCCGAGGAGCACAGCGAACGGATCAGCCAGGCGCTGCAGGCGAGGACGGCGGCGGATCTGGCGGGGTTGTTCGCTGACCTGCCGGGGGAGCAGCAGCGGGCCGACGTACGGGCTGAACCGCCTCAGCGACCGCCGTGGGCTTCCAAGGGTCCTTTCCGGAAGGTTCCTCTGCCTTTGCTGATGGCTCTGGCGGCTCTTGCTGTTCTCCTGTCCGTCGGCTGTGCGGTCGGCGGCGGGCATCCGCCGGTGCTGCCGTTGCTGCTGATCGTCGCGGCGGTCGTGTTCGTGAAGAAGCGGCGCCACGCATGAGGACGGCGTACCGGGCGCTCGCCTCGCTGATCGCGCTCGCGGTGGTGCTCCAGGTGGCGTCGATCGCGCTGGCCGGATTCACCATCGCGGCCGACGCGGAGGACGGTGCCACGATCGGGGCCGACTACAGCAACTTCGGCGAGAGCTACCACAGCATGGCCGGTACGGCGATCGGGCTGCTCGCGTTGATCTTCCTGATCGTCTCGTTCCTCACCGACGTACCGCGCGGGCGTCTTCTGGCTGGGGTGGTGGTCGGGCTGGTGGTGCTGCAGTTCCTGCTGGCGGTGGTGTCGTTCGGGATTCCGGCGCTGGGGATTCTGCACGGGATCAACGGGTTGGCGATCGCGGGAGTGGCGGGTGCGGCGTCGCGCCGGGCTTCGACGCCGGTGGTTGCCGGTGCGTGAGTTTCGTGGGCGGTTGATCGCGCTGGGGGTGGCGCTGGCGGTCCTCGTGCCGCTGGCGTACCTCTGGGCGACCAGCCTCGTGCCGTCGTCGTACTCGGCTGTGGAGATGGGGTACGCCGACTACGGCGGCGGCGCGGCGTCGGGTCATCAGCATCACGGCGGCACGAGCGTCGCGGACCTCACGGGTCCGCGCACGGGTGTCGCAGATGTCGCGGTGACGCTGACCGCACGGAAGTCGTCGTTCACGTTGGCGTCCGGTGAGTCCGTCGACGGGTACACGCTGAACGGCTCCTCGCCCGGGCCTTTGATCCGGGCTGCCGTCGGCGATCTGGTCGAGGTCACGCTGGTCAACGAGTCGGTGCCCGACGGCGCGACGCTGCACTGGCACGGGATCGACGTCCCCAACGCGGAGGACGGCGTCGCGGGGGTCACGCAGGACGCCGTACCGGTGGGTGGCAAGCATGTCTATCGCTTCAAGGCGGATCAGGCCGGCACGTACTGGTACCACTCGCACCAGGTCTCCAGCGAGCAGGTGCGCAACGGGCTGTTCGGGACGATCGTGATCGGATCGCCTGGGCGCGATCTCGTCGCGGCCATCCACACGTACGACGACCGCCGCACGATCAACGGCTCGACCGGGTCGTCGCGCGTCGACATCGCCGCCGGTACGGCGTTGCGCGTGCGCGTGGTCAACACCGACAACGCCTTGATCCGCACGGGGTTGGTCGGTGCGCCGTTCAAGGTCGTCGCCGTTGACGGCCGTGACCTCCACGGCCCGACAGCCACCAGCGACACGTTCCCACTGGCCGCGGGCGCGCGAGCGGACTTCGAAGTCGTGATCCCCGCCGGCGGCGTACGGCTGGATGCCGGCGGCGTGCAACTGGTGATCGCACCTCCCGGTGTCGATCCGCCTGGCGGATCTTTGTCTTCGGCAACCATCGATCTGCTGACCTACGGAACGCCTGCCGCTCTGGGCCTCGACGTCGCGCATCCCGACCGCTCGTTCGAGTACCGCATCGGCCGCCGGCCCGCCTTCCTCGACGGCGTCCCCGGCCTGTGGTGGACGATCAACGGCCACAAGTTCCCCGACGTTCCGATGTTCATGGTGGCGTCCGGGGACGTGGTCAAGATGACCATCTCCAACACCAGCGGCCAGTCCCACCCCATGCACCTGCACGGCCACCACGCCGTCGTCCTGTCCCGCAACGGCGTCGCAGCGTCAGGGACGCCTTGGTGGGTGGACACCCTGGAGGTCGACGACAAGGAGACCTACGAGATCGCCTTCCTCGCCGACAACCCCGGCGTCTGGATGGACCACTGCCACAACCTCCCGCACGCGTCGCAAGGCCTGATGACCCACCTCATGTACGAGGGCGTCAGTACGCCGTACCGGATCTCCTCGGTCAACCAGCCGGAGTAATCGCATCGATTATGTGTCGAACCACCACCCCAACAAGCGAACCCGGGCGTCGTGCGGTATCCCTGAAAGATGACCTGCCCGTCCGCCCTCCGCACCGCAGCCTCCCTCGCGGTCCTCCTGGCGGGCCTGATCATCACCCCCATCGCCCTCTCCCACCTCGACGACAACCAGCACCTCGTCGAAACCCAGCCGGTCCGAGAGGTGGAAGTCGTAGCCGTCTACACCCCCACCCTTCACACCCAACTCACCACAGTCCTCGTCCGCCACCCCGACACAGGAGCCCCCACCAACCTCGAAGGCGCCGACAAGCTTCTCGCTCTCCCCGCCGCCAACACCTACGTCCCGGTGGTGGTCGACCCGGACGACCGCACCAAAGTCCTCATCACCACCGCCGACTGGGCCCCGACGTGGCTCGACTACACCACCACCCTCGCCGCCACAGCCCTCCCCGCGCTGACACTGGCCGCACTCCTGTCCGGCACCTTCACCCACCGCCGCAGACCGGTCGAGTAGCCCGCTGGGTTCAGGCGGAGTTGCTCAGGCTGAGGCGGTTGCACTTTCCTCGGTGGAGGGCGGCGATTCGGGTGCAGGCGGCGTCTATGGCGGCTCGTTGGGAGTCGTAGAGGCCGTACCAGTACGGGTCTTCCGGGAGGGGGTCGCCGGCGTCGTCGATGTCGGCGTACCAAGTTGTGCCGGTGCGGAAGATTCTGGCGTGCAGGTGGAGCTCTGTGTCGTTCATCGCGCGGATCACTCCTGGGAGAAGGAATCGGTGCGTTGCCCTGTTTGATGATGTGACGGGCAGTGGCGAACACCAGGAGCGACACGCGGATTTACTGAACCAGGACAGTGAGGCGTTGGGCGGTGTTGTTGGCGAAGCCGCCTCGGTTCCAGGGGGCCTCGATGGGTTGGACTCGGCCGGACTTGTCGTGGGCGCGGACGGTGAGGACGTGTTCGCCTGGGGTGGCTTGCCACTCGTAGGAGAAGGAGCGCCAGGCCAGGTCCTCGTTGCTGGAGGCATCCAACGAGGCGTCTTGCCAGGTGGCGCCGGCGTTGGTGCTGATCTCGACGCGGTCGACGGGGGCCCAGCCGGACCAGGCGCGGCCCTGGAGCGTGACCTCGCCGGCGGGGACGAAGCGGTGGCGGGACATGAAGTCGGGGTGGCCCGGCGGGATCAGCAGCGCCCGGGGCTCGATCCGGGTGACGGCGGTGCCGGCCTCGTCGGGTTCGGTGCGGATGCGGTAGGCAACGGCGTTCTGGTAGCCGGTGAAGGGCTTGTCGACGAGCTCGATCGAGCGGAGCCACTTCACGCTCGCCATGCCGTACCAGCCGGGGACGACCAGGCGTAGCGGGTAGCCGTGCTGGGGTGGGAGCGGCATGCCGTTCATCTCCCAGGCGACCAGGGCGTTGGAGTCGAGGGCCTCGGCGACCGACAGACCGCGCTGGTAGTCCTGCTCGACGCCGCGCTCGACGCCGTGGTCGGCGCCGGTGAAGACCACGTCGACGGCGTCCTCACGAATCCCGGCGGCCTCCAGCAGAGCGGCCAGCGGTACGCCGGTCCACTCGGCGGTGCCGACGGCCTCCATCAGCCACGGCTGGCTGATCGGGCGGGGATCGAGGTTCGCGCGCCCGTTGCCCGCGCACTCCAGCGTGACCCGGACCGTCTGGCGACCCATCGCGCGCAGCTCGGTCAGGCCGAAGTCGATCGGTTGCTCGACACAACCACCCACGGTCAGGCGCCACTCGTACGCGTTGGTCAGCGGGATGTCGTAGTGCACCAGCACGTAGTGCAGCCCCGGTGGGGTCAGGTCGTAGCGCAACGCCTCCAGCGGGATCCCGTGGTTGCGCGCGGCCAGCTGGAGCTCGTCGGCGGTGATGCCCTCGCCGACGTCGGCCAGGCGACCCTTGGTACTGAACTGTTCGATCGTCATGGCAACTTCCCTTCCCCTGGGGATCAGCCTAAGCCGCGCGGCGGTGGGAAACGCAAGAGCACGACCTCGCTACCGTCGGAGGATGGCGTACGACGTACCGCACCCTCGTGACCGTGCGCAGTCGTGGACCGACTGCGACGCCGACCTCAGGCAGTACGTCGAGGACGCAATCGCGGCGACCGGCCTGCAGCCGAGCTGGGTGTACGTGCACGGCTCGCTGGCGATGGGGTGCTTCTACCGGGCGAAGAGTGACGTGGATCTGCTCGTCGTGGTGCCCGGGACGTTGCCGGCGCGGCAGCGGGAGCGCGCGGCGCGGGTGCTCGCGGAGCGGTCGAAGGCGCGGCCGATGCTCGGGGATCTGGAGCTGTCGGTGCTGACCGAGCAACAGGCCGCGGAGGGGACGCGGCAGTACGAGGTGCACTACTCCGCCTACTGGACGGAGAAGATCCTCGCGGGAAAGTACGCCGGGCCGGGCGTCGATCCGGACCTCGCGGCTCATGTGAGTGTCGTCAGGTCGCGCGGGGTGACCGTGAGCGGGCCGCCGGCGGTGGAGGTGTTCGCGGAGGTGCCGTACGACGAGTATCTGCGGGCGATCGAAGCTGATCTCGACGACGTGGATCTGGTGGCCGAGCCGTACTACGGCGTACTCAATGCGTGCCGCGTACTGATGGTGCGCGATGCGCCGCAGGTGGTGAGCAAGGACGAAGGCGGCGAGTGGGCGCTCGCCAACCTGCCCGAAGAGCACCAGCCGCTGATCGAGCAGGCGCTCAGGTGCTATCGGAGTGCGCGGCCGGTCGCGCCGGAGGACCGAGGAACCGACGGGCATGGGTGGGACGTGAAGGCGTTGGAGAGCTTCCGGACGTACGTCGGCTAGAGCCAGCCGTTGTCGACGGCGATGCGGGCGGCCTCGGCGCGAGTCCGGGCGCCGGTCTTGCCGATCGCCGAGGACAGATGGTTGCGGACCGTGCCCTCGGACAGGTGCAGCTCGCGGGCGATGTCGGCGACGGTTCCGCCGGTGCGCGCGGCGCGGAGTACGTCGGACTCGCGGGCCGTCAAGGGGCTCGTGCCGGCGACGAGGGTCTCGGCGGCCAGTGAGGGGTCGACGACGCGGAGGCCCTGGTGCACCCGGCGTACGGCGTCGGCCAGTTGGGCGGCGGGAGTGTCCTTGACGACGAACCCCGCGGCGCCGGCCTCCATCGCGCGGCGCAGGTAGCCGGGGCGGCCGAACGTGGTGACCATCAGGATGCGCACAGCCGGTACGGCGGTACGCAGCGCGGCGGCCGCCTCGATCCCGTCGAGACCGGGCATCTCGACGTCGAGCAGGGCGACGTCGGGCTTCGACGTACGAGCCGCCTCCAGGACCTCGTCGCCGCGGCCGACCTCGGCGACGACCTCGAGATCGGGTTCGAGATCGAGCAGGGCGGCGAGGGCGCCGCGGACCAGCGCCTGGTCGTCGGCGATCAGCAGTCGGATGCTCACGGGCCCACTCTGACAGCCAGCCGGAACCCGCCACCCGGCGCCTGGCCGACGGAGAGGGTCGCTCCTACCAGGTCGGCTCGCTCACGCAGTCCGATCAGTCCGTGACCACCTGGCGAAGTCGTCGGTCCCCGGCCGTCGTCGAGTACTTCAATGTGTTGCGCACTGATCCGAACGGTGCACTTCCGAGCCTCCGAGTGCCGTACGACGTTCGTGACGCCCTCGCGGACCACCCAGGCGAACAGCTCGCGGTGGGACTCGGGCACATCGTCCACCGTCGTCGGCAGATCGGCACGGATCTCGGCCGCTTCCAAAGCGGCCCGGGCGGACACCAGCTCACCGGCCAGGCTCAGCTCGCGATAACCGGCGACAGCAGCCCGTACGTCGGCCAGCGCCGCGCGGGCGAGCTGCTCGACGTCCGCGACCTCCACGGCCGCCCGCGCAGGGTTCGCGGCGATCAGGCGCCCGGCCAGCTCGGCCTTGACCGTGATCACCGTCAGCGAGTGGCCGAGGATGTCGTGCAGGTCCCGGGCGAACCGGTTGCGTTCCTCCTGGACGGCCAGCTCGGCGAAGTCCTGGCGGGCGACCGACAGTTCCATTCCGCGCTGGATCGCGCGCCGCATCCCGAACACGGCCAGCGCGGCGAGGAAGATCGCCAGGCCGTAGCTGCTGTCGTCGTGCCAGCCGGGAACGAGCCGCATCGACAGCTCCGCACCGCCCAGGATCACGACGGTGACGGCGATCGCCTGCCGAAGGTCCAGCATCACCATCGAGATCGCGGTGATGTAGACCAGCGTCGTCAGCGCTGTCTGCCCGGCAGCCGGCAGCATCAGCGAGGCCAGGGCGAGCAGCCCGACCAGGTACGCGTACCGCTTCCAGAGGGGCAGGCCGCCCTCCCGCCAGGCGACCTGCCGCATCCAGATGAAGAAGGCCATGTAGCCCGTGGCGAAGGCCAGCAGCGCGACCACGCCGACCACCCGGGCGGCGCCGTCACTGTGCCGGAGAATCTCCTGCAGCGGACTGCCGAGGTAGAACAGCCAGACCCCGCCGGCCAGCCAGCGCCACGACCGTCCCTTCCGGGTCCGGTCGCGGTCGGCCAGCGATTCCAGCAGGGGCTGTTGCTTGCTGCTCACAGTCGTCACGGTAACCCGCTCGGATCAGGCCCGGGCCGTGTCCGCGCGGAACCGGCGCAGCCCGATCGCACCGAGCACCACGGTCCACACCAGCACGATCAGGACGGCGTGCATGTCCAGCCCGCTCTCGGTCAGCGCGCTGCGCGAGCTGAGGCCGGTCCAGTACGCCGGGGTCAGCTGCGCGATCGTCTTCATCAGGTGCGGCATCTGCTCGATCGGCAGCCAGAGCCCGCCGAAGGCCGCGATCAGCATCGTCGTCAGACCGGTGATCGGCTGCACGCTGTCCGGCTTGGCGACGTACCCGATCACCAGGCCGAGACCGGCGAACGGCAGCGCACCGAGCCAGGACACCAGCGCGACCGTGATCCACTGACCGGCGCTCAGGTCGACGTGGCCGATGACCATGCCGGCGACGAAGACCACGAGCAGCGGCGGCACCGCGAGCAGCAGCGACAGGATGACCTTCGACGCGACGTACGCCTGGGGCTTGAGCGGGGTCAGGCGCAGAGTGCGGTTCCAGCCGCCGTCGCGTTCCATCGCGATCACGCCGCCGCTGCTCATCGCCGCGTTCATCGAGCCGAACATGGCCATCGAGACCATCACGTAGGCGATCGCGGAGATCCCGCCCTCGGAGTCGCTCGTGTGCAGCGTGGCGCCGAAGATCAGGAACAGCACCAGCGGCATCAAAACGGCGAAGATCAGCACGCGCCGGTTGCGCAGGGTCCGCTTGATGTCGAACTTCAGGTAGTCGAGGTTCATGCCGCACTCTCCTGCTGGGCGCCGATGGCGAGAACCGCGTCCTCGAGGTCGGCGGAGGTGATCTCGATGTCGTGGGCCGGCGTGTTGGCCAGCAGGTACCGCAGCGTGTCGTCGGAGTCCGCGCACTGCAGCAGCACCACGTCGCCGCGCGTCTCGACGTTCCGTACGCCGGGCAGCGTCGCCAGCGTGGCCAGGTCGGCACCGGGCACCGTGGCCCGGATGGTCCGGCCCGACACGCTCGCCTTGATCTGCGCGGCGGTGCCGTCGGCAACGATCTTGCCGGCCCGCATCAGCACCACGCGGTCGGCGTACGCGTCGGCCTCTTCCAGGTAGTGGGTCGCGAACAGCACGGTCCGGCCGCGCGCGGTCTCGGCGTGCATCGCGGCCCAGAAGTCGCGCCGGGACTCGACGTCCATCCCGGTGGTCGGCTCGTCGAGCACGATCAGGTCGGGCTGCGGGACGATCGCCATCGCGAACCGGACCCGCTGCTTCTGCCCGCCCGACAGCGCCTTCAGCTTGCGGCCGGCGAGATCGGCGATCCCGGCCCGCTCCAGCGCGGCGGTGACCGGCAGCGGGTCCTTGTGCAGCCCGGCGACCAGGTCGAGCAGCTCGCCGACCTTCGCGTCCTCGATGATCCCGCCGCTCTGCAGCATCACGCCGACCTGGCCGGCCGCGATCGCGTCCGCGGGGGACTGGCCGTAGAGCTGGACGCTGCCCTGGTCGGGCCGGACCAGACCGAGCAGGATCTCCAGCGTGGTGGACTTCCCGGCGCCGTTCGGGCCGAGCAGTGCCACGACTTCGCCCGACCGGATCGTGAGGTCCACCCCGGCCACGGCCTGCACTTCGCCGTACCTCCTGGTCACTCCGCTGAGGGTGACCGCAGTCGTTGTCGTCATACTCACCATGCTCAGGTCCGGAGCCGTTGCGGCCCTGGATCGAGCGTCACGACGTACCTATGACATGTGTCAGCTCTCGCGCAACGTGTGCAGGCCTTGCCACAGCAGGTCCTGCAGGGTGCGGGCCGTCTTGTCCGCCGACGGCGGGGTGTCGGTGCGGGTGCGCCAGATGGCGAGGCGTTCGGTGGCGCCGGAGATGGTCTGGGCGACGATCTGGATCTCCTCGTCGTCGATGGTCGACGGCGCGTTGAGGCGAACCATGGTGGCGATCAGCTCGACGAAGTCGGCGCGGACCTCGTCGGCGGCCTGGGCGGCCGGGCCGGCCGAGAGCATGCCCTCGTCGACGATCACCGACCAGGCGCGGGGGTGGTCGTCGAGGAACTGGAACCACGCGACGAACCCGGCGTACATGGCCTGCTCGGCATCCGCGGCGGCGAGGACGGCCTCGGAGACGGCATCGAGGAGCTGGGCGCGCAGGCGGGACAGGCAGGCGAGGAACAGGCCGTCCTTTGAGCCGTAGTACTGGTAGATCAGCGGCTTCGAGACACCGACCTCGGCCGCGATCTCGTCCATCGAGGTGCCCTGGTAGCCGCGGTCGCCGAAGATCCGCTCGGCGGCGTCGAGGATCTCACGCTCGCGCGCGGCCCGGTCGCGCTTGCGCTTCACCGGGACGCCGTCCGTGGTCGTCGTCACCTTGCCGAGTCTAACTGACCTGGAGTAACTTACTGGGAGTAAGTTCTTCGGACGAAGGGCGAGACCATGCTGCAGAACCACCGGATCGTCGTGATCGGCACCGGCTTCGCGGGAATCGGGATGGCGGTCCGGCTCAAGCAGGCCGGGTACGACGACTTCGTGGTGCTCGAGCGGGCCCAGGACGTCGGTGGGACCTGGCGGGACAACACCTACCCGGGCTGCCGCTGCGACGTCCCCTCGCACCTGTACTCGTTCTCGTTCGCGCCGAACCCGGACTGGTCGAGCACGTTCTCCCCGCAGCCCGAGATCGAGGCGTACCTGCGCCAGGTCACCGACGGCTTCCGGGTGCGCCCGCACATCCGCTTCGGCCACGCCGTACAGACCGCGCACTGGGTCGACGATCACTGGCTGATCCACACCGACCAGGGCGACTTCACCGCCGAGATCCTGCTGTCCGGGATGGGCCCGCTGGCTGAGCCGTCGTACCCGAAGCTGGACGGGATCGACTTGTTCGAGGGCGAGGTGTTCCACTCGGCGCAGTGGAACCACGAGCTCGACCTGAGCAGCCGCAAGGTCGCGGTGATCGGGACCGGCGCGTCGGCGATCCAGTTCGTGCCGGCGATCCAGCCGGAGGTCGAGGAGCTGCACCTGTTCCAGCGCACGCCGCCGTGGGTGATGCCGCGGCCGGACCGCAAGATCAGCCGCCTGGAGAAGGCGGTCTTCCGCGCGTTTCCCCTGGTGCAGAAGGCGGTCCGGACCGGGATCTACTGGGGGCGCGAGTCGATGGTGCTCGGGTTCGCCAAGCTGCCCGGGATCATGAAGCAGGCCCAGAAGGTGGCCGAGAAGCACCTCGAGAAGCAGGTCCGTGACCCCGAGCTGCGGGCAAAGCTGACGCCCGACTTCACGCTCGGCTGCAAGCGGGTGCTGATCTCCGACGACTACTACCCGGCGGTCGCGCGGCCCAACGTCGAGGTGGTCACCGAAGGCATCACCGAGGTGACGCCGACCGGAATCGTCACCGACGACGGCGTGAAGCACGAGGTCGACACGATCATCTACGGCACCGGATTCCGGGTCACCGACCTGCCGGTGATGGACATGCTCTACGGCCGGGACGGGCAGTCGTTGCGCGACGCCTGGGCCGACGGGATGGAGGCGCACCTCGGTACGGCGGTCGCCGGCTTCCCGAACTTCTTCCTGCTGATCGGCCCGAACACCGGCCTCGGGCACAGCTCGATGGTGTTCATGATCGAATCGCAGATCGCGTACATCCTCGACGCGCTGAAGACGATGGACGCGGAGGGACTGCGGCAGGTCGAGGTGCGGCCGGAGGTGCAGCGGGCGTTCGTCGACGGCGTGCGCTCCTCGATGCGGAACACGGTGTGGACGCGCGGTGGGTGCACGAGCTGGTACCTCGACGCGCAGGGGCGCAACACGACGCTCTGGCCGTCGTTCACCTTCCGGTTCCGGCAGCTGACCCGGCGGTTCGACCGGGAGCAGTACCTGGTGAACTGAACACTCGCTATGTGACATAGGTCGTGTTACATTCGGGACCATGATCCCGTTGCACGGAATCGGCGGGCGCGGGGACCTGCCGGTCCCGCTGTGGCTGGCGATCTACTCGGCGGCCGCCGCCGTCGCCGTGTCGTTCTTCGCGCTGGCGGCGTTCTGGTCGAAGCCGCGCTTCGAGGTGGCTTCCGGTACGCCGCTGGTCGCCCTCACGTGGTTGGTCGATTCCCGAGTCGTCCGGTGGGCCCTCAAGATCCTGGGTGTTCTCGCGCTGACCTTCCTGCTCGGCGCCGCGTGGTTCGGCAGTACGTCGCCGACGCTCAACCCGGCGCCGACCTGGCTGTACGTGGGGATCTGGGTCGGGATCATCCCGGTCTCGCTGCTCTGCGGACCGGTGTGGCGGCTGGCCAATCCGTTGCGCACGCTCGCGGCGCTCGTCCCACGTCCTTCGCCGCGGAAGTTGCCGGACGGGATCGCGTACTGGCCGGCAGTGGCCGGGCTCTTCGGATTCCTCTGGCTCGAGTTGGCGTACCCGCAGGGATCCGACCCACTGGTGGTCGCGGTCTTCGTCACGGCGTACGCGCTGGTGAATGTTGCCGCAGGCATCGTCTACGGACCGCGCTGGTTCGCGGTCGGGGACAGCTTCGAGGTGTACGCCGAAGTGCTGGCGCGACTGAGCCCTCTCGGTCGCGGCGCCGATCGCTGGCTGGTGCTGCGCAACCCGCTGGCCGGGCTGGCGACGCTGCCGCAGGAGCCGGGACTGGTCGGGTTGTTGTGTTTGTTGCTCGGGTCAACGGCTTTCGACGGGATCTCGCGCTGGTCGGTGTGGACCTCGGCGACCGGGCAGCTCGATCATGTTGCCGTGCACACGGTGGGGTTGCTGGTCGCCGTGGCGGTCGTGATCGCGTTGTTCGTCGGCGCGGCGCGGGCGACCGGTTCCGCGCGGGTGCGACCCGGTGCCCTGGGCAACGCCGGCCTGCCGGGCGCGTTCGCGCACTCGCTGGTGCCGATCGCGATCGGGTACGCCGTGGCGCACTACTTCTCGTTCGCGGTGTTCCAGGGGCAGGATGGTGTCCTGCTCGCGACCGATCCGTTCGGTCGCGGCTGGGACCTGCTCGGGACCGGGCAGGCCGGGATCGACTACGGCCTGCTGGGGACCGGGGTGATCGCCGGGGTCCAGATCGGCGCGATCGTGCTCGGACACGTACTCGGGGTCGTGTCCGCGCACGATCGCGCGGCCGGGCTGTTCCGGCGCCGGCAGCTGCGGCGCGCGCAGTACCCGATGCTGGCGGCGATGGTCGCCTTCACCGCCGGCGGGATCGCGCTGGTGACCGCCTCATGATCGCGCTGCACCTGGGTGGCATCCCCGAGCTGGCGATGTTCCTCGGACCGGTTCTGCTGATCGCCGCGTTCGTCCGCATCGCCCGCCGCAACGAAGCCGACGTCGAGGACGACGACTGGGACGCGGACCTGGGCGACCTCCCGGCCGACCGTCGCGGAGGCTAGCGGCGGCAAGCCTTTCGAGGGTCCCGGAAAGGCTTGAGCCCCCGTCGCGCGGCTGATCACACTGCTGCGCGACGGGAGGGAGGTGCCGCGATGAGCAACCGCGACTTCTGAGTCAACGGACCCTGACGGCCGCGGACGCGCTCTTGGTGCGGCTGCGGCCGTCGGTGACCTCCACGTGGTACGACGGGGTCTGGCCGCTCTTGACGCCGGTGTCGGTGAACGTGGCGACCGTCGGGCGGGTCCACGGGTACGAGTTGCGCGTCCAGGTGCCGAGCTTCGTCTTGCCGCGGTACAGGGTGTAGGTCAGCGTGATGTTGTCGGTGTCGACGACGGCCGGGAAGGTCACGGTGGTCCGGGCGCGGGCCGGGCTGGCGACCTTCGGGGCGGCCGGGCGGGCCGGCTGGGCGCCGCCGGCGGCGTTGGTGAAACGGGTCAGGCCCTGCTGGGGCTTGCCGTTCACCTTGGTGAAGTCGCCGCCGACCCACAGGTCGTTGCCGCCGGAGGCGAACGCGAGCGGGCCGACCTCCGTCGTACCGCCGACGTCGGTGTTCGGGAACCAGGGGCCGAACTTGCCGTTGGCCGTGCTCTCGACCAGCAGGTGGCGGATGCCGGCGCCGTCGCCGAAGCTGCCGTCCTTGCGGCAGTCGTGCGCGTGCGAGCCCTTGTAGAGCCAGCCGCCCAGCGCCTTGATCGCCTCGGTCGCGCCCAGGCACTTGCTCTGCCAGACGAGCTTGCCGCTCGTGGCGTCGGCGGCCAGTACGCCGTCGTAGCAGCCGGTGCCGCTGCCGGCGTTCGCGACGTAGACGCGGTTGCCGAGCGTGTCGATGTCCTTGACCCGGCTGACGCACTCGTCGGTCGGCGGTGGGATCGCGGCGGCCGCGGGCATCGCGTACGCGCGGCCGTTGGTGAGGTTCAGCATCGCCAGCGCGTAGTGGTTGCCGCCGCCGACCTTCGTGAAGCCGCCGCCGACGAAGATGCGCTTCCCGTCGTCGGTGAGGTCGATCGCGTGCACGTCGTCGTCGGCGTTCGGGTTCCAGGGCAGCAGGGCGCCGTTGAGGGAGACCGCGGCGAGCCGGTTGCGCGTCGTACCGGCGACCCGGCCGAAGGAACCGCCC
Organism: Kribbella lupini; assembly: GCF_039529595.1. Lineage (NCBI taxonomy): Bacteria > Bacillati > Actinomycetota > Actinomycetes > Propionibacteriales > Kribbellaceae > Kribbella > Kribbella lupini. The sequence continues at coordinate 335,812 of NZ_BAAANC010000002.1, read as the reverse complement.
AGGTAGACGGTGTTGCCGGAGATCGCGAGCGCGGAGACCCGGTAGCTGACCGAGGGATTCCAGCTGGTGAGTCGGCCGTTGGCCGCGTTGAACATCGCGACCCGGTTGCGCGGTACGCCGTCGATGCTGGTGAAGTCGCCGCCGATCACCACCCACTTGCCGTCGGCGCTGGTCGCGATCGCCCAGACCGCGCCGTTCAGCCGCGGGGCCCAGCCGCTCGGCGCGCCGGTCGTCCGGTTGAACGACGCGACGTACGGACGGATCGCCTCACCTTGCCCGATCGCCTTGCCGCTGGGGCGGATCCGGGTGAACAGGCCGCCGGCGTACACGACGTTGCCCGCGGACGCGAGCGCGTTGACGCTGTCGTCGGTCTGCCACGTCGGCCGCGCCACGGCCGAGATCGCCGACCCGAACCCCGGCGACGCGGCCTCGACCGGCGGGCCCGACGGGATCAGCGCGGCCGCGATCACGGCGGCGACGGTCACGGTGACCAGAACAAGCTTCTTCATGACCGTCCTCGGAGATTCACGGTGTGCGACCCTACGCTAACTGTGCGTTCAGGCTTTTGGTGAATCGGGGCCTTGACCTGGAGCGCGCTCCAGGATGTTGGCTGGGTCGATGGACAAGAACTTTCTCGGCCGGACCGGCCTGCAGGTCAGCGAGCTCTGCCTCGGCACGATGACGTTCGGGCCCGGGACCGACGAGCCGACGGCGCACCGGATGCTGGACACGTTCGTCGAGGCGGGTGGGACCTTCGTCGACACCGCGGACACCTACTCGAGCGGGCGGTCCGAGGAGATCGTCGGGAGCTGGCTGAAGACCAAGGACCGTGACGAGCTGGTGATCGCGACCAAGGTGTACGGCGAAGCGGCGCCGGGGCTGCCGGTGCGCGGCGCGGGGCGCAAGCACGTGATGGCCGGTGTGGAGGCGAGCCTGCGCCGGCTCGGTACGGATTTCATCGACCTCTACCAGATCCATGTCTGGGACGACGCGACGCCGTTGGAGGAGACCCTGACGACGCTCGACGCGCTGGTGAGCAGCGGGAAGGTCCGGTTCATCGGCGCGAGCAACCTGACCGGTTGGCAGTTCCAGAAGGCGATCGACCTGTCGAGGCATCGCGGGCTCGAGCCGTACGTGAGCCTGCAGCCGCTGTACAACCTGCTCGACCGCGACGCCGAGCTCGACCTGATCCCGGTCTCGCTGAACGAGGGCGCCGGCGTGATCGCGTGGAGTCCGCTGGCGGGCGGCTGGCTGTCGGGCAAGTACACGAAGGAGGCCGGCGGGCCTCCGGCCGGCTCCCGTTCGAACGACGACGACTGGGCCGCGCACGACAACGACCGGACCTGGCGGGTGATCGACACACTGCTGGCGGTCGCGGACGAGACCGGGAGGACTCCGGCACAGGTCGCGCTGCGCTGGGTGATGCAGCGGCCGGGACTGACCGCGCCGATCATCGGCGTACGGACGCCCGAGCAGCTGGCCGACAACCTCGGCGCGACCGGCTGGGCACTCGACGACGAGCAGATGCGGCGACTGACCGAGGCGGGGGAGAAGCCGTTGCCGTACCCGCACAACATCCTGCGGATGCCGCAGTTCGTACGCCGGGGCTAGCCGGTGGACGGCAGGTCGTTGGGTGGGAGGCCGAGTTCCTCGTACGCCGCGATCTCGATCTCGCGGCCCATCGACTCGCGGAAGGCGGCGACCAGGGCCTGACCGGCCAGCGGGATGATGTTCTCGAGCGTGCGCTGGATCTCGGGCCAGCCCTCGGCGGGCAGGCCCGCGTCGGCGAACTGGCGCCAGACCGTGCCGCGGAACAGCTCGACGTAGATCTTGGCGACCTGGTCGGCCTGCTCGAAGAGTTTGGGCAGCATCTCGAAGATCGCGTCCAGCGGTACGCCGAGCTTGATCACCTCCAGGCCGGTCCGGAGCAGGTCCGGGTTCGGGATGCGGAGGCGGTCGTCCTCGACGCGTTCGGCGATGCCCAGCGCGATCAGCTTGTCGATCGTCGCGGCGTCGTGCGGGATGCCGGCCCGCTCGGCCAGCTGCTGCTCGGTGATCACCTCGGGCTCGGCCGGGGTCCACGGGCTGACCAGGGTCTCGAAGACGCCGAGCGCGAGCGCGCCGTCGGGCAGCTCGCTCATCATCCGCTCGACCGCGGCCAGCGTGTAGCCCTTGTCGAGCAGCTCGCGGACCAGCGTGAGGCGCGCCACGTGGTCGGCGCCGTAGTAACCGGTGCGGCCGACCAGGCGCGGCGGGGGGATCAGCCCGCGTCCGGCGTACGCGCGCACGTTCCGGACGGTCATGCCCACCTTCGCGGCGAGCTGGTCGACCGTGTACTCCTCGGTGGCCGGTGCGGCCTGCTGTCCCTCCACCCTTGACAGTCTTCCAGACTCGACGTTACATGTCCTATGTAACATCCTTCATGGCGCATGCCTTGTGTTCCGCCGATCCCCAGGAGCGACGCGATGACCGTCCCACTGGCCGCCTCGACCGGCACCGCGAGCTTCGACCAGATCGCGATCGTCACCGGCCTGGTCGGCCTGATGTACGTCGCACTCGCCGTGCTGCTGTGGCGCGAACGGACCGGGCACGCCACGCTGGTAGGGCGTCTCGCGGACACCATCGGGAGACTGGACGGAGTCCCCCGATGGGCCGCGCTCACGCCGTACCTGCACGCCGTCTCGCTGCTGTCCTGCGCCTTCGGCGTCTGGTGGGACATCGCGGTGCACATCGACAAGGGCCGCGACACCGGCCCGTTCGGTACGCCGGCGCACTACCCGATCTTCTTCGGCATCCTCGGTGTGATCGTGTCCGGCGTGCTGCCGATCGCGCTCGCCCGCAAGCCGTTGCCGGCCCGGACGATCAAGCTGACCGCGGGCTGGCGGATCCCGTGCAGCGCGGCGCTGGTCACCGTGTGCGGCACCTTCGCGCTGGTCGGCTTCCCGCTGGACGACGTGTGGCACCGGCTGTTCGGTGAGGACGTCACGCTCTGGGGGCCGACGCACCTGCTGATGATCGGCGGCGTGGTGCTGTCGATCTTCGCGCGGCTGCTGGCCTCGGCCGAGGTGGAACAACTTGTCGGCGGCAACCTTCGGCGCCGGTTCCAGGAAGTCGTTGCCGTCGGCGCCCTGCTGATCGCGTGGGACCTGTTCAGCACCGAGTTCAACTACGGTGTGCCGCAGTTCCCGCTGGTGCTGCAGCCGATCCTGATCGTGTTCGGGGCGGCGCTGGCGTTCACGGTGCTGCGAGCGCGCAGAGGGCGGTTCAGCACCTTCGGCGCGCTGGCGGTCTACCTGGTCATTCGCGGCGGGATCGCCTGGGCGGTCGACCAGCCGCTGGGTGAGATCCTCGGGCACTTCCCGTTGCTGATCGTCGAAGCGGTGCTGGTCGAGCTGACGGCGTTTGCCCTCGGCAACAAGAATCGCTTCCGGCTGGGTGCGGTCTCGGGTGCGTTGATCGGCACGGTCGGGCTGCTGGCGGAGTACGGGTGGAGTCAGATCTGGATGCCGATCCGCTGGCCCGCTGCGCTGCTGCCGTCGGCCCTCGGTTTCGGGCTGGTCGCGGGGATCGGGGCCGGGTTGGTAGGGGCCTGGCTGGCGACGCGGTACGCCGAGGTCGCGGGTGAAGTACGCGCGGAACCATCCGTACGGCGTACGCATCAACTCGGCGCGGTCGGGCTGGTCGCGGTCCTGGGTGTCGTGTTCTTCTGCGTGCCGCGGTCGGCCGATCCGGGGGTGTCGGCAACGATCTCGCTGGAGCGGGTCGCCACCGGCGCCGAGCCGACGGCGTACGTGACGGTGAAGGTCGACCCGGTCGACGCGGCCGAGGGAGCCCGCTGGTTCGAGGCGATGGCCTGGCAGGGCGGCGGTCTGGAGCTGCACCCGTTGCAGAAGGTTGCCGACGGTGTCTATCGGTCCGAGGAGCCGCTGCCGATGTACGGGAAGTGGAAGTCGATGGTCCGGCTGCACCAGGGCTCACGGGACCTGGTCGCGGCGTGGGTCTACGCGCCGGAGGACGCGGCGATCCAGAAGCCGGCCATCCAGGTGTCGGACGGGCAGACCGTCCAGTTCATCGGCGAGCAGGAGGTGCTGCGGCGCGAGGAGCGGACCGACGTACCGCGGTGGATGTGGAACGGCGGGTACGCGCTGCTCGCGGTGGTTGGGGTGCTGGAGCTGCTCGGGATTGCCTGGTTGGTCGGGCGTGGGGCTCGAGGTGGACGGATGCGTTCGGCGTACTTGAGCTCGGGCGACCGCGAGAAGGAGACAGCGTGACGGGCCGGGGCGGGTTCGTGCGGCGAACTTCCTGGGACCTGGCCGGGAAGCGGGCGCTGGTCACCGGTGCCGCGGGCGCTTTCGGTACGGCGACCGTCGAGCGGCTGCGGGAGCGCGGCGCGACGGTGGTCGGGCTCGACCTGCGGAAGAGCGACGACGTGATCGAGTGCGACCTGACGCAGCCGGAGCTGATCCCGGCGGCGGTCGACGAGGCGATCGGTCGGCTCGGTGGGCTCGACCTGCTGATCAACAACGCGGGCATCGGCGTACCGGCGCTGGCCGGCGACGCGCCGGACGCGACCGCGCGCAAGGTGATCGAGGTGAACCTGTTCGCCGGCTGGGGCGTGACGGCGGCCGCGCTGCCTGCGTTGCGCGAGGCCAAGGGACGGGTGATCTTCGTGTCGTCGGGGCTTGCGTACGTGACGCTGCCGCTGGCGGCGTCGTACCTGGTCTCCAAGCGCGCGATCGACACGTACGCCGACGCGCTGCGGATCGAGAACGGACGGCACCTGGACGTCAGCGTGATCTACCCGGGGTACGTGCCGACGCCGATCCACGACGCCTCGCTGGCGCGTGGGGTGGATCTCGGGATGTTCCTGCCGGCCGAGACGGTCGCGCAGGTGGTCGGCACGATCGTGGACGTCGCCGCCGCGCGTAGACCACCGCGGAACCGGGCGTCGACGCGGACGACCGGGATCGGCGTCGCGATGGCGCGGCACCTGCCGTCGGTGGCGGACCGGATCGTGCGGTCGCGGACCAACCAACGGCGGCGTGGTCTGGGCGAACTGACGGATCGACTGGGGAAGATATGACCATGCAGGCAGAGCGGGCTGGGGTGATCACGCCGGACGGCGTGCGGTTGCACGTGGAGACGGCGGGCTCGCCGGACGCCCCGGTGACAGTGGTGCTCGCGCACGGCTGGACGTGTTCGACGCGGAGCTGGCATCACCAGTTCGCGGGGTTGCCCGGCGTACTGGGGGCTGACGGGGTTCGGGTTGTTGCCTACGACCACCGAGGGCACGGTCGGTCGGACGCGGCGCCGGTCGGTACGACGCGGATCGAGCAACTCGCGGACGACCTGGTCACGGTGCTGGACGAGGTCGCGCCGTCGGGACCTGTGGTGTACGCCGGGCACTCGATGGGCGGGATGACGTTGATGGCGCTGGCGGACCAGCGGCCGGAGCTGTTCGGGTCGCGGATCGTGGGCGCGGCGCTGGTCAGTACGTCGTCCGGTCAGATGACGTCGCGGGCGTTCGGGCTGCCGGCGCGGCTCGACGGCGCGGCCGCGGTGGTGGCGCCGCGGGCGATGAACCTGGCGGGCGCGCGGATGGAGAAGCGGCGCAAGCCGGTCGTCGTACAGGCCGAGCAGGAGGCTGCGAGGGCGTGGCGGCAGGTGGCCTCGACCCGCTTGCGGCGGCCCGCGCTGAGGCAGCTGGTGTTCGGCAAGAAGGTCGACCCCGCCGAGGTCGACGTCCTGCTGGCCGACCTGGAGACCCTGCCCGGCCGGTCGTTCAGCGGCTTCTTCGAGGCGATCACCCAGCACGACCTCGGCCACGCGCTCGCCGTACTGGACGACATCCCTGTCGAGGTCATGCACGGCACCCGCGACCGCCTGCTGCCTCCCCGCCACGCGAACCGGATCGCCCAGCTGATCCCGTCGTCGCGGCTGTGGATGTACCCGGGCGCCGGCCACATGCTGATGCAGGAACGGCCGCGCGACGTGACCCACCGCCTGGCGTCCCTGGCCCGCAAAGCGGTCGCCTGAACTTCTCGTCGTCCGGATGTCGATCCGCCCGCCGGCCGCCCGACGCAGTGGTGAAAGGGAAACCACTGCGAAGGAGACAAGATCATGGCCAAGCTCACCGCGGAACTGTTCGTCACGCTCGACGGCGTCGTGTCCTCGCCGGACCGTTGGCACGGCCCGTTCTGGTGCGAGGAGATGGGGGCGGAGACCGAGGCGCTGCTGGCGGCGTCCGAGGTGATGGTGCTCGGGCGGAACACGTACGACGAGCACGTCGGCTACTGGCCGACTGCCGACGGCACGATGGCCGACCTGATGAACGGGATCGCCAAGCGGGTCGTCACCAGCAGCGACGAGGCGCTGGGGTGGGCGAACTCGGCACGCATCGCGGTCGACGACGTCCGGCGGTTGCGGGAAAAGTCCGACGTCGTGATCACGGGGAGCGTCGCCTTGGTGAAGACCCTGCTGGCCGATGGGCTGGTCGACGCACTGCACCTGATCGTCGACCCGATCACGGTCGGCGAGGGGACCCGGTGGTTCGACGGCGTCCAGCCGACCGAGTGGAAGGCCGCCGCGACCACGCCGTACCCGACCGGCGCGATCGGCGTCACCTACGTGAAGGCTTAGAGCGCGCGCATGCGGTTGTTGCGGGGGTTGTGCTCCAGCTCGGCCAGGCCGAGAGCCTCGAGGACGGGTGGGACGTAGTTGCCGAAGCGGCCGCGGTAACCCTTGCGGAGGCCGTACCAGCCGCCGACGGGGTTGTCCTCGGCGCGGGCCCAGGCCTCTACGGTGCCGGGGGCGGCCGGTTTCTGCTCGTCGGCGTTGCCGAGTGGCATCCAGTCGGCGTGCTCGGTGAGCATCGCGTGGAGGTCCTCGATGCAGCGCAGGTGGTAGCTGAGCTTCGTCGTACCGACCTGGCAGACCAGCGCCGGTGGTTCGGCTGTTTCGTCGCGGTAGACCTCGAACTGGCTCTTGCCGGGTGGCGTGGTCAGGATCCAGGGATCGTCCGTCGTACCGGTGCCTGTGAAGTTCGCCATGGTGATGCCCCCTCTTCTGCCGACGGTACGCCCCTAGGGTGGACGGGTGCAGAACCTTCTTTCGGACGTCGTGGTCGTGGATCTGACCCGGGCGCTGGCCGGGCCGCATGCCGCGATGATGCTGGGGGATCTCGGGGCGCGGGTGATCAAGGTCGAGACCCCGGCCGGCGGGGACGACAGCCGGGGGTGGGGGCCGCCGTTCGTGGGTGACCAGTCGACGTACTTCCTGTCGGCCAACCGCAACAAGGAATCGGTGACGGCCGATCTCAAGTCGGCCGAGGGCAAGGAGTTCCTGACTCGCCTGGTCGGCAAGGCCGACGTCCTGATCGAGAACTTCCGGCCGGGGGTGCTCGACCGGCTCGGGTTCTCGGTCGAGCGGCTGCACGAGCTCAACCCGGGCCTGGTGATCCTCTCGATCACCGGCTTCGGGCACGACGGGCCCGAGGGAGGGCGCGCCGGGTACGACCAGATCGCGCAGGGCGAGGGCGGGCTGATGAGCATCACCGGCGCGACCGAACCGACCAAGACCGGGATGCCGATCGCCGACCTGCTGGCCGGCATGTACGGCGCGTACGGCGCCCTCGCGGCGCTGCACGAACGCTCGATCACCGGGCGGGGACGGGTGGTTCGGACGTCGCTGCTCGCGTCGGTCGTCGGCGTGCACGCGTTCCACGGGACGAAGTGGACCGTCGCGGGGCAGCTGCCCGAGCGGGTCGGGAACCACCACGCGCAGATCGCGCCGTACGGGATGTACCGGACGCGGGACGACAGCATCCAGGTCGCGGTCGGCAGCGAGGGGCAGTGGCGCACGTTCGCGCCGATCGTCGGGCTCGACCCGGACGACGTGCGCTTCGCGGCGAACCCTGACCGGGTGGCGCACCGGGACGTGCTGACCGCGGCGATCGAGGCCGCGTTTGCCGCCGAGCCGGCCGATGTGTGGTTGCAGCGGCTGGCGGACGCGGGGATCCCGGCGGGCAAGGTGCGCGACTTCCAGCAGGTCTACGAGTGGGAGCAGACGCTGTCCCAGGGGCTGCTGATCGACGTCGAGCACCCGGAACTCGGGACGATCCAGCTGCCCGGGCCGCCGCTGCGCTTCGACGACAACGCGTACGCCGGTGCGCGGGAGACCAACCTGCCGCCGCCGCGGCTCGGCGAGCACAACGACGCCGTACGGGCTTGGCTGGACGAGGACTGAACCCCCGACCAGGACCGTCGCGGCAGCCGCTGTCCGCGCGCGCAGCCGCTGTCCGCGGACGGCCCGCGCGGCCGCTGTCCGCGCCTGGGCCCGGCGCGGGCTCGGCCCCGGAGCCGACGCCCACCACTGATCAACCACCCGGCAGCAGCCCTTCGCACGGCGTGTCACGGCGTGTCGCGCTGAGCTGGCGCGGTTGGACGGTGGTGCGCGTCGACCTTTCGACCTGGCTCGAACAGGTGTCGTCGAGGCACGCCCGCTCCTAGGGTCGGAAGACGCCGTCGGATATCGATTCCCGTCCCGGACGAGGCCAGGGGTTGACGGGCTGGCGAGCACAGGCATAGCGTCCGGGAAATCGATTACTCACCCGATCGCGGAGGTGTCATGGCCGAGTCCGCCCTGGTCCGGATGTCGGGGATCGGCAAGCGGTACGGCGGGGTGCAGGCGTGCCACGAGGTCGAGTTCAGCCTGGGCTCCGGCGAGGTGCACGCGTTGCTCGGCGAGAACGGGGCCGGCAAGTCCACGCTGATGAAGATCCTGTCCGGTGACGTCACCGACTACGACGGGCGGATCGAGATCGCCGGCGAGACCGTGCACTTCGGCGGACCGACCGACGCGCAGGCGGCGGGGATCGCGATGATCCACCAGGAGCTCGACCTGGTGCCCGCGCTGTCGGTCGCCGACAACATCTTCCTCGGCCGCGAGCTGCGGACGCCGTACCGGACCGTCGACCGCCGCAGGATGGACCGTGAGGCTCGGGCGCTGCTGGAGCGCAGCGGCGTGAACCTCGACCCGCGCCGCCCGGTCGGCGAGCTGCGCGTCGGCGAGCAGCAGCTCGTCACGATCGCGAAGGCGATCTCGCTCGACGCCCGCGTGCTGATCATGGACGAGCCGACCTCCGCGCTGACGACGTCCGAGGTCGAGCGGCTGTTCGCGGTGATCCGCGAGCTGCGCCGCTCGGGCGTCGGCATCGTCTACATCAGCCATCGGATGGAGGAGATCGCCCAGGTCGCCGACCGCGCGACCGTGCTGCGCAACGGGCAGATCGTCACCACCTTCGACCCGCGCAAGCTCACCACTGCCGAGGTTGTCGAGGCGATGGTCGGCCGTCCGGTGCAGACCATGTTCAGTACGCCGGACGCCCCGACCGGCGACGAGCTGCTGCGCGTCGAGGACCTGGTCCTGAAGCCCCGGCGCCCGCGCCCCGGCCGGCGTGATCCCGAGGGCATCTCGCTGACCGTCCGCTCCGGCGAGATCGTCGGCCTGTGCGGCCTGCTCGGCGCCGGCCGCACCGAGCTGCTCGAGACCCTGTACGGCGTAGCGCCCGGCGGGACGCGAACCGGCCGGATCGTCCTGCAGGGCAAGGAGATCCGGCCGCGCAGCCCACGGCACGCGCTGGCGCAGGGCATCGGGCTGGTCCCCGAGGACCGGCGCGCGTCCGGGCTGGTGCTGTTCCACTCGATCCTGGCGAACACCGTGGTGTCCAGCCTTCCGGCGTACGGGCGGCTCGGCGTGATCGCGCGCCGGATGGAACGGCTCGCGTCGGTGAGGATGGCCGACCGGCTGCGGCTCAAGTTCGGGCGGCTGCAGGACGACGTCGGCACCCTGTCCGGCGGCAACCAGCAGAAGGTTGTCTTCGGCAAGATGTTGCTGACCGAGCCCAAGCTGCTGCTGCTCGACGAGCCGACCCGCGGCGTCGACATCGGGGCGAAAGCCGAGATCTACCGCCTGCTGGGCGAACTGGCCGGGCAGGGCCTCGGGGTGCTGCTGGCGTCGTCGGAGCTGCCCGAGCTGATCGGCGTCTGCGACCGCGTCGTCGTACTGCGGGACGGACGCGACGTCGCGTCGTTCAGGACATCCGACTCCGGCGAGAGTGATCTGCTCGCCGCCGCCATGGGAGAGAGCGCCGTGTTCGAAGAGGTGCGCAAGTGACCGCCGTGCAGGACAAGCCCGCGACGCCGGTCGAGCGGGCGTCCGGAGGAGTGGCCGCGACGCTGTTCCGGTTCCAGAGCGTGTTCGGGCTGCTCGCGGTGTTCGTGGCCGCGATCATCTTCTCGCCCCGGCGCGACGGCGAGATCCTGTTCCTCAGCGCGGACAACCTGGCCAACGTGGTCCGCGCGGTCTCCGAGATCGGCATCATCGCGGTCGGGATGACGTTCGTGATCCTGATCGGCGGCATCGACCTGTCCGTCGGCGCCGTGCTCGGGCTGGCCGCGGTCGGGTCGGCGGTGCTGATGGTCGAGAGCGACTGGGGATTCCTGCCCTCGATCGTCGTCGTGCTGGCGATCGGCCTGGTCTTCGGCGCGCTGCAGGGGATGGCGACCGCGATGATCGGGATCCAGTCGTTCATCGTGACGCTCGCCGGGCTGCAGATAGCCCGGGGTCTGGCCAGGATCTGGTCCGACGGGCAGGGCGTCGCGATCGCGTACGGCGACGGGCCGAACGAGGCGCCGTCGAGCTTCGCGCTGCTCGGTGAGCGCACGTTCGGCGGGCTGGTCCCGATCCCGGTGCTGATCTTCGCGGTCGTCGCGATCGCCGCCGTCGTGTTCCTGCGGATCAGCGCGTTCTCCCGGCACCTGTACGCCGTCGGCGGCAACGAGAAGGCCGCGCGGCTGTCCGGCGTACCGGTGATCCGGGTCAAGATCGCGGTCTTCGCGATCTGCGGGCTGCTCGCCTCGCTGGCCGGGGTGGTGCACGCGGTCCAGCTCAACCAGGGCAGCCCGAACGACGGCATCGGCTACGAGCTCGACGCGATCGCCGCGGTGGTGATCGGCGGCACCAGCCTGGCCGGCGGGCGCGGCTCGGTGGCCGGGACGGTGGCCGGCGCGCTGCTGCTCGGCGTACTGAACAACGTGCTGGCCCTGAACAACATCGACTCCAACATCCAGCTGCTGATCAAGGGCCTGGTGATCGTCGCGGCGGCCGCGCTGCAACGGCTCCGGCCCGCCTCGTGAGGAAGGTCCACCCCTGATGAAGATCCACAAGTTGTCCCTGGCCGTCGCGGCCGTCACCGCTCTGGTCCTGGCCGGGTGCGGTACGACCAGCGAACGGACCTCCGACGAACCGCAGGCGCAGAGCTCCAAGGAGTGCAAAGGGGCCGACGGCAAGTACGTGATCGGGATGAGCCAGGCCAACGTGGCCGAGCCGTACCGGCAGCGGATGGACGACGACATCAAGGCGGCGGCCGCCGAGGTGCCGCAGTTCGAGGTGAAGTTCGCCGACGCCGCGCAGGACAACGCCAAGCAGGTCGCCGACGTCGAGAACTACATCACCCAGCAGATCGACCTGCTGATCATCAGCCCGAACGAGGCCAAGCCGCTGACCGCGGTGGTGAAGAAGGCCTACGACAAGGGCATCCCGGTGCTGGTGCTGGACCGCAAGGTCGAGGGCGACGCCTACACCGGCTTCATCGGCGGCGACAACGTGCAGATCGGCACCGAGGCCGGCAAGTACGTCGCCGAGAAGGTGCTGCCGAACGGCGGGTCGGTGGTCGAGCTCAAGGGCCTGGCCGGCGCGACGCCGCAGGCCGAGCGGCACGACGGCTTCGCGGCCGGCATCAAGGCCAACCCGAAGATCAAGGTGATCGGGAGTGCCTCCGGCGACTGGCTGCGGGAGAAGGGCCAGGCGCAGATGGACGCCCTGCTCAAGGCGCACCCGAAGATCGACGTGGTCTACGCGCACAACGACCCGATGGCCGAGGGTGCGTACCTGGCCGCGAAGGCGGTCGGCCGGGAGAAGGAGATGAAGTTCATCGGCATCGACGCGCTGCCGATCCCGTCCGGTGGGATCAAGGCTGTCGAGCAGGGCCGGCTGACCGCGACCTTCACGTACCCGACCAACGGCAAGGAAGCGATCGCCGCGGCGAAGAAGATCCTGGTGGACTGCGGAACGGTCGAGAAGTCCCAGGTGCTGCCGACGCGGCTGATCGACAAGGCCAACGCGGCGCAGATCTACGCGCAGGAGAACCCGAACGGCTGACGTGGTGCTGCTCCCACCGCTCAGCCGCGGTGGGAGCTGCCGCGTTCGATCAGGCGGGCGCCGAGGGTGGTGGTGGTCGGCGGGCGGGTGCCGTCGGTGATCCTTGCCAGCAGCAACCGGGCGGCCACGGTGCCGATCTCGTACGCCGGTTGCGCGACCACCGAGAGCGGGGGATCGACCAGCGCGGCCCACGGCGCGTCGTCGAAGGCAACGATCCCGACGTCCTGGCCGGGCCGGATGCCTTTCTCCTGAAGGGCTTGGAGCACGCCGACCGCCATGGCCGAGTTCGCCACCAGCAACGCATCCGGCGGCTCCTCCTGGCTGAGCACTTCCTGGGCCGCCTTGTGCGCGCCGGCGGCCTTGTACTCGGTACGCCGTACGAGCTTGGTGGAGCTCCGCCGCTTCGCCGCCTTGAGCGCGTCGCGGTAGCCGGCGAGCCGGTCGTCCGCCGTACGGACTCCTGCTGGGCCGGTGATGCAGCCGATGCGTTGATAGCCCTGGGCTATCAAGTGCTCGGTCGCCTGCCGTGCGGCCAGGCGCGTGTCGACCAGTACGACGTCGCTGTCCTGCTGCGGCAACGGCCGGTCGACCGCGACGAACGCCGTCCCGCGGGCGGCGAGCTTCTCCACCGACGACGTCGTACCGGTCGGCGACAAGATGACACCGGCAACCCTTTCCTGGATCGCGATGTCGATGTAGCGGTTCTCCTTGGTCGCGCTCTCGTCGGAGTTGCACAGCACAACGGAGTAGCCGACCTCGTGCGCGACGTCCTCGACTCCGCGGGCGATCGCGGTGAAGAACGGGTTCTCCACGTCGGAGATGATCAGCGCGACCACCGCGGCCTCCTGCCGGCGCAGGTTCCGCGCCGGGCCGTTGGGCTGGTAGCCGAGCTGGACCGCGGCCGTGCGCACCCGGGCGACCAGGTCCGGATCGACCGTCGCCTTGCCGTTCAGGGCCCGCGAGACGGTCGCCGTCGAGACGCCCGCGAGCGCGGCGACGTCGCTGATCGTGGCCATGGCTTCTCCCTCCGCTGGCGGAAGCCTAGCCGCCGAGTAAAGGATTACCCAGCGGCTTGGTCGGTGAGTGGCCGTGGACGCAACGTACGGAACCTCCAGCCGTTGCGGCGGTCGTGAGAAGATCGCGGGCGTGACTGCCTTGCCGAGCGTTTCCTACTCCATCACCGTCCGGCTCGAGGTGCCCGCGGGCGGCTCGACGGTGAGCAAACTGACGACCGCGGTCGAGCAGGCCGGCGGCCTGGTGACCGCGCTCGACGTGACCGCCTCGGGCCACGAACGGCTGCGGATCGACGTGACCTGCGCCGCCGCCGACACCGCGCACGCCGGCCGCCTGGTGGAGGCGATGCGCGCGGTGCCGGGCGTCGAGATCGGCCGGGTCTCCGACCGGACGTTCCTGATGCACCTCGGGGGCAAGATCTCGATGGAGGCCAAGCACCCGATCCGCAACCGTGACGACCTCTCGATGATCTACACCCCGGGCGTCGCACGCGTCTGCCTGGCGATCGCCGAGAACCCCGAGGACGCGCGCCGGCTGACCATCAAGCGCAACAGCGTCGCCGTCGTCACCGACGGGTCCGCCGTACTGGGCCTGGGCAACATCGGCCCGAAGGCCGCGCTGCCGGTGATGGAGGGCAAGGCCGCGCTGTTCAAGCGGTTCGCCGGGATCGACGCCTGGCCGCTGTGCCTGGACACCCAGGACCCCGACGAGATCGTCACGATCGTCAAGGCGATCGCGCCGGGCTTCGCCGGGATCAACCTGGAGGACATCTCCGCGCCGCGCTGCTTCGAGATCGAGGCCCGGCTGCGCGAGGAGCTGGACATCCCGGTCTTCCACGACGACCAGCACGGGACGGCGATCGTCGTGGTCGCCGCGCTCTACAACGCGCTGCGCGTGGTCGGCAAGGACATCAGCGAGGTCCGCATCGTGCTGTCCGGAGCGGGTGCGGCCGGTACGGCGATCCTCAAGCTGCTGATCGCGGCCGGGGTCAAGGACACCTGCGTGGCCGACATCGGTGGAGTCATCCACAGCGGGCGCGACGGGCTGTCGCCGGAGCTGCGCTGGATCGCGGAGAACACCAACGCCGCGCAGCTCAGCGGTGACCTCAAGAGCGCGGTGGCCGGGGCCGACGTGTTCATCGGGGTGTCCGCGCCGAACATCCTGAACGGCGACGACATCGCCACGATGAACGACGACTCGATCGTGTTCGCGCTGGCCAACCCCGACCCCGAGGTCGACCCGGCCGCTGCCGGCGAGCACGCCGCGGTCGTCGCCACCGGGCGCAGCGACTTCCCGAACCAGATCAACAACGTGCTGGTCTTCCCCGGCGTCTTCCGCGGTCTGCTCGACGCGCAGTCGTCGAAGGTGTCGCTCGAGATGGAGCTGGCCGCCGCGAAGGCGCTGGCCGGCGTCGTCACCGACGACGAGCTGAACGCCAGCTACATCGTGCCCAGCGTGTTCCACCCGGAGGTGCACACGATGGTCGCGCACGCCGTACGGGACGCCGCCGGGGGCAAGGCGCCGGCGGCCGAGGTGTTCCCGGACGACGCGCCGTCGCTGTCGCTGTAGTGCCGGACTCGGCGACCCGCGTCCGTGGGGTGGGCACTCGACTGTGGGCCTGGCGGGCCGGCTTCGTGCTGGCCTGCCTGGTCCAGCTGTACGGGCTGTACTCGCCGCACCAGGCTGGGCCGGACACGAGCAGCATTCCGTACTCCGACAAGGTGGCGCACTTCGCGATCTTCGTGGCGGTCGCCTACCTCGGCCTGCGGGTCGGCGTACCGGCGCGGTGGTTGCTGGCGGCGCTGGTCGTGCAGGCGATCGGCAGCGAGTTCGTCCAGCACTACCTGCTGCCGGACCGCAGCGGCGATCCGTTCGACTCGCTCGCGGACCTGCTCGGCACCGCGACCGGCGCGTGGCTCGGGTTTCGCGCAGTACAAAAGTCCCGCGGCACGACATGATGGGGTCATGACGGCCTCGACCCTGACCGGATCGTTGCTCGTGGCGACCCCGTTGCTCGACGAGCCGCCCTTCCGGCGTTCGGTCATCCTGCTGCTGGACCACGACGAGGACGGTGCTCTCGGCGTGGTGGTCAACCGGGCCGCCGACCTCGAGGTCGACCAGGTGCTGCCCGACTGGTCGGACACGGTCAACGAGCCCGGCGTGCTGTTCATGGGCGGCCCGGTCGGCACCGACAGCGCCCTCGCGGTGGCCGAGGTGATCGAGTCCGCCGACCCACCTGGCTGGCGCGAGTGCTTCGGCCGGATCGGGCTGATCGACCTCGATGTCCCGCCGGCGCTGCTCGAGGGCGCGATCCAGCGGATGCGGATCTTCGCCGGGTACGCCGGCTGGTCCGGCGGCCAGCTCGAGGGCGAGATCACCGAGGGCGCCTGGTACGTCGTACCGTCGGAGCCGGACGACGTCTTCAGCCTGCGGCCCGAGGGCCTGTGGCGGCGTGTGCTACGCCGCCAGAAGGACCAGATGGCCTACCTGGCGACATACCCGGACGACCCGACGCAGAACTGACCGGGCCGCGCCGGCCCCGCGCGGGACCGGCTGGTCGTCGTGGCGGCTACTCGTCCTTGTCGCCGTCGTCGTCACCGGGGTTGAGGGACTCCCAGATCTCCTTGCACTCCGGGCAGACCGGGAACTTCTGCGGGTCCCGGCTCGGCACCCAGACCTTGCCGCACAGCGCGACCACCGGCGTGCCCATCACCATCGCCTCGGTCAGCTTGTCCTTCGGCACGTAGTGCGAGAACCGCTCGTGGTCACCGTTGTCCAGCGACGGCTGCGTGCGCTCGTCGACAACGGTCTCGGCACCCGGGCTCAACTGAGTACTCATGGCACCGAGTGTAGGCGGATCGCCCCAGCGGCCGCCGCAACCGATCCACAACGAACTGCCCTGTGGACAACCGCCGGAGCCGGGGCAGATCGCGGCATGTTCTTGGTGTGACCAACTCAAGGAGGCAGCATGACACTCGTGGAACCCATCGAGACCCAGCCCGAGCCCGAATTCACCATGCCCTGGGCACCGTTCCGCCCGTTGACCAGAGCCGATCTGTACCGAGTGCCGAATGACGGCCATCGGTACGAACTCATCGACGGAGTCCTCGTCATGACGCCGGCGCCTTCACTTCGGCACCAGTTGGCGGTCGGCCGCCTGTTTCACCGCCTGATGCAGAACTGCCCGAACGATCTGTACGTTCTGTCGGCGCCCTTCGACGTCGCACTGTCGGAGGACACCCTTGTGCAGCCCGACATCCTCGTCGCCCCACGGGAGGACTTCACCGAGCGCGACCTGCCCACGGCGCCGCTGCTCGCCGTCGAGGTGCTCTCGCCGAGCACCCGCCGGATCGACACCATGCTCAAGTTCTCCCGGTACGAAGCAGCCGGTTGCCCGTCCTACTGGGTGGTCGATCCCGACACGCCGACCCTGATCGTCTGGGAGATGCAGGACGGGGCATATGCGCAGGTCGCGAAGGTCTCCGGCGACGAGATCGCGCGCCTGACCAGCCCGTACGACGTCGAGGTGGTGCCCGCCGATCTGATTGTCTGAGCGTTCTCGGGTAACGTTCCTGCACGGCCGACAGTCGAGTATCGGGGGAGTATGCCGTCCGTGGATTCGCACGTGCCAGCACCACCAGCCGTGCTTCCTCCGGCCTACCCGGACCGCGCAGCCTGGGGCACCGCCAACAAGCTGCGCGCCTGGCAGGCGGAAGCGCTCCAGCTCTACATGGACAAGCAGCCGAAGGACTTCCTGGCGGTCGCGACGCCGGGCGCGGGCAAGACGACGTTCGCGCTGACCGTCGCCGCCGAGCTGCTGCACCGGCGGGTGATCGACCGGGTCACCGTGGTGACGCCGACCGAGCACCTGAAGATCCAGTGGGCCGAGGCGGCCGACCGGGCCGGGATCGCGATCGACCCGGCGTTCGCCGGCGGCAAGGGACGGACCAACAAGGACTTCCAGGGCGTCGCGGTGACGTACGCCGGGGTCGCGGTGAACCCGCTGGCCTTCCGCGTCCGGACCGAGCGGTTCCGCACGCTGGTCATCCTCGACGAGGTGCACCACGGCGGTGACGCGCTCAGCTGGGGCGACGGGGTCAAGGAAGCGTTCGAGCCGGCCACCCGGCGGCTCGCCCTGACCGGTACGCCGTTCCGCAGCGACGACAACCCGATCCCGTTCGTCACGTACGAGTACGGGCACGACGGCGCGGCCCGGAGCAAGGCCGACTACACCTACGGGTACGGGCACGCCCTGCGCGACCACGTGGTCCGCCCGGTGATCTTCATGTCGTACTCCGGTGAGATGCGCTGGCGGACGAAGGCCGGCGACGAGGTCGCGGCGCGCCTCGGCGAGCCGCTGACCAAGGACCTGACCGCGCAGGCGCTGCGGACCGCGCTCGACCCGACCGGCGAGTGGATGCCCGCCGTACTGGCGGCCGCGGACAAGCGGCTGACCGAGGTCCGGCGGCACATGCCGGACGCGGGCGGCCTGGTGATCTCGGGTGACCAGAACACCGCTCGGGCCTATGCCAAGGTCCTGCGCGAGCTGACCGGCGAGGCGCCGACCGTCGTGCTGTCCGACGAGAAGGCGGCGAGCAAGAAGATCGCGAAGTTCTCCGGCGACGAGTCGCGGTGGATGGTCGCGGTCCGGATGGTCAGCGAAGGCGTCGACGTCCCGCGCCTGGCCGTCGGGGTCTACGCGACGCCGACCTCCACTCCGTTGTTCTTCGCCCAGGCCGTCGGGCGTTTCGTCCGTGCCCGCAAGCGCGGCGAGACCGCGTCGGTGTTCGTCCCGTCGGTCACCCGCTTGCTCGGCTTCGCCGCCGAGATGGAGGTCGAGCGCGACCACGTCCTCGGTCGCAAGAACAGCAACGAGGACGGCGACATCTTCGCCCTCGAGGACGACCTGATCAAGCAGGCCAACCAGGCCGAGGGCGCCAGCGACGACCTCGACGCCAAGTTCGAGGCGCTCGGCTCCGACGCCAGCTTCGACCGCGTCGTCTTCGACGGCGGCGACTACGGCACCGGTGGCGACCTCGCCTCCGACGAGGAGATGGACTTCCTCGGCCTCCCCGGCCTGCTGGAACCCGACCAGGTCCGCGAGCTCCTGAAGAAGCGCCAGGACAAGTCGATAGCCCAGCAAAAACGCTCCCAACGAGGAGTGAGCTCCGCATCCGCGGACCCCACCCCCACCGAACTGGCCACCCACGAACAGGTAGCCCTCCTCCGCCGAGAACTCAACGGCCTGGTAGCCGCCTGGCACCACCGCACCGGCCAGCCCCACGGCGTCATCCACAACGACCTCCGCCGCAAACTAGGCGGCCCAGCGGCCGCCCACGCCTCCTCCACCCAACTGAAGGAGCGCATAGAACTAATCCGAGACTGGGCCACCCAACGCCGAGCCTGAGCCCGTCCCACAGCCGGTCAGCAAGCAGGCGACCCCCAGCCCCAGCCCCAGCCGGTCAGCCGACCAGCAACCTCAGCCACAACCGCCCCCCACCGAAGCCAAAGGTGAGCACCTCACCCACCGGCCCCAAGGTGACGCCTGCTGACTTCTTGCCCAAACAGACCACTGCAGACGGCAGACCGGCGGAGGTAGGCAAGAAGTTCACAGGTGGCACCTACCCGCACCCAAAAGCCGAACCGGCAGCCGGCGCCGCGAGGCCCGACCCACGCGAGCATGCCCACCGAGCGCCAACCACAGCGCGGTCAGCCAACCAGCAACCTCAGCCCCAGCCGGTCAGCCGACCACCAGTTCGCACCCACCAACGAGTGCTCACGACCCACCACGGAACGACGGCCGAGCAACGAGCGACTGGGTCCCAATGACCTCCAGCAACCGAAGCGCCTGATCGGAATCCGAGCCAGTCTCAGCGGTGTAGAGGATCACCCGCTGATCGCGCTCAGGAATGACGAGCACCTCGCACACAACCTCGATGCGGCCGACCACAGGATGGTGGAGCGTCTGGCACATCGTCTGCTGAGTACCGACCTCATGCAGCGCCCAGATCCGAGCGAACTCCTCGCTCCCCGCACACAGATCCGCGACGAGCGTCCTGATCGACGTGTCGTCCGGGTACTTGCTGGTCGCCGCCCGCAACTCCGCGGCAGCCTCGCGGGCGAACTCCGCGGTCTGCTCGCCACCGAACAGTTCGCTCTGGTCGGTCCCACTGAGGAACCGCAGGCGGAGCAGGTTGCGATCGCGGACCGGAAGCGCGGAGAAGTCGGTGATGAGCGCGGCCGCGAGCGGGTTCCACGCCAGTACGTCGTACTTGGCATCGAGGACCAGACCAGCGACGTCGAGGCGAGCGAGCATACGCAGCACGCCGGGCCGCACGTCGACGGGCGGCCCTGGCGGCGGACCCGGCTGTTCGCCGGCCAGCCGAAAGAGGTGGTCGCGCTCCGCGGTAGAGAGCTGGAGCGCCCGAGCGAGCCCGGCCAGGACAGGCCGGGACGGCCGCGGCCCGCGGGCCTGCTCGAGCCGGGTGTAGTAGTCGGTCGACATGGTCGCGAGCGAAGCGACCTCCTCGCGCCGCAGCCCCGGCGTACGGCGGCGGAGTCCCGCGGGCAGTCCGACGTCCTCCGGGCGAAGCCGTTCACGCCGGATCCGGAGGAAGTCTGCTAGCTGGGCCCTGTCCACCCGTCCAGAATCTCAGGACGCCGAACAACCAGCCAGGGACGCCCGGTCCCTGGCTGGACGCGGGCTGGGGAGGACCGGGCGTCCCTGGATCGACGGACTCTGCCGGGGGCGGCGAAAGCGGCTGAGGGTTGGGGCATGACTCAGCAGAAGGTTGTGCTTGTGACGGGAGCTACCAAGGGGATCGGGCGGGAGATCGCTCGGCAGTTCGGGGAGCTCGGGTGGATCGTGGTGGTTGGCGGGAGGGATCTCGGGCGGGCCGAGGCGGTGGTGAAGGAACTGGCTGCGGACGGGGTTGAAGCGGCGGCGGTGCGGGTTGAGGTGAACGACGCGCAGACCAGCAAGGAAGCCGCTGGGTGGATCGAGCAGACGTACGGGCGGCTCGACGTACTGGTGAACAACGCGGCGATCATTCCGGACGGGGACGGGCCGGTGAGTGAGGTGCCGGTGGAAGCGCTGCGGGCGGGGTTCGAGACGAACGTGCTGGGGCTGGTGGCGACTACGCAGGCGATGTTGCCGTTGCTTCGGCGGGCTGAGCGGGCGCGGGTCGTGAATCTGTCGACTGAGCTGTCGTCGCTGACGCGCGTTGGTGATCCGGAGTCGCGGATGTCCAGCGTGCTCACGACCGGGTACAACGCGTCCAAGGCGGCGGTGAACATGGTGACCGTCATGCTCGCCAACGAGCTCAGGGCCGACGGCATCCTGGTCAATGCCGCCGACCCCGGCAACTGCGCGACCGACATGGGGGGCTGGGACGCGCCGAGGACGCCGGCCCAGGGGGCGGCGGTCGCCGTACGGCTGGCCACGCTGCCGGCCGACGGTCCGACCGGACAGCTCCACGCCGAGGAGGGCCGCCTGCCCTGGTGATCAGTCGAAGTCGAAGATCGAGTTCTTGTCGTAGAAGTGCAGCACGTACCGGCAGTTCTGGCAGACCAGCAGCGTCATCCGGTGGGACGTGAAGCCCCAGCGGGAGTCGCTGCGGGCCTCCTCCTGCTGGAACTGGGGGCAACGGCACAGCGGGCAGGTCAGCGAAGGGGCTTGCGGCTGGTTCGTCATACGGGAGTAGACGCAGCCGCACGGCGTCCGGTGCCCACGAGTTGGAGGTCCTGGTAAGGGACGTCACCTCGTGACATAGGTTACCTACGTGCCGCGCCTGCTGACCGATGTCCGACCGCTCAAGGAGTCACCGGAGTTCCGGCGGCTTTGGATCGGATCGACGGTTTCGCAGCTCGGCCAGCAGATGACCGCGGTGACCGTCTCGATCCAGGTCTACGCGCTGACCGAGTCGACGTTCGCGGTCGGGCTGGTGGGGTTGTTCGCGCTGGTGCCGCTGATCGTCTTCGGCCTGTACGGCGGTGCGATGGCGGACGCGATCGACCGGCGCACGCTCGCGCTGGTGAGCTCGGCCGGGCTCTGGCTGCTCTCGATGGTGCTGGTCGTGCAATCGGTGCTCGACTGGGAACAGGTCTGGGTCCTGTACGCCGTGGTCGCCGTCCAGTCGGCCTGCTTCGCGGTGAACAACCCGGCGCGGTCGGCGATCATCCCGCGGCTGATCCGGCCCGAGCTGCTGCCGGCGGCCAACACGTTGAGCCAGGCGGCGTTCAACCTCGGGTTCACCGCGGGGCCGCTGCTCGGGGCGTCGGTGATCGCGTGGCACGGGTTCGCGGCGGCGTACCTGGTCGACGTCATCACGTTCACGGCCGCGCTCTACGCGTTGTTCCGGCTGCCGCCGGTGCCGCCGACCGGTGAAGTCCGGCGGGCCGGGATCCGGTCGGTGCTCGAAGGGTTCACGTTCCTGCGGGCGGCGCCCGCGCTGCTGGCGACGTTCCTGGCCGACATCCTCGCGATGGTGTTCGCGCAGCCGCGGGCGCTGTTCCCGGCGGTCGCGGGCGCGTTCTTCGGCGGCGGCGTGAAGACCGTCGGCCTGCTGCAGGCGGCGCCGGCGATCGGGGCGCTGCTCGGCGTGCTGTTCTCCGGCTGGGTGAGCCGGGTCCGTCGGCAGGGCATCGCGATCGTGGTCGCGATCACGGCGTACGCGGCGGCGGTCGGGCTGTTCGGGTTCGCGCGGACGATCTGGCTCGGCGTGGCCCTGCTGGCGATGTCCGGGATGGCCGACATGGTCAGTTCGGCGTACCGGAACACCGTCCTGCAGTCGGCGGCGCCGGACGCGATGCGCGGACGCCTGCAGGGAGTGTTCATCGTGGTCGTCGCGGGCGGGCCGCGGCTCGGCGACTTTGTGGCCGGTACGACGGCCGACCTGACCACCCCGACGATCGCGCTCGCCGGCGGCGCCTGTGCGTGCATCGTCGGCCTGCTGATCCTGCTCGCCCGCAACCGCCCGTTCCGCGAGTACGACGCCGAGGTCCGCGCCCTGCGCTGAGGCCGGTCAGCCTCCGGTGACGAGCTTCTTCAGCACCGTCGGCCAGGAGTCCAGGTCGGGGTTGATCTGCTGGAGCTCCTTGCCGCCGACGGTGACCAGCTTGCGGTCGCCGATCGGTTTCTTCAGCTTGATCGGGGTCAGCGAGATCTGGTCGTCGACCGGGCACGGCTGTTCCATGTCGATCACCGCGGTGATCTTGTCCTCGCCCTCGTCGACCTTCAGGTCGAGCGAGCAGTCGGCGCCGACGCCGATCAGCAGGTCGCCGTCGTCGTACGACGGCCGGTTCTGGACCCACTTCACGTACTTCGGCTTCTTGTCACCCATCAGCTGGTACATCAGGACCGGCTGCTGCTTGTCCTCGAAGACCTCGCCGGAGCCGTCGCCGATGAACGAGCCGTAGATCATGTTCACGCACGGGTCGTCGGTGGTGCGCTCCTGGTTGCCGACCGGGTCGCGAGGGACCGCGCCCCAGGCGATCGCGGCCTGGTAGCAGCCGTTCGCCTCCCGGTTGAGCGAGACGTTGAACCCGACCAGCGCGAGCGCGACCACGACGAGCAGTCCGGCGAGCATCCGGCGGGACCGGATCCGCTTCGGGGTCATCCGCCGGCCGGCCGGATCGGCGTCCTCGGGGTGCTGCTGGAACAGCCCGAGCACGGTGGTCGTCCACTGCGGATTGATCAGCGTCGGTACGGCGTACAGCAGGATCAGGACGACCGCGACGGCGATGGCCGGGAGGAGTGACCAGTAATTTCGCACGGCAGCAAGATACGGCGCCATCGGTCCGCGCCCGAAAAGCGGATACGCTTCGGCTGTGCCGGCAGAGACGTCCCAGACGCTCGATCGGGGACTGACCGTCCTCGAGCTGCTGGCGGACGCCCCGGACGGCCTGTCGATCACCGAGCTGGCGGCGTCGCTGGGGGTCAGCCGGACGGTGGTCTACCGCCTGGTCAACACGCTGGAGCTGCACCGCCTGGTACGCCGGGACAGCGAGGGCCGGGCCCGCCTCGGACTCGCGGTGCTGCACTACAGCCGCCGCGTCCAGCCGACGCTGCGTGACGCCGCACTCCCGGTCCTGCGATCGCTCGCCGAGGACACCGGCGCCACCGCGCACCTGACCGTCGCCGACGGTGAGGAGGCGCTCGCGATCGCGGTGATCGAGCCGAGCTGGACCGACTTCCACGTGTCGTACCGGATGGGCTCGCGGCACGCGCTCGACCAGGGCGCGGCGGGCAAGGCGATCCTGGCGGGCCGGCGGAAGCCGGATCCGGCGGGACGTCCGTTCGTCATCACCGCGGGTGAACTGCAAGCCGGCGCGCAGGGCGTGTCGAGCCCGGTGCTGGGTGTGCCGGGTGTCGAGGCGAGCATCGGCGTGGTCGTGCTCGGCAAGTTGGACCGCGACTTCGTCGGCCCGCGGGTGGCCCGGGCCGCAGTAGAAGTAGCCAAGCGCCTCGCCTGAACTCCATGGAGCGTTCGGCGAGGTCACGAGCCGGCCTACTTGGAGGTCGCCGCCCGCAGCAGCGGCAGGACCCGGTGGGGGATCTGCTCGGCCAGCGCGATCACCGTCGACGCGCGCTGGATGCCCTGGACGATGACGACCTGGTCGATCACGCGCTGCAGGTCGGCGTTCGAGCGGGCGACGATGCGGCACCAGAGGTCCTCGGCGCCGGTGATCGTGTGGACCTCGAGCACTTCCGGAATGGCAGCCAAAGCAGCCGCGACCGTCGTATGACCCGAGCCCTGCTCGATCTGCAGGGTGGCGAAGGCGGTGACGGGGTAGCCGATGGCGGCGGTGTCGACGTCGGGGCCCCAGCCGCGGACGACGCCGTCGCGCTGGAGGCGGTCGAGGCGGGCCTGCACCGTGCCCCGCGCGACGCCGAGGCGGCGGGACGCCTCGAGGACGCCGACCCGCGGCTCGGCGGCGAACAGATCAAGGATCCGGGCGTCCAGGGCGTCGACCGTCATGCCAGCCTCCAAGCAGTGGTCAGGGTGACCAAATAGCCCAACAGTAACCTGAGAATACTGCACAAGCTGACCAGTCAAAACGAGAACTGTTGCGCAACCTGTCCGCCACCAGCGAGGCTCCCAGGCAAGCTAGCCACCGACCGGGAGGACCCGCGATGACCAGCACCGACCTCACCCCCGCCGAGCTCGACGCCGAGCTGGATCTGGACCAGCTCAAGCAGCTCGTCGGCCTCGTCCCGTACGACGAGAGCAGCGACCCGTTCCCGGTGACCGCGATGGACGCCGTCGTCTTCGTGGTGGGCAACGCGACCCAGACCGCGAAGTACTACCAGCTCGCCTTCGGGATGGACCTGGTCGCGTACTCCGGCCCCGAGCACGGCAACAAGGACCACAAGGCGTTCGTGCTGAAGGCCGGCTCCGGCCGTTTCGTGATCACCGGCGGTGTCACGCCGGACAGCCCGCTGAACGACCACCACCGCAAGCACGGCGACGGCGTCTCCGACATCGCGCTCGAGGTGCCGGACGTCGACAAGTGCATCAAGCACGCCCGCGAGCAGGGTGCGACCGTGCTCGAGGAGCCGCACGACGTCTCCGACGAGCACGGCACGGTCCGCCGCGCGGCGATCGCGGCGTACGGCGACACGCGGCACACGCTGATCGACCGCAGCCGGTACGACGGCCCGTACCTGCCCGGCTTCGTCGCCGCCGAGACCCAGGTGCAGCGGCCCGAGGGCCACCCGAAGCGCCTGTTCCAGGCCATCGACCACGTGGTCGGCAACGTCGAGCTCGGCCTGATGGACGAGTGGGTGACGTTCTACAACAAGGTGATGGGCTTCGTGAACATGGCGGAGTTCATCGGTGACGACATCGCCACCGACTACTCGGCGCTGATGTCCAAGGTGGTGGCCAACGGCAACCACCGGGTCAAGTTCCCGCTGAACGAGCCGGCGATCGCGAAGAAGAAGTCGCAGATCGACGAGTTCCTGGAGTTCTACGACGGCGCCGGCGCGCAGCACATCGCCCTGGCCACCAACGACATCCTGCGCACCGTCGACATCATGCGGGCCAACGGCGTCGAGTTCCTGGCCACGCCGGACTCCTACTACGAGGACCCGGAGCTGCGGGAGCGGATCGGGCACGTGCGGGTCCCGATCGAGGAGCTGCAGTCGCGCAAGATCCTGGTCGACCGCGACGAGGACGGCTACCTGCTGCAGATCTTCATGAAGCCGCTCGGCGACCGGCCGACGGTGTTCTACGAGCTGATCGAGCGGCACGGCTCGCTCGGCTTCGGCAAGGGCAACTTCAAGGCGCTGTTCGAGGCGATCGAGCGCGAGCAGGAGCGCCGCGGCAACCTCTGAGCCGACACGCTGGGTACCGCCCCTGATACCGACCGTTCAACGTCCGATTACCGGATTGACTGTCAGGTCAGGGGCGGTTCGCGTACGCTGCCCAGTGGACGGGCGTCGGGGCGCACGTCCAGGAAGGGTTTCCGATGAAGACACTGGGCATTCTGCTCAGCACCGCGGGCCTGGCCGGAGCGGGCACGATCGCTCTGGCCTTACCAGCTCAGGCCGTCGAAGAGGCCAGCTGCCCGGGTGCGAAACCGATCTCGTCAGCGCAGATCTTCCGCGACAACAAGCCGCCCGGCTGGGGCGACGTGAAGCTGATGCGGGACAGTTGCTCGCAGTACTGGGCCGAGGTCGTGATGGACGCGAAGCTGCCGTCGTACGCGATGACGAGTGCGTACCTGGTGCAGACCGGCGGGTCCAACAACGGCCGGATGCTGTCCTGCGACAGCAGCGGCGGCACCGGCGCGGTGGTGGCCGGGCAGCGCACCTGCCGGACTCCGAAGGTGAAGTCGCGCGACACCAGTACGACGTTCACGGCGGTCGCCCGGGAGTTCCGCAACTTCGGCAGCGGCTGGGACAAGATCTCCGAGAACCGGACCGCCCGCACCCGCTGACCGCGAGCGCACGACACATCCGCGAGACGACAAGCTGCCACGGCACCGAGTGCCTACTAGGCTCGAAGCCATGAGTGAGGTTGTCGAGCGGTTGCGTCAGGTCCTGCCTCCGGAAGCACTGGTCACCGATCCGGACCGGATGGAGAGCTACCGGTACGACCGGGCGATGTTCTGCCCGGCCGGGATGCCGGCCGCCGTCGTACTGGCCCGGGAGACCGCGCACGTCCAGGCCGCGATGCGGGTCGCGGCCGAGTTCGGCGTGCCTGTGGTTCCGCAGGGTGCGCGGTCCGGCCTGTCCGGCGCCGCGAACGCGCTGGACGGCTGCCTGGTCGTCTCGCTGGAGAAGATGGACAAGATCCTCGCGATCGAGCCCGTCGACCGGTACGTCGTGACGCAGCCCGGCGTGTTCAACGCCGTGCTGTCGCGCGCGGTCGCCGAGCAGGGCCTGTTCTACCCGCCGGACCCGTCCAGCTGGGAGTTCTGCTCGATCGGCGGCAACCTGTCGACCAACTCCGGCGGGCTGTGCTGCGTGAAGTACGGCGTGACCACGGACTACGTGCTCGCGCTCGAGGTCGTGCTCGCCAACGGCGAGATCCTGCGCACCGGCCGCAGGACGGTCAAGGGCGTGGCGGGCTACGACCTGACCAAGCTGATCGTCGGCAGCGAGGGGACGCTCGGGATCATCACCGAGGCGACCCTGGCGCTGCGGCCGGAGACGGCCAAGCCACGGACGATGGCGGCGCTGTTCGGCTCCGGGGTGACGGCCGGTGAGGCGATCGTCGAGATCATCCGGTCCGGGGTCTCGCTGAGCCTGCTGGAGATCATGGACCGGACCACGATCCGCGCGGTCAACGCGTACAAGCGGATGGACCTGCCCGAGGACGCGGCGGCGATGCTGATCGCGCAGTCCGACGCTGGTGGTGCCGCGGGCGCGGCCGACATCGCGACCGTGGCGAAGCTGTGCCGCGAGTACGGCGCGATCGAGTGCATCGAGGCCGACGACGAGGCCGAAGGCGACCTGCTGCTGGAGGCCCGGCGGGCGGCGCTGCTCGCGCTCGACGAGCTCGGGACGACGATGATCGACGACGTCTGCGTCCCGCGGTCCCGCCTGGCCGACTTCATCGGCGCGACCGAGAAGGTCGCCGCCGATCTCGACATCACCGTCGGCGTGCTCGGCCACGCCGGCGACGGCAACATGCACCCGACCGTCGTGTTCGACGCGGCTGATCCCGAGCAGGCCCGGCGGGCGCAGCTCGCGTTCGACAAGATCATGGAGATCGGCCTGGAGCTGGGTGGAACGATCACCGGGGAGCACGGCGTCGGAGTGCTGAAGCGCGACTGGCTGGCCGAGGAGATCGGCCCGGTGGCGCTGTCGGTGCACCGCTCGATCAAGGCCGCGCTGGACCCGCAGAA
Source organism: Kribbella lupini (assembly GCF_039529595.1). Taxonomy (NCBI): domain Bacteria; kingdom Bacillati; phylum Actinomycetota; class Actinomycetes; order Propionibacteriales; family Kribbellaceae; genus Kribbella; species Kribbella lupini. Next base: position 308,224 of record NZ_BAAANC010000002.1, on the reverse strand, counting down.
CGTGCTGAATCCGGGCAAGGTGGTCGTGAGCTGAGAGTTGTTCCACCTTTTGTGACTCAACCGCAACGGAACTGCCGAGGCCACTGGACGTTTGTGGCCGCCGGCTGTGACGTCGGGGCCGCACTATGGAAGGTAGTTGTCCGATCACTGGGACACGGGGGAAAGAACTGTTCGGTGAGGCACTTCAGGAGGCGACCCATGCGAGCTAGGCAGATGCTGCCGGCAGCGCTGGCCGCGGTCGCCCTGATGCTCTCGGCCGGGTGCGCGAACGGGAGCGGCCTGCGGGTCGAGGGCGCCGAGCCCGCGACCAGTACGTCGCCGGCGCCGGCCGCCACGCCGAGCACGAAGGGATTCGGCCAGCAGACACCGGACCCCCGCCGTACGGCTCCGGTCACGGTCAGCCTCGGCCAGGTCCGGCTGAAGCTGCTGGCCGACAAGAAGCTCGAACCCTTCTTCCGCAGCATCCTGGACACCTGCGTCGTGGTGGAGCGGTGCATGAGCCGCGGCCCCACGGTGAACGTCACGAAGTCGCAGTACCCCCAGCTCGTGGTCTACATCCAGTTGGACAGGAGCTTCACCTACGGTGCAGTCCTGATGGCCGCCGAGCCCACCGGTCCGCGCCGGATTTGGGGTCTGAGGGGAGACCAGGTCAAGATCAGTGCCAGCCGGAGCGGTCAGCTCGTCGTGGAGTCCGGAGTTTTCGGCACGAACGACAAACCGTGCTGCCCATCTGTAACTCGGCTGCAGGTCTACCGTTGGAATGGTCGGCAGATGTTGTTGGAGAGCTCGCAGGACCAAAAGGGAGACTGAACTTCAGTGGTACCGGAAGAACCGGCAGCGCGCATCCTCATGGTCGAGGACGACGCGGTGATCCGTGAGGCGACTCAGTTGACCCTCGAGCGGCACGGCTACGACGTCACCACGGCCGAGGACGGCCTGGAAGCGATCGAGAGCTTCGAGAAGATCCACCCGGACGCGGTGATGCTCGACATCATGCTGCCCGGCCTGGACGGCATCTCCGTGTGCCGCCGAATCCGCGAGACCAGCCTGGTCCCGATCGTGATGGTGTCCGCCCGCGGCGACGCGCTGGACGTCGTACTGGGGCTGGAAGCCGGCGCGGACGACTACGTGACCAAGCCGTTCGACACGCAGGTCCTGGTCGCCCGGCTGCGCGCGGTGATGCGGCGCGCGGTCGTGGACCCGGAGCGGCCGAGCCCGGCGACCGGAGCCGGCGTCGAGTCGTTCGGCGACCTGGAGCTGGACCGCGAGGCTCTGGAGGTACGCCGGGGCGGCAGCACCGTCCAGCTGACGCCGACCGAGCTCAAGCTGCTGATCGAGTTCGCGAACAACCCGGGTGTGGTGCTGAGCCGCAGCACGTTGCTGCAGCGGGTCTGGGACTACGAGTGGGGCGGCGACGGCCGGCTGGTCGACGTGCACCTGCAGCGGCTGCGGACCAAGATCGGCGCCGACCGGATCGAGACCGTCCGCGGTTTCGGGTACAAGCTTCGCGCGTAGGCTCCTCCGCACCTGACCCGAGGGACGGAGGACACCCGTGGGGTTGCGGAGCAAGCTCGGCCTGATCTTCCTGCTGGTCTCCTCGCTGGCGATCCTCGTGCTCTGCGTGGCGGTCTACACGCAGGCCGAGTCGTCGCGGCTGGACCGGACGCGGGGACTGGCCGACGAACGGATCAAGGCGGCCGCCGACACCTACAACCTCAACGAGGTCGAGGTGCTCGGGTCGCAGCTGGACGATCCCGCCGTACCGGACCAGCTGCTCGAGGCGGTCCGGCAGGGGAAGCGGGCGACGTTCAAGACCGGGTCGCCGAACCCGAAGATGTGGGCCGCGGTCGGCGTCAAGGGCGGCAAGGTCCTGTCGATCGTGCAGGACTACGACAACGAGGACGCCTCGATGCGTGCGCTCCGGCGCGCCCTCATCATCGGCGGCATCGGCACGGTCGCGATGGTCGCTCTGGTCAGCGTGGTCGCGGCCGGCAGCCTGTCCCGGCGGATCGTCGCCGTGGCCGGTACGGCGCGCAGGATCGCCGGCGGTGAGCTGGACGCCTCGGCGGTCGAGACGATCGGCAAACGCGACGGCAAGGTGAGCAGCCGGAACAAGGACGAGGTGCACGCGCTCGCGACGGCGATCGACTCGATGGCCAGCTCGCTGCGTGGCCAGCTCGAGGCCGAGCGACGGTTCACCGCGGACGTCGCGCACGACCTCCGGACGCCGGTGACCGGCCTGCTGACGGCGGCCGAACTGCTGCCGCCGAGCCGGCCGAGCGAACTGGTCCGCGACCGCGCCAAGGTGCTGCGCGGCCTCGTCGAGGACCTGCTGGAGATCGCCCGGTTCGACTCCGGCGTCGAGCAGGCCGATCTGGAGCACATCGGCCTCGGGGCGTTCGTCGATTCGGCCGTCGGCCGGCTGCGGATGCAGCAGGCGATCGCGCCGGACAGCGTCGTCGTACGGCTGACCGGACCGGACGCGACGGTGTCGACCGACTCGCGGCGGGTCGAGCGGATCCTGGCCAACCTGATCGTCAACGGGCTGCGGCACGGCCGCCCGCCGATCGAGGTGACCGTGCAGGGCCGGACCGTCGAGGTCGTCGACCACGGCACCGGGTACCCGGAGGAACTGATTGCCGAAGGCCCCCGACGGTTCCGCTCCGGGATGGCCGAGCGGGGCGCGGGGCACGGACTCGGGCTGACCATCGCGGCCGGCCACGCCAAGGTGCTCAGGGCCGAGCTGACGTTCGGGGCCGCGCCGACCGGTGGCGCACTGGCCCGGCTGGTCCTGCCGCCGTCACCTGAGACGGATTCTTAACACAACTTCTGCTGCCGGGGCAGCGTCTCCTCTCACGTCGGGTTCACCGGAATCCGTTCCATACGAGGGGAAATCAGAAAATCATGCGCGTTCGTTCTCAGCTCGTCCGCCGTTCCGTCGCCGTGCTCGCGGGCCTCACCGTGGCCGGCGGAGCCGTTGCCCTCGGCACCGTTCAGGCCTCCGCCGCTCCGACCGCCGGGCACAGCGCCCAGGTCGCGTCGAGCGTCGCGGCCGCCCCGACGATCAGCATCAAGTCCGACAAGGCCACGGCCAAGGCGTGGGCCAAGGTCGCGTTCACCGGCAAGACCACCGGCATCGCGGCGAACACCAAGGTCCAGGTGCAGCGGCTGGAGAACGGCAAGTGGGTCAACTTCCCGGCCACCACCAAGGTGACCTCGAAGGCCACCTACTCGGTGTGGGTGCAGAGCGGTCGCGTCGGCGTGAACAAGTTCCGCGTCGTCACCGCCAAGGCCGCCAGCGCCGCGGTGAGCGTGACCGTCACCAAGTGAGCCACGCACAGCGGCGCCACCTCCCGGGGGAGAGGTGGCGCCGCTGTCGTCGTACTAGCGCGTGCCGTAGACGTTCAGCTCGGCGGCCGAGCCGAAGACCGCGCCGTTGAGCGAGCTGGTGCCGACGAACTTCACGTAGCGGCCGGTGACCGCGGGGAACTCGAGCCGCTGCACGGCGGTCGAGTTGGGGAACTCACCGGTCTTCACCGGCGTACCCCAGTTCTGGCCGTCGGTGCTGACGTACAGCTCGTAGCCCTTGAACATCCCGTTCGTGCCCGACTGCCGGGGCAGGTAGCTGAAACCGTCCACCGCGTACGACGTCCCGAGGTCGAGCGTGATGTGGTGCGGGTACGTCGCCGGGGTCGGGACCTCGGACCAGGCCGAGTGCCACAGCGTGCTGGGGTTTCCGTCCAGTGCCGCGGTCGCCGGGCCGTCCGTAGCGGGGTCCTCGCTGGAGACGTCGGTGATCTTGATCCGGGACTGCGGGACGATCCCCGGCGGCAGCAGGGTCGCCTCCGCCGTGGTGGTCGCGCGGCCGCCGGTCGCCGACAGCGGGTACTTGCCCTCCGGCGTACCGGTGGGTGGGGTGACCGCGAAGACCGTGGTCACACTGGTGCCCGCGGCAACCGATGCGTGGGTCGCCGGAGTCGTTGCCTCGACGGTCCATCCGGCCGGTGCCTGAAGGCCCAGCGTGATGGTGGTCGCCGCCACCGTGTCGTTGTTGGTGAAGGTCGCGGTGACGTCGTTGGCCTCGCCTGAGACGAGACCGTTGAGGCCGGACAGCGCCAGTGACGTGCAGTCGGCGGCCTCGGACGACTTGCCGAGATCGGTGACGGCGAAGTTGTCCAGGACGAAGTCGGCCTGGTCGCCACCGCCGGACAGCTTGCGCAGGCCGACCCAGTAGTCGCCGCCGCAACCGGCCACGAACTCCTGGCTGAACGTCGCCTTGGTTCGCTGCGCGCCGATCGGAGTCGCCTTCACTTCGACTGAGGCGGGCCGGTCGACGCCCTGGATCCAGGCGTAGTGCCCGGCCTGGCCGCTCTCGTAGTCGAAGCTCACCTTGTACTTGTGGCCCGGCGTGAACGGCACCGTCGCCGGAGTCGTCCGGTAGACCAGGCCCTGGTTCTCCTCATGCGACTTCAGCGACCAGTCGCCGTCGAGCACGTCGTCGACCAGTTTGCCGTTCCAACCGGCCTGCGTGTACGGCGCGTGCTTGCGGGCCAGGCTCGTGCGCGGGTCCGTCGTACCGCCGGAGTCGCCCTTCACGAACGGGCCCCAGCCCTGGTCGACGTTCTCGAAGTCGTCGACCAGTCCGGCGGCCGGCCGCTTCGTCTCCACGACCCGGACGTCGTCGATCCGGACCTTGGCCGATCCGGCCGCGGCCGCGATGGTCAGGTCGGTGCTGTTGCCGGCGGCAGCGAAGACGACCCGGGCGCGCTGGTAGTAGGCGTCGCTCTTGTCGTCCGAGGCGACCCGGTTCTGCGCGGTCGAGCGGGTGATCGTGTTGCTGACTCCGCCCGCGCTGATCGTCGTACGGCGTGACTTGCCGGGCTCGATCTCGATCCAGGCCGAGGCGCTGTAGGTCTTTCCGCGGGTCAGGCCGGTGATGCGCTGCTTGAGCGAGGTCTGCTCAGGACCGAGTACGGCGACGTGCTGGCCGGTGCCAAGGGTGTCGATCTTGGCGTAACCGGTCGGGCTCCACGCGGTGAGGTTGCCGGCGTTGAAGCCGGGGTCCTTGAGGTGGCTTCCTTCGCCCCAGTTCGCCGCCACCTGCTGCGGTGCCTGGTCGGGGTAGAGGACGTACGGCTGCCCGGCGACGGCGTCGAGGGTGACGACGCCCTTGCGGACCGGGGCCGTGCTGACCTTCACGCGGCCGGTGTCGGTCAGCTTGTAGACGGTGAACTTGGTCGCGGTGGCGAGCTGCGCCGGGACGCGCCAAGCGGTCAGGCCGCCCTCGGGGTTGTAGTGGTAGAGCTTCTTGTTGCCGTCCCAGGGGAGCAGGTACTTGTCGCCGTCGAGGACCTTGGCGTCACCGGCGTACAGGGTGCGCTTGCCGTTCTCGACCGCGCCGCGGACACCGCCGGTGAAACGGATGTCGCTCGCGTTCCAGTCGGTGATCTTCTGCTGCTGCAGGTACTTGGCCGGCAAGTTCTTCTGCCAGACGTTGGCGGAGAACTTGTTCCAGTCCGTCTCGCCGGTCCAGCCCTCGAACTCGACCAGCGAGCTCTGACCGAGGATCGGGTCGGCGTTCCAGACGTCCTTCTCGTGGTTGCGGACGAACCGGATGATCTGGCTGTTCAGGCCCTTGTTGGTCGCGCCGCCGTAGTCCAGGTCGTTGGCCCAGTGCGACCACAGCGACGTCCGCTCGTGCCGGTCGGCCCACTCGGTCGCGATCTGCCAGCCCTGGTCGGCGAGCTGCCGGGTCAGACCGTCGGCCAGCCAGCCGGACTGGTAGTAGACGTCGATGTAGAGCTCTTGCAGGTTCTTGTCGGTCTCGTCGCGCAACTGCTGGAACCGCTTCACGATGTTGCCCGTGGCAAGGTCCGGGCGCTGCTTGATGTAGTAGCTCTGGTTCAGCCAGTTCCAGCCCTTGCTGGACTTGTCGACCAGGTCCTCGCTGAAGGCGTTGGCCTCGGGGTAGGACTCGGTGGCATTGACGTGGACGCCGAACGCGGCGTTCCAGCCCTTGCCCTTCTTCAGCAGCGTGTTGAGGTCGGTCAGGCCGCCGGCCCGGACGTTGTAGTTGCCGCCGTAGTCCGGGTGCGCCGAGTCGTGGCCCTCCGAGCCGTAGCCCTTGAGCAGCGCGAGCTGGCCGAGGCCGTCGGTGCTCAGCGAGATCCGCTTGACGTCGTCGAGCGTGCGCAGGAACGGGTGCGTGGCCTGGCTGGCGAAGTTGAACGGGATGTGCGTGATCACCCGGTCCTTGACCAATTCACCACCCTTCGGCTCGGTCATGATCGCGCGGAACGCGAGCGCGCCGTCTTGCCAGTCGACCGTCTTGTCCTGGTTGGCGTCCGGAGTCACCACGACCTTTGCCCAGGGCAAGGGCTCCGTGGACGGCGAGGTGTCGGCGCGGTAGGTCCACTGGCCGCTCCAGACGCCGACCCGGGTGGTGCCGTCGGCGGCCTTACGAGCGCGGTGCCAGAACCGGGCGCCGTCGTCGACCGACTGGCCGGACGGCTTGTCGTACGTCGAGTTGGACTCGATCCCGGCGGCCAGCCCGCTGGTGCTCACGAACGCGTACGCCGCTCCGGTCGGTGCCGACTCCGCCGGGGTGGCGGCGGTGACCGGGGTGATCTTGTCGGCGGTGCGGGTGGAGTCGGGGTCGAGCGTGGTGAACGCGGTGGTCGCTTGTGCTTCGGTGCTCGAGACCGAGACGAGGTCGTGGTCGGGGATGTCGATCGTGCCGACCCGGCCGGCCTCGGTGTCGCGGACGGCGTCGATCGCGAACGTGGTGACGCGGCCGGCGAGCGCGAGGCTGGCGTCCAGCTCGACGCCGGGGAGCGCGTCGAAGGCGAGGTGGTAGACGGCCCTGGCGCCCTCGACGGTGGGCGGGCTCTTGAGGTGCGCCGTCCGGGCAGTGCCGTTGATCGTGACGGTCGAGATCGCGTCCGGCTGACCGCCGAGGATCCGGCCGGAGGCGTTGTCGGCGTACTGGACGACGCGGGGGAAGTCGGCGGCGACGGTGACGGTCAGCTCGGTCGAGCTGAGGGTCAGCGGGCCGGTGGTTCGGCTGGCGGCGGCGCCGGCTGACGGCGCCGCCAGCAGCGCCGCGGTCAGCGCGAGAGCGGCGGTGGCGGCCGCTGGACGGATGGGAATCACGAGCGCACTCCTCGGACGACGGGCGGGTCGTCGAGGATTCTGTGCTCAGGACCGAGCAGTAGTCAATAGAAACGAACAGCTACGAACAGGTTTTGTTCACTTTCGCGCAGGAGTGATCCGTCCGGTGACCTCGCCGAGGCCGATCCTCCGGCCGTCCTTCGTGGTCGCCCACCCCGTGATCGTGACCTCGTCACCGTCCTGCAGGAACGTGCGCTCCTCGCCGTTCACGGTGACCGGCTCGCGGCCGCCCCAGCTGAGCTCGATGAAGGAGCCGCGCTGGTCCTTCGCGGTGCCGCTGACGGTGCCGGAGGCGTACAGGTCGCCGGTGCGGACGGAGGCGCCGTTGACCGAGAGATGGGCCAGCATCTGCGCGGGGGACCAGTACATCTCCCGGTACGGCGGGGTGCTCACCAGCTGGCCGTTCCAGCGGACCTCGAAGGTGATGTCGGGGTTCTGGAGGTCTCCTCGGAGGTACGGGAGCACCGGGGGGTCCTGCTGCGGGAGTGGGACCATGGCGTCCTTCAGTGCCTCCAGCGACACCACCCACGGGGAGATCGAGGTCGCGAACGACTTGCCGAGGAACGGCCCGAGCGGGACGTACTCCCACGCCTGCAAATCGCGCGCCGACCAGTCGTTGACCAGCACCACGCCGTACATGTGGTCCTCGAATGCGTCGACGCCGACCGGCGTACCGAGTGCGGACGGCGTACCGACGACGAAGCCGAGCTCGACCTCGATGTCGAGCCGCTGGGACGGCCCGTACGACGGTTCGGTGTCGGTGGGCGCCTTGCGCTGGCCCGACGGGCGGACGATGTCAGTGCCACTGGCAACGACCGTGCCGGCCCGGCCGTGGTAGCCGACCGGGAGGTGCTTCCAGTTCGGCAGCAGGGGCTCGGAATCGGGGCGGAACAGACGGCCGAGGTTGGTCGCGTGCACCTCGGAGGCGTAGAAGTCGACGTAGTCGGCGACCTCGAACGGGAGCAGCATCGTCACGGCGTCACGCGGGACGAGATGCGGTTCGACGGCGTCGCGGTTGTTCTCGTTGCGGACCAGGTCGAGCAGCCACTCGCGGGTCGCCTTCCAGGCCGGGCGGCCGAGCGCGAGGAACGCGTTCAGGGTCGGCTGGTTGAACAGCTGCGACCCGTCCAGCATCTGCGCCGACGCGACCGGCGCCAGGTCGATCAGGTGGTCGCCGATCGCGGCGCCGATCCGCGGCTCCTCGTCGCCGAGCCGGAACACGCCGAGCGGCAGGTTGTCCGGGCCGAACGGCGTGGCGTCGGGAAGGTCGATCCAGGTCACAGGGCGCTCCAGTTCTCAGCCGAGGAGGTCAAGCATTTTCAGGTCGTCGTACGGCTCGGTGATGCTGCACGAGCCGTACGACGTGAACCAGCGGCGAGTGCTCTCGGCCTGCTGGTCGTTGATGTCTGTGGCCTTGGCGGCCAGGGTTTTGCCGTCGCGCTCGTCGAGCAGCGCGGTGAGGTCGTCGAGGCCGGCGCCGTCGAGAGATGCGCGAGTGGCGAGCAGGACGTTCAGGAAGCCGTGGTGCTCGAAGCCGGTGTCGGCCGCGGTGTGCCGTACCGCGTTGTGCAGGCCGGCCGTGCACTTGAACGCGACCTCGCGGTCGAGGCAGGCGGTGATGAAGGCGGCGACCTGATCGCTGCCGGGGAACAGTGTGGCGTCGAGGCCGCCGGTGCGGAGCTTCGCGTTGTACCCGGCGTCGGCGACGACGTCGAGAGCGCGCTCCCACGCGCCGTCGAGGCCGATCTCGACGAACGCGGTTTCCTCGTCCAGGCAGTCGTCGCAGGCGCGGACGACGCGGAGCGCGTTGCGGGAGAGGTCGTCCTCGTCGCGGAGGCGGACCTCGATGGCGGTGACGGTGAGGTCTTTCGAGCGGTCGCCGTAGCGGATGGCGGGCTCGATGCCGCCGGCGCCGCCGGTGACCACCACGGAGACGTTCAGGGGGCCATCGCCTGTCTTCGCGACCTCGGCGGCGACCTTCATCAGGTCCTGGTCAGAGGTGACGAACGCGCCGACCAGGTCGGCGTACGGCGTACCGGCGTACGCGCGGTGAGCGGGCACGGCCTCGGGCAGCGGGAGGTTCCCGGGCGGGAACATGGAGGCGTCGTCGACCAGGTGCCGGAACAGCGGTGGGACGGTTGACATGGGTCCGAGCCTAACGGATGCTTTCGGTAAGCGGACAGTCGTGTCCGATAAACGGCGATGCGGAAGCAGGAGTCATGGCGTACTACCGGCAGGTCGGGCAGGTCCCGCCGAAGCGGCACACCCAGTTCCGGAACCCGGACGGCGCGCTGTACTACGAGGAGCTGATGGGCGAGGAGGGGTTCTCGTCGGATTCGTCGCTGCTGTACCACTCCGGCGTGCCGTCGGCGATCGTGGACAGCCAGGTGTGGTCGCTGCCGGACCTCTCGACCACGGCGAACCACCCGCTGACGCCTCGGCACCTGAAACTGCACGACCTTTTCGACGGGCCGGCCGGTTCGAACGTGGTCGAGCACCGGCGGCTGGTGCTCGGGAACGGCGACGTCCGGATCTCGTACGTCGTGGCCGGCGAGCCGTCGCCGTACTACCGGAACGCGATCGGCGACGAGTGCGTGTACGTCGAGAAGGGCTCGGCGACGGTCGAGACGGTGTTCGGGGTGCTGGAGGCGCGCGAGGGCGACTATGTGCTGATCCCGCGGGCGACGACGCATCGGTGGTTGCCGGGCGCTGACGGGGTGCACGCGTACTGCATCGAGGCGAACAGCCACATCGCGCCGCCGAAGCGGTACCTGTCGCGGTACGGGCAGTTCCTCGAGCACGCGCCGTACTGCGAGCGGGATCTGGTGACGCCTGCGACGCCGTACGTGGTGGACGGTGTGGACGTCGAGGTCCTGGTCAAGCACCGCGGCAACGGGCCGGGCGGGATCGTCGGCTCGCGCATGACCTACGCGACCCATCCCTTCGACGTCGTCGGGTGGGACGGGTGCCTCTATCCCTACACCTTCAACGTGAGCGACTTCGAGCCGATCACCGGCCGCATCCACCAGCCGCCACCGGTCCACCAGGTCTTCGAGGGCCACAACTTCGTCATCTGCAACTTCGTGCCTCGCAAGGTCGACTACCACCCGCTGTCGGTGCCGGTGCCGTACTACCACTCGAACGTCGACTCGGACGAGGTCATGTTCTACTGCGGCGGCGACTACGAAGCCCGCAAGGGTTCCGGCATCGGCCTCGGCTCGATCTCGTTGCACCCCGGCGGCTACGCCCACGGGCCCCAACCCTCTGCGATCGAGGCGTCTTTGGGTGCCGAGTCCTTCGAGGAGCTGGCCGTCATGGTCGACACCTTCCGCCCGTTGGAGCTGGGCGAGGGCGGTACGGCGGTCGACGACGGCGTCTACGCCTGGACTTGGTCAGGCCGGCGCCTCGGGGGCTGAGGCTTCCCCCACGCGGGCGCCTCCGTTCGCTGGCGCTCACTACGGTGCCTGCTCCCGCCCACCCTGGGTTCAACTGCGGGCTGGCGCGCGCACAGCTCAGCGCGCCGGCGCGCCGACGGCCTCGTCGCCGAAGTGGTCTCGATGGTTGCCGCGTGCTACCTCGGCTCGACGCGGAGGGTGGTGGCTCTGGCTGCGGCGTTGGTGATCGCCTGGCTCGAGGATCCGGTGCCGTACTTCTTGTAGTACGCCGCGTCGAGCTGATCGTCGACGGTCGTGTCCGGGATGAAGCTGACGGCGCGGGTCTCGCCGTCCCAGGCGATCGCGCCCTCGTGGTGATGGACGACGCCCTGGTACCAAGCGCCCTCGGCGCCGCGGACCGACCGTACGTACAGGCTTCCGTCGACGACGACGTGCCACACGATGGTGAGGGTGCGCAGTGATCCGTCCTTGCGGCGTCCGGCGACGCGGATCTCGTCGATCCGGTCGAGGGTGGCCAGCTCTTCCGCGGTCCAGGTGCTCATGTGCTGAGGCTCCTTCAGCTAGACGTCGGCCAACGGTGGTCTTCGGACCTTCCACGGTGGCCGTGGACGGCACCCCTTTCACGCTACGTCGTCCTGACGGGGCTGCCAGACCCTGTCATTACCCCTCAGAAATTTCCGGGCAAGCTTGTCGGAATCCCGATGGGCACTTCGTAGACAGTGTGAGAGGCCGGTGACGGACCGGTCCGACGCGAGGAGAGTCACCCAAGATGGAAACCGTTGCTCGGCGGCTCAAGGAGCTTTTCGTTCCGCTTCACGAGGTCGCCTACATGGCTGATGAGCCGAACGAGGAGCTGCAGGCGCTCGGGTACGAGGGGTACTGGCCGCTGTACTTCGCCTCGCGGTCGGCGCCGTTGGGCCGGGTGCCGGCTGAGGTTGTGGATGCTTTGTTCTACAACTTCGCGCCGGGTGAGGTTGCGGCTTGTGTTCCGAGTTGCTGGGAGGTCGCTACGCCGGAGGAGGTGCTCGCCGCTCGGGAGCGGGGGTGCGTGAAGGCGTTGCGCGCGATTCTGGGGGAGCTGGCGGACAGCCCGGTGATCGCGCGGTCTGCGGACCTGTTCTTGAAGGCCGCGTTCAGCGTGCCGGTGGATGGGCGGATGCTGTTCGCCGGGCTCCGGTCGTTGCCGGTGCCGGAGGAGCCCGTCGCCCGCTTGTGGCACGCGGCGACTCTGCTGCGAGAGCACCGTGGCGACGGTCACCTGGCCGCCTTGGTCGCCGCCGGGATCAACGGCCAGGAATCGCACGTACTGCAGGCGCTCCTGTGGGACATGAAGCCGCGCGACTTCGGCCGGCTCGACCCGCTGAACGACGAGGAGCTGGAGGCAGTGGTTGACGGACTCCGCCGGCGCGGACTGGTCGACGACGAAGGCTGGTTCACCCCGGCCGGCCGCAAGCTCCGGACCGAGATCGAGGACCTCACCGACGAGCTCGCCGCCCCGGCGTACACCTGCCTCGAGCCCGACGAGATCGAGGAACTCGTCACCGGCCTCGCCCCGATCATCGAAAAGGTCAACGCCGCCCGTCCGTTCTGAGCGCCGGTAGCAAGGGGGAGTGCATGGCTGGATCCGGGTCCATGGTGTGCTCGCGAGCCGGGCGCACCGACGCCCACCACTGATCAACCCCCGCCGATCTGCGGCGATCACGCTCAGCTAGGCGGCGACGGGGTACTTCGGCGGAGGTTGATCAGTGGTGCACGGCGACGGCGGTGGGGTTGGCGGACCTGCACCACTCACCAACCTGTGCGGACGCTCGCCGTTACCGGCAGGCTGAGCGTGATCGTTGCGGATCCACCGAGGTTGGTGAGTGGTGCACGTTCGCCGAGGAGAGCAGCCGCTCGCAGGGCACACGCCGGCCTCAGTGCGCGGCTCGACCTCAGCCACAGGCGGCCTGGCGCGCTATCCGGCGGTTGGCGGTGTCGACAGGCGAGTGGGCTGCCGGCCTGGGAGGCTAGGGGGATGAGCGAGCAGGTTCCGGTGCAGACGTTTGTGGTCGGCATCGATCGGGAGGCGGTGCTGCGGCGGCGGGAGGCTGTGCACAAGGGGCTGCGGCGGGGGGCCTGGGTGACCGCCGGGATCGGGGCCTTGGGCATCGGGATTGCGGTGTACGCGCTGCTGGCGTTCCAGGGGTCGGGGATGTGGCCGTTCATGCTGTTGCTGATCGCGAGCATGGTGCCGTTGGTGGCCAGTACGGCGTTGGCGTTGCGGTTGGTGAAGGATCGGGAGCGGTGGTTCGCGGCCAACGAGTTGCAGCCGGTGGCGATGCGGATGTCGCCGAAGGCGCTGGAGCTGGCGTGCGAAGGGGGCTCGTACGCCGTGATGCTGCCGTGGGAGTCGGTGCGGGGGTTTCAGCAGGTGAAGGTGTTCGGGCAGTACGTGCTGGAGCTGCGGCTGCAGCGTGGGGTCGGTGCCACCACCGCGGGGGTGCGCGGGCTGGATCAGCCGGCGGTGCGGGCGGTGGTGAAGCCGCATCCGTTGCTCAAGCCGACGGGGATGTTCGCGGTCAACGCGCTTGATCAGCCGATCCACGTGATCGATCAGGCGCTCCAGCACTACTCGGGTGGGAAGACGGCGATGCTCCGCTAGCAGGGCAGCGAGCGGAACGTGTAGCCCCTGGCTGACAGCTTGGTGAGCGCCCGGTCCAGCGCGGCGACGGTTGGGGAACGGTTGCCGCCGCCGTCGTGCATGAGGAAAATCGCGCCGGGACGCGCGCCGCGCAACAGGGCGCGTTCGATGGCGTCGACGCCGGGCTTCTCCCAGTCGCGGGTGTCCACGTCCCACAGCACCTGGTGCTGGTGGTACTCCGCGGCGACGGCCGCGACGTGGGCGTTGGTGTCGCGGAACGGCGGGCGGAAGCACATCGACTTCACGCCGGCGGAGATCTCCTGGCGCAACCGCGTGGGCGACAGCTTGGTGAGCATCGGGTGGTCCCAGGTGTGGTTGCCGATGTTGTGGCCGGCCCGGCGGGTGGTCTCGACCAGCGCCGGGTGCGCAGCGGCCTCGCGGCCGAGGACGAAGAACGTCGCCTGCGCGTGGTGCTTGGCCAGTACGGCGAGCACCTTCGGCGTGTACACCGGCTGCGGGCCGTCGTCGAAGGTCAGGTAGAGCACCTTGCCCCCGGCCTGCGGGTTCCAGCTGTCCGTGCGCTGGTGCTTCCGTGTCGGCGGCTTCGTCGTCCGGGGTTTCGTACCGGGCTTGGCATCGGCCAGGTGGACGGCGAGCGGACCGTGGGCCGCGACCGGCCGCATCGGCGGCGCGGCGACGGTCACCGGGTGGTCGGCGGGTTGGGCGGCCTGGGCGAGGGCGGCCCCGAGGAGGACGGCAGCAGCGAGCATCAGCTTGCCGGGCGGCGGCACGAGCATGAGCGGCATCCTCTCGCAGCCCCGGGCCATCCCGGCGTTGTCACGGCGCGTGTCGCCCGTATCGTGGCGGGCGTTGTGACCAACGACGCGTGAGGCGGAGAGATGACGGACAACGGTGACCGGACGATGGGCAGGCGCACGATGATCTCGGGCGCGGCGGCGACCGCGCTGGTGGCTGCGGGGTACCAGGCGGCCCCGGCGTACGCCGGGCAGACCCACGGAGGCGGACATGGTCAAAAGACCGTGCGCCTGAGCGTGCTCGGCACCACCGACCTGCACGGCAACGTCTTCAACTGGGACTACTTCAAGAACACCGAGTACGACGACTCGGCGCACAACGACATCGGTCTCGCGAAGATCTCCACCCTGGTCACGGCCGCCCGCGCCGAGATCGCCAAGGACCGGCACCGCCCGGCGCCGCTGCTGCTGGACGCCGGTGACACCATCCAGGGCACCCCGCTGGCGTACTACTACGCCAAGATCGAGCCGATCACCGGCGGCCACGTCCACCCGATGGCGGCCGCGATGAACGCGATCGGGTACGACGCCGCCGCGCTCGGCAACCACGAGTTCAACTACGGCCTGGACATCCTCCGCAAGTTCCAGCGGCAGCTGAAGTTCCCGCTGCTCGGCGCGAACGCGCAGGACTGGACCACCGGGCTGCCGGTCTTCCCGCCGTACGTGCTGAAGCGCGTGCACGTGCCCGGCACCGGCCGGCCGATCACGGTCGGCATCCTTGGCCTGACCAACCCAGGCATCGCGATCTGGGACAAGGCGACGGTCGAGAACAAGATCAAGTTCGGCGGCATCGTCGAGCTGGCCAAGTACTGGGTGCCGCGGGTGCGCCGCGCGGGCGCCGACGTCGTGATCGTGTCCGCGCACAGCGGCATCGACCTCAGTTCGTCGTACGGCGACGCGCTGCCGGTGCCGGAGAACGCGGCCGGCCCGATGGCCGAGCAGGTCCCGGGCATCGACGCCGTCCTGGTCGGCCACGCGCACCAGGAGATCGCCGAGCGGTTCGTCACCAACCAGCAGACCGGCGAGCAGGTCGTGCTGGTCGAGCCGCTGAAGTGGGGCATGCGGCTGGCGCAGATCGACCTCGACCTGCAGCAGCAGCGCGGCCGGTGGAAGGTCGTCGCGCGGCACAGCCAGGTGCTCAACGCGAACACGGTCGCGGCCGACCCGAAGGTGGTCGGGCTGCTGCAGAAGGACCACGACCAGGTGATCGGGTACGTGAACTCCAAGATCGGCACCTGTACGACGGCGATGTCGGCCGCGACGGCGCCCTGGGAGGACACGGCCGCGCTCGACTTCGTCAACTTCGTCCAGGCCGACGCGGTCAGCAAGGCGATCGCCGGTACGCCGGAGGCGACGCTGCCGGTGCTCGCGATCGCGGCGCCGTTCAACCGCGCGGCCGCGATCCCGGCCGGGGACGTGTCGGTGCGTGACGTCGCCGGGCTCTACATCTTCGACAACACGCTGCTCGCGGTGAAGCTGACCGGCGCGCAGGTCCAGGAGTACCTGGAGTTCAGCGCGCAGTACTTCAAGCAGGTCAGCGGCACCGGGCCGTTCACGCCGGACCAAGTCACCAACGCGCCGACCCCGACCGCGCCGAACGGGACGCCGGACTACAACTACGACATCGTGGGCGGCCTGACCAAGCCGCTGGTCTACCGGATCGACATCGCCAAGCCGGTCGGCTCGCGGATCACCGGCCTGTCGTACGACGGCGCGCCGGTCGCCGCGGACCAGCAGTTCGTCGTTGCCGTCAACAACTATCGCCAGTCCGGCGGCGGCAACTTCCCGCACATCTCCAAGGCGCCGGTCCTCTACAACCAGCAGGTCGAGATCCGCCAGCTGATGATCGACTACGTCACCGCCACCGGCTCGGTCGACCCGGCGGCGTTCGCCACCACCGACTGGGCGCTGGTCTCGAACGGCGCGCCGATCGTCGTCACCGCGTGAGCAGGTGGCCGCCGCCCACCAGGGCGGCGGCCACAGGTCAGGCGTAGGTGCTGCGCTTGCCGAACAGGAACCACAGCAGGCTGCCGATGAACGGCGCGACGATGATGAAGACGAGCCAGACGAGCTTCATGCCGCCGGACTGCGGGGCGGTGAGCGAGCTGACGAGCGCGCCGAGGACGAGCAGGGCGTAGGCGGCGAGGATCGCGATGATGCCGGCGCCGCCGAGGGTGCCGAGGGTGTCGTTGCTGAGGGCGAGGGAGTTCATCAGGCGGCCTTCCAGTCCGGGTGGCCCGGCATCGGTGGCGTGGTCGGAGCGTAGAGCCAGCTGTCGACGTACGCCGTGAGGTCGCGGCCGGAGACCTGGTTGGCTACTGCGACGTAGTCGGCGGTGGAGGCGACGCCGTCGCGGTAGCGGTCGTAGAAGGTCTGCTCGATCCGGCGGAAGGTGGCGTCGCCGACCAGGAGGTTCAGGCCGGTGAGCATCAGTTGGCCGGGTACGTCGGTGTCGAAGAGGACGGATCCGGAGTTCTTCAGGTGGCCGGCCGGGCCCTGCTCGTCGCGGTTGGCCTGGTCGGCCGCGTACGACGACCGCAGCTCGGCGTCGAGGTCGATGAAGCCGCGCTCGGCGGCGTACTTGCGTTCGTAGTACCGGGTGTGGCCCTCGCTGAGCCACATGTCGTCCCAGTTGCGGATGGCAACGGAGTCGCCGAAGTACTGGTGGGCCAGTTCGTGCACCAGCGTCGGCGCCTCGTCCTTCGGGGGCAGCGACAGGCCACCGCCGAAGGTGGACAGAGTCGCAGTCTCGAGCGCGACGCCGTTGTACGCGCTCATCAGTCCCAGTACGCCGTACTTCTCGTACGGGAACGGCCGCCCGAGCTGCTGCTCGAT
This sequence comes from Kribbella lupini, assembly GCF_039529595.1. Taxonomy (NCBI): domain Bacteria; kingdom Bacillati; phylum Actinomycetota; class Actinomycetes; order Propionibacteriales; family Kribbellaceae; genus Kribbella; species Kribbella lupini. The sequence goes on along the minus strand of NZ_BAAANC010000002.1, from coordinate 291,389 downwards.
CCAACGGAGCTGCGCCGGCGTCTCGCGTGCGGTCAACTCCATCGCGTCCGAGTAGGCCTTGCCGTCAGGAGCCTTCGCCAGCGAGACGTAGCTGCGCACCGGGAGCCCGTGCGGACCCGTCTGCTTGATCTCGCGGAACCGCCCGACGGCGATCGGCAGCACGTCGGGCTTGATCGGGTGATCGGTCCGGTAGATCCAGGTCTTCTCACCGCCGTGCTGGTACGACGCCAGCAGCCGCCCGGCCGACACCGCGGTCCGATCGCTGGGCGCGGTCAGGCGGACGGTGTAGCGGGCCTTGTCGCTCGGGTAGTCGTTCGACGGGAAGAACTGGTGCGCGCGGTTCGGCTGACCGAACGTCGAGAAGCCGTCGGGAGTCTTGACCCACGCCTCGATCGGCCAGTCGACTCCTGGCGGGAGTGTCGTGCCGGGCGGTGCCGGGTTCTTCGACCGGTCGGCGACGTAGTCGATCCTGACCGTGAAGAACGCGTCCTGAGGGATCCGCGCGGTGACGATCAACTTCTCGGCCGCCGGATCCAGCCGGTACGGAACCGCGCGGCCGGCGACGCGGACCGCGGTGATCTGCTGGGCGACCGAGTCGAGGCTGAACGACGACAGCGCCTGCGTGGCCAGAGCGCGCACGGTGACGGAGGCGGCCATCGTCGTACGGTCCGGCTGGTACCGCAGGCTGAGGTCGTAGTCCTGGACGTCGTACCCGCCGTTGCCGAGGGTGGGGAACAGCCGGTCGCCCGCGCTGTGGGCGCCCGGGGTGAAGGGAGTTGCGACCGCGACGCCGGTGGTGAGGGTGAGTCCGATGGTTGCTGCCAGCAACGCCGTGATGCGGTGAGGAGTAGGCATGGGACCAGCCTGGCCGAACCGGACCAGACCGCACATCGACCCCAGGGCCGGGCTCAGGCCCTACGGAAGTCGTAGGTCGACGAGGTCTTGACGTGGCGAAAGGCTAAGTGATTTAGTCACTTTGTGACTTACTCAACCGCGGAGACGCCGAGCCTGTCCGATCGCCTGACCGAGGCGATCCTGGGCATCATCCGGGACCAGGATCTCGGCCCGGGGGACGCGATCCCGTCCGCGCGTGAGCTGGCCAAGCGGTTCGAGTTGACCACGCCGACCATTCGCGAGGCGCTGCGGAAGCTGGAGGCGACCGGTGCGGTCGAGTTCCGGCACGGCTCCGGCACGTATGTCGGGCCGACGATCAACAACGTCGTCCTGGCCAACCCGCACCGCCCGCCGATCACCAAGGAGTCGGTGCTGCAGCTGATCGGCGCCCGCCTGGTGATCGAGCCGGCCGTCGCCCGTCAGTCGGCGCTGGCACGCGGCGCGGAGAACCTGGAACGCCTCGAAGCCGCGGTCACCAACGCGCTCGTGCCGCCCGGCGGACCGGCGTTCGCGCTGAACTTCCACGTCGAGCTGGCCGCCGCCTCGGGCAACCCGTTGCTCGAGGAGGTGCTGACCTCGCTGCTGAAGGTCCGGCTGCGCGAGCAGCAGCAGATCCGGCAGCTGTACGACAACCGCGAACGCGACCACGAGGAGCACCGCGCGATCCTGGACGCCGTCCGCGCGCAGGACGCCCAGGAGGCCGAGTGCCTGACCCGCGAGCACCTCGACAACATCCGCGCCGCCGTCGAGGCCGCCACCTTCCCGGAGCTCCCGTGATCAACCGACTCGCCGAGATGACCACGGACCAGGCCAAGGACGCCGTCCGTACGGCGCCGCTGGTGATCATCCCGGTCGGCGCCCAGGAGCAGCACGGGGGCGGGATGGCGATGTCGACCGACACCGTCCGCGCCGTCGGCGTGGCCGACCTGGTCGCCGAGCGGCTGGCGGGCCGGGCCGTGGTGGCTCCGCCCCTGACGTACGGCGTCTCGCCGCACCACATGGCCTTCGCCGGCACGATGACGTTGTCCCCGGCAACCTTCGCCGCCGTCGTACGAGAGCTCGTGGACAGCCTGTTCCAGCACGGCTGGCGGCAGTTCCTGGTCGTCACCGGGCACGGCGGCAACAACGCCGCGCTGTCGGTGCTGGCACAGGAGTACGTGCGCAGCGACCTGACCTTCGCCTGGACCCCGCTGACCGAGATCGTCTCCGACCTGATCACCGACGTCAGCGAGGTGCACGGTCACGCCGGTGAGGCGGAGACCGCCCAGATGCTGTACCTCGCGCCCGAGCTGGTCCACGCCGAGCAACTGGAGCCCGGCGCCTTGACGTTCGACGAACTGAGCACCCCCGCCCGCCTGTCCCGCACCAAGCAGGGACCACGGATGTCGGTCGGGTTCGACGAGTACCACAAGCGTGGCGTCCTGGGAGATCCCCGACGCGCCACCGCTGAGCAGGGTCGTCTCCTGGTCGAGACGGCCGCCGACCGGATCGCAGCCTTCGCCGACGAGCTCCTCTCGGCCTGACCCAGCCCGGTCGCGGCGCCGCCGCGACCGGCCGATTCCGCACACTCACTGGACACGCCCGATGCGTTCCAGGCGCGAGCCTGCCCGCCCGCAGGCCGCACGCCCGAGGAGGCACCCCTGATGAGACTCCATCGCCTTGCCCTCGCCGGCCTGGTCACGGCCGGCCTGGTGACCGCCGTGGCCGGTACGCCGCTGGTCCCGGCCATCGCCGCCCCGGCGGCCGGGACCGCGCAGGAGCAGCAGGACGCTGCGGCCGACCGCAGTACTGGTTGCTCCAAGCAAACAGCTCAGCAGCCCGGGACCGGCGCCGACTACACGTTGGTCAGCGGTAGCATCGAGCGCACCTACCGCCTGCACCTGCCCGCCAAGTACGACGCGAAGAAGGCGCAGCAGCTGATCGTCGTCTACCACGGCCGTGGCAAGACCGGTGCGTTCACCGAGGCCTTCTCGGACCTGTCGAAGCTCGACGCGATCGTTGCCTACCCCAACGGTGTGCTCGGTGACGAGGACAAGCAGGCCTGGCAGGGCGCGCCGTACTCGAAGGCGGGGGTCGACGACGTGAAGTTCACCGCCGACCTGCTGGACAGCCTGGAGGCGGCGTACTGCGTGGACAAGAACGCGGTCTACGCGACCGGAAAGTCCAACGGCGCGGGCTTCACCGGGATCCTGGCCTGCCGGATGGCCGACCGGTTCGCCGCGATCGCCCCGGTGGCCGGCGCGTTCTACATCGAGGGCGGCCGCTGCGCGCCGAGCCGGCCGATCCCCGTGCTCGACATCCACGGGACCGGCGACACCACCATCCCGTACGGCGGCGACGGGTCGCGCGACCTGCCGAGCGTGCAGACCTGGACCCGCGACTGGGCGGTCCGCAACCACTGCGATCCCGAGCCGCGCCTGACGACCCAGGGCGACGACGTCCTGACCGCGACGTACAAGGGCTGCAAGGCCGACGTGGTGCACGTCGCCGTGACCGACGGCGGGCACAGCTGGCCGGGTTCGGACGCGGCGTCCGGTCCGGGCTACGTCACCCAGACCTTCGAGGCGCACGAGCTGATCGGTGCGTTCTTCCGCGCGCACAAGCTGAGGAGCTGAGATGAGCACGGCGACCGAGGAGGCCAAGGAGCTGCCCCGCCTGGTGAGGGCGATGGCGGTGATCGAGAAGGCGGGCAACGCGTTGCCGCACCCGTTCTGGCTGTTCTGGATCCTGTCCGCGATCCTCGCGGTGGTCAGCTGGATCCTTTCGGTGCTTGACGTGTCGGTGGTCTCGCCCAAGGACGGCAAGACCGTCGCGGTGCAGAACCTGCTGTCCGGCGACGGCCTGCAGATGGCGGTCTCGACGGCGGTGTCGAACTTCGCCGAGTTCCCGCCGATGGCCACCATCGTGGTGGTCATCATGGGTGTCGCGCTGGCCGAGCGGACCGGCTTCCTGCAGTCGCTGATGAAGGTCAGCGTGTCCCGGGTGCCCACCTCGATGGTGGTGTTCGCGGTCGCCTTCGCCGGCACGATGGCGCACGTCGCGTCGGCCGCGGCGTACATCATCCTGGTCCCGCTCGGCGGGCTGGCCTTCCGGGCCGTCGGCCGGTCGCCGATCCTGGGCATCGTGGTGGCCTACACCGCGATCGCCTCCGGGTACGACGCCAGCCCGATCCCGACGCCGAACGACGCGATCTTCGCCGGCATCACCGAGGCGGCCGCCAGGACGGTCGACCCGGACGCGTCGATCTCGCCGCTGTCGAACTGGTTCTTCAACATCGCCTCGTCGATCCTGCTGTCGCTGGTGATCACGCTCGTGGTCCGGCTGGTGCTGAGCAAGCGGACCGACCTGGACGCCGACCCGGACGCGCCGGGCGACGACCCGGACGCACTGCACCTGTCCGACCGCGAGCGCAGCGGCCTGCGCCGGGCCGGGATCGTGTTCCTGGTCGCCGCGGTCGCGATCGTCGCGATGCTGCTGCCTCACGACTCGCCGTTGCGCGGTGAGAACGGCAGCATCGTCGAGTCGCCGTTCCTGGACGGCATCGCGATGGTCGTCGCGGTCCTGTTCGGCCTGGTCGGCATCACGTACGGCGTGACCGTCGGCACGATCAAGCAGGCCGGCGACGTCCCGAAGCTGATGGCCGAGGGGATCAAGCAGATGGCGCCGGTCCTGGTGCTGTTCTTCGCGATCGCCCAGTTCCTGGCCTACTTCAGCTGGAGCCGTATCGGCGACCTGCTGTCGGCCGAGTCGGCGCGCTGGCTGGGAGACATCGGGGCGCCGACGGTGGTGATCTTCCTCGGCATCCTGGTGCTGCTGACGCTGATCAACATCCTGGTCACCAGCGGCTCGGCGATGTGGTCGCTGACCGCGCCGATCCTGGTGCCGATGATGCTGCTGCTGAACGTGCCGGCCGAGACCACGCAGGCGCTGTTCCGGATCGCGGACTCGGGGTCGACGGCGATCACGCCGATGAGCCCGTACTTCGTGATGGCGCTGGGCTTCCTGCAGCGCTACCGCAAGGACGCCGGCGTCGGCACGCTGGCGTCGTACACGGTGCCGCTGGCGGTCGCGATGACGATCGCCTGGACGCTGCTCTTCCTGGCCTGGTGGGCGCTCGGCATCCCGCTGGGACCGGGAGCGCCGGTCAGGTAAGCGCGACCCCCGCGGTCCGCAGCTCGACGAGAGTCTGTTCGGTGCTGGCCGGTGCCACCCCTGCGGTGAGCCCGGTCAGCACCGTCGTCGTGAAGCCCTCGCGGTGCGCGTCCAGGGCGGTCGCGCGGACGCAGTAGTCGGTCGCGATCCCGCACACCTCGACCTCGGTGACGCCCTTGTCCCGCAGCCAGGCGGCCAGGCCGTCCCCGTCGTGGGACTTGCCCTCGAAACCCGAATACGCCGCGGCGTACTCGCCCTTGTCGAAGATCGCGTCGAACGGCTGGGGGTCCAGGTTCGGGTGGAAGCCGACGCCGTCGGTGCCCGCCACGCAGTGCCGGGGCCAGGAGTTCACGAAGTCGGGCTCGTCGGAGAAGTGGTCGCCCGGCTCGATGTGGTGGTCGCGGGTGGCCACCACGTAGCCGTACCTGCGGTCGTTCGGGTCGGCCTCGTGCCACTCGTGCAGCAGCTGCCCGATCCGGAACGCGACGTCCGCGCCTCCGGCGACGGCCAGGCTGCCGCCCTCACAGAAGTCGTTCTGCACGTCGACCACGATCAGCGCCCGTGTCATCGCGGGACTCCTCTCTCCTGCCCTTACGGTACAAGCCGCGGCCGCGGATCGCGGTGAGGAGCAGCACGAGCGGCCCTGCTGCCTACCTATGCGCGTGCACGACGGTGAGGGATGCTGAGAGCATGAACCCGATCACGCCGCACGGCCTGCACCACGTCACGGCGGTCGCGACCGATCCGCAGCGCAACATCGACTTCTACACGACGGTGCTGGGGCTGCGGCTGGTCAAGCAGACGGTCAACTTCGACCGGCCCGAGCTCTACCACCTGTACTACGGGGACGAGGCGGGTCTGCCGTCGACGCTGCTCACGTTCTTCCCGTGGCCGGAGGCGCCGGACGGCAAGCAGGGGACCGGGCTGGCGACGGCGACCGCGTTCAGCATCCCGCCGGAGAGCCTCGGGTGGTGGCAGCAGCACCTGGCCGGGCTCAAGGTCGACGCGGACGCGCCCGTACGGCGTACGGACGAAGAGGTGATCGCGTTCCGGGACCCCGACGGGCTGGTGATCGAGCTGGTCGCGGCCGAGGGCGACTCGCGGTCGGGCTGGGACGGCGCGGCGGGGATTCCGGCCGAGCACGCGGTCCGCGGGCTGCACGCGATCACGGTGACCGAGGCCGAGCTGGAGCCGACGGCCGAGCTGCTCGGCGGGATGCTCGGGATGACGCTGGGTGACGAGAGCGGCGGACGGGCTCGGTTCACGATGTCGGGCGACAACCCGGGCACGCTGGTCGACGTTGCCGCGGGCGCCGGCGAGAAGGGCCTGCAGGCGGGCGGCACGGTGCACCACGTCGCGTTCCGGGCGCCCGATCGGGAGACGCAGGCAGAGTGGCGGGAGCAGCTGATCGAGTCGGGCGCCGAGGTGACCGAGATTCTCGATCGGCAGTACTTCACGTCGATCTACTTCCGCGAGCCGGGCGGCGTGCTGCTCGAGATCGCGACCGACCAGCCGGGGTTCACCGTCGACGAGCCGCTGCTGGAGCTGGGCCGCAAGCTCAAGCTGCCGCCGTGGCTGGAGCCGAACCGGGAGCAGATCGAGAACACGCTGCCGTCCATCGAGCTGCCCAGCTGAAAGGACCGGCTGCGGACCGGATCCTGACAGGATCCGGAAAAGTCTTCGCGAGCCTGTGACTCGACCCATTCCCGAGTCATAAGGAACCGCATGTCACGTCTTCTCTTGACCGGCGCGGTGGCCGCCGGTCTGCTCGGTAGTGCCCTGCCCGCCGGAGCTGTCGGTGGGCCGGTCGCCGCACTGCACGGGGACCACCTGACTGGTGGCTCGGTGTTGTTCCTGGCCAATCTGGACGACGACGCCGGGCGGTGCCGGGCGAAGGCGCGGACGGTGGCGAAGGACGCGGTCGCGCAGGAGGCGGCGTACGACGACGCCTTCTACCAGCGCAAGGAGGAACTGGAGAAGGAACCGGACAAGGAGAAGGCGGAGCGGCTGTACCAGGAGCTCGTTCGCACGTACCAGCGGCAGAAGAACGTCGCGGATCGGACGATGGCGGCCTGCAACGACGCTGCCGATGCGGTGGTCAACGGGGCTCAGGACGCAAAGGACCTGGCTCGGGTGCGGACTGCGCCTTGGGTTGGTGCGCCGGCCGGTGCTACGGGCCGGATCACCGTGTCGACCGATCACGTGCGGGTGTTCGTGAAACGGACGTCGGGGTGGTCGCCGTCGACCGTGCTGACGGCCGACGAGGTGCGGCACGGGGTCGAGCTGGGGATCGAGGGGCGCGACATCGTCCGGGACGCGGCCGCGTGGGACGGTACGGCGACGCTGAAGCTTGTTGTCAGCGGCAACGGTTCGTCGGCGACCGGGGCCCTTGCGCTGAAGGAGGCGCCGGTGCTGACCCAGCTCAACACGCAGCGGGTGCAGAAGGTGTTCGCCGGGGCCGCGGGAGACAGCGACAAGGTGGGGGCGGCCTGGCGCAAGCAGGTCGACAAGGTGGTCAAGCAGACCGGCGTACCGGGTGGGGTGCAGCTGCTCGACCAGGGGGACGACAGCTGGACACAGGATCTGTTCGAGCCGGCGTACATGTCGATCCCCGGTCCGGGTGGGAAGCCGCAGGGGATGAAGGTGCTGCTCGGGTCGGTGAACGACTCGCGCCGGGTCGGGTCGCGGGTGATCTTCACCGACCTCGCGGGGGCTGATGTCGCGGGCGTGCACGTCGAGCACGTACCGGTGCCGGAGGAGAACGACAGCTACGACTCGATGGGGAACCTCGAGACGATCCCGCCGACGCCTGGGCATCCGGTCGGGCGGATCGTGATCGGCGGCGACGGGTTCGAGCACGGGAAGACCGGGCCGGCGCCGGAGATGGTGACGCTGCTGAAGTCGCAGGGGATGCAGGACCCGCTGGCGCTGGACACGTCGTGGCTGACCGTGGGACATGTCGACGAGTTCCTGCAGTTCGTGGTGGTGCCGGGGAGCCGGTGGGGATGGAAGGCGTTGGTCGCCGATCCTGCGGCCGGCTTGGAACTGCTGCGCGGCGTACAGAAGAGCGGGCACGGCGGGGAGATCATGCACGGTGGGTTGCCGGAGCTGGAGTGGCCGTACGACCTGCGGATCGATCAGCGGAGCACCTCCGAGTTCCTGGCCGACCAGCAGTTCGTGGAGACGAACGAGCGGGCCGCGGCCAAGATCCAGGCGAACGTCGAGGTGCTGAAGGCGCAGGCCGGGCTGACCGACGCGGACCTGGTGCGGGTGCCGTCGCTGTTCACGGCGAAGTCGATGGACTACGGGATGCTCGAGACCGAGATCAGCCAGCTGGAGGACGGGCCGGAGAAGGACCAGGCGATCGCCAAGCTGCACGCGATGCGGGACGCGGTGGCGGAGATCCCAGGTGCGGTGAACGGGTTGGTGCTGAACGGCGGCCGGTACGTCGCGCCGAAGCCGTACGGGCCGGTGGTCGACGGCCAGGACGTCTTCGCGACGGCGATCGGCAAGGCGCTGGGCGGGATCGGCTACCAGGTCACCTACGCCGACGACCTGACCTCGGAGCACGTGTCCGAGGGTGAGATCCACTGCGCGACGAACACCCTGCGCGACTCGCTGTCGACGAGGTGGTGGAACTAAGGCCTGGCCGACACCGGGCGGGTCTGGTCCTTCTTCCGCGCCCGGTAGGCCTTGGCCTTCATCTTGTTGCCGCAGGTCTCCATCGCGCACCACTCGCGGCGGCCGCCTCGGGAGCGGTCCAGGTACACCTGGGTGCACTCGGGGCGTCCGCACTCCTTGAGGAGCTCGGCGTCCGAGCCGCCGAGGATGGCGATCGCGTCGCGGGCGACGGACGAGAGAGCCTGCTCGGCGGTGGCCTCGATGCGGTGGCCGTTGTGGAGAAGCTGGGGGACCGCCGCAGGGACGCGGGCGGCCGCGTTGACGATCTCGGCCGCGTGGTCGTCGTACGGGAGCTCGTTGAGCCGGGCGAAGACGAGCGTGTAGATCGCTTCGCGAACCGTGACGGCCTGGGGCACGTCGTCGGCGGCGCAGGTGACCTCGCTGCCGGCCACGACGCCGGCCTCGCGGTACCAGGCCTCGAGCTTGCCGGGCCCGGTGAGCGTCTCCAGCGGTACGGCGTTGCGGCGCGCCTTCAGCGTGCCGACGAAGTCGAGGGCGGTGTTCCCGCAGGGAAAGGCATGCTCCACGTCACCAGTTTGACAGGTGACGTCGAATGACGCAACGAACGCTGCGTCCATCACCGGCCGCTTCTGCTGTTCTTCGGCCGCAGTGCCGACCACGCCGGCCCGGCGCCAAGCCAACGTTTGATGCCGGAGTGGTTGCCGCGGGCGACACTCCGAGCGCGGCGGGTGATCGTCGGGCGTGGCAGGATTCCCGGCGTCGAGGTCGGATTCGCCACGGGGGTGGGGATTGTGGAACGGGTACTGGCTCATTTCCCGGTACGGCAGCAGGTGTGGGACGCCTCGTTGCGGTTGCAGGTGGTGCGCGCCCGGTTCTGTGACGAGTGGTTGGCGGGGCGCCGGCAGGGTGTCGAGGTCGAGGTCTTCGGGCGGGACAGCGTCGGGCTGCGGGAGTGGCTGCACGACCTGTGCTGGGACTGCTCCGAGTTGACCGCGGTGACCTCCACGCAGTGCCAGAGCGTCGAGAGCTTCGCGCCGAGTCACAAGCTGAACCAGGTCCTCGTCGAGCGTGGGGTCCGGATGACGAGCTTCTTCGACGTGACCGGTGGGACCGACGCGATGACGGAGTTCCTGATCGCGGCCGAGGAGATGCCGTACCACCTGGCGTACGGGCCGATCCAGCTGAAGGTGTTCGACGGCGAGCGGGTGGTGCTCGAGGGGCCGGTCGTCGACGGGCAGCGCAGCCTGATGCTGATCGGCGGCTGGAGGCGGTCAACGCGGCCGGGCAGTACTTGCGGGCGGTGCGGGAGACCGCCGTACGGGCGAGTGAGCTGGCCGAGCCGGAGGCTGATCTGACGAGTCGGCAGCAGGTGATCGCCGAGTTGCTGTGCGAGGGCTGCACCGACGACCAGATCGCTGAGCGGATCGGGCTGAGTGTGCGATCGGTGCGGTACGAGGTGGCTCGGTTGCTGGAGGCGTTGCAGGTTCGGACCCGGTTCGCTGCTGGGGTTCGCTACGCGCGGAGCAAGCTCAGCTGAGGTGGTGGGCGATCTCGGCGGCGAGGGCTGTGGTGAGTGACTCCGCGGTGTCGTCGGGGAGTTCCGGTACGACGTGGTGGACGATGCCGGCGGCGCGGAGGTCCGTGGCCGCGATCCGCTGGGCGGTCGCGAGCGCGGGGGCGTGGGTGGTGTCGCCGTACATGATGGCGCTGGCGCCCTCGGGCGGTAGCGGCGCGAGCCAAGCGTGGCCGGCGGCGATCACGGTCGTTGCCGGGAGCAACGCCAGCGCGCCGCCGCCGGTGCCCTGGCCGAGCAGGGCGGAGACGGTCGGTACGGTCAGCGTGCTCATCGTCGCGATGCACTGCGCGATCTCGCCGGCCAGGCCGCCTTCTTCGGCCGCGCGGGAGAGTTCCGCGCCGGCGGTGTCGATGAGGGTGACGAGGGGCAGGCCGAGATCCTCGGCGAGTCGCATGCCGCGGCGGGCAGTGCGGAGCGCGGCCGGGCCGAGTGGGCGGTCGGACTCGCGGTCCTGGCCGACGAGGACGCAGGGGCGGCCGTCCATGCGGGTGAGCGCGACCAGCACGTTGGCGTCCGCGCTGGTCAGCCGGACCGTGCCGCTGCACGCGAAGCGCAGGAACTCGCGCACTCCGGCTCGATCAGCTCGCCGGGTCGCGGTCACCGCGTCCCAGCCGCCGACGAACCCGTCAGCCTCCGCGACGGTCTCACTGACGGGGAGGGTAGCGGCTGTCCGTCGGGCGAGCTCGGGCGGTGCCGGGGGATCGACGAGGATGCCGAGGGCTCGGTCGAGCAGCACCGGGAGGTCGACGGACTCGACGACGCCGTCGATGACGCCGTGTTCTGCCAGGTTCTCCGCGGTCTGGACATCGGTGGGGAACGGTTCGTCGTACAGGGCCTGGTACACCTTCGGGCCGAGGAAGCCGACCAGGGCGCCGGGCTCGGCGACGGTGACGTGGCCGAGTGAGCCCCAGGACGCGAAGACGCCGCCGGTGGTCGGGTGGCGGAGGTGGACGAGGTACGGCAGGCCGGCGGCCTTGTGCTCCATCAGCGCGCGCGAGATCCGGACCATCTCGTAAAACGCCGGGGCGCCTTCCTGCATGCGCGTTCCGCCCGACGCTGTCGAGGCCAGGATCGGCAGGCCTTCCGCGGTCGCCCGGCGTACGGCGGACGTGATCCGCGCCGCCGCCGCCCGCCCGATCGACCCGGCCAGGAACGCGAACTCACTCACCAGTACGGCGACCGGCCGCCCGCGCATCAGCCCGCGCCCGGTCAGCACCGACTCGTCCGCCCCCGACCGCTTGGCGGCCGCCTCGAGTTGCTCCAGGTAGGCAGGGGAGTGACCACTCAGGTCGGCCGGCTCGTCCCAGGACTCGAAGGAGCCCGGATCGAGCACGACCTCGATCAGTTCCCGCGCACTCGGCCGGGCGCTCACGACACCCACCTCCGGATCTCCTCGCCGTGCTGGTCGAGCGTCGGCGGCGCTCCGTGATCCCGTCGCGTCCTCTCGTCGCCGTCAGCCCCGAAGAACCGCAACGGCGGCCCCGGCAACCGCACCGACCCCAGCGACGGATGTTCGACGTCGATCAGCAGTCCCTGGCTCGCCGTCTGCTCCCACTCGTACACCTCGTCGAGCCGCCGCACCTTGCCCGCCGGCACACCGACCTCGTCGAGCTTGGCCAGCAACCGCTCGGCCGGCCACTCGGCGAAGGCGGCTTCGACCACGGAGATCACCCGCGCCCGATCGGCCACCCGCAACGCGTTCGTCTCGAGCCCGGTCTCGTCCAGCGCGAACGCCGAAACCAGCCGTTGCCACAGGCCCTCACTGCCGACCGCGATCTGCACCGAGCCGTCGGCACAGTGGAACAACCCGTACGGCGCGATCGACGGATGATGATTGCCCTGGGCAACCCCCACTTCTCCGGCCACCGTGTACCGCGTTCCCTGGAACGCGTGCACCCCGACCACCGCTGCCAGCAACGACGTCCGCACCACCTGGCCGACGCCGGTCAGGTCCCGCTCCCGCAGCGCCGCCAGTACGCCGTACGCGCCGTACATCCCCGCGAGCAGATCCCCGATCGGCACCCCGACCCGCTGCGGATCCTCGGGCCCCGACCCGGTCAGCGACATCAACCCGGCCTCGCCCTGCGCGATCTGGTCGTACCCCGCGCGCCCGCCTTCGGGCCCGTCGTGCCCGAACCCGGTGATGGACAGCGCGATCAGCCGCGGATTCCTGGCCTGCAACGCCTCCAGCCCGAGCCCGAGCCGTTCCAGCACCCCGGTCCGGAAGTTCTCCACCAGTACGTCGGCCCGGTCGACCAGCCGCAGCAGCACCTCGCGATCACCAGGATCCTTCAGATCCAGGGCGATCGACTCCTTGTTCCGGTTGGCCGAGAGGAAGTACGTCGACTCCTCACCGACGAACGGCGGCCCCCACCCGCGCGTGTCGTCGCCGCGCCCCGGCGCCTCGACCTTGATCACCCGCGCGCCGAGATCGCCCAGCATCATCGTCGCGTGCGGCCCGGCCAGCGCCCGCGACAGATCGACGACCAGTACGCCGTCCAGCGGTCCACTCATCGTGCTCACCACCCCGGCAGGACCAGCGCGGCCCACACCAGCAGCGGACCCACCACGACGACGATCATGCTGTAGGTCAGGATCTGCTTGTAGAACACGGGTTCGGCGATCGTGTCCGGCTTGTTGGCCAGCATCAGCGCGCCGTTGGTCGAGAACGGGCTGACGTCGACGATCGTCGACGAGACCGCCAGCGCGGCGACGAACAGGCCGGCGCTGATCCCGCCGTTGGCGATCAGCGGGACGGCGATCGGGATGATCACCGGCAGCAGCGCGGTCGACGACGCGAACGCCGACACCACGCCGCCGACGTAGCAGAGCACCAGCGCGCCGATCGCGATCGCGCCGAGCCCGGCCGCCCAGTTCCCGACGAACTCCGGCGAACCGGCCTCGGTCAGGATCGCGGCGTACGTGCTGACGCCGGCGACCAGGAGCACGGTCGGCCAGGCGATCTGCCGGACCGCGTCCTTGTGCTCGGTCGGCGACAGCATCGCGAGGATCACCGCGGCGGTGATCGCGACGAACCCGATGTTCTTGTCGAACACCAGCGCGACCAGCGCGACGCCGACGAACGCGACCAGCGTGAGCACCTGGTCCCGCCGTACGCCGAGCGCCTGCGTACCGGTCGGGGCCGACGTACCGTACCCGCGCGCCGGGACGGTCGCGCCGCCGCGGTGGAGGTCCTCGCTCAGTGTGTCCTCGTCGTCAGGGTCGACCCGCTGGGCCATCAGCTGGCGGCCGCCGAACAGCACGAACAGGATCGCCGCCATCACCAGGTTGACGGCCAGGCTGGCCAGGAACACCGTCATCTCGCTCGACGGCAGGTTGTTGTCCTCCATCACCGAGTTGGTGATCGTGCCGTAGATGCTGATCGGGGAGAACCCGCCGCCCTGGGCGCCGTGCACGACGAACATGCCCATCATCAGCGGGTTGATCTTGTACTTGCCGGCGAACCCGAGCGCGATCGGCCCGATGATCGCGCAGGCGGCCGGGCTGGCCGCGCCGATCGCGGTCAGCAGCGCGGTCACCGCGAACATCACCCACGGGATCAGCGCGACCCGGCCGCCGACCGCGCGGACCGCGGATCGCACGATCAGGTCCACGGTGCCGTTGTTCTTGGCGATCGCGAACAGGTAGGTGACGCCGATCAGGGTCAGGATCAGGTCACCGCTGACCCCGCCGAGGATCTCCTTCTCGCTCAGGTCGAGGGAGAACATGCCGACCAGCCACGCCGCGACGTACGCGAGCGCACCCATGTTGATCGGCAGCAGCGTGCCGATCACGAACAAGGCGACCAGCGCCAGGATCGCTACCCACTCGGGACCCATCTGATTCTCCAATGATGTGGGGGACGCCACAGTTGGCTCAGTGGCCTAGCCAATAGCTCAATGACCCAGTTGTCAATACATTGGTGCTCATGGACGACTCTCCGCGCTTTCCGCGTCCGGTGCTACGGACCCGCCTCTACGAGCAGGTCGCCGAGCAGATCACCGGATGGATCGCGGAGAACGGGCTGAAGGCCGGTGACCGGCTGCCACCCGAGCGGGAGCTCGCCGTCCGGCTCGGCGTGAGCCGCGCGACGCTGAGCCAGGCGCTGGTCGCGCTCGAGGTGATCGGCGTGGTCGTCGTCCGGCACGGTGACGGGACCGTGCTCACCGAGCAGGCGCGGACCGCGCCGGTGATCGAGGCGATCCGGGCGCACGCCGACCGGCTGCCGGAGATCATCGACGCGCGGGACGCGCTGGAGTCGAAGCTGGCCGCGCTGGCCGCCGTACGGCGTACTGACGCTGATGTGGTCGCGATCCAGGCGGCGCTGGCCGCGATGGAACGCGACATCGCGGCCGGTGGGCGCGGGGTCGACGCGGACGAGCAGTTCCACGGTGCGGTCACGACGGCGGCGCGGTCGGAACTGCTCGGGCAGATGATGGAGGCGATCCACGACCTGATCCGGGAAACCCGGATCGAGTCGCTGTCGCAGCCCGGGCGACCGAAGGACTCGCTGGCCGGGCACCGCAAGGTCGCGGAGGCCATCGTCGCGGGCGACCCGGTCGCCGCCTCCCAGGCGATGCACGAGCACGTGATGCTGGTCAGTGACGTGGCTCTGCTGCGCGAGCCTGGCCGCGCTCCGGAGCCGCTGGGGCGTGCCGCCGACCTCTCCGCCGAGCAGTCGTGACGGGTACTGAGCACCTGATCGTCATCGCTACCGGGCTCGTCGCCGGACTGCTGACGTCCACGGTCGGCGTGGCCTCCCTGGTCAGCTTCCCCGTTCTGGTTGCCCTGGGCATCCCGCCGGTGGTCGCCAACGCGTCGAACACGGTCGGGATGATCCCGGCCGGCCTCGGTGGTTCGCTCGGCTACCGGCGCGAACTGCGTGAACAGCCCGCGGTGACCTGGGTGGTGGTCGCGACCTGCGCGTTCGGCTCGATCGGCGGCGCCGTCCTGCTGCTCGCGCTGCCGTCCGGCGTCTTCGAGGCGATCGTCCCGTGGCTGATCCTGTTCACCTGCCTGCTGGTCGGCGCGACGCCGACGATCTCCCGCTGGCTGCGCTCCCGGAAACCGCACGAGGTCGGGCCGCGGACGAAGATGTCGCCCGTCACCACGTTCTTCGCCACCCTGACCGGCGTGTACGGCGGGTACTTCGGCGCCGGCTCGGGCGTGATGATGATGGCGGTGCTGGGCCTGGGGCTCGACCTCGACCTGCGGATCGTCAACGCGTTGAAGACCCTGGCGGTGATGGCCGCGAACGTCGTCGCCGGTCTGATCTTCGTGTTCGTCGCCGACCTCGACTACACCGCGGTCGGGCTGCTCGCGATCGGCTCGATCGTCGGCGGCTACACCGGCGCGCACGTCGGCCGGGTGCTTCCGCCGACGCTGCTCCGGATCCTGATCGTGCTGGCCGGCGTGATCGCCGCGGTGACGATGCTCACCTGACCGGCGGAGTCAGCCCCTCGATGAGGTCCTCGACCTCGTGGTCCTCGACCTTCTCGTACTTGCTGCTCGGCAACTCCTGCAGCGCCACCGCGGCCAGTCCCACGACGCCTGCCTTCGCGACCTCGGCGAGCTGCGGGTCGCCCTCGGTCAAGGCGCCCAGCGGAGCGGCAGCGCCCGTGAACGACACCAGGACGACGATCCGCAGCGCTTTCTCGAGGAAGGCGTCGAGCTTCTCGTGGTCGACCTGCCTGAGTTGCTCGCGCAGATCCTCCGCCTGCGCGATCGCTTCCTCGGTCGGCCCGGCGTACCCCTGCTCAGTCAAGCCGTCCAGGATCTCGGCCACGTCCTCGCCGTCGAGATCGAGGAACTCCGCCGCGGCATCGAGCGGCTGGTAGTCCGCGGAGCCGACGAGCAACGGCACTGCCTCGACCACGCGCTCCCGCGCCTTCGCGTGCTCGACCCCGCGCAGCAGCAGTACGGCGGTGGTGAGAGCGACGTCCAGGTCGGCGACCACGTTCTTCAGCTCCCGCTCGCCGTCCGAGCCGGCCGCCAGCGCCGCCGCCCGTTCCTTCTCGTGTTCGAACAACCGCCGCGGCATCGGCACCGCCGCGATCACCGGCTGGAACGCGCCCACCGACAACGAAGCCGTCCGGTCCACCGGCGGCTTCTCCCCAGGCTTCACCGGCGCGCCGGCTCCCTTGCCGGGCACCTTGAAGAAATCCTCACGACGCGGACCGCCAGCGGTAAGACTCACGCATCCACCCTAGACGAGGCGGGCGAAGGCGCTCAGCAGGATCAGGCCGATGACGATGCCGTTGGCGAGCTTGTGGTCGACGAGGACGGCGATGAACTCGCGGATGGTGGCGCTGGGCCAGAAGTACAGGGCGGTGGGGGAGCCGAGGACCTGGCCGTTGACGTCGGCCTTGCGGGCGGTGAAGGCGGCGCGGAGGGCGTGGAAGTTGTTGGTGACGATCAGGCAGCGGTACTTCGGGTTGAGCTCGGTCATGATGCGGCTGCTGAAGGTGAGGTTCTCGAAGGTCGTCGTCGACCGGTCCTCACGCAGTACGGCGTCCGCCGGTACGCCGCGGTCGACCAGGTAGTCGGCCATCGCGACCGCCTCGGCGACCTCCTCTCCCGGGCCCTGGCCGCCGGAGGTGATCAGCAACGGCGTACGGCCCTTGTCGCGTTCCTTCTGCCAGACGGCCTGCGCCTTGTCGAGCCGGCTGGCCAGCAGCGGCGGGACCCGGCGGCCACGCAGGCCGGAACCGAGCACGACGATGAAGTCGGGCCGGCGGAAGAACCGGATCCGCGCGTAGACGAACGCGTAGGCCAGGAAGCAGACGAACAGGAACGACACGTAGCCCAGCGTCCCGCCGATCGCGTCCCGGACCGCGGCCAGGAACGGCGACCCGGTCTTCAGCACCAGCACGCTGAAGATGCCGAAGGCAACGATCCCGAGACCGGCCGCCAGCGACAGCAGGTTCGCCGGTCGCCGGCCCTCGCGGCGCAGCATCACCACGCCGTTGCCGATCAGCGCGACCGTCAGCACGAGCCCGGTCACCGGGATCATCACCAGCACCAGCAGGACCAGCCAGCGGGCGGCGGTCTGGTTGACCGACTCCAGCGCGAAGACGGTGCCGATCCCGGCGAAGAACACCGTCATCACCAGGTAGATCCCGTTGCGCAGCACCCGCCGGTCGCGCACGAAGCTGATCACGAACAGCACGAACCAGAACGCCGCGATCCCGAACCCGAAGATCATCCGTGTCTCCTTGATCACCGTCGGTGGCGAGCGGTCGTATCAAATCATGGACGGTTCCGGTCGCCAGGTGCTGGCTCGCCGGAGGTGACGGAAACTTGCCGGGAACCGATGTGCAAGGCTCCGGGGAATCCGGTGAGAGGAACCGCATGAAGAACTGGGCAGGCAACATCACCTTCGCGGCGGAGCCGCACCGGCCGACGTCGGTGGAGGAGCTGCAGGAGCTGGTCGGTGGCAGCGAGCGGGTCCGAGTGCTCGGCACCGGGCACTCGTTCAACCGGATCGCCGACACCGCGGACACCCTGGTGTCGGTGCTCGACCTGCCGAAGACGATCGAGATCGCGGCGGACCGGCGCACCGTGCGCGTCGCCGGCGGACTGCGGTACGGCGAGGTGACGGCCGCGCTGCAGGCTGACGGGCTCGCGCTGCACAACCTGGGGTCGCTGCCGCACATCTCGGTCGCGGGTGCCTGCTCGACGGGGACGCACGGCTCCGGCGACACGAACGGGACGCTCGCGTCGGCCGTCGTACGGATCGAGTTCGTCGGCGCCGACGGATCGCTGGTGTCGCTCGACAAGACCGATCCGGACTTCGACGGCGCGATCGTCGCGCTCGGCGCGCTCGGCGTGACGACCCATCTGACGCTCGCGGTCGAACCGTCGTACGAGATCAGCCAGGTCGTGTACGACGGCCTGCCGGTCGAGCGCCTGGCCTCGTCGTTCGACGAGGTGTTCTCGAGCGCGTACAGCGTGAGCGCGTTCACCGACTGGGTCGACCCCGACGTGATGGTCTGGCGCAAGGCCAAGCAGACCACCCTGGAGCCCGAGTGGCTCGGTGCCCGTCTGGCCGACGGCGCCCGCCACCCGATCAAGACGATGCCCGCCGATTTCGCCACCCAGCAGGGCGGCGTCCCCGGCCCGTGGAACGCGCGGCTCCCGCACTTCCGCCTCGAGTTCACGCCGTCGAACGGCGAGGAACTGCAGTCGGAGTACTTCGTCGAACGCGCTCAGGCCCCCGTCGCGATCGAACGGCTGCAGGCCTTGGGCAAGGAGATGGCGCCGCTCATCCAGGTCTCTGAGGTCCGTACGATCGCCGCCGACACCCTGTGGCTCAGCCCGAGCCAGGGCCGCGACAGCGTCGCCTTCCACTTCACCTGGATCCAGGACGAGACAGCGGTCCGCCCGGTCGTCGAGGCCATCGAGGACGCGCTCCTGCCGTTGGGTGCCCGGCCGCACTGGGGCAAGGTCTTCACCGCCGACGCCGCCACCCTCGCGACCTGCTACCCCAAGGTCCGGGACTTCGTCGAACTGGCCAGCCGCTACGACGCAGGTGGCAAGTTCCGCAACGACTACCTGAACACCTACCTCCCCCTCGGCTGACCGGCCTTCTGCTCGCAGGGCGGGCGGGCCATTGACGCGGCCGGGGCGCTCTCCTACGGTTTGTCGAAACGCTTCGACAATCGGCTGCGTGGCCGAGCCGCGTCCAGGCAGAGAGGCAGTCGATGAAGTTCACTGACGGCTACTGGCAGCTGCGGGCGGGGCTGACGCGGTTGCGTCCAGCCGCGGTCGAGAGTGCCGAGGCTTCCGAGCGATCCCTCGTCGTGTACGCCCCGGCCAAGCAGATCGTCGGCCGGGGCGACACCCTGAACCAGCCGCTGTTCACGGTCACCCTCACCTCGCCGGCGCCGGACGTCATCGGCGTGACGATCGAGCACCACAGCGGCGGGCTGCCGCCGCGGCCGGCGTTCGAGCTGACGACTGGCGACGACCATTCGGTGAAGGTCGAGGTCGGCCGGGAGACCGCGCGGCTGACCAGCGGCGACCTCACCGCGGTCGTTCAGCTCGACGGCCCGTGGGACCTGCGCTTCGAGCGCGACGGCAAGCCGCTCACCGGGTCCAGCGCCCGCAGCATCGGGCTGATCACCGACCAGGAAGGCCGTCAGTACCTGCACGAGCAGCTCGCGCTCGGCGTCGGCGAGACGGTGTACGGCCTCGGCGAGCGGTTCGGCCCGCTGGTGAAGAACGGCCAGGTGGTCGACATCTGGAACGCCGACGGCGGCACGTCCAGCGAGCAGGCGTACAAGAACGTGCCCTTCTACCTGAGCAGCAGCGGGTACGGCGTACTGGTGGACACCCCCGCGCACGTGTCGTTCGAGGTCGGCTCGGAGGTCGTCTCCCGCAACCAGTTCAGCGTCGAGGGCCAGCAGCTGACCTACTACGTGATCGGCGGCCCGGAACCGAAGGACGTCCTGCGCCGCTACACCGCGCTCACCGGGCGCCCGGCCCGCGTCCCGGCCTGGTCGATGGGGCTGTGGCTGTCGACCTCGTTCACCACGGACTACACCGAGGAGACGACGAGCAGCTTCGTCGAGGGCATGGCGTCCCGCGACCTGCCGCTCAGCGTCTTCCACTTCGACTGCTTCTGGATGCGCCAGTTCCACTGGTGCGACTTCCTCTGGGACCCGGTCGCGTTCCCCGACCCGGCCGGGATGGTCCGGCGGCTGAAGGACCGCGGGCTCCGGGTCAGCCTGTGGATCAACCCCTACATCGCCCAGCGCTCGGTGCTGTTCGAGGAAGGGCGCCGGCTCGGCTACCTCCTGAAGCGCCCCGACGGCTCGGTCTGGCAGTGGGACCTGTGGCAGGCCGGCATGGCGATCGTCGACTTCACCAACCCCGCCGCGACGGCGTGGTTCCGGTCCAAGTTGCAGGCGCTGCTCGACCTCGGCGTGGACTGTTTCAAGACCGACTTCGGCGAACGGATCCCGGCCGAGGACGTGGTCTGGTCCGACGGGTCGGACCCGCGCCGGATGCACAACTACTACCCGCACCTCTACAACAAGGCCGTGTTCGACCTGCTGACCGAGCAGCGCGGCGAAGGTGACGCCGTCCTGTTCGCCCGGTCGGCGACGGTCGGCGGCCAGCAGTTCCCGGTGCACTGGGGTGGCGACTGCGAGTCGACGTTCGAGGCGATGGCCGAGTCGTTGCGCGGTGGCCTCTCGCTGGCGTCCTCGGGATTCGGCTACTGGAGCCACGACATCGGTGGGTTCGAGGGCACGCCGGACGCCGCCGTGTTCAAGCGCTGGGTGCCGTTCGGGCTGCTGTCGTCGCACTCGCGTCTGCACGGCTCCAGCTCGTACCGGGTGCCGTGGGCCTTCGACGAGGAGGCTGTCGGCGTACTGCGGAAGTTCACCAAGCTGAAGCTGTCCCTGATGCCGTACTTGGCCGCGGTCGCCGAAGAGGCCCACGCGACCGGTACGCCGATGATGCGGCCGATGGTGCTGGAGTTCCCCACCGATCCCGGCGTCGCCTACCTGGAACGCCAGTACATGCTGGGCCCCGACCTGCTGGTGGCGCCGGTGATGAGCAAGGACGGCGAGGTCCGCTTCTACCTGCCCGAGGGGCGCTGGACGGACCTGCTGACCGGCGAGCGGTTGGCCGGGAGCCGTTGGGTCACCGAGACGCACGGCTTCGACAGCCTGCCGGTGCTGGTCCGGGAAGGTGCCGTGATCGCGGTCGGCGCTGTGGACGACCGCCCGGACTACGACTGGGCCGACGGCGTCGAGCTGCGCTGGTTCGCGCCGTCCGAAGGCCAGTCGCGGCGGGTCGTGCTGCCCGGGCCGAACGGGCAGACGGTCGCCACGATCGAGCTGACCCTGACCGACGGGAAACCGGCCGCAAAGGTGCTCGAGGGCACCTGCGACCGGTTCACCGTCACCGTCGTCTAGGTCGAGAGAAACGTCAGCTTCTCCAGCGAGATCGCCTCGCTGGAGAAGACGACGTACAGGGCTCGTACGCCGTCGGCGGGCGCGAGCGTGGCGACCTGCTGGGCCCAGGTGTGGCGGTGGCCGGTCGGTGGCACCTCGATCGTGCCGAGCAAGGTCCCGTGCAGCGGGTCGTCGAGCCGGAGCTCCAGCGACGCCGGGACCGACCCCTCCGAGCTGACGTCCGCGACACAGCGGCCGTACCCGGTGGTCAGGTCGACGTCCTCGAACAGCAGCCACGCACCGGCTTCCAGCGACCGGACGGCGTCGCCGCGGACCGGTGTCGTGTCGGTGAGCGTGATCGCGCAGTACTCGTCGAACGCCGTCGCGGCCAGCGGCACTGCGCCGACGTTCCGGGCCGGGATGCGCTCGCCGTGCACGTCGAAGGAAGCCGTCAGTCGGGTGTCGGTGCAGGAACGACCGACCAGAACGCTGTACCTGGCCGTCTCGACGCAGCGCCGGTTCCTGGTGACGTCGAAGTGCGCGAGGTCCGCGGCCGGGAGCGCGAACTCGACCTCGACGCTCTCGCCCGCCGCCAGCGAGATCCGCTGGAAGTCGCGCAGTTGCCGCAGCGGTTGCTTGCTGCGCGAGCGCTGCTGGTGCGTGTACAGCTGAACCACTTCCCGGCCGGCGCGCGTGCCGGTGTTGGTGACGGTCAGGGTCACCAGGAGTTCACCGTCGGCCGGCACGGAGGTGGAGCTCAGCCGGACATCGGAGTACGCGAACGTGGTGTAGCTCAGGCCGTGGCCGAACGGGTAGAGCGGCGTTCCCCGGTAGTACAGGTAGGTCGCGTCGGTCGAGACGATGTCGTAGTCGAGCAGGTCGGGCAGGTCCGCGGCCGACCGGTACCAGGTCTGCGGCAGCCGTCCGGCCGGGTCCGCGTCGCCGAACAGTACGTCGGCCAGCGCGCGCCCGTACTCCTGACCGCCGTGCGCCGACCACAGCACCGCGGGGAGTTGCCGGTCGGCCCACTCGACCGCGAACGGGTAGCTGCTCGACATGACCAGGACCGTCCGGGAGTTGGCCGCTTGAACGGCGCGCACCAGCCGTTCCTGGCCGGCCGGCAGGTCCAGCGACTCGCGGTCCTCCGTCTCCCGGCCGTTCACCAGCGGATGGTTGCCCGCGACAACGATCGCGACATCGGCCCGGGCCGCCAGTGCAGCCGCTTCGGCGGCGCCGTCGATCAGTGTCTCCACCCCGAAGACGGTCGCCGCGCTCGCGTCCTCGGCGGTCGCGGTGACCGAGCCGTCGGCGTGCACGACGACGTACCGGTTCCCGGCGAGGTGCCGCAGAATCGCGTTCGTCTCGCCGGTCAGCTGCAGCTCGAAGGTCTCGTTGACCACCCAGCTGCTCGGCCCGGGATGGTCGGCTCGCAGGGACTTGTCGTCGGCCACCGTGACGTACGACCCGGTCTGCATCGAGCGCAGCGTCCACGCGCCACCACCCCAGTCGAACAGGTCGAAACCGCCGGCCGGCCCAAGCCTGAGTACGCCGTCCTCGCCAGCGCTCAGACAGCCGTCCGGCGTGCGCAACTCGACCCGGTCGACGCCCTCGCAGAAGTCGACCGCGTCCGCCCCGAGGCGTTCGACCAGCCCGTCGCGGGCGGTGACCCGGTAGGGCAGGGTGCCGGAGTACCAGTCCTCGTACAGCGTGTCCGCGAGCGGTCCGACGATCGCCACCCGGCCGACGGTCGCGGAGTCCAGCGGCAGCAGGTGACACTCGTGCTTCAGCAGGACGATCGACTGCCGGGCGGCCTCTTGCGCGAGCTGCCGGTGCGCCGGGCAACCGACGACGTCGTCGCCGAGGTCGGCGTACGGATCGAGCTCGGGCGGGTCGAACTCACCCAGCCGGAACCGGATGGCCAGCGCGTGCCGTACGGCGTCGTCGATGTCGGACTCGGTCAGCAGCCGCCGCTCCAGCGCGTCGGTCAGGTGCTGCACGGACGGCCCGGCGTCGTTGTCGTCCTGCGTGAAGCTGTCGACCCCCGCCTTGAGCGCCGCGGCGTACGCCGACGGCCCGTCCGGGTAGTAGGCCTGCAGCCCGACCAGGTTCGCCGGCGCGCCGGCGTCGCTGACGACCAGCAGGTCGTCCTCGGTCCAGCCGCGCAGCACGTCGTTGATCAGCGGGCTCAGGTGGGCGGGCCGTCCGTTCACCAGGTTGTACGACGGCATCACCGCGACGGCCGCACCGGCCTCGATCGGAGCCCGGAAGGCCGGCAGCTCGTAGTCGTACAGCACCCGCGGCGGCAGGTTGCTGGACGTGGTGCACCGGTCGGTCTCGTTGTTGTAGGCAAGGAAATGCTTCAGGGTCGGCGCGGTCTTCAACGGACCCGGCGCGGTTCCGGTCAGGCCGCGGCCGTAGGCGACCGCCAGCTCGCCGGTCAGCCAGGGGTCCTCGGAGTAGCCCTCCTCGTTGCGGCCCCAGCGGGGATCGCGCAGCGGGTTCACCACCGGTGCCCAGACGTTGAGGCCGACCGCGGTCCGGTCGCGGTGGTGGAACGCGCGCACCTCGTCGCCGACCGCTGATCCCACGGCCTCGACGAGGTCGGTGTTCCAGCTGCTGGCGAGGCCGATCGCCTGCGGGAACACCGTGGCGGGACCGAGCCAGGAGACGCCGTGCAGGGCCTCGGTCCCGGTCCGGAACGGCGCCAGGCCCAGCCGCGGTACGGCGCCCTGGTGCTGGTGGAGCAGCCCCAGCTTCTCGGCGAGCGTCAGCCGTTCGAGCAGGTCGCCGACGCGCTCCGGCAGCTTGCGGGCCGGGTCGCGGAACGGGGGAGGGGAGGTCTGCGGCGTGCTGGGCGGGGAGGTCATCGTGATCGGGCTCCGGAGCGCTCGGCCGTCTGCCGACGGAAAGGCGGTCGAAGCGCTTCGACAGTGCTGGTCGGGGAGGGTGGAGAGGCAGTCATCGAAGCGCTTCGATCAGAAGGTGTCTCAGAGCGTCGCACCCCGGGAGCGGACGGTCAAGATCTCGGCCCGCGCCGCGCGCGAACCGTGACGTCCGAAGAACCGCATTGCGTCCGAACCGATGCGTCCGAAACGCCCCGCCAACGTCCGAAGAAGCGTGATGCGTCCGAAGGGGCGTGCGCTACAGCCTCGGGTTCTTCGGACGCAATCCGATTCTTCGGACGCTACGGCTGAGAGGACGGGGTCGGCAGGCGGCCGGAGTCGAGGCGGTCCAGGGAGCGGGCGACGGCGCCGATCGAGGTGGCGTCGTGGCCGAAGTCCGAGATCACGACCTGGCACCGGGCGCTGGTCGCGACCAGCGCACCCTCGGCGAGTTCCTGCTCGATCGCGGGCGCCAGCCAGCGACCGAGGGCCGCGTACGAGCCGCCCAGCACGACGAGCTCGGGATCGAGCAGGTCGACCAGCACGGAAATGCCCTGGCCGAGCAGGCCGCCGACCTCCGTCAGGGTCTTCAGGGTCGCCGCGTCCCCGTCTTCCGCCCGCCGGACCAGCTGGTCGGTCCGCAGTTGCGGGTCCGCCTCCGACTCGTCGGAAGGATCGAGCCGGGCCAGGATGGCCGGCAGGCCGGCCATCGCCTCCAGACAGCCACGCCGGCCGCAGCCGCACAGCGGACCGTCCGGCTGGATCCGCAGGTGCCCGATCTCCCCGACGTACCCGTGGTGTCCGCGCAGTGGCCGGCCGTCGCAGATCACGCCCGCGCCGACGCCGGTGTCGCCGGACAGGTGGATCAGATCCGCGGTGCCGGCGTACGCGCCGTACCGGTGCTCGGCCAGGGCGCCGAGGTTCGCGTCGTTGTCCACCAGCACCGGAAAGGCCGGACGGCCGAGGGCCTCGACCAAGTTGGCGCGGAGCGGCACGTCCCGCCAGCCGAGCCCTGCCGCCAGGACGACGGTCCCGTCCCGGTCGACCAAGGCCGGTACGCCGACGGTCAGGCCGAGGACGTCGCGCCCCGAGGAGTGCACCGCCGAGATCGCGCGGCGGGCCAGCGCGGCCAGCGCGGCGATCGTCTTCGCCGGGGCCGCGCCCGCGCCGGGACCGGAACGGTGCCAGCGCAAGAGCTGCCCGCCGGCCGAGTCGTACGCGATCGCGGTCAGCCCGCGGGCGCTGATCTCCATCCCGATCGCGGCGTACGCCGAACCGTCGAGCACCAGCAACGTGGCCGGCCGGCCGACGTGGTTCTGGGTCTGCTCGGTCTCGCGGGCCAGCCGCTGGGCGATCAGGTCGGCGACGATGCTGGTGACGGTGGCCTTGTTCAGCCCGGTGCCGCCGGCGATCGCGGCCCGGGAGCAGGGCGCGTGGGCGCGCAGGTGGCCGAGCACGGCGGCGAGGTTCGTGGCGCGGACGTCGGTGTGGTCCGCGGTGTGAGGGGTCAAGGTCCGTCCTCTTCGGCTCGGTCGGCGCGGGGTGTGGTGCGCCCTGGGTCAGTTCTACACCTTGTGGCGGCTGCGGTCCTGCGTTAATTTGTTTGGCTACTAGCCCAACTAACTCTACCCGGAACGGACGTTCGTTCCCAGCCGGAAGGGATCTTCCCGTGATCGCACCCGCAGGCGGCTCACCCAGCCGCCGGACCTTTCTCTCCCTGCTCGGTGCCGGTGCGGCCGTCGCGACCAGCGGCACCGCCCTGACCGCCTGCTCGAACGACGGCACCGGGTCGTCGACCAGCGGCCGGGCCGAGACCGAGGACAAGCTGGCCGGACTGCTGCCGACGTACGTCGGGTACGAGCCGGTCAAGCCGGACCTGCCGGGCAGCAACGGCGCGTCGCCGGGGTTCACCAAGTACCCGACCGAGCTGAAGCGGGCGCTGCCGGACAAGCCGGTGACCAGTGGCAAGGAGGTCAGCGCGATGACCCCGCTGTGGGGCCCGCTGCCGCCCGGCCTCGGCAACAACTCCTACTTCGACGCCAACAACGAGCGGATCGGCGCGCCGGTCCGGTTCAACGTCGTCAACGGCAACGAGTACGGCGACAAGCTCGGCCCGGTGCTGGCCGCCGGCAACGTGCCGGAGCTGCTCTGCATCCCGGGCTGGGAGATCTCCGGCCAGACCCGGTTCGGCCAGGCGGTCGACAAGCTCTTCGAGGACCTCACCCCGTACCTGGCCGGCGACAAGGCGGCGGCGTACCCGATGCTCGCGAACCTGCCGACCCGCGCCTGGGCGTACGGCGTGTGGAACTCGCAGCTCAAGGCGGTTCCCTTCCCGGGGGTCGGACTTCCCTGGGCGCTGTACTACCGCAAGGACCTGTTCACCAAGCTGGGCGCGGAGCCGCCGAAGAACGCCGACGACGTACTTGCCCTGGGCAAGGAGTTGACCGACGCCAAGGCGAACCGCTGGGCGTTCGGCTCGATCGTCGACGAGATGGCCCGGGCGTTCGGCGCACCGGCGGGCTGGCGCAAGGACTCCAGCGGCAAGCTCGTGCAGAAGATCGAGACCCCGGAGTTCGAGGAGGCGGTGGCCTTCACCCGCAAGCTGTTCCAGTCGGGGTACGTGCACCCGACCGTGGTCGGCAACGCGGGCGCCGACCAGAAGCCGTTGTTCGAGGGCGGCCAGATCCTGGTGTACCAGGACGGCACCGGGTCCTGGGCCGAGGCGCTGCAGCGGCAGCTGCCGATCAACCCGTCGTTCGAGATGCAGGCGGTGATGCCGTTCGCCCACGACGGTGGCGAGCCGATCGTCTGGGGCGGTGACCCGGCGAGCATCTTCACCTTCGTGAAGAAGGGCCTCGGCGAGGCCCGGATCAAGGAGCTGCTCGGCGTCCTGAACTACACCGCGGCGCCGTTCGGCACCGAGGAGTACCAGCTGGCGGCGTACGGCGTGGAGGGCAAGCACTACACCAAGGAGAGCTCCGGCGCCCCGAAGCTGACCGCGCTCGGCTCGAAGGAGGTCGCGAACACCTACATCTTCCTCGGCGGCCGTCCGTCGGCGCACACGCAGAGCCAGTACCCCGGCTACGTGCAGGCGATGAGCGCCTGGGAGAACGAGTCCTGCAAGCGGATGGAGAAGAACCCGTTCGAGGGCATCCGGGTCGAGGCGCCGTCCAAGATGGCCGGCCTGAACCAGCCCTTCGACGACAAGCTGCAGGACATCCTCCGCGGCCGGCGACCGGTGTCGGAGCTCAAGACGGCCGTCGAGGCCTGGCGGTCCGGCGGCGGGGACGAGGGTCGCGAGTTCTACGCGAAGGTGCTCAGTGACAACGGTCGATGAGGTCAGGACGCCGACCGCGCAGCCGCCGGCGCCGGCCCCGCGACCGCGCCGGACCCGCCCGCACTGGCGGGTCCGGCTGCGGCAGGACTGGCCGCTGCTGCTGATGGTCGCCCCGGTGATCGTCCTGCTGCTGCTCTTCCACTACCTGCCGACGCTCGGCAACGTGATCGCCTTCCAGGACTACTCGCCGTACGTCGGCATCCGGGACAGCGAGTTCGTCGGCCTGGCCAACTTCAGCCGGATGTTCGGCGACGGCGCGTTCTGGTCGGCGCTGGCCAACACGCTCACGATCACGGCGTTCCAGCTGGTGTTCTTCTTCCCGATTCCGATCCTGCTCGCGCTGCTGCTGAACAGCGTGCTCTCGGTGCGGGTGCGGACCTTCATCCAGGGCGTCGTCTACCTGCCGCACTTCTTCTCGTGGGTGCTGGTCGTGTCGCTGTTCCAGCAGATGATCGGCGGCGCCGGGCTGCTCGCGCAGAGCCTGCGCGCCAACGGCTTCCAGGCCGTCGACCTGATGACGAAACCCGACAGCTTCATCCTGCTGGTCACCGCGCAGGCGGTCTGGAAGGACGCGGGCTGGGGCATGATCGTCTTCCTGGCCGCGCTGAGCACCATCAACCCGGCGCTGTACGAGGCCGCGGCCGCCGACGGCGCGAACCGCTGGCGCCGGCTGTGGCACATCACGCTGCCGGGCCTGCGCCCGGTGATCGTGCTGCTGCTGATCCTGCGGCTGGGTGACGCGCTCACGGTCGGGTTCGAGCAGTTCATCCTGCAGCGCCAGGCCGTCGGCGCCGGCGCGTCCGAGGTGCTGGACACCTACGTGTACTTCGAGGGCCTGCTGGTCGGCGACTTCGGGTACGGCGCGGCCGCCGGGTTGTTCAAGGGACTGGTCGGCCTCGTGCTGGTGCTGGCCGCCAACAAATTCGCCCATCTGGTGGGCGAGCAGGGGGTGTACTCGCGCTCATGAGCTCACAAGCCGTCAAGCCGCCGGCCGGATCGCTGTTCCGGCCGGGACGTCATCCGGACCGCCCGGTCTGGGAGGAGGAGCCGACGCTGGTCGGCCGGCTGGGCAAGCCGGTCGTGCTGGCCCTGGTCTTCCTGGTCGTCGCCTTCCCGCTGTACGTCGTGGTCGTCACCAGCCTGTCCTCGACCGAGGCCGTCACCCGCGCGGGCGGGCTGGTCGTCGTACCGCGGGAGCTGACCCTGGCCGCGTACGTCCAGCTGCTGTCGGGTGGTGTCGTCACCCGGGCCCTGGTGATCAGCACGGTGATCACGGTCGTCGGTACGGCGTTCAGCCTGCTGATCACCGTGCTCGCGGCGTACGGGCTGTCCCGGCCGGGCTCGTTGTGGCACCGGCCGCTGCTGTTCGTCGTACTGCTCACTTTTCTGTTCGGTCCGGGCATCATCCCGAGCTACCTGCTGGTGAACTCGCTCGGGCTGATCGACAGCTACGCCTCGCTGATCCTGCCGACCGCGATCTCGGCGTTCAACCTGATCGTGATGCGCGCGTTCTTCATGGGCATCCCGGGCGAGCTGATCGACAGCGCGCGGATCGACGGCGCGGGTGAGTTCGCCGTGCTGACCCGGATCGTGCTGCCGCTGTCGAAGGCGGTGGTCGCCGTCGTCGGGCTGTTCTACGCGGTCGGCTACTGGAACGCGTTCTTCAACGCGATGCTCTACCTCAACGACAACACCAAGTGGCCGTTGCAGCTGGTCCTGCGGACGTACATCGTCCAGGCGCAGGTGCTGCCCACCGGCGCGGGCGGTGTCACCTCCAGTCCGGCACTCGGCCTGGCGCCGGCGCCGAGCCTGGCGATCAAGATGGCGATCGTCGTCCTGGCCGTGATCCCGGTCCTGCTCGTCTACCCGTTCATCCAGAAGCACTTCACCAAGGGCGTCATCATCGGCGCGGTCAAGGGCTAGCCCGACCTTTCAGAAGGAGTGAGATGACGCTTCCGCGCAGGCATTTCCTGGCGCTGGGCACCGGTGCCGCCGCGGCCGCGACCGTGGCGGCGTGGCCGGAGCCGGCCGCCGCGACGCCCGGCCACGGCGCCGGCCGGTACCGCTGGCGCAACGTCGAGATCGTCGGCGGCGGTTTCGTCACCGGCATCGTGCACCACCCCGCGCAGCGTGGTCTGGTCTACGTCCGGACCGACATCGGCGGCGCCGCCCGGCTGGACCCGCGGACGCGCCGGTGGGTCCAGCTGCTCGAGTGGGTCGGCCTGGAGGACTGGAGCCTGACCGGGGTCGAGAGCCTGGCCCTCGACCCGCGCGACCCGGCGCGGCTCTTCCTTGCCGTCGGCACCTACACCAACGACTGGTCGCCGATCAACGGCGCGATCCTGCGCTCGACGGACCAGGGCCGCACGTTCCGGCGTACCGACCTCCCGTTCAAGCTCGGCGGGAACGAGCCCGGTCGCTCGATGGGCGAGCGGCTGGCCGTCGATCCGTGCGACGGGCGGATCCTGTACTTCGGGACCCGCAACGAAGGCCTGTGGCGCAGTACCGACCGCGGCGAGACCTGGGCGCGGGTCGAGAGCTTCCCGACCGCCGGTACGGCGGGAATCGGGCTCGGGTTCGTCTTCTTCGACCGGCGGGGGAGCCGCGCCGGTCGCGCGACGAAGACCATCTACGTCGGCACCACCGATCGCGCGAACCCCCTGTGGCGAAGCGACGACGCCGGCCGCACCTGGTCTCCTCTGGCGGACCAGCCCACCGGTTTGCTGCCGCATCACGGAGAACTGACCTCGAACGGACAGCTGTACGTGACGTACGGCGACCTGCCGGGACCGTACGAGATGTACGACGGCGCGGTCCACAAGCTCGACACCGCGACGGGTGTCTGGACCGACATCACCCCGCTACGGCCGAACACCGGTGGCGAAGCGGGATTCGGCTACGCCGGCCTGGCCGTGGACGCGCGCCGGCCCGGCACGGTGATGGTGTCGACGATGAGCCGGTGGGGTCCGGTCGACGACGTGTTCCGGACGGTCGACGGGGGCGCGACCTGGCACTCGATCGGGTCGAAGATCGAGCTGGACACCTCGGGAGCGCCGTACCTGGACTTCCACGGGACGCCGAAGCTCGGCTGGATGATCGGGGACATCTCGATCGACCCGTTCGACTCCGGCAAGGTCCTGTACGTCACCGGCGCGACGATCTTCGGCACCGACGACGCGACGAACGCCGAGGCAGGCCGCAGTACGCACTGGTCGGTCCGCGCGCAGGGGCTGGAGGAGACGGCGGTGCTGGACCTGATCAGCCCGCCGTGGGGTCCGCCGCTGATCAGCGCGCTCGGCGACATCGGCGTCTACCGGCACGACCGGCTGGACGTCGTACCGCCGGACGGGCAGGCGTCCAACCCAGTCAGCGGGTCCTCGCCGAGTCTCGACTACGCGGCCAGGGCCGAGGGGTTCGTCGTGCGGGTCGCGTACGGCGACAGCCTGCAGCGTGGCGCGTACTCGACCGACGCCGGCGCGAGCTGGCAGCCCTTCGCCGGTGAGCCCGCCGGATCGACGCAGCCGGGCAGGATCGTGGTCGGCACGGACGCGCGGACGATCGTGTGGGTCCCGGGCGACGTGCTGCCGCACTACTCGCGGGACCGGGGCGCCTCGTGGACGCCGGTGACCGGGTTGCCGCAGCAGGTCGCCGTGGTCGCGGACCGGGTCGACGCGAACCTGTTCCACGCGTTCGACGCGGCCACCGGTACGGCGTACCGCAGTGTCGACGGCGGCCGGAGCTTCTTGCCCACGGCAACTGGTTTGCCGACCGGCGCCGGTAAGCTCGAGACGGTGCTGAACCGGTCCGGGGACTGCTGGCTCGCGGCCGGCGCCGCGGGGCTGTACCGCTCGGTCGATCGCGGGCTCAGCTACCAGCGGGTGACGACCATCGAGGAGGCGCTGACGGTGGGCTTCGGCAAGGCGGCGCCCGGCCGCCGGGAGATGGCGGTCTACACGTCGGGCAAGGTGGCCGGGGTCCGGGGCATCTTCCGGTCCGACGACAGTGGCGCCAGCTGGGTCCGGGTCAACGACGACCGGCACCAGTACGCCTCGACCAACGACGCGATCGCCGGCGATCCGCGGGTGTACGGACGGGTCTACCTGTCCACCAACGGCCTCGGCATCCCCTACGGAGAACCGGTATGACAGGTCTGTACTACGGCGGCGACTACAACCCGGAGCAGTGGCCGCCGGAGGTGTGGAAGGACGACGTCGCGTTGATGCGGCAGGCGGGCGTCAACCTGGCGACCGTCGGGGTGTTCGCCTGGTCCAGCCTGGAGCCGGAGCCCGGGCGGTACGAGTTCGGCTGGCTTGACCAGGTGATGGACCTGCTCGCCGACGGCGGGGTGCAGGTCGACCTGGCCACGCCGACGGCCTCGCCACCGCCGTGGTTCAGCTTGGCGCATCCCGACGCGTTGCCGGTTCGGGCTGACGGCGTACGGCTGACGCACGGGAGTCGGGACACGTACTGCGCCTGCGCTCCGGCGTACCGGGAAGCGGCGGCGGGGATCGCGCGGGCGCTCGGCGAGCGGTACGCCGGACATCCCGCGCTGGCGATGTGGCACGTCCACAACGAGTACGGGACCGTCTGCCACTGCGATCACGCGGCTTCGTCGTTCCGGCGCTGGCTGCTCGCTCGCTACGGCGACTTGGACCGGTTGAACGCGGCGTGGACGACGGCGTTCTGGAGCCAGGGGTACTCGAGCTGGGAGGAGATCCGGCCGCCGCGCGCCACGCAGTACCTGGTGAATCCGACGCAGGCGCTGGACTTCCGGCGGTTCTGGTCGGACGAGCTGCTGGCTGCCTTTCGAGAGCAGAAGGAGATCCTGCGCGGGTTCACTCCGGAGTTGCCGGTGACGACCAACTTCGTGTTCGGCGCGTGGGTGCCGGTCGACCACGCGCGCTGGGCCGCCGAGGTCGATCTCGTGGCCATCGACCACTATCCGGGCGATGCCGGCCGTGGTGCCGAGGAGCAGACCGCCTTCGGGGCGGACCTCGCGAGGTCGTGGGCGGGTGGCCGGCCGTGGCTGCTGATGGAGCAGGCGGCCGGAGCCGTGAACACCGGGACCCGGTCGCACACCAAGGAACCCGGCCGGATGACACGGCACAGCCTCGCGCACATCGCCCGGGGCTCGAAGGGTGCGCTGTTCTTCCAGTGGCGCGCGTCGCGCGGCGGCGCCGAGATGTGGCACTCCGCGCTGGTTCCGCACGCGGGGGCGGACAGTCGAAGGTTCCGGGAGGTTGTTGAGTTCGGAGCCGTGCTGCCTCGGATCGCGGAGGTCGACGGGAGCGCGGTGCAGGCGGAGGTCGCGGTGCTGTGGGACGCGGAGGCCTGGTGGGCGATGCAGGGGACGCACCTGCCGTCGTCCGAGCTCGACTACCTCGCGGCCGTGCAGGCCGCGCACCGGCAGGTGTGGGCCGCGGGGGTCGGGGTTGATCTGCCCGGGCCGGCGGCCGACCTTTCGTCGTACCGGCTGGTGGTGGTGCCGAGTCTGTACCTGGTCTCGGCCGAGGCGGCCGCGTCGATCGCGCGGTACGTCGAGGGCGGCGGGCACGTGCTGGTGACGTACTTCAGCGGGATCGTGAACGAGGACGCGCAGGTGTGGCTGGGTGGTTATCCCGGGGCGTTCGCCGAGCTGCTCGGCGTACGGGTCGAGGAGTTCCACCCGGTCGCCGAGGTGGAGCTCGCGTCAGGTGCACGCGGTCGGGTGTGGAGCGAGGACGTGCAGCTGACCGGCGCCGAGGTGATCGACCGGTACGCCGGTGGCGTGCTGGACGGATCGCCTGCGGTCACTCGGAACTTCTCTGGCGATGGCGTCGCCTGGTACGTGTCGACGCAGCTCGAGGACGACGCGTACCGGGCACTGCTGGAGCAGGCGATGAGGGGCGCGGGGATCGAGTTGCCCGATCTACCGGACGGCGTGGAGCTCGTACGGCGTCAGGCGGACGGGACGACCTGGACGTTCCTGATCAACCACGGGGACGCGGAGGCCGTCGTACCGGCTTCGGGGAGGGAGCTGCTGTCGGGCGCTGACGTGAGCGGACGCCTCGTCCTGCCCGCGGGCGGTCAGGCGGTGGTCCGCTCCTGAGGCTCCGGAGCGGCGCAGGTGCTCGCGCGGGCGGTCAGCCGCGCGGGCACCAGGGTGACGGCCGAGGTGCCGCCGCCTTCGAGCTTGGCGATCAGGGCCTCGACCGCGTGCTGGCCGATCTCCTCGGCGGGCAGGGTGACCGAGGACAGCTGCGGAACCTGGCGCTCGGCCACGTCGTCGGCGCAGATCGCCATCAGCGACATGTCCTCGGGAACGCGACGGCCGAGCTTGCGCAGAACGTCGAGCAGCGGGCCGATGATCGGCTCGTTCTGCACCACCAGGCCGGTGATCCCCGGATGGGCTTCCAGCAGCTCGCCGACGGTGTTGAGGACCGCGTCGAAGGTCGCCTCGCAGGGAGTCTCGATGCCGACGATGCCCCGTCGCTCCACCGCCGCCTGGAAGCCGGCCAGGGTGCGGTGGGCGAAGCCGGTCTGCCGCGCGTAGACGGCCGACGGCGTACCGAGCAGGGCGATGCTGTGGTGGCCCAGGTCGGTCAGGTGGTCGACGCACTGCTCGGCGGCCGCGAAGAAGTCCAGGTCGATACAGGTCAGGCCGTCGGTGTCGGCCGGGATCCCGATCAGCACCGACGGCATCGGCAGTTCGCGCAGCAGCGGTACGCGCTCGTCGTGAAGCTCGACGTCCATCACCACGAGTGCGTCGACCAGCGCGCTCTGGGAGACGCGCTCGAGGCCGGACCGGCCCTCGTCGGCGGTCAGCAGCAGGACGTCGTGGTCGTAGCGGCGCGCGGTGGTCACGACCGAGGTCGCGAATTGCATCAGCACCGGGACGTGCATGCCGGCCCGCAGCGGGATCACCAGGGCGAGCACGTTGGAACGGTTCGAGGCGAGCGCGCGGGCGCTGGCGTTGGGCCGGTAGCCCAGCGCCTGAACGGCTTCCTGCACCCGGTCCCGTGTCTCCGACGAGATCGACCGCTTCCCGCTGAGCACGTACGACACGGTGCTGGCCGCCACCCCGGCGTGCCGCGCGACATCGGCGATGGTGACGATGGTTGCCTCCTCGCGTCTTGTGGCCTGTGGGTCGAAGCGCTTCGATCCCGCTCGCTCACAGCGTCGAGCGCCACCGGCCCGGTGTCAAGACCGAAACGCCGCCGGGTCGCCGTCACGTCGCCGGCATTGACCACGGACAAATCGGCTGTAATAGTTCTCCCACTCCGCCGTGAATACGACGGAATTCATTCGTCGATTCGACATCGAATTCGACGGCCATCCTCCGGAAAAGACGCTTTCCTGCCTTTCGAATAGTCGTCGAAGCGCTTCGACTTCTGCTTCGAAAGGCGTCGCCCCGGAACTCGTGGGAAGGATGAACGATGAACAGAACCTGGAAGACGCTGGTGGCGCTGGTGACCCTGCTGGCGGCCTCGGCGGTCGCGGCCCTGCCGGCCAGTGCGGCCACCTGGGAGTCCGGTGACAAGTGGGGCTCCTGGTCGAACGGCGGCTACACCGTCCGCAACAACGTGTGGGGCGGTGGCGCCGGCCCGCAGACGATCTGGGCCAACTCCTCCAGCAACTGGGGAGTCTGGGCCAACCACCCGAACACGGGCGGCGTCAAGTCTTACCCCCATGCCGGCAAGGCGATCAACAAGAAGATCAGTGCCCTGGGCACCTTGTCCAGCCGGTTCGACGTGAGCCGTCCCGGCTCCGGGGCGTACGCGACGGCGTACGACATCTGGGCCGGCAACAACGCCTACGAGATCATGCTCTGGATGAACAAGCAGGGCGCGGTCGGCGCGATCGGCAGCAAGCAGACCACCGTCTCCGTCGGCGGCCACACCTGGGACGTCTACCGCGGCAGCAACGGCGCGAACGAGGTCTTCTCGTTCCTGCGCACCTCGAACACCAATGCCGGCACGGTCGACCTGAAAGCGGTGATGAACTGGATCCGCAACCGCGGCTGGATCGGCGACGCGACGATGGGCGAGGTCCAGTTCGGCTTCGAGATCACGTCGTCCAGCGGCGGCCTGAATTTCACCACCAACAGCTATTCGGTCACGTCGTCCTGAACGTGCGGTGCCGCCCCGGCCGGGGCGGCACCGTCGTCACATCGTGCTGCGTGGGGCGTACGGGTTCCTGGAGTTCATGTCGCCGGTGTAGTCCGTCGGGATGGCAGGCTCGCCGCGGCTGAGTTGGCTGGCGCTGCGGGGGAGTTCGTCGCGGACCTTGAGGTGGTGGGCCTGGGACTCCTCGGGGGTGGTGCGGCCGACGATCTTGCCGGCTTCGACGAGCGGTTTGAGCAGGACGCGGTCGTCGCCGTCGTCGACCGGGGCCTCGCCGACGCCGATCACCTCGGCCTCGGCGACGCCCTGGCGGTTGCGGCGGCGCAGGGCGTACTTGCGGCCGCCGATCGAGATCTTGTCGGGGCTCTTCTTCGCGACCGGGACCATCGTGCCGTCGGCGTCCTCGCGGGCGACCAGCTTGTAGACGAAACCGCAGGTCGGGTACCCGCTGCCGGTCACCAGCGACGTGCCCACGCCGTACCCGTCGACGGACGCCGGCGCCAGGGCGGCGATCTGGAACTCGTCCAGGTCGCTGGTCACGATGATCCGCGTCTTCGTCGCGCCGAGCGCGTCCAGTTGCTCGCGGACCTGACCGGCCAGCGACGGCAGGTCACCGGAGTCCAGCCGTACGGCGCCCAGCTCCGTGCCGGTCACCTCGATCGCGGTCTTCACCGCCTCGGTGAGGTCGTAGGTGTCGATCAGCAGCGTCGTCCCCTTGCCGAGCGCGTCCACCTGCGAGACGAACGCGTCCCGCTCGGTGTCGTGCAGGAGCGTGAACGAGTGCGCCGCCGTACCGGCGCTGGGGATGCCGAAGCGGCGCGCGGCCTCCAGGTTCGACGTCGTCGCGAAGCCTGCGATGTACGCCGCCAGCGCGGACGCGACCGCGGCCTCCTCGTGGGTCCGCCGCGAGCCCATCTCGATGCACGGCCGGCCGCCGGCCCACCAGGTCATCCGGGACGCCGCCGAGGCGACCGCGGAGTCGTGGTTGAGGATCGACAGGAACACGGTTTCCAGCAGCACGGCCTCGGCGAACGACGACTCGACCACCAGCACCGGCGAGCCCGGAAAGAAGATTTCGCCGTCGGCGTAGCCGGAGATGTCGCCGCTGAACCGGTAGTCGGCCAGCCAGTCGCAGGTCGCCTGGTCGACCACGCCGCGCTCGCGCAGGAACGAGACGGTCGCCTCGTCGAAGCGGAACCGCTCCAGCGCGTCGAGCAGCCGGTTCACGCCCGCCACCACGCCGTACCGGCGTCCGTCGGGCAGTCGCCGGGCGAACAACTCGAAGACCGAGCGGCGGTGCGCCGTGCCGTCGGCCAGCGCGGCCTGCAGCATGGTCAGCTCGTAGTGGTCGGTGAGCAGGGCGGTCGTAGGCTCCGCTGAGGTCGTCACAAGGGCAGCCTATTGCGAGCCGGGAACCTGTAGTGGAGAGAATGGCCAAGTGACCACCGCACCGAGCGAGCTCGACAGCCCCGAAGTCGACGAGGCGATCGAGTTGAGCCCACCGTGGGTGACGATCGTCTGGAACGACCCCGTCAACCTGATGGACTACGTGACGTTCGTCTTCCAGACCTACTTCGGCTACTCCAAGCAGAAGGCGGAGAAGCTGATGATGCAGGTGCACGAGGAGGGCAAGTCGGCCGTGTCCAACGGCAACCGCGAGGCGATGGAACGCGACGTCGAGGCCATGCACAGCTACGGCCTCTGGGCCACCTGCGAGAAGTCGTGACCCGGTTCCGCAAGCGCCGCAAGACCGTCGTGGTCAGCTTCGCCGAGCACGAGGCGGACATCCTGTCCAACCTCCTGCGCAACCTGGTCGAGCTCCTGTACGACGGGATGCCGCCGCGCGCCACGGCGGCCGGCGACGACCCGCTGGCCGCGCTGCTCGACTCCGACGGCCCGACCGCGCCGCCGGAGGACGTCGTACTGCAGCGCCTGCTGCCGAACGCGTACTCCGGGGACGACATGGCCGCGGCCGAGTTCCGCCGGTTCACCGAGCGCGGGCTGCGGGACGGCAAGGCGAACGACGCCAAGCGCGTGCTGACCGCGCTCGAGGAGCAGTCGCCCGAGGACGGCATCCCGCTCGAGCCCGACGACCAGCTCGCCTGGCTGCGCGCGCTCAACGATCTCCGCCTCGCGATCGGCACCCGTTTGGACATCAAGGAGGACGACGACTACGCCGTCTGGGAGAAGCTCCCCGACGACGACCCGCGCCGCCTGACCTACGACCTGTACGACTGGCTCGGCTACCTGCAGTCCGCCCTGCTGCACAACATGCGCTGAGCCACCTACCGGTCCTGCCACCCGCTACACGGCCACCCGCCGTGCCGCCGCCCGGCCCTCGCTGATGGTCGACCGGGCACTCGCCGTACCGCCGCCCCTGCATCGCTTCGCCCGGCACCGCACCGCCCGCCCGGCCGGCACCGCACCGCACCGGCGGGGTCCCGTCGCCAGCCTCGGGATCGGACTTTGAGCACGGGCCAGCCAGGTTTCCGGTCCTGCGGCGACTGGCCGGTGCACAAAGTCACGTCATTCGCAGCGACCTCACCGTGACGCACCGGGGCGCGGGGCGCCGGTCGTCAGCGGGGATGCACCTTGTGCACCGGCCAGTCGCCGAGACGGTGTGAATGTGGCTGGGGCGTGCTCAAAGTGGGGATGGGGAGTGGGCCGCGGAGTGCGACGGCGGGATGCTCGGGTTCGATGCGCCTAGGGTTGGCGGTATGGAGAAGCGGACTTTGGGGCGTACGGGTCGGGATGTCGGCGTGGTCGGGCTGGGGGCCTGGCAGCTCGGGGCCGACTGGGGTGAGGTCGGCGAGGACACGGCGCTCGGCGTACTGCGGGCCGCTGTCGACGGCGGCGTCACGTTCATCGACACCGCCGACGTGTACGGCGACGGGCGCAGCGAGCGGCTCGTCGGGCAGGTCCTCAAGGAGTACGACGGCCTGACGGTTGCCACCAAGATGGGCCGCCGGGTCGAGCAGAAGCCCGAGAACTACACCCTGGACAACTTCCGCGCCTGGAACGACCGGTCCCGCGAGAACCTGGACGTCGAGACGATCGACCTGGTCCAGCTGCACTGCCCGCCGACCTCGGTCTACTCCACCGACGCGGTCTTCGACGCGCTCGACGAACTGGTCGCCGAGAAGCGGATCGCGGCGTACGGCGTGAGCGTGGAGACCTGCGCCGAGGCGCTGACCGCGATCGCGCGGCCGAACGTGGCGTCGGTGCAGATCATCCTGAACGCGTTCCGCCTGAAGCCGCTCGACGAAGTGCTGCCGGCCGCGCGCGAGGCCGGCGTCGGGATCATCGCCCGGGTGCCGCTCGCCAGCGGGCTGCTGTCCGGCAAGTACGACGAGAGCACGACGTTCGGCGCCGACGACCACCGCAACTACAACCGCCAGGGCGAGGCCTTCGACGTCGGCGAGACCTTCTCCGGCGTCGAGTTCAGGACCGGCCTGGAAGCCGTCCAGCGCCTGATGCCCTGGCTGC
Organism: Kribbella lupini; assembly: GCF_039529595.1. NCBI lineage: Bacteria > Bacillati > Actinomycetota > Actinomycetes > Propionibacteriales > Kribbellaceae > Kribbella > Kribbella lupini. Next base: position 252,414 of record NZ_BAAANC010000002.1, on the reverse strand, counting down.
CGGCCGGCGCCACGATGGCCCAGTTCGCGCTCCGCTGGATCATCGACCAGCCGGGCGTCTCGGTCGTCATTCCCGGCGCCCGCAACCCCGAGCAGGTCGCCGGCAACATCGGCGCCGCGGCGCTCGCCCCGCTCACCGACGAGCAGCTCGCCGCCGTGCGTTCGACGTACGACGAACTGATCCGCCCGCAGGTCCACGACCGCTGGTAGTCCACATACTGGACCGGAAGCCGGGTTGGCGGGGTGCCCTGGTCGCGCTCCGTATCGTGGAACCGTGCTCATCATCGACCAGGCGACCTACGACGCGATCGTGGCGCACGCGCGGCGGGACCATCCGGACGAGGCGTGCGGTGTGGTCGCGGGACCGGCCGGGTCGGACCGGCCGGAGCGCTTCATCCCGATGCTGAACGCGGCGATGTCGCCGACGTTCTACGAGTTCGACTCGGGCGACCTGTTCAAGCTCTACAAGGAGATGGACGAGCGCGACGAGGAGCCGGTGGTGATCTACCACTCGCACACCGCGACGCAGGCCTACCCGTCCCGGACCGACATCAACCTGGCCCAGGAGCCGGGCGCGCACTACGTGCTGGTGTCGACCCGCGACGGGGCCGACTCGCCGTCGTACGACGGGCCGGTGGAGTTCCGGTCGTACCGGATCATCGACGGCGCGGTCACCGAAGAAGAAGTGCAGATCGTGGCCAACCACGGCAGCGGCAACCGAGGAGACAACTGAGATGGCGATCGAGCTTCGCGTCCCGACCATTCTGCGCACCTACACCGGGGGCGAGAAGGCGGTGAACGGCGACGGCAGCACGCTGGCCGAGTTCATCGACAACGTGAACGGCAACCACCCGGGCCTGAAGGAGCGGATCGTCGAGGGCGAGCCCGAGGAGCTGCGGCGCTTCGTCAACGTGTACGTGAACGACGAGGACGTGCGCTTCACCGGCGGGCTGAAGACCGGCGTCAAGGACGGCGACGTCGTCGTCGTACTGCCGGCCGTCGCCGGCGGCTGACCCCAACCCCTCCCGAGGAGCGTTCATGCGTTTCGACAGCCTGCTCGACTCCGTCGGCGGTACGCCGCTGGTCGGGCTCCCGAAGCTCTCGCCGTCGGCCGACGTCCGGCTGTGGGCGAAGCTCGAGGACCACAACCCGACCGGCTCGATCAAGGACCGGGCGGCGCTGCGGATGCTGCTGGACGCCGAGAAGGACGGCCGGCTGCGGCCGGGCAACACGATCCTCGAGCCGACGTCGGGCAACACCGGGATCTCGCTGGCGATGGCGGCCAAGCTGCGCGGCTACCGGATGGTCTGCGTGATGCCGGAGAACACCTCGGAGGAACGCCGGCAGATCCTGCGGATGTGGGGTGTCGAGATCATCTCCTCGCCCGCGGCCGGCGGTTCCAACGAAGCGGTCCGGGTCGCCAAGCAGGTCGCCGAGGAGCACCCGGACTGGGTGATGCTCTACCAGTACGGCAACCCGTCGAACGCGCTGGCGCACTACGACGGGACGGCGCGCGAGATCTTCGCCGACCTGCCGTCGGTGACGCACTTCGTCGCCGGGCTCGGCACGACCGGCACGCTGATGGGCGCCGGGCGGTTCTTCCGCGAGCACAAGCCCGAGGTGAAGATCGTCGCCGCCGAGCCGCGCTACGGCGAGCTCGTCTACGGCCTGCGCAACCTCGACGAGGGCTTCGTCCCCGAGCTGTACGACGCGACGCTGATCGACGGCCGGTTCTCGGTCGGCCCGCGCGACGCCGTCCGGCGGGTGCGTGAGCTGCTCGACAACGAAGGCATCTTCGCCGGCATCTCGACCGGCGCGATCCTGCACGCAGCCCTCGGCCAGGCGGCCAAGTGCGTCCGCGACGGCGAACCGGCCGACATCGCGTTCGTGGTCGCCGACGGCGGCTGGAAGTACCTGTCGACCGGCGCCTACGAAGGCACCATCGACGAGGCCGAGGACCGCCTCGAGGGCCAGCTCTGGGCCTGAGGCCGTGGTGGTGGTCCGGACCGGCGCGCTGGGCGGGGGCGCCGACCGGTCTGGATCAGGGTTGTTTGAACAGCACTTTGCGTCCTAGCCGGGGATGGGTGCCACGGCCCTTGCAGCTGGTGCAGGGACGAGTGGCGTAGTTGAACAGCGATCCCTTGTGACGTCCCATGCCCTTGCACCGGTTGCACTTGGCGAACGGGTGCAGCGACAGCGAGACGACGTAGATCGCGAAGGCGGCGAGCAGCAGCACCATCAGCATCCCGGTGGGCCCGAGGGCTCCGGCGATGTCGGCGGCGGTGCTGTCGGCGTTGGCATCGGCAACCTGTCCGGCCGCTTGCGCGGCGTTCGTCGGTTGCGGATCTGGTGCGGCGGTGGAGCCCAGTGCCACCGCGATGTGGACTGCCAGGTTCATGGCGTCGCGAGGGGCGGTTGCAAATACATCGCTCCAGAGTGGCGCGCGTCACGTGAGATTGCAATTCCGGAGAGTAAAGATGTGGACAACTCCGGCGTGTCGTTCTGCGGCCTTAGGTAAGGGTTACTTCAGAACTGCCCGCTGCCGGTCCTGTCGGAGCCGGGGGCTAATCTTCGGAGTGTGGCAGACGCACCGATCGGCATCTTCGACTCAGGCTTCGGCGGGCTCACGGTGGCGCGGGCGGTGCTCGACCAGCTGCCGCACGAACCGATCCTGTACCTCGGCGACACGGCCCGCCAGCCGTACGGGCCGAAGTCGATCGCCGAAGTCCGGGAGTACTCGCTGGAGTGCCTGGACCACCTGGTCGACGCCGGCGTCAAGGCCCTGGTGATCGCCTGCAACTCCGCCAGCGCCGCGATGCTGCGCGACGCCCGCGAGCGGTACGACGTACCCGTGGTCGAGGTCATCCTGCCCGCCGCCCGGCGCGCGGTCTCCGCGACCAGGAACCAGAAGGTCGGCGTGATCTGCACGCGTTCGACCGCGGCCTCGCTGGCCTACGACGACGCGTTCGCCGCCGCGCCGCAGGTCGAGCTGACCACGCAGGCCTGCCCGAAGTTCGTCGACTTCGTCGAGTCCGGCGTGACGTCCGGCCCGGAGCTCCTGGCCGCCGCCCACGAGTACCTGGACCCCTTGGTCGAGGCCGGCGTCGACACACTGATTCTCGGCTGCACGCACTACCCGTTGCTCACCGGCGTGATCTCGTACGTGATGGGCGACGGCGTCACCTTCGTCAGCAGCGCCGAGGAAGGCGCCAAGGACCTGTACGGCGTACTGACCAAGGCCGGCCTCCTCCGCGACGACTCCCTCCCCGAGCCGCAACACCGCTTCGTCACCACCGGCAACCCGTCCGACTTCGCCACCATCGGCGCCCGCTTCCTGGGCCCGGTGATCAACACCGTCGACCAGTTCGCCTGGGTACGCTAGCCGTTCAAGCACTCGCTTGTGAGCTTGTTCAGGACGGACAACAAGCCAGCGCGAGGACGATCGCCAGCCTCGGCAGGGCGTGGCACCACGGCGCGTCCAGGTAGTTGGCGGCGGTCATCGCCGACGGCCCCTTGTCGGTGAACAGCCGGAAGATCAGTGCGATCGGCCTTCCCCGATCCCGGCCACCGCGACCAGCAGCATCGCAGGCCGGTACGTCCCCACGTCCATCGTCGTCTCCTCTCCATCGCTCGGTCGGGATACGAACGAAACAACGGTGGCGTGCGACTTCGGTCGCTGTTCTGCCTGGTCCAGCACGGTATTCACCCGGCTTGGGTCTCGAGCGTGCGGGAGTCGCCGCCGAGCGGCGGGTGCAGGTCGTGCGGGTGGTCTGGCGGATCGCCGCCGACCAGGGGGGTCGGCGCCACCAGTAGGTCAATCTGCCTCGACCGCGGGCCTGCTGGTCGCCGGTGTGACCGGGCTCTCAGTGGATGTTGTCGACGGCACCAGATCCGCGCGTGAGGTCCGCACAATCGCCGCCAGGCCACGGGATCTGTCGTTCTGCGACGTTCCGGGGTTGTCTGCAGAGTCGGCAACCCGCCGGTAATGTTCAAGGTATGAAGCTCACCGTGCTCGGCTGCTCCGGGTCCGTTCCCGGGCCGGACTCGCCTGCGTCGAGCTACCTGGTCTCCGCGGGCGGGTTCGACCTGGTGCTCGACCTCGGCAGCGGCGCGCTGGGCGCGCTGCAGCGGCACCTGGCCGCGCACGAGATCGGCGCGATCGCCTTGTCCCACCTGCATCCTGACCACTGCATGGACCTGTGCGGCCTGTACGTCGCGCTGAAGTACTCGCCGTCGTCGCCGTTCCCGCGGATCCCGGTCTACGGTCCGGAGGGCGCGGCCGCGCGGATGGCGCTGGCCTACGACCTGCCCGACGACCCGGGGATGGAGGAGGAGCTGGAGTTCCACACCTGGCAGGAATCCCAGCAGATCGGGCCGTTCACGGTCCGCACCGCGCCGATGGTGCACCCGGTGCCGGCGTACGCGATCAGGGTTGAGTACGGCAACAAGTCGATCACCTACACCGGCGACACCGGGCCGAACGAGGCCCTGATCGAGCTCGCCCGCGGCACCGACCTCCTGCTGTCCGAGGCCGCCCTGCAGGACAACAACCCGGACAACCCTGACGATCTGCACCTGACCCCGTCCGACGCCGGCGAACAGGCCAAACGCGCCGGCGCCAAGCGGCTGGTGATCACCCACGTGCCGCCGTGGTACGACCGAGTCGCCCAGACGGAGAACGCCCGACGGACCTTCCCCGGCGAGGTCCTGACGGCGACGCCCGGCGCGGTCTACGAGATCTGATGCTCGTCACACTTGCCGACGGCATCCGCCTGCAGACGTACACCTCCGGTACGACGCCGAGCGCCTCGAGGCCGGCCGACCCGCCGTCAGCCGACGCACCGTCGGCCGAGCTGTCGTCGACCGGTCCGCCGCCGGTCGATCCGTCGTCGACCGAGCTGCCGTCGACCGTCCTGTCGTCAACCGTTCCGCCGCCGGTCGACCCGCTGCCGGTCGTGCTGCTGCACGGCGGACCGGGGCTGTGGGACTACCTCGCGCCGCTCGCGGACCTGATCGACGATCGCGTCGTCCACCGCTACGACCAGCGCGGCTGCGGCGGCTCGGACCCCTCCGACGAGCAGTCGATCGCCCGCCTGGTCGCGGACCTCGAGGAGCTGCGCGAGCATTGGGGCCACGAGCGGATGGTTGTCGTCGGCCACTCGTTCGGCGCGACGCTGGCGCTGAGGTACGCGGCAGCGCATCCGACGCGCGTTGCCCACCTGATCTACCTCAGCGGCGTCGGCGTGGGGGACTGGCTGACGCCGTCCCTGGCCGAGCAGCGGCGGCGGATGACCACCGAGCAGGCCGAACGCCTTGAAACGTTGGGAAATCGGCGCCCCCGCACTGCCGACGAGGAGCGCGAGTTTCGCGCGCTGTCCTGGTTCACCGACCACGCGGACCGCGAGCGCGCCTGGGCGTGGGCCCTGGAGGACGCCGCCGTGCCGTGGCCGATCAACTTCGCGGCGAACAACGCCCTGACCGCCGACAATCGTGCCTTCGGCGACGACCGCCTGATCGAGCTGGCCAGGACGCTCGCGATGCCCGTCGACTTCGTGCACGCGGAAGGCGACCCGCGCCCGGCGAGCGCCGTACGGAAGCTCGCGGACGCCGTACCGCACGCGGAGTTTCACTTGGTCGAAGGCGCCGGCCACTCGCCGTGGCGCGAGCGGCCGGAGGAGTTTCGCCTTCTGCTGCAGCGAATTCTCAGCGCTGCAGGGGATTCTCAGCGGGACTGACCGCCGTCGAAGTAGCTGATCAGCGCCGGGTCGAGCTGCGGGATGTCGATCGGCGTCCCGTTGGAACGCAGCGACGTGGTGGCCGCGAACCCGGCCGCGACCGCGGCGCGAGCCGCGATCGGCGAGGTCAGGGTCGCGCCGCCGTCGCGGACGAAGCGGACGAACTCGTCGACCAGCTTGGGGTCCGCGCCGCCGTGGCCCTCGTCCTCGGAGGCGACCTCGACGACCTGGTCGGCGTCGGAGCGGTAGCCCGAGCGGCCGCTGTTCCACACCTTGACGACGCTGCCGGACGTGTCGCCGAAGTTCTCCAGCCGGCCGTGCGTGCCGATGACGGTGTAGTTGCGCCAGTAGTCCGGCGTGAAGTGGCACTGCTGGTAGCTGAGGAAGACCCCGTTGTCGAGCTGGAAGTTCGCCATCGACAGGTCCTCGACGTCCATCACCGGCGCCAGCCCCTTCTGCTCCAGCGGCGGCCAGTTGTCGCTGGACACGAACTCGCTGAACCGCTGCCCGGACCGGTCCTGGCGGTCCTCGATCCCGCCGTACAGGACGAGTCCGCCGAGCGCGGTCGCGTGCGTGGTGTAGCCGCCGGCCAGCCAGTGCATCACGTCGATGTCGTGGGCCCCCTTCTGCAGCAGGAGGCTCGTGGTCCGGCGCCGGTCGGCGTGCCAGTCCTTGAAGTAGAAGTCGCCGCCGTGCCCGACGAAGTGCCGGCACCAGATCGCCTTCACCTCACCGATCGCCCCCGACTGGATCAGGTCGCGCATGGTCTGGACCACCGGCATGTGCCGCATGTTGTGGCCGACGTACAGCCGCGTCCCGCTCTCGTACGCCGCCTGCAGCACGCGGTCGCAACCGTCCGTGGTGATCGCCAGCGGCTTCTCCACGAACACCGCGACCCCAGCCCGGAGGAAGTCGATCGCCGGGTCCTCGTGCAGGTCGTCCGGCGTGGTCAAAAAGACCCCGTCGAGCTTCAGGTCGAGCAGTTCGCGGTGGTCGCCGTACGCCGTCGCGTCCGGGTACGTCGTCAGCGCCGCCTCGCGCTGCTTCTCGACCGGGTCGCAGACGGCCACGATCTCGGCGCCCTCGCCCGGTCTGTGCGCGTGCCGAGCCAGGCTGCTGCGCGCGCCGAGTCCGACCACACCGAACCGAAGATCAGTCATCGTTCACTACTCCTGCACGTAGTTGTTTGTAAGAGCCTATGTCCGAACACTTGCGGTCCTCAACACCTGTTTGCTCGTGCCGTGTTGCCCGACCGGCCATCTCGCCCTCACCCGGCACCCGTTCGGTGGCGTCACCATGACGGAACGTGAGCCTCCACTACGTGGCACTCGGCGACTCGACGACCGTTGGTGTCGGGGACCCGTTGAACGGCAGCACGACCGACCTTTCCGGTGCCGGAGCGCGCCCGGGGCAGGGCTGGCGGGGCTGGGCCTCGCTGCTCGCCGACTCCCTGGGTAGTTCCCACCGTGTGACGTTCTCCAACTACGCGACCAGCGGCGCGACCGTTCCGCAGGTCACCGCGGACCAGATCCCGGCGACCGGGACGGGCCCGATCGACCTGGCCTCGCTGATCGTCGGCGTCAACGACACGATGCGCTCGACCTTCGACGCGGGCCAGATCCGCGACTGCCTGCAGCAGTGCGCGGCGGAGCTGACCGCGCGCGGCGCCCTGCTGCTCACCGTCCGGTTCCACGACCACGGGCAGGTGTTCGGGCTGCCCGCGTGGTTGCGGCGGCCGTTGTGGAACCGGATCGAGCAGGTCAACACGGCGTACGACGACCTCTTCCTGCAGTACGGCGGGATCCGGCTCGACATGGCCGACTACCCGGAGGTGTACCGCCGGGACTTCTGGTCGGTCGACCGCCTGCACCCGGGCGAACGCGGGCACCGGCGCCTCGCGCGGGCGTTCGCCGACGAGCTGACGGCGCGCGGCGTACGGATCGACGTACCGCCTGAGCTGGACTGTGGGGGGGAGCCGCCGAGCCGGTGGGCCGACGCGGTGTGGATGGTGCGGGAAGGGGTTCCGTGGGTCGGGCGACGCGCGGGAGACCTGACGCCGTGGGCCGCGCGGATGGTGCTCGGGCAGTTCCGTCCGCCTGCCGATGCGGGGGTGCAGCGCCTTCGGGCATAAGGTTTTCAGCATGGCTCGTAGCGATGGACGTACCCCTGACCAGCTCCGCCCGGTGACCTTGACCCGGAAATGGCTCGACCACGCCGAAGGATCGGTGCTGGTCGAGTTCGGCCGGACGCGGGTGCTGTGCGCGGCGTCGGTCACCGAAGGGGTGCCGCGCTGGCGCAAGGGCTCCGGCCTGGGCTGGGTCAGCGCGGAGTACGCGATGCTGCCGCGCTCGACCAACACCCGGTCCGACCGCGAGTCGGTCAAGGGCCGGATCGGCGGCCGGACGCACGAGATCTCCCGGCTGATCGGGCGCTCGCTGCGCGCGGTCGTCGACTACAAGGCGCTCGGCGAGAACACGATCCTGCTCGACTGCGACGTGCTCCAGGCCGACGGCGGGACGCGGACCGCAGCGATCACCGGTGCGTACGTCGCACTGGCGGACGCGGTGTCGTACCTGCGCGACCGGAAGGCGCTGAAGGGCGAGCCGCTGACCGGCTCGGTGTCGGCTGTGTCGGTCGGGATCATCGACGGCGCGCCGATGCTCGACCTCTGCTACGAGGAGGACGTGCGCGCCGAGACCGACATGAACCTGGTGCTGACCGGCGACGGCAAGTTCATCGAGGTGCAGGGCACGGCCGAGGGCGCGCCGTTCGACCGCGCCGAGCTGGACGCGCTGTTGTCGCTGGGGACCGCCGGGTGCGAGGAGCTGACGAAGCTGCAGCTGGAGGCGCTGGCATGAGCAAGGTGCTGCTCGCGTCGAACAACGCGAAGAAGCTCGAGGAGCTGCGCCGGATCCTGGCGCCGATCGTGCCGGGGATCGAGGTGCTCGGGCTGGCCGACGTACCGGCGTACGACGAGCCGGCCGAGACCGAGCCGACCTTCGAGGGCAACGCGCTGCTGAAGGCCCGGGCCGCGGTCGCCGCGACCGGGCTGCCGTCGGTCGCCGACGACAGCGGGATCTGCGTCGACGCGCTGAACGGGATGCCCGGCGTACTGTCGGCGCGCTGGTCGGGGCCGGCGAAGGACAACCACGCGAACAACGTGCTGCTGCTCGGGCAGCTGGAGGACGTGCCGGACGAGCGGCGGGGTGCTGCTTTCGTCGCGGCGGTCGCCTTCGTGCAGCCGGACGGTTCGGAGGAGGTGCTGCGCGGCGAGATGCGCGGGTCGGTGATCCGTGAACTGCGCGGGACCGGCGGTTTCGGGTACGACGTGCTGTTCGTGCCCGAGGGGTACGACCGGACGACGGCCGAGCTGACCGTCGAGGAGAAGGACGCGATCAGCCACCGCGGCAAGTCGCTGCGCGCGCTCGCGCCACTCGTCGCCAAAGCCCTGGAGGCCTGATGCTCTTCGCCGGAACCGACACCGAAGGCGTCGCCGAGGGCCGCATCACCGCGGCGTACCGGCGCTGGGCCGAACCCCGCGTGATCGAGGGCCGCGTCTACCGCACCAACGCCGGCCGAATCGAGATCGACAGCATCAAGCGGGTCAACCCCGACCTGATCTCCGACTACGACGAGATGCTGCACCTGGCCGGCCGGATGAACGCCAAGGACGTCCGCCGCCGCCTCCGCGGCGACGACACCCTCCCCACCTGGCTGATCCGCTTCCACCTGGTCGAAGGCCCGGACCCGCGCGAGGAGCTGGCCAACTCGGCAGATCTCACTCCCGCAGACGTCGAGGAGCTCACCGCGAAGCTCGCCCACCTCGACGAACTCAGTCGCCACGGCGCCTGGACCCGCCAAACCCTCGAACTCATCCAGTCCAAGCCGGCCACCCGGGCGGGCGACCTGGCCCCGGCCCTCAACCGAGACACCCCGGGCTTCAAGATCGACGTCCGCAAACTGAAGAACCTGGGCCTGACCCACAGCCTGGAAGTCGGCTACGAACTGAGCCCCCGCGGCACGGCGTATCTAGACGCCCTGGGCAACTAACAGGCTCGCTCGTACTCGACCTGCTGGAGCGGCTTGCCGTCGCCGAAGTCTCGGGACTGGGTGTTGCCGGTCTCGGTGAAGCCGGACTTCTCGTAGAAGCGGCGGGACTGCGGGGTGGCTTGGAGGGTCCAGAGGTGGACGGTCGAGAAGCCTTGGGTTCTCAGGGTTTCCAGGGTTTCGGTCATCAGGGCGGGGGCTGCGCCGGTGCCCCACGCTCGGGGGTGGGCGTAGAAGCTGAGGATCTCGGCGACGCCGGGGCGGGTTTCGGACTCGTTGAGCCAGGTCATGGCTGCGGGAAGGGTGTCGACGAGAGCGAGGAGGACAGTGCCTTCGCCTGAAGAGAGCCGGTCGTGCCAGCGGGTGAGGCGGCTTTGGATCTGGGGAGTGGCGAAGTCCTCGGTGAAGAAGGGGGCGTAGGCGGCGGCCCAGGAGGCGGCGTGGATCTCGCCTACCGCGGTGCCGTCGGCGGCGGTTGCTCGGCGTGCGTCGATCATGGCTTCGACCGTAGGAGACAGCGCCGACAGTTCAGGAGGCTGCGCCGAGGATGAGGCCGGCGGCCAGTACGCCGTACGCGGTGCCGGCGGCGCGGGGAAGCCACTGGTTGGCGGCGCGGTGGGTGCGCAGGAAGCGGCCGACGCGGACGGCGCCGCTGCCGACCGTGAGGTCGACGGCCAGGCCGATCAGGAGCATGGTCAGGCCGAGCGTGAACAGTTGCAGGGCCTGGTGGCCGAGGCTCGGGTCGACGAACTGGGGGAGAAAGGCCAGGTAGAACAGCAGGATCTTCGGGTTTGTCAGGCTGTTGACCAGGCCTCGGACGTAGACCGGGGCGAAGCGCTCCGACACGGCCTCACCGGGGGTGGCCGAGGTGAGCTCGGACTTGCGGAGGGACTGGAACGCCATCCACAGCAGGTAGGCGGCGCCGGCGAAGCGCAAGACGTCCATGGCGATCGGCGCCGCGCGCAGTACGGCGGCCAGGCCGAGCGCCACGGCGCTGGTGTGGACGAGCATCCCGGACGCCGTACCGCAGGCGGCGGCGCGGCCGGCGCGGCGGCCGCCGGTCAGGCCCTGGGCGAGGATGAACAGCATCCCCGGCCCGGGCGTGAAGTTGATGACCAGCGCGGCCAGCAGAAACGCGGCGAACAGTTCGACGTTCATCTCGATCTCTCCTCGGTAGTGGGCTCTTACCAACGAGCTTCGACCGTAAGTCGTATGACGTCTAATGCCAGTTCAGTCGGCAACACATTGATAAAGTTGATGGATGCTCAACCTGACCCAGCTCAGCGTCCTGGCCGCGGTCGCGCGGCACGGATCGGTGACCGAGGCGGCCCAGGAGTTGCACTACTCGCAGCCGTCGGTCAGCCACCACCTCTCGCGCCTCGAAGCGGCGACCGGCGCCAAGCTCATCCAGCGCGTCGGTCGGGGCATCCGCCTGACGCCTGAGGGGCAGCTCCTGGCCAACCGAGCCGCCGAGATCCTCGGCCGCGTCGACGCGGCCAGCAGCGAGCTCGCGGCGCAGGTCGGGCTGCAGTCAGGTCGCGTCCGCCTCGCCGCCAACGCGTCCGCGCTCAGCACGATCGTGCCCAAGGCGGCCGCCGCGCTCGCACGTTCGTACCCGGGCATCGAGCTGAGCCTGACCGACCACCACCCGGTCGAGTCGCTCCAGCTCCTGCGGCACGGCGAGATCGACGTCGCACTCGTCTTCCAGTACGCCAACGCGCCGGCCGAGCGGGACGAGTTCCGCCTGGTTCACCTCGGCGACGACCCGATCTACCTGATCAGCCGGCAGGCCGACGACAGCCTCACGAACCATCGCGACTCCGCGTGGATCGGCGGCTGCACCCGCTGCGAGGCGGAGCTGCTGGCGGTGTGCCAACAGGCCGGCTTCACGCCCCCGATCGGTTCGCACAGCGACGACATCATCGTCGTGCAGGCCCTGGTCGCCGCTGGCCTGGGCGTCGCGCTCCTGCCCGGGCTCGCGCTGCAGGCTCATCGCCGTACGGACGTCCACACCACCGAGCTCACCGGCCTGCACCGCCAGATCCACGCGGCGACGTACGGCGACCCGCCTGACCCGCCCGCGGTCGCCGCCGTACTCGAAGCCCTTGCCGAGGCCAGTACGTCGGACTAGCGCTCCGGGCCGCGGTCCTCGCGCTGCGGCGTCTGCTGGTGGGCCTTGGACACTGCCGCCGGCGAAGTGCGGCCCTGCTGCGCGTGGTTGGTCGCGTTCAGCTCCGCGGCCTTCTGCAGCTCGGGATCCAGCGCCGGCTGGGCGTCGATGCCCGGTCGGCGGTAGACCAGGTCGCTGGTGTGCCGGCTGTAGATGTCGGTCGTTCCGCCGGGCGAGATCTCGATCAGATTGCCTTTGGTGGTGGCCCGCAGACCGCCGTCGGGGAGGCGCTCGGTGAAGTCCTCACGCGGCGGGTACATCCGCCCGTCGAACTTCAGTCCGGGGTTGGGATCGCGCTCGACCCCGCTGTGCTCGTCCTCGACCCGGTCGAGGGTCTCGGCGAGCTGCCGGAACGCCTCGTCGGCCGTCCTGGCCGGCGGCAACGCACTCAGCCGGTCGTACAGCAGCGCTAACCGTTCGGGCAGACTCAGCCGTGGTTCGTCGGGCACGTCAGCTGTTGACCGCGTCGTGGGCTGAGCGCAGGGCTTCGGCCAGAGAAGAGGTCGTCTCGGCGTGGCCGGCGAAGGCCGACGCGTCGTCGGGGTCGATCGAGAAGCCCCACTCGTCGCCGGCCGCCGTACCGTCGATCACCACGACGCGTGCCGCTCGGACGACGATCGACACCGCGCCGGACGAGTGCACGGTGACGGTACGCCGTACGTCCGGCCCGAAGACCGCGTCGACTTCCTGCTCGACTGCCTGCTGGCTGCTCATCCCCAGTGCCCTCCCACGTCGCGGATCCGCAGTATAGAAGGCCGGACGGCCATCGCCGGCGTGTCTCGTACGGCGGGCAGTGGTGGGGGCGGGCCGCGATCCCCGCGATGATTTCCGGGCCGGTCGGGACCCGTGTGAGGTGGGTCTCCAAAGTTGGGATCGAGGTCCGCGGTCGGTACCGTTGCTTAGGCTATCCTTACCTATTGTCTGGGGAGATCGTGCGAGAGCTCCGAGTCGCCGTTGTCGGTGCTGGACCGGCCGGCATTTACGCCGCCGACATTCTGACCAAGGAGTACGAGGGGGCTCACGTCGACCTGATCGAACGGCTGCCCGCGCCGTTCGGCCTGGTCCGGTACGGCGTCGCGCCGGACCACCCGCGGATCAAGGAGATCATCAAGGCGCTGCACCGGGTGGTCGGCCGGGAGCGGATCCGCTTCTTCGGCAACGTCGAGTTCGGCGTCGACCTCAAGCTCGAGGACCTGCGCCGGTACTACGACGCGGTGATCTTCTCCACCGGCGCGATGGCCGACCGCGAGCTCGCGATCCCGGGCATCGACCTGCCGGGCAGCCACGGCGCCGCGGACTTCGTCAGCTGGTACGCCGGGCACCCCGACGTACCGCGGGAATGGCCGCTCGACGCGCGCCACGTGGCGGTGATCGGCGCGGGCAACGTGGCGCTCGACGTCGCGCGGATGCTGGCCAAGCCGGCCGACGAGCAGCTCACCACCGAGATCGCCGACAACGTCTACCAGGGCCTGAAGGCGAACCAGGCGACCGACGTGCACGTGTTCGCGCGGCGCGGTCCGGCGCAGATCAAGTTCACGCCGATGGAGCTGCGCGAGCTGTCGCACTCGCCGAACGTGGACGTGATCGTGCACCCCGAGGGCTTCGAGATCGACGAGGCCAGCCAGAAGGCGATCAACTCCAGCAAGGGCACGCGGCTGGTCGTCGACACGCTGCTCAAGTACCTCGAGGCCGAACCGACCGGTGCCGCGCACCGGATCCACATCCACCTGTGCCACGCGCCGGTCGAGGTGCTCGGCACCGACCGCGTCGAGGGGCTGCGGACCGAGCGCACCGAGCTGCAGGGCGACGGGACGGTTCGCGGCACCGGCGAGTACGTCGATACTCCGGTGCAGGCGGTCTACCGCGCCGTCGGGTACCTGTCGTCGCACCTGCCCGAGCTGCCGTTCGACCACCAGGCCGGCGTGATGACGAACGACCGCGGACGCGTGCTCGACATCGACGAGGCGCCGCTGCCCGGCCTGTACGTCACCGGCTGGATCAAGCGCGGCCCGATCGGGCTGATCGGGCACACCAAGTCCGACGCCGCCGAGACGATCGCCTGCCTGCTGGCGGACCTCGAGAGCCTGCCGCGGCCGGAGATCACCGACCCGGACGCGATCGTCACCCACCTCGCCGGCCGCGGCGCGACCGTCGTCGACGCCGAGGGCTGGACCCGCCTCGACGCCCACGAGCAGTCGCTCGGTGCGGCGGCCGGCCGTGAGCGCATCAAGGTCGTCCCCCGCGAGGAGATGCTGAAGGCCTCCCAGGGCTGACCCGTACGGCGGGGAGCGGTTGGTCCGGTCCTCGCCGAACGCCTGCGGGCGTCGTACCTCCTCAGGTCTGTGGTGTCCGGTCGGTAGGGTTGGTGACCTGGCGCCGCGGATGAGGGGTGTGGGTGAACAAGGGCTGGTGGTTGATCGTCGTCGGCGCGGTAGGCGTCGCGGCGTGCGTCGCGCGCGGTCCGGAGTCGGACGGTGAGGCCAAGCCCAGCGCTCCGGTGTCCTCGGCAACCAAACCGGCGCCGAAGCCCAAGGCGACCGCGACCTCCACCGACTGGTGGACCGACTACGACCCCGCGCACTTCGCCGTACAGGTCCGCAAGTCGGCCGCCGCGGCGAAGGTCAACCCGCAGCTGCTGATGGCGATCCTCTACAACGAGTCGTACAAACCGCACGACCCGGAGTTCGAACGCTCCTGGCAGAAGATCGACTCCAACCCGGCGCTCGGCATCGCGAACATGCACGAGGCCGCGTTCGAGGACACCCAGCGCGGCCGCCGGATGCCCGGCCGGACGTGGAACGAGTTGCCCGACCATCCCGAGCTCGCCATCGAGGCCGCCGCCTGGCACCTGAGCGACCTCGCGCGAGGCCTCCCGGACCGCCTCCGCACCCAGCTCACCCGGGACGAACTGGTTGCCCTCGGCTACAACGCGGGCCGCGGCAACATGCGCCTGTTCGCCAACGGCCGCAAGCCCGGCTCGCAGGCGCAGTCCTACCTCGACCGCATCCACGACAACTGGCAAAAGTCCGCCGACGCCGTACGGAAGTGAGGCGCGTCAGCGCGGCGTCAGATGCGCTCGTTCGCCCTGGGGGCCGAAGAGGGTGAGTACTTCGGCTGCGCGGTGGTCGGCGCTGCCGAGCCAGTGGGGGAGGCGGGTGTCGAACTCGGCGGCCTCGCCCTCGGTCAGGACGTACTCGTCCTCGCCGAGTATGAAGCGGATGGTGCCGGTGAGGACGTAGAACCACTCGTAGCCCTCGTGGGTCTGGCGTTTGGTGGTCGATGCTCGGCCTGCTGGTGGGTAGACGACCTTGTAGGCCTGGACACCGCCCGGTCTCCGGGTGAGCGGGACGATCGTGAGGCCGGAGCGTCGTACTGGTCGGAGGTGGATCCGGGGGTCGCCGGTGAGTGGTGCCGCGACCAGGTCGTCGAGCGGTACGCCGTGTGCGCGGGCCAGTGGGAGCAGTTGCTCCAGCGTTGGGCGGAGCTTTCCGGTCTCGAGCCGGGAGAGGGTGCTTGCGGTCAGGCCGGTCTCGGCTGCCAGGTCGGCCAAGGTCGTGCTGCGTGCTTGGCGTAACGCTCGCAAGCGTGGTCCGACGCCTTCCAGTACGTCCTTTTCGGGGTTGCCCATGGCCACATCATGCGGATCCGCAACAAGGTTTGCAAGGTCGGAAGTGCCCGGTCGATGCTGGCGGGCATGACGGCAGAAACCTTTTGGGACAACCTGTACGACGAGCGCGAGACCTGGGGTGACCGGGTCAACCCCTTGCTGGTGGAGACGGCCGAGCCCCTGCCGGCCGGCGCCGCGCTCGACCTCGGGTGCGGCGCGGGCGGGGACTCCCTCTGGCTTGCGCAGCGGGGCTGGCAGGTCACCGCCGTGGACATCTCCGGCACGGCTGTCGAGAAGGTCGGCGCGCTCGAGCTGGTTGATGGACGGCAGGGCAGCATCACCGCCGTACGGCACGACCTTTCCCGCACCTTCCCGCCCGGCACCTTCGATCTCGTCTCCGCGCAGTACCTGCAGACCCCCTTCGACTTCCCCCGCAGCGCGGTGCTTCGCAAAGCAGCTCGGGCATTACGCCCCGGCGGTCTCCTCCTGGTCGTCGACCACGGCTCGATCGCGCCCTGGTCCTGGAACCAGGACCCCGACGCCCACTTCACGCCCCCGAGTGAGATCGCGGCCGAGCTCGAGCTCGACCCCGAGCAGTACGCCGTACTCCGGGCCGACAGCCCGCAACGCGAAGCCGTCGGTCCGAGTGGCGTAACCGCGACGGTCACCGACAACGTGCTGCTCATCCAGCGGAGTGGGCGATGAAGGACGTCGGGCCGCCGCGCACCGGGGCGGACGAGAAGGCCACGCTCCAAGGGTTCCTCGACTACTTGCGTGCGGCGATCGCGGGCAAGGTCGCGGGCGTCCCCGAGCCGCAGGTCAGGACGCCGGGCGTCGACTCGGGGACCAACTTGCTGGGGCTGGTCAAGCACGTGACGGCGGTCGAGCGGTTCTACCTGCTGGGCGAGCAGGTCCGGGACTGGAAGAAGACGTTCCACGCCGGCGAGGACGAGACCGTCGACGGCGTACTGGCTGCCTACCGCGAGGTCGTCGAGCGGGCGAACGCGGTGATCGCAGGCTGGACGGACCTCGAGTCATCTGCCGGACCCCGAGGGGCGTCGCGGCGGTGGGTCCTGGTGCACCTGATCGAGGAGACCGGCCGGCACGCCGGGCACGCCGACATCCTGCGGGAACAGCTGGACGGCGCGGTCGGCCGCTGAGCGGGCGGTACGACGTACGGCGGCGCAAAACTAATTTCTTCACGCAAGACAGAAAGTCTTGACAACCTCTCGGTCAGCCTTCAGGGTTCCAATATCCTATCCGATCCGCCCCGGTCGGTACGGCTCACTCGAAGACCACAGAGAGGGTCACCGCTCATGACCAGATCCCGCCGACCCAAGGCGATCCGAGGCCTGATCGCGGGGCTCGCCGTCGCCGTCATCCTGCCGGTGGGGGCGGCGGCCGTCTCGTCGGCCGCCCCGATCACCCCCGGCACGACCACCGCGGTGGGCAAGGCCGACACGACGACCACCGCGGCACTGCCGGCCGCCGACCCGCTCGCGCCCGCGGGCGCCGTCGCGGCCAAGCCCTACATGGGCTGGAGCAGCTACAGCATGGAGGTCTTCTCGCCGCTCGGCGGCAAGTGGATCACCGCGGCCCAGATCAAGGCGCAGTCCGACGCGATGCACGCCAAGCTGCAGCCGTTCGGCTACAAGTACATCAACATCGACGCCGCCTGGAACGACGGGATCGACGCGTACGGCCGACCGACGCCGAGCAAGACGCTGTACCCGAACGGGTTCCAGGAAGTCATCGACCACATCCACGACAACGGCCAGAAGGTCGGGATCTACAGCATCCCCGGCATCTCCGACGCCGTACTGAAGGCGAACCTGCCGATCTACGGCGCTCCCGGCTGCACCACCGGCAACCTGGCCAAGGAGCCGCGGCAGCAGGGCGACTACTGGGGCTTCGGCTACCGGATCGACATGGACAACCCGTGCGCGCAGAAGTACATCGACTCGATCGCGGACCTGTTCGCGAGCTGGGGCATCGACTTCCTCAAGTTCGACAGCGTGACTCCGGGCTCGGGCAAGAACGACCTGTCGCTCGACGCGCGTGACGAGGTGGCCGGCTGGTCGAAGGCGCTGGCCCGGCACAAGATCTGGTTCGAGCTGTCCTGGGCGCTCGACATCCGGTACGCCGACTACTGGAAGTCGGTCGCGAACGGCTGGCGGCTGGACTGGGACGTCGAGTGCTACTGCACCAACGAGGCCCTGACCGCGTGGCCGAACATCTCCCGGCTGTTTCCCAAGGTGGCCGACTGGTGGCGCCACGGTGGGCCCGGCGGCTGGAACGACCTCGACTCGCTCAATGTCGGTAACGGCACGATGGACGGCCTGACCAAGGACGAGCGGCGTACGGCGGCCACGCTGTGGGCGGTCTCGGCCGCGCCGTTCTACATCGGCAACGACATGACCAAGCTCGACCAGTACGGGCTGGACCTGCTGACCAACCGCGAGGTGATCGCGGTGAACCAGGCCGGCCGCCCCGCGCAGCCGGTGTCGACCAAGACCAACCGCCAGGTCTGGTACTCGCTGAACGCGGACAGCTCGTACACCGTTGCCCTGTTCAACCTCGGCACCACCGAGGCGGACATGACGGCGAACTTCGCCGACCTCGGCCTGGACGGCGGCGCGTCGGTGCGCGACCTGTGGGCGGGCAAGGACCTCGGCGCCTTCAAGACCGGCTACACGGCGAAGGTCGTACCGCCGCACGGCGCCCGGCTGTTCAAGGTGACGCCGCAGAAAAAGGTGTCGATCCGGGTCAACGACGACGACCTGCGCGCGCAGTACGACGGCGCCTGGGAGCGCAACGGCAACAAGGAGGTCTCCGCGGTCTCCGAGCCGCTGACCGTCAAGGTGACCGACACCGGCGCGGCCACGCCGCCGCAGGCGGACAACGCCGGCGTCCGGACCGTGACGCTGAACAACGACGACCCGCAGATCAACTACACGGGGTCGTGGAGCCGTAGCACCGGGCGCGGGCTCGGTGACTACCAGGACGACGTGCAGTACACCGAGGCCAACGGCGACGCGTTCACGCACACGTTCGTCGGGACCGGGGTCGACTACTTCACCGAGACCCACGAGTCGCAGGGTGAGGTCGAGATCTACATCGACGGCGAGCTGAAGCAGACCGTCGACACGCACCAGGCCGAGGGCCGCGGCGCGCAGGTGAAGGTCTTCAGCATCTCGGACCTGCCGAACGGCACACACACGATCCGCGGCGTGAAGAAGTCCGGCCAGTTCATGCTGGTCGACAAGCTCGACGTACGGCAGGTCAGCCTGCTGAACCCGGACACCGTTGCCTTCGACAAGAAGGCTCCGGCCGACGTGACGATCGAGATCGCTCGTGACTCGAGCGAGCTGGCGTCGGTCGCCAATGCCGGTACGGCGCTGGTCAAGGGCACCGACTACACCGTTGCCGGGCGTAACGTCACGCTGAAGAAGGAGTACCTGGCCAAGCTCACCACCGGTGACAACGCCCTGGACTTCACCTTCCGCGGCGACTACCGCGACGACATCCACTTCACCACGGCCAACGGCGCCTCGGTCAGCTTCACCTTCCGCGGTACGTCGGTCCAGTGGAACACCGCCAAGGCGCCCGACCAGGGCGAGGCCGACGTCTTCATCGACGGCAAGCTCGTCCAGCGGGTCAACCTGCACAGCGACGAGCGGGTGACCCTCCAGCCGGCCTTCACCCAGTCCGGCCTGAAGGACGCCAACCACACCGTCCGCATCGTGAAGGTCTCCGGAGACGTCCTCCGGTCCGACCAGCTCCGCTACACGATCGGCTAGCAGTAAGCCAGTGAACGGGGCCCGGGATCCCCGGGCCCCGTTCACGTCTCAGGCCAGCCGGATCCGGAACAGCGCGACCCGGGCCTCGTGGCTGTCGACGCTCATCGGCACGCTCCTGGTGCCGGTGAGCTCGAGCTGTACCGTCCCGTCCCCGGGCAGCCAGTCGATCCGGTCGATGCCATTGGCAAACACCTTGCGCTCGGCCGCCTGTCCGGTTGCCTGGTCGTAGCCCGGGTTGTTCGTGTCGGCGGTCCAGATGACCAGGTGCCCGCGCTCGTGGTGCGCCATCACCCGCTCGCGGTGCGTCTTCTTGTGCAGGTCCCACTCGTCGCGCAGGTTCGGGTTCTGCTCGCCGTTGTAGGCGCCGGCCAGGTAGTGCGTGTTGATCAGCACGAACTTCAGCCCCGGGTACGCCGAGTGCTCGACCGCCACCTCGTTGATCCACCGCGGTGGCGTGACGTCGCTGATCCCGCCGTGCACGAAGGTCGCGTTGGAGTTCACCACGGTCCAGGGCTGTGGCACGGAGATCGGCACCCGGTACGACGTGTCGTGCCGCAGGAACGCGTTCTGGTAGGCGTCGCCGAAGTACTGCGAGATCATCGCCGGCTCACCCTCGTCGCCCTCCCGGATCTCCTGCCAGCCGACGACCGGCCGATTCCCCGGGTCGGCGTTGGTGCGGACGTCCCGGATCGCCGCCTCCCGCGCGCCGAGGTTCTTCCGCCCGATGTTCGCCGTCACCACCGGCAGCCGAACCCACGGACTCGCCGCCGCCTGACTCGTGCCGAGCGCCGCTGCCAGCGCCCCACCGCCGAGCATCAGGGCGTGCCGTCTGCTGATCCTGTTCACCATCACTACCTCCGCAAGATCCCGGCGTTCCGGCCGGATGGGCGTGTGTCTTGTCGGCGGGTACGACGTACGGCCCGCCGCGACGGTTGCATGGTCGATGATCGGTAAGGGTCGGATCACGGGCGGAGTGGTTAGCGTGAATGCGTGCTGAAGTTGCCGGTAACTGTTGCTGTCCTGCTGCTCGCCGTCGCCGGGTGTTCGAACGGTGAAGATCCCGCGCCGGTCGCATCTGACGACGGGAAGTTCGCCGTGGTGGCCGGTGACGGGTTCCGGGCGGACGGGAGTTTCGATCCACGGATGACGTGTGACGGGGCGGGGGACTTCTCGCCGCCGTTGGTGTTCCGGCATGTGCCCAGCGGGACCGTGGAGCTGGTGCTGTCGATGGTGGACGACGACAAGGTGAGTCCCCAGGGT
Organism: Kribbella lupini; assembly: GCF_039529595.1. NCBI lineage: Bacteria > Bacillati > Actinomycetota > Actinomycetes > Propionibacteriales > Kribbellaceae > Kribbella > Kribbella lupini. Next base: position 231,796 of record NZ_BAAANC010000002.1, on the reverse strand, counting down.
GACCCGTTGATCCACTGGGTGGAGTGGAAGATCCCGCCGGGGGCGGGCGGGCTGGCTGAGCACACGAAGCCGAATGAGGCGCGTGAGGCGTTGAGTGATCTCGGCGAGGCGACGTACAACGGGCCTTGTCCGCCGGCAGGGCAGACCCATCACTACCGGTTCACGCTGCTGGCGTTGAACAAGGCGATCGACCTGCCGTACGGCGTACCCGCGCGGACCGTGCTGGCGGCGGCTGAGTCGGCGGTAGTCGACACGGCGGAGTTCGTCGCGACCTATCGGCGCGAGGGGTAACTCGGCGGGGCCTGCGGGATCTCGTCACAGGGTGGGTGGCTGTTCGGTCCAAGTGGGTGACAGCTATTCATCAAGGGGAGAGCAGAGCCATGACTGAACAGAAGCCGACCGTCGTCCTCGTGCACGGGGCGTTCGCGGAGAGCGCGAGCTGGAACGGGGTGGTCGCGCGGTTGCAGGCCGAAGGGGGGCAGACCGTTGCGGCAGGCAACCAATTGCGGAGCCTGGAAGGCGATGCGGCGTACGTGCGGGACGTCGTCGCCGGGGTCGGCGGGCCGGTCGTGCTCGTCGGGCACTCGTACGGCGGGATGGTGATCACCGAGGCGTCGGCGCAGAACGACGCTGTGGTGGGACTCGTGTTCGTCGACGCGTTCGCGCCGGAGCACGGGGAGAGTGCGCTGGAGCTGTCGGCGAAGTTCCCGGGCAGCACGCTCGGTGATGCGCTGGCCGGCTACCCGGTGGCGTCCGGTGGGAACGAGCTGTACATCCGGCAGGACCGGTTCCACCAGCAGTTCTGCGCCGACGTACCGGCGGAGGAGGCGGCGTTGATGGCGGCGACGCAGCGGCCGGTGACCGAGAAGGCGCTGACCGATCCGCTCCCGACCGACGCGCCGGGCTGGCGGACGACGCCGTCGTGGTTCGTGATCAGTGACCAGGACCGCAACATTCCGGTGGCCGCTCACCGGTACTTCGCCGAGCGGGCGGGCGCGCGGACGACCCGCGAGATCGAGGGCGGCTCGCACGCCTTGAGCGTCTCGCAGCCGGGTCCAGTCGCCGAGGTGATCCTCGAAGCCGTCACGGCGGTTTCCAGCTGAGCCAACAAACGAGTTGGCCGCTCGCCCGAGCGAGCGGCCAACTCCTTTGTTCAGCTCCGGGCAGCTGTCGATGCAACTGCTTCACGCGGTACGTCGGCCTCGGTGACGAAGGCCTCGCGCGGCCGCTGCACCGACGCCAGCGAGACGATGTCCCGCCCGTAGAACACCGCGGTGAGCCACACGGCCAGGACGCGGATCTTGCGGTCCCACGTCGGCACCGCCAGCACGTGGTACCCGCGATGCATCAGCCAGGCCAGGAACCCCTTGATCACCAGCCCCCGGAACTGGAAGATCCCCGTGCCCAGTCCGAGCGTGGCGATGGCGCCGAGGCTGTGGTGCACGTACTCCTTCGGAGCGCGACCCCGCAGCGAAGCGCGCAGGTTCTTCGCCAGCAGCTTCCCCTGCCGTACGGCGTGCTGCGCGTTCGGCACCGTGTAGGTTCCGGCAACGGACGCCGCGAGGTCCGGCACCGCCGCGTCGTCCCCGGCGGCCCAGGCGTCCTCGATCGGCTCGTCGTCGGTGCCGACCCGCAGATCCGCCCGGACCAGCAGGCGTCCCTGCGCGTTGACCGGCAGGTCGGTGTGGTTGCGCACGAGCTGCGGCGCGGCGTTGCCGGCCGTCCAGACGATCAGCTCCCCGTCGTACTCGATGCCGTTCGACAGGACGACGTGACCGTCGACGGCCGAGACCATCGAGCAGTCGAGGTGAACGTGGGCGCCGCGCTTCTCGAGCTGCGAGACCACCCACTGCCCGGGACGATCGCTGACCTCGGGCAGGATCCGGTGCTTGGCCTCGACCAGATGAAACGAAAGGTCCGAAGGGGTCAGCTCCGGATAGAAGGACAGCAGCTTGTTGGCCAGCGACAGCAGCTCGGCGAAACCCTCGACCCCGGCGAACCCGCCGCCCACGAAGGTCACCGTCAGCAGTCGCTGCCGCGCCGGACCGGGCGGCAGCACGGACGCTTCGTCGAAGGCCGTCAGCAGCCGGTCGCGAATCGCGACGGCCTCCTCGACGTGCTTCATCCCGATCGCCTGCTCGGTCAGCCCCGGTACGGCGAACGTCCGCGTCACCGCACCGGCGGTCACCACCAGCACGTCGTACTCGATCTCGAAGTCGGCGCCCTGCGTCGGCCGGACGGTGACGGTCTTGCGGCCGTGCTCGATCGTCGTGACGGCGCCGGCGACGATCTTCGTGCGGTGCAGGTTGCGCCGCAGCGAGACCGCCGCGTGCCGGGCCTCGACGGCACCGGACAGCACCTCGGGCAGGAACGGCTGGTACGTCAGGTACGGCCGCGGGTCGATCACGACCACCTTGGCCTCGCCGCGGCGCAGCGTCTTCTCCAGCTTCCAGGCCGTGTAGAACCCGGCGTACCCGCCGCCGACGATCACGATCTTGCGCATGTACGTCCCCTCTCTCCTACTGATGAAGACAAAGCAACCGCCCGAGCTGTGACGCGATCCCTGTCACAACCGCGGGGGCTGCCCGGTCCATTTCAGTGCCGACAGCATCGAAGGGACTGCGATGGAACCGAGGATCGAGACCGACCGCCTGGTGATCGGGCCCTGGCGCGACACCGACGCGCCGGAAGCCCTGGCGATCTACGGCGACGAGGAGGTGACCCGCTGGCTGACCCCGGAGATGCACCGCGTTCCGGACGAGGCGGCCATGCGCGCGGTCCTGCGGCAGTGGCAGGCCGACGACGTGAAACCGGTCAGCCACTGGGCTGTCCGCGAGCGCGACGCGCAGCGTCTGGTCGGCGGCGTCGCACTGCTGCGGCTGGCGCCGTGGGAGGACATCGAGATCGGCTGGCAGCTCGCCCGGACGGCGTGGGGCCAGGGCTACGCGGCGGAGGCCGGTGAGGCGGTGGCGCGCTGGTCGATGCACCACGCCAACGTCGACGAGTTGTTCGCCCTGGTCGGCGCGTCGAACGAGCGCGCGGCGGCGACGGCGCGACGGATCGGCATGGAGTGGATCGGCGAGACCGAGGAGTACCACCACCGACGCCTGGAGCTGTACCGGCTGCGGCACGACGACCTGGCGTACTGCGCGACCTGCGAGGAGGACTGATCAGCCCCGGCGCGGGGTGACCGATCCCGGACAGGTTCGTTGACGTGGTCGGGCCGGCGCGATGGGGTGGAGGCACGAGCACCGTGGGCGACTGGGAAGGCCGACGCGATGGCGACCGTGGACGACGTACGACGCCGGTTCCGGAATCCGCCGGCGGAGGGCCGGCCGATGATGCGGTGGTGGTGGTTCGGCCCGTCGGTCGAGCGGACCGAGCTCGAGCGGCAGTTGCGCGCGATGGCCGCGGCCGGGCTCGGCGGGGTCGAGGTCGCCTTCGTGTACCCGATGGGTCCGGTGACCGCGCGGTTCGGCTCGGACGAGCTCCTCAAGGATCTGGGGTTCGCGGCGCGGACCGCGCGTGACCTCGGGCTGCGGTTCGACCTCACGCTCGGCAGCGGCTGGTCGTACGGCGGTGGGCACATCGGGCCGGAGCACGCCGCGCGGGGGCTGAGCTGGGACCGGCGCGAGATCGGCGCTTCGTCGTACGACGTCCCGGTGGTCGAGGCCTGGCCCGGTGACGAGATCGTCGCCGCGTTCGTCGGCGACGGCGCCGCGCCGTCGGCGTACGAGGAGCTCGCGATCGCCGACGGGGTGATCCACGTGCCGGCGGGCAAGGGGCCGCGGGAGGTGCTGATCGCCACCTCGCGACTGACCGGGCAGAACGTGAAGCGGGCCGCGGCGGGTGCCGAGGGGCCGGTGCTCGATCACTACTCGGCGGCCGCGGCGGAGAAGCACATCGCGTCGGTCGCCGAGCCGTTTCTGCTGGCCGCCGGGCCGGAGCTGGTCGGGTCGGTGTTCTGCGACAGCCTGGAGGTGTACGGCGCCGACTGGACGCCGGGTCTGCTGGAGGAGTTCGCGGCCCGGCGGGAGTACTCGTTGCGGCCGCGGCTCTACGAACTGCTGGTCGACACGGCCGGATCGGCGCAGGTGCGGATCGACTTTCAGCGAACGCTGGCGGAGCTGTACGAGCAGAACCTCGTCGCGGTGTTCCAGCGGTGGGCGGCCGGGCACGGGATGCCGTTCCGGATCCAGAGCTACGGCGAACCGGGCGCCACGGTGAGCAGCTATCGGTTCGCCGACCTGTACGAGGGCGAGGGGTGGGGATGGACGCGCGTGCCCGAGACGCGGTGGGCGGCGTCGGCGGCCGCGGCGTACGGGCAGCAGGTCGTGTCGGCCGAGGTGTGGACGTGGGTGCACTCGCCGTCGTTCCGGGCGACGCCGCTGGACCTCAAGGGTGAGGCGCACGAGCACTTCCTGTCGGGCGTGAACCAGCTGATCGGGCACGGCTGGCCGTACTCACCGTCGGATGCACCGGGGGTGGGCTGGATCTTCTACGCCGCCGGGGCGTTGGACGATCGCAATCCTTGGTGGCCGGTCGCGCCGGAGTTGTTCGGGTCGTTGCACCGGCTGTCGTGGCTGTTGCAGCAGGGGACGCCGGTGCGGGAGATCAAGGTGTACGTGCCTGCGTCCGACGTGTACGTCGCGGCGCGAGGGTCGGTGAACCTGTATCGGGCGGCTCGGGACGTGATCGGGGAGGAGATTCCGCGGGCGATTCGTGAGTCGGGGCTGGACTTCGACCTGGTGGACGACGATGCGGTCGACGTGCTGGAGCCGGGCGGGCTGGTCGTCGTACCGGAGGGTGCGATGGTGCCGGCGCGGACTCGGGAATGGCTCGAGGCGGGTGAGGTGGTGAATCTGGAGCAGCTTGTCGAGCGGTTGCCGGAGCCTGTGGAGCAGGACATCGGGATCGTGCATCGGCGGCTCGACGACGGGGACGTGTACTTCGTCGCGAACACCGGCAACCAGGTGCGCAGCTTTCGCTTCGAAGTCTCGGACGCCTTCGAGCGTTGGGATGCCGCTACGGGCGCGACGACGGTGGTCGATTCCGAGGTGACGCTGCATCCGTACGAGTCGGTGGTCCTGGTGCCGGTCGACCGAGTGCCTGAGCCTTCGGTCGAGGCTGAGGTCGTAGGCCCGGTCGCAGGCCCGTGGCGGGTGGACTTCGGCGACGGCGCGGAGCCGGTCGGCCTGCCGGATCGGTGGGAGGACCTGCGGCCGACGTACTCGGGATCGGCGACCTACCTGACGGAGATCGAGCTCTCCGAGGCCGCGCGGACCTTCCTCGACTTCGGTCCGGGGGAGAAGGCGGACGCCGAGGAGTACCTTCCGTCGAACTCGTTCCACGCCCGGCTGGTCCCGCCGGTCGGGGTCGCCGCCGAGGTCTGGGTGAACGACGTCCGGTGCGGGAGCGTGTGGGCGCCGCCGTACCGGGTGGACGTGACCGAGGCTGCTCGACCCGGCCGCAACACCTTGCGGATCGTCGTCCACAACACGGGCGCGAACGCGCTGGCCGGTGATCAGCACCTCGCGCCGCTGGTGGAGTCCGTCACGGCGGCGCATGGCAATCGCTTCGAACTGCAGGACATCGAGCACGCGGCCGACTTCCTGCACTCCGGTCTGCTCAGCTCGCCCGTGGTCCTTCAGGTGCCTGCGGCAGACGGACCTGAACCGGGGGCTGTGGCGGAGTAGCCGGCCGGTTCAGGTCCGGGGGGTCAGTTCCACCAGTAGAAGTGGTAGCCGCCACCGCGGTAGTAGATCTTGCTGACGATGTAGTTCTTCACGAAGCCGTAGTCGAACCACTGCAGGTGGCACTTGTCGAAGTCGTAGCCGCACGAGACCTCGCCTTCGGCCTGGACGCCGGTCGGCTGCGCGTTCGCCACCGTCGTCCCGCCGAACATCGCGACCGCCGCCATGCTCGCCACTGCCACCATCCTTGCCATGCGTCTCATCGGGACCTCCGCCTTCCCTTGCCGTGCGCAACATCGTTACGCCTTGTCATAAGGCCAGTACCCGCAGTAGTCGACGTTAATCAAACGTTTCTCGGTCCCGTTCCAGTTGTCACAGGTCGGAGGGTTGTCCTGTCTGAGCTGCCGACGGATCACCGATTCCTGGGAGACAGCCGTGACCGAGTACGACGGATTTCCCGCACCGGAGCACGGACTGCTGGTGACGCACTTCCTGACCGTGCGCGACGTCGGTGTCTCGCGGGAGTTCTATGCGAACGTCTTCGGCGGCGAGATCGTGCTCGCGGAGAACCCGGCGACGGTGAAGGTCGCCAACACCTGGATCGTCATGAATCCGGGCGGAGGCCCCACTCCGGACAAGCCGGACGTCGTACTGACCGCCCCCGAACCCGGCGACCCGGTGTCGGCGTTCCTCAACGTCCGCGTGGCCGACATCCACGCGTTCCACGCGCAGGCCCGCGCCCAATGCGCCCGGTTTCTCACCGAGCCCCAAGACCGCGGCGCCGAGCTGCGCTGCTACCTGCGCGATCCCGATGGGTACCTCATCGAGATCGGGCAGACCACAGGACTCCTGCACGGCATCACCGCACGGCCGCAGTGAAGGAGTGGTGTCGGGGCGTCTGAATTTCTACCGCGTGAGTTGTTCGCACAGCCAGCGGACGGCCAGCGGGTAGCGGTACTCGATGCCGGCGTGGGTGCCCTCGAAGAGCTCGAAGTGGAGTTCCGGGCCGCCGAGCGCTTGGGCTGCGCGGTGGAAGGCGGTGGCGCCCAGGTCCAGGTGGTACTCGTCCTGTTTGCCGGCGTCGATCCACACCGCGCGGAGCGAGCGCAGGGCCTCGGCGTACTGGGGTTGCTTCAGCATCGCGACCGGGTCCATCGCGAGCCAGCGGTCCCAGATCTCCGGGACGATCTCGCCGAGGTCGTCGAAGGGGAGCAGGACCGTGCCGTCCGGTTCGGCCGAGTACGCCGACGCGTAGCCGTAGATCTCCAGCAGGACGAGATCCTGGTGCGTCATCTGGCCGGCGCGCTTCTCGGCGTCGGCGAAGAAGGCCGCGTACGAGCCGTCGTACCGGTCGCGCAGCTGCTTGGCGCGGACCGGGAACTCGGGCCGGTAGCAGACCTCGAACGCCGCATCGCCGGCGTGCGTCGCCAGCGCGCCGAAGACGTCGGGCCGGAGCAACGGCGTCACCATCGCCGCGTACCCGCCGCTCGACTTCCCGGTGATCGCCCGGTGGTCGCGGTCGGCGATGGTCCGGTACGTCGCGTCCACCCACGGCACGATCTCGTCGCACAGGTAGGAGTGGTACTGCCCGGTCCCCGGCGAGTCCAGGTACTGCGAGCCGCCGTACTTCGTCCACGCGTCGACGAACACGACGATCGCCGGCGGCACGTCGCCGGTCGCGAACATCGCGTCCAGCAACTCCGGATAGGGCTGCCGGAACGGCGTCCGGTTGAACCACATGCCCAGGTGCCCGGTGTACCCCATCGCCACGTAGATGCTGGGATAACGCTGATCACCCGACTCGTACCCCGGCGGCAGGTACACGAGCACCGGCCGCACGTGCGGATCGCCCAGCGGATTGCCCCGCAGCAGCTCACTCTCGAACTGCGACTCCACGAACCGGCCGGCCAACTCAGCACGCCACGGCAACATACGGTGTCCTCCTAGGATCAAAGGGAATGCAGGGCTACTCCCGCCAACCGGTCAGGTCGACGGACTTGCCGGTGTCGACGCGGAAGCCGAGCTTGACCGCGACCTCGGCGTCCGGCGCGAGCTCGAGCTTCCAGGTGACGACGCCGAGGTCGGTGGTTTCCGCGGGCTCGGGCGACGTGGTGATCGGCTTGACCGCGATCTCGTGGTCACGGGCGACCGGGAGCTGGTCGAGGACGGTGACCCGGGCCGTGCGGGGCGTGTGGTTCTCGACGCGGGTCTCGTACTCGACCTCGCGCCGCCGGGTCGAGCCGAGCGTCGCCTTGCTCGCCGTACGACGGACGAGCTTGCGCTCGACGCGGATCCGGTCGTCCAGGCCCAGGGCGAGCTCGACGTCCTCGCCGGGAGCCCACAACGGCAGCGCGGTCGAGCCGACGAAGTCCGCCTCGTGGAAGACCGCGGCGCGTCCGGCGGGCAGCGTGTGCTCCGAGGAGTTCACGACCGTGGCGCGCAGGTGGACGTCGGGCGACCGGACCGGCGCGGTCACGTAGTCGAGTTCGGTGTCGAGCTCGACGGACGCGATCGTCGCCCGGTGCGAAGCGCCGTCGGCCGGGACGGCGACCGGTCGTGGCGGCGTGTAGGTCGCGGCCGTGACGCCTTGTTCGACGGTCGCGGAGACGTCCGCGAAGGCAGGAGCCGCGGCAAGGCTTTCAGCAGCGCCGTACGAAGCCTGCCGGGCCATGGGACGAGGAGCGGCACCTGGCGCGGCAGCCGCGACCGGCACCGGCGGGTGATAGCGGTCGAGGTACCAGGGATCGAGCTCAGGCACCTTCGCACTCACCATCGGCCGAGCCGTCGACAGTGTCAGCTCGCACTCGGGCCAGTCCTCACCCGTGTGCTGCGTGATCAGCCCGTACCAGCTCAACGTCAACCGATCGCCGGACAGCCGTACGTCGTACGAGCTGCTCCAGCCGGCGCCGGGCACGACGTACGACAGCTCGATCTCCACCTCTGCCTCGGACTCCAGCGCCAGCCCGACCGCGGCCGACCGCCGATCAGGAGCCCGCTGCTCCGCCACCGCGGCAAGCCGGCGGTCAGCAGCGGCCAGCCGCTCTTCCGCCTCGTGGCGCTGCTTCGCCAGCTCCCGCCGCTTCGAACGTACGGCGGACAGCCGCCCCGCCAGCGACTCGGTGAACTCACCCAGCTCGACCCCGGAGTCACCGCTCGCCAGGGTCCGCGCGAAGGTCCCTCCGGCCCGTCGGCCCAACTGCGCGAGGAAGGCGTCGAGCTGAACCTGCACCTCGTCGGCATCGGCCAGCTCCTCGACCTCGGCCAGCGCCTCGCGGCGTTGGCGCTCGAGCGCGGCCACGGTCTCGTCCGGCGCCTGCGGATGATGCCGCATCGCCACGTCCACCCCGAGCACCGTCGCCGGTCCGCGCCCGGAGACCCGAACGGAGTCCTCCTGCAGACCCAGCGGCAACGCCTCGACGTACACCGTCCGGTCACCGGCGGGCACGGTGATCCGGCCGCGCCGGGTGACCCGGGCGCGGTCGGGATACACGACGACGGCCACGATCGGGGCGTCCACCACGAGTTCGCTCATGGCCCCGACAGTAGCCGCCGGAAGGCCTTCTCTGCCGTGCGTCGTCCACAGGCCACGAAGGGCCGGACCCCCGTAGGGTCCGGCCCCAGCGCGTTAGTTGACGACGATCCTGTCGACCTCGATCGTGAGGCCCTTGACGAGCGGGGTCGAGGTCCCGGTCGTGACCGACCCGGTGCCCTTCTGCACGCCCTTGACGTTCATCGAGTAGGTCATCGAACCGCCCGGCGCTCCCGGCGTCGACGTGATCCGGTAGTCCCCGGTCGGCGGACCGGCGATCTGGCTGCCGGCCGTTCCCTCGAGGTTCTCGGCGCCGACCGTCAGGCCGTAGCCGGCCGGTGGGTCACCGAGCGCACCGTTGTAGGCGTAGGTGATGTCCTCGGCGCCGTTGACGCCGATCCACTGCTGGAACACCTTCAGCGTGGAGGTGCCGAACAGGTTCACCCGCCACTCCAGCACGATCCAGGTGGCCACCCCGTCGGTCAGGGTGGTCGCGTAGACGCCCGGGGCAGCGGTCCCGTCCAGGTCGGTCCAGTACGACGCGAGCACGTTGTTCGGCCGGGCCGGATCGGGCAGGGACTGCGGGGCGAACTGGACGTCGTCACTTGTCGACGTACCGCCGGCGACCGAGTACCCGTTCGAGGTCACGCCGATCCGGTTGTACGTCTGGCCGGCGTACTGGAAGGCCGGGACGTTGAAGTTCAGCGCCTGCTCGTCCCCGATCGGGGTGGGGGCCACGCCGAACGCGTCGAGTGGCAGGTAGCCGAACAACTCACCCGGTGCGATCACCGGCCGGTCGGGCTGGCGCCCGGCCAGCGTCGCGGTCTTGGTCGCGAGCTGGCCGCCGACCTGGGTGGCGCCGGTGACGCTGTTCAGCCGGAGCTGCGAGCTCAGCGTGCTCGCCGCCGTCACCGAGGTGGTCTGCAGGCTGTTGTTCTGCACGGTGACCGTGCACGTCGACGCCCCGGTGTTGCGGGCGATGGTCGACGGCGTACAGGTCTGGTCGACCGGTACGACGCCTTCCTGGCGGAAGAACGCGACCGGCAGGTGCAGGGCCCGGTTGCCGCCGATCTGCTTGAGGTTGACCTGACCGAAGTACTGACCGTCGGGCAGTGCGGGCGCCGTGACGGCGATGGTCAGCTTCTGCGTCTTGCCGGGCTTCACCTGGAACACCGGCGGCAGCACGCTGACGTTCGCCCCGCTGACCGTCGTACCGGTGGCGCTGAAGGTGAGCGTCTGGTTGGTGACGTTCTTGACCGTCCGCTCGGCGGTGATCAGGCCCGGCATGGTCGGCGCGTTGACCGACGGCAGGTTGAGGTCGATCCGGTTCAGCGAGTCGGTCGCCGCGGCCGCGTAGTTGGCCGCCGTCTCGTCCAGCGTCAGACCGGGGTCGCCGGCCTTGGTGAGGTCGATCCGGCCGCTGCCGTAGTCGAACGGGTCGGCCTGGGTGACCCGGTCCGGCTTCTTGACCGTGGTCTTGGCGGTCGTGGCGAGGGCGGACTTGATCTGTCCCGCGGTCCACGTCGGGTGCAGCGCGGCGACGAGGGCGCCGGCGCCGGCCACGTGCGGCGACGACATCGACGTACCGGCGATCGCCTGGAACAGGTTCCCGGGCGGCCCCTCGGAGGCGGACTCCGGCGTCGGCGTCTGTCCGGCCAGGATGTGCAGGCCGGGCGCGGTCACGTCGGGCTTGAGGAAGTCACCACCGGGACCACGCGACGAGAACGACGTCATCACGTCGCCCTGCCAGGTGGTCTTGGTGCCTTGCGTGAAGGACGCGTTGGTGGTCGCCGGGTGGGCCGCGACGAAGGCCAGCAGCGCGTCGGCGTCGGGCTTCTCCAGCTGCGCGGTCGGCAGCCAGTGGTTGTCGCTGAACACGTCGGACGGCGAGGTGGTGTTGTACATCAGCATGCCGGCCGCGCCGCCCTGCTTGACGTTGAACCCCTTCAGCACGCGACCCGGGGTGAACTCACAGGCGACGATCTTGTTGACGAAGAGACCCGGGGGCGCCGGCGCGGTGCAGGCCGCGTTGTTGTACGGCGGCGCGGACGCGAGCACGACCCGCGTCGGCGTGCTGACACCGGCCGTGATCGAGATGCCCGAGATCGACGCGGTCGCGCCGTCGCCGGTCAGCGTGATCGCCGAGCGGAAGGTCCGGCTCTGCGTCGACGCCGCCACCGTGGTGACCCACGGGCTTCGGTGGTCGGTGGTGTTCGCGCCCGGACCGGAGTTGCCGGCCGAGGCGGCGACGAAGACGCCCGCGGCGTACGCGTCGAGGAAGGCCAGCTCGACCGGGTCGCTGTACGGGTCGCTGCCGCCGGAGATCGAGAAGTTGATCACCTTGACGCCGTCCAGGACGGCCCGTCCGACGGCCGCGGCCGAGTCGCTCGGGAAGCAGCCTTCGGCGCCGCAGACCTTGTACACCGACACGGCTGCCGCCGGGGCGATCCCGAGGATCGGGCCGCGGGAGATGCCCAGCGGGTTGGCGTTCGCGACCGGCCCGCCCGCCGACGTCGTGGCGGTGTGCGTGCCGTGCCCGTTGGAGTCCCGCGCGCTGTCGGGGTACACGTCCCCACCGATCACCGCGTTGTAGGTGTCGAGGAACGGCCGGCCGCCGATCAGCTTGCGGTTGCAGGTGTAAACGTCAGGCGCCGGCGTCAGCGGGTTGTCGCCGAAGTCGCACACGCGGGCCGTGCCGTCGACGGTCGGCGGTGGCACCGGCAGCGTGCCGGGGTCGGCGAACGACGGGTGCTCGGGCCAGGCGCCGCTGTCCAGGATGCCGACGACGACGCCCTTGCCCGCGTTCGCGGAGCCGCCGAGCTGGTTGTAGATCGTCGGGGCGCCGATGAACGCGCCGCTGGAGTCGGTGAGCAGCTGTTGCGGGTTGTCCTGCTGGACCGCGGCCACGCCGGGCAGCTTGAGCAGGTCGCGCGCCTTGTTCGCCTCGACGCTCAGCGCGATCCCGCCGTACACGGTCTGCAGCTTCTGGCCGGCCCGCGCGCTCGGGACCCGGTCCCGCAGCGCGGCGAGGAAGGTGTCCTCGAGCCCCGCCACGTGCTTCAGGTACTTGGCCGCGTTCGCGCTCTTCGGCTCGAGGCGCTTGCCGGTGACCGCCGGACTGGTGCCGGGCAGACCCTTGAGTCCACCGCGGTACGACGACAGCGAGTCGTAGTCGAGCTTGACGACGACCCGGACCTGCTTGGCCGAGGTGCTGTTGATCAGGGCCGGGTCGCTCTTGGCGAGCTGACCGCTCGGCGACTTGGCGCCGTTGACCGTGTCGGCGACCGCCAGGGGCGTCGCCGTCCAGGTCTTGGGACCGGTGGGGGACGGGTCGGCCGCCGCCGCGCCCAAGGCGGGCAGGGTGGCGGCGATCAGCAGGCCGGCGGACAGACCGGCGATGGCAGTACGTCGGGTCGTGCGGGTCCGGGCTCTGGACCTCATGAGGGCCTCCTGTGAAGGCAGCAGACGCCGACAACCTTCAGAAGGCCAGGCATGGGACGTCGGGCAGCGCCGTACGACGCTGCAGACCCTTCAGTCCTGTGACCGAACCCCCCCCGGGTTCCGGCGTACCGGCAGACACCCCCGCGGCACCCGCCTGAGGTGAGGCTAAGCCCACAACCTCGTCCTCGGCCAGACCTCGCACCCCACGGCGACTGACTCAAGCGTTTGCCGTCGACAACCTCTTGCCCGAGGCCCGGATCAGTCGCAGGTGTCGCAGATCCCGTTGGCCGGCGTCTGCAGGTTGCACTTCGGGCACTTGTTGATCGGCCGCTCGGCGATCGCCGCCTTGCGCGCCCGGCCGCGCGCCGCGCTCAGCTTCGACGGGATCATCGGGCTGCCGCCGTCGGCCGGCAGCCCGGCCGCCTCGAAGTGGCGGTAGACGTTGAGCCGCTCGTGCGAGGCGTGCACGTCGGCGTCGGGGGGAGTGGTCCCGGTCGCGGCGCCCACGATCGCGGCGTACCCGTCGAACACGCTCTCGTCGGGGTTCACGCACAGCGCCGACAGCATCGGCTCGCCACGCCGCAGGCTCTCGGCCGAGACCTCGGCCAGCACGCCGCCCATCCACTGCCGGGTCGGCTGCTTGGTCCGGATCCCCGTCAGCTCCTGGACGCCGGCCGCGACGTCCTTGTGCTGCACCAGGCCCTGGTACTTGCCGGCCGCTGCCAGCAACATCTCCCGGGCAGCTCCCGCCCACTCGGTCCGGGCGACGGCGATCCCGACGTCGGACACCTCCCGCCAAGTGCGTTCCTCGACGTCGGTCAGTTCGTGATCGGGCGCGGCAACATCAAAACTGGACACCCGGCAGACCTTAACCGCCGTACCGCCAACCCACGAAACCCGCCGCCTGAGCTGGTGGGTCAGGAGTTGGGCTCGTGCGGCCCGAAGGTGACCTCGATCGTCTCGGCGGCCTTGTGCCGCTGAGCCTTGGCGTACATCGCGTAGGCGCGGTGGTCGGCCGGGGTCAGGTCCGCGGTGGAGTCGTTGAACAGGGCCAGCAGCGAGCGCGGGTAGAGCCGGTGCGCGATCACCGAGTTCAGCTCGGCGCCGACGACGGCGATCGTGGAGGCGGCGTAGATGAGCCCGATCAGGCCCAGGGTCAGCGCGAACACGCCGTTCACCTCGCTCGCCTTGGCCAGGACGTGCTCGACGTAGATCCCACCCAGCCGCTCGAGCAGGTGCCAGCCGAGAGCCGTGAAGAACGCTCCCGGCAGAATCTTCCGGAACGGCGGCCGAGGCCTGATCCCGGGCCGCAGGCACAGCGTCAGCAGCGCGGTCAGGACCAGCACCGAGCCGACGGAGACCAGCCACCCCATGCCGTCCGCGACCTTGCTGGACATCGACATCTGGCTACCGGCCAGCACGGTCAGCGTGGCGAAGCTGAGCACGGTCAGTCCCGCCAGCGACAGCAGCGCGCCCGAGCGCAGCCGTCCGTGAAACGGATTGGGCCGGCCGTTGCGCGGGACTCCCCAGGTCACGTTGACCGCGTTCTGCACGGCCTGCCCGAGGCCGATCACGCCGTACACGGCGGCCAGCGTGCCCACGATCACGGCCGCCGTACTGCCCTGCAGACCCTGCGGCGTCGCCAGCTGGGTCCCGACGATCGGGAACTCCTTGAGCGCCGACTCCAGCACGGCCTTCTGCAGTTCCTCGTTGCCCTGGAGCACGAACCCGAGCACCGACGACGAGATCAGCAGCAGTGGGAAGATCGCCACGAACGCGTAGTACGTGACGATCACCGCGAGGTAGCTGCCCTGGTCGTCGAAGAACTTGTAGATCACGCCCAGCGGGAATCCCAGGACCCGACGCCGCCGCTGCACAGCGTCCACCCGCTGCCCGAAGGTACCCACGCCCCTACCGTACGGTCCCTGTGCTTCGATCGTGCGCAGGTGCCCAGGAGAGGAGTCGGCGGTGAAGGTGTTCTTGTCCACGGACATGGAGGGGACGACAGGGGTCGTCGACTGGGGTCAGGTGCGGGGGCCGGCCGTGGAGTACGAGTACTACCGCCGGCTGCTGCAGGCGGAGGTCAACGCCGCGATCGACGGCGCGCTGGCGGCCGGTGCGACCGAGCTCGTGGTCAACGACTCCCACTCGACGATGCAGAACCTGCGCCCGGACGAGCTGCACGGCCGCGCGAGCTACCTGTCCGGGCGCCACAAGCCGCTGTACATGATGGAGGGGCTCGACGACTCCTTCGACGCGGCGATGTTCGTCTCGTACCACGGGTCGGCGGGCGCCACGTCGTCGGTGCTGCACCACACGTACAACCCGAAGGCGATCGCCGAGGTCCGCCTCAACGGCGTGGTCGCGGGCGAGGCGGGCGTCAACGCGCTCGCGGCGCTGGCGCACGGGGTTCCCGTCGTACTGATCTCGGGGGACCGGGTGACGATCGACGAGGCGCTGCCGTTCTGCCCGGGCATCGAAGGCGTCGTCGTGAAGGAGTCGGTCTCGCACAACGCGGCGCTGACCGTGCACCCAGAGCTGGCTCAGGAGCGGATCCGGGACGGCGCCGAGAGTGCGCTGCGCCGCTTGGGCGACTTCCAGCTGCCGACCATCGAGCAGCCGGCCGAGCTCACCGTCCGGTACCACAACCGTGCGCTGGCGGACCTGGCCTGCGCGCTGCGCGGCGTCGAGCAGGTGGACGAGAAAGTCGTTGCCCTGCGCAATGACGATCCGCTGCAACTCTTCCGGACGTTCATCGCCGCGGTCCTGCTGAGCCGAGGAGTCAGCGAGTAGTCACCACGACCAGCCGCGGGCGGCCAGCTCCTGCTCCTCGAGCCAGCGCTTGTCCTCGCCGCGCTCCGGACCGTCCTTCTCCGGTACGCCGGCCAGGCGGCACGCCTCGTCGAGCAGCGCGTCGTAGGCCGCCTCGACGGCCATCAACCGGTGCGCTCGCGCGTAGATCCGCGGCGCGGTCTCGATCCGCCGGATCTCGGTGGCCAGGTGGCCGAGCCGGGTCTGCAACCACAACGTGTCGAACGGATCAGCGACCGCGACAGGGTGCCGGCGGAACCGGTCCGCCAGCTGTCCCAGCGACGTCCGCAGCCTCTCCATCGCTCTCACTCCCTGCTCCGAGATTACGACGAGCAGGTCACCGAGGGCGAGGGCCCGGTGCAGTAGTGTTTTCGGTCTTATGGCCACCACCCGCGTACGCCGTCCCCGCCCCGCCGACATGACCGTCCCCGTCGGCGCCCGCAGCGTGTTCACCGACGGCGCCTGCTCGGTCAATCCCGGCCCGGGCGGCTGGGCCTGGGCCCTGTCGAGGACCGAGTTCGCCTCCGGCCACGAGGCCGTCTCCACGAACCAGCGGATGGAGATCCGCGCCGCGCTCGAGGCCGCGAGGGCGAACGAGGGCCCGCTGCTGATCGTCTCCGACTCGACGTACGTCGTGAACTGCTTCCGCGACCGCTGGCACACCGGCTGGCTCGAGCGCGGCTGGCTCACGTCGGCCCGCAAGCCGGTCGCCAACCGCGACCTGTGGGAGCCCTTGGTCGACCTGGTGGCCACCCGCGGCGACATCGCGTTCCAGTGGGTCAAGGGCCACTCCGGCCACGAGATGAACGACTTCGTCGACAGCCTGGCCGTCGCCGCCTGCTTCCCGCAGCGCTGATCCTCACGGCCGGCGAACGGGCAGGCGGACCTGCAACGTCGTGTCACCGGGCGCCGACGTGATCGCGATGGAGCCGTTGTGGCGTTCGACGACGATCCGGCGGGCGATGTCCAGGCCGAGGCCGGTGCCTTTGCCGACGTCCTTGGTGGTGTAGAAGGCCTCGAAGGCGCGGGCGGCGACCTCCGGGGGCATGCCCTCGCCGGTGTCGGCGATCTCGACGACGATCTCGTGGCCCTCGGCGCGGGTCCGGACGCGCAGGGTGCCGGATCCGTTCATCGCGTCGACGGCGTTGTCGATCAGGTTGGTCCAGACCTGGTTGAGCTCACCGGTGTACGCCTCGATCCGCGGCAGGTCGCCGTACTCGCGCACCACCTCGATCCCGTCGCGGAGCTTGTGGCCGAGCATCACCAGGGTGTTCTCGAGTCCCTGGGTCACGTCGGTGGGCTGCAGCGACGCCCGGTCCATCTGCGAGTACGACCTGACGGCCGCGACCAGGTCGGAGATCCGCCGGGTCGACTCCCGCACCTCGGACAGCAACGTGGTCGCGGCGAACGTGCTCGCCACCCAGTCCAGGCCGGGCTCGAGGTTGTCCTCGTCCAGTACGGCGGCCGCGCGCTCGCACCAGGCGACGTCGACCCCGGCCGCGGCCAGCGGCTGCGCGATCACCCAGTCCCGCTCGACCCCGTGGCGCCCGAGCCAGGTGGCCACGGCGTTCTCCTGGTCCGCGACGTCGAGCGGATCGAGGCTGATCGCGGCCGGCTGGATCTCGCGGCGGAGCTTGTCGAGGGCGGTCAGCTGCGAGGCCGAGATCTCTCCCTGGGCCAGCCGGTCCAGCGAGGAGATCAGCGTCTGGCAGACCCCCTCGAGCGCGCCCGCGGCCCGCGTCGCGGCCGCCGCGGGATTGTTGATCTCGTGGGCAAGACCCGCGGCGAGGGTGCCGAGCGTCACCAGGGACTGGCGTTGCCGCGCGGTGGCCTCGATGGATCGCGCGGTTCCGTAGACCCCGTTGATCAGGTGGCCACCCAAGGGGAACCAGGCGTCGGTGAGCGTCCGCAGCACCGCGGCCGGCACCCGTAGTACGCGGCCTTCCTGCACACCACGCCCCGACGCGAGATAGACGCCCCGCTCGTCCCAGGCCCTGAACCCGCCGGCCCAGCGACCCGGCACGTCCATCCGGCCCACGACCGTGTCCTCCCGGCCGACGTGCCTCGACAGGTCGATCGCGCCGTCGACCAGCACCCACCAGAAGTCCGCGTGCTCGCCCTCGGTGAACAGCTTGACGCCAGGCTCGATCGGTACCTCGGCACCGCCCTCGAGCAGTTCCGTGAGTTGCCCGTCGCTCAGCCCGGCGAAGAGGCTGAGCCCTTTGATGTCGCCGACGTCCACGGCTCACACCGTGGCCAGATAGCGGTGCACGAGATAGACGGACATGGCGCCCTCGCCGACGGCGGAGGCGACCCGCTTCATCGAGTCGAGCCGTACGTCGCCGGCCGCGAACACGCCGGGCACGCTCGACTCGAGCACGAAGGGGGCCCTCGGCAACCGCCACCCCTGGTCGTGGGCGAGCAGTTCCTGGCCGGTGACCACGAAACCCTTGGCGTCCCGGACGACGTCAGGGCCCAGCCACTCGGTGCGCGGCGAGGCGCCCACGAAGACGAACAACCAGCTCGTCGGCAGCTCCTCGGTGCGGCCCGTGTTTCGGTCGGCGATGGTGACGGCCTCCAGGTGACCGTTGCCACGACAGGCCGCCACCTCGCTGCGGCACCGCACGCGGATGTTCGGCGTGGACGCGATCTTGTCGATCAGGTACCGCGACATCGTGGCTTCCAGCGAGGAGCCCCGGACGATCAGGACGACGTTCCGCGCGTAGCGCGCCAGGTTGAGCGCGGCCTGACCCGCCGAGTTGGCCCCGCCGACGAGATAGACGTCGTCGCCCTCGCACTGGCTCGCGTCGCTCGCGCTCACGCCGTAGTACACGCCGCAGCTGGTGAGCTCCGCGAGCCCGGGCGCTTCCAGCCGGCGGTACGAAACCCCGGTCGCCACGATCACCGCGCGGGCCTCGATCTCGCCCGCGCCCTCGACCAGGACGGCATGGACCGGACCCCTGGTCTCGAAGCCGGTCACCGAGCGGGCCAGCACCATCTCCGCGCCGAACCGCGACACCTGCGCGACCGCCCGCTGGGCCAGGTCCGAGCCGGTCAGTCCTCTGGGGAACCCGAGGTAGTTCTCGATCGCCGCGCTCTGCCCGGCCTGCCCACCCGGCGCCTCGCGCTCGACGATCACCGTGCTCAGTCCTTCGGACGCCGCGTACACCGCGGCCGCCAGGCCCGCGGGACCGCCGCCGACGATGCACACGTCGTACAGGGGTTGCTGGGCGGTGGTTCGCAGGCCCAGGGCTCCCGCGAGATCGAGCGTCGACGGCCTGCGCAGGGTGTCGCCGTCGGGGATCAGGACCAGCGGCAGGTCCGGCGCTTCCGCCTCGGCGAGCTGCGTCAGTCTGCGGGCTTCGGTGTCGCGCTCGACGTCGTACCAGCGGTAGGGGACGTAGTTGCGGGCCAGGAACGTCTTGATCTCGTGACTGCGGTCGGACCACCGGTTGCCGATGACCCGTACGTCGGACGTGTGATCGGGGTTGGCCTGCCGCCAGTCGTCGAGCAGGCCCTCGATCACCGGGTACAACCGCTCCTCGGGCGGGTCCCACGGCTTGAGCAGGTAGTAGTCGAGGCCGATGTCGTTGATCGCCTTGATCGCGACGTCGGTGTCGGCGTACGCGGTGAGTAGCAGGTACTTCGCGCCGGGTGCGTGCACCCGCGCCCGCTCGAGCATCTCGATGCCGGTCATCTCCGGCATCCGCTGGTCAGCGGCGATCAGCGCGACCGGTTGGTTGCGCAGCGCAAGCTTCGCCAGCACCGCAAGGGCTTGCGCGCCCGACCCGGCGCGCACGATCAGGTAGTCGTCGCCGTACCGGTTCCGCAGGTCTCGCGAGATCGCCGCCGACACCATGGGATCGTCGTCGACGGTCAGGATCGTGGGTTTGCTCATCTGGTCTTCCCCCCGAGGCCAGCGTAAGCACGACAACGCCCGCCCGGCCAGATCCCAGCCCCGCCGAGCCTTCCGCGGCCGAAGCTGTTGTCCGAGGCTCCCAACCGCGGGCCGGAGGTCAGTCCCGGCCGAGGATGCCTTGTTCGTAGCCCTTCGCGACCGCCGCGGCGCGGTCGGTCACGCCGAGCTTGGTGAACAGGTGGCTGAGGTGCGTCTTCACCGTCGCCTCGCTGATGAACAGCTCGCGGGCGATCTCGCGGTTGGAGGTGCCCTTGGCAACCAACGCGAGCACCTCGCGTTCCCGAGCGGCGAGCGCGTTGGCCGGCGTACGGACTGCTGAGACGAGGCGGGAAGCCACGGCGGGGGAGAGGACCGTACGACCGGCCGCCGCCTCGCGGACACCGGTGAACAACTCCGGCCCCGGCGCGTCCTTGAGCAGGTAGCCGGTCGCGCCGGCCTCGATCGCCGGCAGGGTGTCGGAGTCGGAGTCCCAGGTGGTGAGGACCAGGATCTTCGCGCGGGCGCCGCGGCGGGTCAGCTCGGTGATGGCGTCGAGCCCGCTGCCTCCGGGCATCCGCAGGTCCATCAGGATCACGTCCGGGTCGAGCTCGGTGGCCAGTGCGACCGCCTCGACCCCGTTGGACGCCTCGGCGAGCACGATGAAGCCGGGGACCGACTCGAACAGGCCGCGAAGCCCGTTGCGGACAACGGGATGGTCGTCGACGAGGAGGAGGGAGATCTCAGCCATGGGGCACCAACGGTACGCGCGCCGACAGCGCCGTACCGGCCCCTGCTTCGGACTCGACGGTGAGCGAACCGGCGATCCGTTCGGCGCGGGCCCGCATGCCGTCGAGGCCGAAGCCGCCGGTGCTGCTGCGCTCGGTTCTGATCAGCGGGTCGAAACCCTTGCCGTCGTCGCGGATGTCCAAGGTGACCTCGTCGTCGATGAAGCTGAGGGTGACGCCGACGCGCTCGGCCGAGGCGTGCTTGGCCACGTTCGCGAGGGCCTCCTGGGTGATCCGGAGCAGCGTCGCCGAGACCTCCTGATGGAGCTGCTGCGCCGTACCGGTGAGGGTGAAGTCGGCCCGTACGGCGGTGCGCTCGGCCCACTGGTCGACGGTCTTGCGCAGCGCGACCGGGAGCCCGTCGTACGAGAGATCGACCGGGGCGAGGTTCTGCACCGAGCGCCGGGCCTCGCTCAGGCTGTGCCGGGCCAGCTCGGTCGCGCGGCCGACGCGCTCCTGCACGACCGGTTCGTCGGAGATGTTCGCGACGACCTGCAGCTGCGCGATGATGCCGGTCAGACCCTGCGCGATCGTGTCGTGGATCTCCGCGGCCATCCGCCGGCGCTCGTCGGCGATCCCGGCCTCCCTGGCCTGGACCAGGAGCTGCGCCTGCAGGGCGGCGTTCTCGTCCTGGGCCCGCTCGAGCTCGACGATCGTCGCCGCCCGGGCCCGCGACCGCTCGTCCTCCTGCTCGGAGAAGTGCACGACCGTCGTCAGCAGCACGTTGTTGGCCACCAGGAGCCCGGCGAACACGACCCACTTCAGCGAGTCGCCGACCGGGATCCCGCTGCTCTGCGCGGCGGCGACCGGGACGGAGCAGGCGAACAAGGCGAACTGCTTCCAGCGCCGGTTGGCGATCTGCTCGTTGGTGTCGAAGTAGCCGGCGACGGCGTAGAACGCGAACAACCCGTTCAGCAACGTCAGCACGAAGCCGAGGGCCAGTCTTGTGGCGTAGTACGCCGCCGAGATGCGATTTGGGCCTGGACGGTTGGTCCTGGTCCACCACACCTCGAGCGCAAGCGCCATTGCGACCAGTACGCCGGCCAGGATCCGGTCGTCGGTGTCCGGCATGATCAGCCCGGCCGTGGCGGTGGACAGCACCGTGCCGATGCAGAGCAGCCCGTACGGCAGCCACTCGCGGAAAACCTCCTGCCGGCGCTCGATGTCGGTGTCCACGCGCCTAGTCTCCTACTCCCACCGGAACCAGCGCGCTGCCGCGGCGGTCAGTACGACGGCCCACGCGGTCATGACTCCGAGGTGCGACCAGTCCGGCCACTGGCCGGTCGACGCCTGATCAAGCGCACTCGCCGCCGCGCCGAACGGCGTCAGTACGACGATGTGCGCCATCAGGTCCGGCATCGACCGCACCGGGATCCAGAGCCCGGCGCAGAACAGGCTGGGGAAGAACACGACCGAGCCGATGGCGCCCGCCATCTTCGCCGTCTTCGCAAGCGCTGACACGAGGGCGCCCAGGGCCAACGCCGCAGCCGCCGTCAGCAGCAACGCCAGCACGTATCCGGCGGCCTGGCGCGGTAGCGCGACGTTGAGGACAGCCCGCCCGATCGTCAGGCAGAGCAGCGCCGAGAGGATCGCGGCCGCGCCGTTCAACCCCATCTGCGCACCCAGCAACGCTCCCGGCCGAACCGGCGTCAGCGACATCCGCCGCAGGATCCCACGCTCGCGGTACCCGGTGATCACCGGCGGCATCGTCTGCACGCCGGCCATGATCAGCGCGACCAGAACGAGTACCGGCACGTAGACGTCGATCAGCCGAAGCCCGCCAAGGTCCGGGCTGCTCTGACGAAACGACGGTACGGCGCCCAGAATCCCCAACAACAGCGAGGGAAACGCGATCACCCAGAACAACGCTCCCGGCTCCCGCCGGAACAGTCGGGCCTCAGCTTTGAGGACAGCGGTTGTACTCATTTCGCAGCTCCCGTCAGGTCGAGGAACGCATCGTCGAGCGTCGCATCAGTCACCCGAAGCTGCAGCGCCGTAATCCGCTGCCGAGCCAGCAACGACAGCACGGCGGTCACCGTCTCGTCGGTGCCCCTGAGCGTGATCCGCCCCTCTTGCTCCTCCACCGACACCAGCTGCGGCACCCCTTCGAGGTCCACCGGAGCCGACGGCGTGAACGACATGACGGTGGCCCCCGCCGTCCGGCTGATCAGCCCCCGCGGCGTGTCCAGCGCGGTGATCCGCCCCTTGTCGATCACCGCGATCCGATCGCACAACCGCTGCGCTTCCTCCATGAAATGCGTGACCAGCAGAACGGTGACGCCCTGCCTCCGGATGTCCTCAACGATCTCCCAGGTCTCCCGCCGAGCCCGCGGATCCAGCCCCGTCGTCAGCTCGTCGAGCACCACCACCCGAGGATTCCCCACCAGCGCCAGCGCAATGAACAACCGCTGCTTCTGCCCGCCACTCAACTGCCCGAACCGCCGGTCCAGGTGTTCGTTGAGCCCCAACCGCTCAGCCAGCACCCTCCAGTCAGCCGGCCGCGGGTAGAAGGCGGCGTACAACTCCAACGCCTCCCGAACCGTGAGCTTCCCCTGCAACTCACTCTCCTGCAGCTGAGCCCCGAGCAGTTGACTCACCTCCGCGCGATCCGCCACCGGATCAAGCCCAGCGACCCTGACCTTCCCGCCGTCCGGAACCCGCAGCCCCTCGACACACTCCACGGTCGTCGTCTTCCCCGCCCCGTTCGGCCCCAAGATCCCGAAGATCTCCCCTTCCTCGACCCCGAAGGAAACCCCGTCCACCACGGTGCGATCGCCGTACGACTTCCGTAACCCACTCACCTCGACAACAGCCATACGAAAACCCTCGCGGAAGGCACACCCACCCCACATCGCCCATCAAGCTCGCCCGCCATCACCCAATCGGCTGATCTTCTGTCGTGCGACAGTTGCCCACGATGACGATCTTCACGTTCCACCTAGCGGAGCTCAGCCCGGCAACAACGGCACGCGCCCTGTGGAGGCCCCCATCCGCCCCCGGCCTCCGCCACGCCGAATGCCTGGCGCTGATGACCCTGGGCGCCCCCACCATCTCCCCCTCCCGCATGCAACTCCGCCGAATGGCCATGTTCGCCCGCTGGGAAGACGAACCCGCACTCCTCGCCTTCCTCGCAGACCACCCCCTGGGCCAAGACCTGGCCACAGGCTGGCACGTCCGCCTGCAATTCCTCCGCCGCTGGTCCCGCCTAGCAGCCTTCCCCGACCTGCCCGCGCGTTCAGGCGACTGGGACCCAGCCGAACCGGTCGTCGCCGTCACCCTCGCCCGAATGCGCCTCCCCGAAGTCCCCAGATTCCTGAAATGGGGCAAGCCAGTAGAACGCCTTGTCCGCGATCACCCGGGAACCACGTTGGCGCTGGCCGCGATGCGCCCACCCCACACAATCTCCACGTTTTCGGTCTGGCACTCCATCCAAGAGATGGAAGACATGGTCCACGGCCACAGCGCTGTCCCCGCGCCCGACCGTCACGCCGCCGCGATGGTCGAGCGCCGCCGCCGGGACTTCCACCACGAGTTCGCCACGCTGCGGTTCCGGCCTCTGTCAGAACACGGCTCGTGGCAAGGCCGAACAGAAATCGTTCCCCGGTAGGTCGCAGTCGTCCACGGCAGTGTCGTGCTCGACGTTCTTGCACGGCACCCCGCCGTTCTGCGGATCGGTGTCGCGCGACCGTTAGGGTGACGTACGGGCGAGTGGGCGGGGTCTACTGGTCGGGTCACCACGGGGAGGAATCGCTGATGACGCAGGAGCCAGAGTCCTTTGACCCTGCTCCTGGCCAGACGACGACAAGTGCGCTCGGCGCTCGACTTCTGACTGCAAGGTTCCCGGCCGAGCAGCCCGTGGACGACTGGTCGGCGGGAACTCCGGTGTCCTTCGCCCGCGATCTCGTCAACGAGTGGGCGACCGCCTTCGACTTCGACGAGTACGTCGCCAGGCTTCGGGCGCTTCCTCACTTCCGCCTGGAGATCGACGGTGCGTGGACCCATTTCCTGCACGTCCGCAGTCCGCATCCCCACGCCAGACCGATCGTCATCACGCACGGGTGGCCCAGCTCGTTCCTCGAGATCGTTCCTCTCCTCGAGCCGCTGACGAGACCTGAACTGCACGGAGGACGAGCCGAAGACGCATTCCACGTCGTCGTACCGTCGGTGCCCGGGTTTGCCTACTCCGACACGTTCAGGAAGCTCGAGCAGTTGACCGCTGCCTCGATCGCGGACCGCTGGCAAGTCTTGATGTCACGTCTCGGCTACGAGTCGTTCTTCGCCTCGGGCGGGGACATCGGAGCACGGGTGACGGCCTGGTTGGCAGTTCGACACCCTGACGCCGTGCTCGGTGCTCACGTCAGCACCAACGCGCTGAGCCCGGTCCGCACTCCGGGAGTTCACGACGGCACGCTGACTGCCGAGGAGAACGAATGGCTCGCGTCGATGGCCACCTGGGCAGAGCAGGATGGTGCCTATCACCATCTCCAGGCCACCAAGCCCCTGACCGCGGCGCTCGCTGTCGCCGACTCGCCGGTAGCACTCGCGGCCTGGGTCGTCGAGAAGTGGCAGGCGTGGAGCACCCTCGACCTGACCGCCCCAGCCACCCGTACGACGTTGCTCACTCTTCTGACTCTTTACTGGACAACAGGTTCGTTCGGCTCATCGGTGATGCACTATCACGCTCACGACCTCTTCCCAGGATCCCGCCCGACGAAGGATCCCGCCGCCGCGCCCGTAGCCGTATACGCCAGCCGGTCGGACATCGGCGGCGTACCGCCCCGTTCCCTTGCGGAGCGACAGTTCCACCACCCTCGATGGAGCGTCCTGCCGCGCGGCGGTCACTTCATGGCCACCGAGGAACCTGACCTCCTCGCCCAGGACATCCGAGAGTTCGCCGCCGGTCTGCGCTGACCACGACTCAAATCTCCGCGTGGCCGGCGGACAGGCGTTAGCCTTCCGAGAAGGGATCGATCATGGCCTCCGGGGGGACAGCGTGGCGAAGAAGCAAGCCGACCCATTGCCGCACCACACGGTCGAAGAGATCCGCGCCGCGTGCGAGGCCCCGCTCCCCGCGGGCGTGATGATGGTCCTGCTGAAGAAGACCGTCACCGGACTGTACGTTCACGAGGGCGGCGTCTCGGTCCTCGACCGCCCCGACCGTCCATGGCGTCAACTGCCCGCGGTGACGAAGGTGTCCCGCGGCATGTTCATCCGCAGCCGCGTGAGGCTCCGCCTCGCCGACGGCAGCAAGGCGACGGTCCGCCCGTACAAGCCGAAGTTCCGGTGCCTCCTCGAGACAGGCAAGCGCGACAGCCTGAACTTCTCCTCGACAAGCAGCGGCGACGCCCGCAGCAACGACTCACCCCTGGACAGCCTCGCCGCCATCTTCGTGATCCTGGTGGCGATGGTGATGTTCCCGATCTCGCTGGTTCTGCTGGCCCGCGAGCTGCTCGGCATCTCCGCACGAGCCAAGCAGGCAGCCCTGCTGCTGTCCCAGCTACAGACCATCACCCAGACCCAGTAAACCGGCGTCCGCTGACAAGTCGTCGTTGGGGGGAGCTGTTCCGGCGGCGCATCGGCAGCTCACCGAGTCTCGCGAAACGTGAGACAGTGACGAATACGGCCGCCCCGGGTTCACACCCGCGGGCGCCTTCACTCTGGAGCGGACGCCGCCTCATCCAGGCGCGTTTCACCGCTTTCGGTCGTTTCGCACCACTCCACGCCAGGACCGGGTCCAAGCACCACCCCACAAGGGAGATCTCCCATTACCGCTTCTGCGCTCACGCCGATCCTGGCCGCTCCTCGGACCCTCACCGACATCTACGGTCCTGGTATCGCCGTCTGCGCACGCCCCGCGCAGGAGCCGGCCGTTCCGTCGAGCAGGCACCGCAACACCCGCGACGTCCTGTCCGCCCGCCCCCTCGCCATCGCCGGCGACACCCCCGTCATCACCAGCGCGGGCGGCACTGAACCCAACCTCCTCGCCGCCCTCCGCGACGGTGGCCTGCCCGTCGGCACCGATCCACGCGAGTTCCGCACCGAGGCCGAGTTCGCCGCCCGCGTCACCGAAGCTCTCAGCGACGGCCTGCTCATGTCGATGGAGTACCCGCAGCCCACGGCGCTGTACCCCGACGAACGCTCCGTGAAGAGCGCCGAGCTCGTCGGTTACCTCAACAACAAAGCCAGCATCAGCACCTTCGTCGACCCCCGCTTCCAGGCCCGCCGCCAGATCGTCACGATCGACGAGCTCGCCGAAGCCATCCCCGCCGAGAAGTCCTGGGTGCTCAAGGCCGCCACCAACGCCGCTCACGGCGCCAGCCTCGACGTCTACCTGCACCGAGCGGGGGACCCGGTGATCCTGCCCGCGTTCACCGACGTCCTCACCGAGGTGGTCGTCGAGGAGTACCTGAACATCCAGCACAACTGGGGGGTCCAGCTGTACGTCGCCGCCGACGGCCGGGCCCGCCTGCTCGCCGTGACCGACCAGCGTATCGACGCCGACGGCGTCTACACCGGCGGCCGCTTCGGGCTCATCGTTCCCCTGCCCGCCGACCTGCTCACCGAATGCCTGGCGATCGCCCAGCGCGCCGCCGACGTCGGCTACCGCGGCATGTGCAGCCTCGACTGCGCCCAGACCTACGACGGCGAACTCGTCATGCTCGACCTCAACTTCCGCATCACCAGCGGATCCATCCCGCTGCTGGCGCTGCACACCATCCGTCCCGACGCCCTGGACCGACCGTCGGAGTCGACGAAACTCACCACCTCGGCACCCATCGCCACACTCCTGGCCGCGCTGCGGCCCGCGCTGCAGCGCGGAGGGCTCATCGTCACCGGCGGCCACGACACCCGCCGCACCGACAACACGATCAACCAGAGCACGCTGCACCTGCTCGTCTTCGGCGACGATCATGACGACGTCACCACCCGCCGCACCGAACTCGAAGCCTTGTACGACCACTGACGCGGACGTTGTGCGCGACAGCAGCGGCGGGCGTGGGCCATTCAGCCACAAGGCTTGAAGACTTCGCGTGGGTGCCAGAGGCGGGACTTGAACCCGCACGCCCGAGGGCACCGGCACCTAAAGCCGGCGTGTCTGCCGTTCCACCACTCTGGCCGGGGTTGCTCCCCAGGAGGTCATCCTAGGGAGCAACCGGTGTCAGCGGTTCTGCAGGGCGTCGATGAAGACGTCCTGGAGGTCCGTGGGGTTGCGGGCGACGTAGCTCTGGCCGCCGGTGGCCTGGGCCAGGCGCTTGAGCTCGGTCTCGTCCGCGTCGGGGCCGATGCCCAGGGCGATGATGCGGACCGGGCGGGCCGGGTCCTTCAGGCCCTCGAGGATCTGCAGGGTGCGGTCGAGGCTGTCGCTGCCCGGGTCGTCGTTCTTGCCGTCGGTGAAGAGCAGGACGGTGTTGACGGCGCCCGAGTCGTACTGGCTGCGGACTTCCTTGATCGCGGCGATGGCGGTGTCGTACAGACCGGTGCCACCGTTGACGCGGGCCGACTGGGCCGTCAGGTTGCTGATCATCGCCTGCCGGTGGGCCGGGGTCAGCTTGCCGATCGGTACCAGCTTCTTGAAGTCGGCCCCGAGCGGGCCGATCTTCGTGGAGAACACCCACAGGCCCAGTTCGGCCGAGTCGGGGAACAGCGTGAGGCCCTTGCCGGCGGCCTCGATGGTCAGCTGCATCCGGGTCTTGGCGCTGCCGGGGACCTTCTCGGCCATCGAGCCCGAGACGTCGATGACGGCCAGCGAGTGGGCCGACAGTGACAGCGTCGTCCAGCTCAGCAGAGCCTTCTCGATCGCGCTGGCGGTCGGCTTGGTCAGCTGGGTGATGTCGCCGACGCCGCGGCCTTCGCCGAGCGGACTCACCAGGGCGTCGCGGAAGCCCGCGTCGTCCCGAGACTGGCCGACGGCGTCGGACAGCATCTGCTCGCCGAGCGCCTTGCCGGCGTCGGTGATCGCCTCGGTGTTGGTCTTGGCGGTGACCACCACCGGGTAGTCCATCAGCAGCGTCCCGGTGCGCGGCACGATCGCCTTCAGCTGTGCGGCCGGGTTCTCGTCCTGGTACTTGACGAACGCCTGCTCAGACATCGGTACGACGACCGGGCTGCCGTCGGCGGAGGCCCGGCTGAGCGGCCCGCTCACCTCGGTGTACTGCTTCGGCATCGAACCGAGCCGCTGCGCCAGCGGTACGAGCACCTTGGCGACCTGGCTGTTCGACGCCGAGGTCTTGGCGCGTTCGGACTGGATCGCCAGGAGTGCGAGTGCGCCGGAGGCCTGCTTGGCCGGGTCGAGCAGAGCCGGCTGGGTTTCCGCGAAGAGGCTCAGCCACGACGAGGTGTTGGCGAAGTTCTCGGACTTGCCGACCAGGACCAGCGGTGACGTGGCCAGCGACGGTACGGCGATGGTCGGGATGGACTCGCCGTCGTCGGCGCGGCCCACCCACAGCGAGGAGTCCGGCACCCACAGGTCCGGCCGGCTGTCGCTGCCGTTCGAGAGCTCCTGGGCGACCGACGCGGACTGCGCGGCGGTGATGGTGAACTGCAGACAGGCGTTGCCGTCCTCACCGCCCTTGGCCATCAACGCCTTGGTCGCCTGGTCCAGCTGAGGCTGGAACTCGGGCGTCGTGCTGAGTTTGATCTGGGTCGGCTCGTCACACTGACCGCCCAGCAAACCGTCGGCGCCGGACTCGGATCCGAAGGAGCGGACCACGAACACGGCACCTAGCGAGAGCACCAAGAGACCGACGGCGGTCAAGTACACCGGCCGGCGGTTGTTGTTACTTCGCGTTACCGCAGAGGAATGTTTTCCCATCGCGGCAGGTCCCTCCCTCCCAGAGGCAGACTGCGCGCGCAGATTACCCGGTTTGCACTGGTCAGGGCCAAGGTCGCCGGCCACCGTGACCGCACCGGAATCAGGTCGTCATCGAACGCTGGAGGCCTTCGGAGTACGGCTACTCCTCAGGTAAGCCTAAAAACTCACGCTGGGTAGCGTCGGAACTCCGGTCCGCTCCGACCGGGGTGTGATCCAGATCACAGCACGGATTTGCTCAAACGACCGTTCCATGGACCGTGCCCGTGAAACCGTCGAAGGTTTTCCTTCGCTGAACCGGTCGAGCTGTCTCAGAGACCGAGATCGCGTCGCAGTTTCGCCACGTGGCCGGTGGCCTTCACGTTGTACTGCGCGACCGCGATCTTCCCGTCGGGGTCGACGACGAAGGTCGAGCGGATCACCCCGGTGACCTTCTTGCCGTACATCGTCTTCTCGCCGAAGGCCCCGTACGCCGTCAGGACCTCCTTGTCCGGGTCGCTCAGCAGCGGGAACGTCACGCCGTCGCGCTCGCGGAACTTCTGCAGCTTGGCCGGCTTGTCCGGCGAGATCCCGAGCACCGTGTACCCGGCCGCGGCCAGCGAGTCGAGCGAGTCGCGGAAGTCGCAGGCCTGCTTGGTGCAGCCCGGGGTCATCGCGGCCGGGTAGAAGTAGACGATCACGTTCTTGCCGCGCAGGTCGCGCAGCGAGACCTCGTTGCCGTTCGCGTCGGACAGCGTGAACTCGGGTGCAACGTCGCCGACGGACAGGCGCTCGGACATGACGGGGTCCTTTCGTCGACAACGGCACAGGACAACGGGCACGACTGGGTGATTGTCCGACATTCTGCCGTACGCCGGAAGCAGCGGCGCGAGGGGCTCCTGTGACGCGTGGGACGACCATGAGGTACGGCGAGGGAACTTGCGCGCGGGGACCGTGCAGGAGTGGAGTGGGCGCATGCGGGCGATGACGGTGGTTCCGGGCAAGGCTGGCTCAGCGTCCGTCGGCGAGGTCGCCGAACCGCCCGAGGCCGACGGGACGATGCTCGTCGAGGGCGTGCTGGCCGGGATCTGCGGCACCGACCTGGAGCTCGTCGCCGGCGAGTTCGGCAGCGGCAGGGCCGGTGCGGACCAGCTGGTGCTCGGCCACGAGTCGCTGGGCCAGGTGCTGGAGGCTCCGCCCGGCTCCGGCTTCTCCAGCGGGGACCTGGTCGCAGGCATCGTCAGGCGGCCGGACCCGGAACCCTGCCCGGCCTGTGCGCGCGGTGAGTGGGATTTCTGCCGCAACGGGCTCTACACCGAGCGCGGCATCAAGGGGGACGACGGGTACGGCGCTGAGCGGTGGCGGGTCGACCCGTACTTCGCCGTACGGGTTCCTGCTGAGCTGGGGCGGCTCGGCGTACTGGTGGAGCCCGCCAGCATCCTCACCAAGGCGTGGGAGCAGGTGGACCATGTTGGGAGTCGCTCCTGGTACGAGCCGAAGCAGGTGCTTGTCACGGGCGCCGGACCGATCGGTCTGCTGGCTGCGCTGATTGCTGCGCAGCGTGGGTACGCCGTACACGTGCTGGACCGGTCTGACGAGGGACCTAAGCCGCAGCTGGTGCGAGACCTTGGCGGGACGTTCTTGACTGACCTGAGCGAGCTGCGGGTGCAGCCGGACGTTGTCATCGAGGCGACCGGTGCTGGGCCGGTAGTGGTCGAGTCGGCCAAGCTGCTGGCGCCGGCTGGGGTGATGTGCCTGGCCGGGATCTCGCCTGGTCCGGACCGCATCGAGGTACAGATGGACGCTCTGGTGCGGCAGCTCGTCGTACGGAATGCCGCGCTGGTTGGGACGGTCAATGCTGCCAAGCGGCACTACGCCGACGCTGTGGATGTGCTGCTGGCGGCGGACCAGAGCTGGCTGGAGCGGTTGATCACCAGGACCGTTCCGCTGTCGGATTGGCCCAGTGCGCTGACCAAGAAGCCCGGCGACATCAAGGTGGTCGTGGACCTGCGCGCCTGACCTGCGAGGATGGGATCAGTTGCCGGTCAGTAACGAGGAGGACAGGTGTCGGACACGCAAGCTCGTGGTACCGAGCAGATCGAGGCGGACATCGCCGCCACCCGTGCACGACTGGCCGCGACCGTGGACGAGCTGGTCGACCGCACGAGCCCGAAGAACGTCGCCAAGCGGCAGGTCGAGCAGGCGAAGGCGCAGGTCTTCGACGAGCGCGGTGAGCTGCGCACGCAGAAGCTGGTCGCGGTCGGTGCGGCTGTTGTCGGTGTGGTCGGCGCCCTGCTGATGATCCGCAAGCTGGTGGGCCGCCGGTGACCCCTCGCAAGCGCCTGTCCGACGACAAGCTACCGATCCGGATGCTGCACGACCGCGTCCTGGTGTCGCTGGAGGTCGAGGGGGAGCGGAAGTCCTCGG
Organism: Kribbella lupini; assembly: GCF_039529595.1. NCBI lineage: Bacteria > Bacillati > Actinomycetota > Actinomycetes > Propionibacteriales > Kribbellaceae > Kribbella > Kribbella lupini. Next base: position 200,424 of record NZ_BAAANC010000002.1, on the reverse strand, counting down.
CCGGGATCCTGATCCCGGCGACCGCCCAGATGGGCCGCCGGCTGGCATGGGCCAAGGTGGTCGCGATCGGCGCCAACGTACGCACGGTCGAGGTCGACGACCGGGTGCTGTTCGATCCGGAGGACCGCGCCGAGGTCGAGGTCCGCGGCGACGACTACGTGCTGCTGCGCGAACGCGACCTCCACGCCGTCGCCGCCAACCGCCTGGAAGACGGGCAAACCGGGCTCTACCTCTAGAACTCCTAGAAGCTGTTCGGGCCGAAGCGGAAGATCGCCAGTACTACGGCGAGCACCAGGACCACCGCGTTGATCGGCAGTGTCTTGTACTCCTTGCGGCGGACGTGGACGACGATGGCGGCGGCCATGATCACCGCCAGGCCGACGGCGGCGAGCGGGACCAGGATCGGGGCGATGTCGAGGGCGGCCGGGAGGATCAGGCCGAGTGCGCCGAGGACCTCGGCGGTGCCGATGAGCTTGAGGGTGCCGGCGGAGAAGTCCTCGGTCCACTTCATGTTCGGGTTCTCGCCGAGCTTGGCCTTGGACTGGGCCAGTTTGTTGCCGCCGGCGGCCAGGAAGAAGGCGGCCAGGAGGCCGGCGACGATCCACAGGAAGACGTTCATCAGCTGCTCTCAGTAGTTAGTTGATGCTTCAAGTCAAGGTAGCGCGGGTTGGGTTGAAGCGTCAATCAAGTCGGTAGACTGCACGGATGGCGGAGGACGTGCGGTGGCTGAATGCCGACGAGCTGCAGGGGTGGATGGCGCTGGCGGCCATGTTGTTCAAGCTGCCTGGAGCGCTCGACTTCCAGCTGCAGCGTGACTCCGGCCTGAATCATTTCGAGTACACGGTGCTCGCCGCCCTGTCGGAGTCGCCGGGACGGTCGCGGCGGATGAGTGACCTGGCCGGCGAGGCGAACGGCACGCTGTCGCGGCTGTCGCACGTGGTGAAGCGGCTGGAGAGTCGCGGGTTCGTGCATCGCCGTCCGTACGAGGAAGACGGCCGGATCACCGTCGCCACGCTGACCGACGAGGGGTACGCCTACCTGGTGGAGGCGGCGCCCGGGCACGTCGAGATGGTCCGCAAGTACGTCATCGACGCGCTCACGCCGGAGCAGCTCGAGCAGCTCAGGGTGATCAGCGAGCAGATCCTCGCGAAGGTCGATCCCGGGAAGCCCTGCTAAAAGCCCTTGCCGAGAACCGCACGGTCGTGCTCTTATTCGAGGGTGGGTAAAGGTGAGGAGACCAGAGCGGCGGTGCTCGACGTCGCCGCGGCGCAGGTCAGTGTGATCGGGCTGAGCGGGCTCAGCATCGGTCTGCTCGCCGAGCGGACGCGGCTGTCGAAGAGCGGCCTGTTCTCCCACTTCAAGTCCAAGGAGCAGCTCCAGCTCGACGTGATCGACTGGACCGCGGAGCTGTTCGCCGAGCGGGTCGTCCGGCCGGCGCTGAAGGCTCCGCGCGGCGAGGCCCGGCTGCGCGCGCTGTTCGACCGCAAGCTGCGCTGGGACAGCGGCGATCTCGCCCTGCCCGGCGGTTGCTTCTTCTACAGCGTGTCCGCCGAGCTGGACGACGCGCCGCCCGGCCCGGTCCGCGATCGCTTCCTGCAGGCGTACCGCGACTACATCGACGCGATCGCGACGATCTTCCGGACCGGGATCACCGAGGGGCAGTTCCGGCCGGACGCCGATCCGGAGCAGTACGCGTTCGACATCCAGGGCGTGCTGATGGCCTTCCATCACGCCAGCCGGCTGCTCGGCGACGACCGCGCCGAGGCGCGGGCGCGCGCGGCCTTCGAAGCGCTGCTCGACGCGGCGCGGATCTAGAGACCAGGGAACTTCGAGTGGGGGAGACGCAGCGGTGAAAAAAAGCACGATCGTTCGGTTTTATGCGACCAGCTTCCGGATTCTCGAGCGGGTCGCGCCGCCGATCGGTGCCCGGCTGCTCGAGCAGCTGTGGTTCCGCGTGCCACCAGTCCCGGAGAAGGTCCGCCGCCCGAGGGTCGACCTCCCGCCCGGTACGCCGTTCGAGCTGCCCTTCGAAGAAGGCCTGATCCGAGGCCAGGTGTACGGCGAACAGGGCCCGCTGGTCTATCTCGTCCACGGCTGGGGCGGTTGGGGCCTGCAGCTTGCGGCCTTCATCCCGCCGCTGGTCGACAGCGGGTTCCAGGTGGTCGCGTACGACGCACCGAGCCACGGCGACTCCGCGCCCGGTCCGGAGGGCAAGGGCCGCAGCACGTTGCTCGAGCTCGCCGACGCGTTCCAGGCGGTCGTCGCGGACCGCGGTCCGGCGTACGGCGTGATCGCGCACTCGCTCGGCGCGGCGGCGATCTCGCACGCGCTGCTGCACTTCGCCGGGCCGGAGCGGGTGGTGTACCTCGCGGCGGCGACGGACTTCGCGGATTGGATGGACGGGTTCCAGGCGGCGTTCGGGTTCGGGCCGCGGGTGCGAGCCGGGTTCCTGCGCCGGTTCGCGCGCAGGTTCGGGCCGATGGAGAGCTACGAGGGCACACGCGTGGTGACCGACCTCGCGACCAGGCGGGAGCTGCCGCCGCTGCTGGCGATCCACGACCGGGACGACCGCGAGACCCAGGCCGACGGGAGCATCCGGCTGGCCAAGGCCTGGCCGGGCGCGACCGTCGAGCTGACCGAGGGGCTCGGGCACCGCCGGATCCTGGGCGACCCGGCGGTGATCGCGATGGCGCTCGGCTTCTTATCCACAGATTGGGAAGGCGGCCACGCGGCGAGGGTCGCGCAGGAGACAATGGAGGGGTGACAGACCTCTTCTCCAGCTCCACCTCCAGCCGGTTGCCGGACTTCCCGTGGGACAAGCTCGCGCCGTTCAAGCAGAAGGCGGCCGACCATCCGGACGGCATCGTCGACCTGTCGATCGGCAGTCCGGTGGACCCGGTGCCCGACCTGGTGAAGAAGGCGCTGGCCGACGCGGCCGACGCTCCGGCGTACCCGACAACGATCGGTACGTCGACCGCGCGGCAGTCCGCGGTCGACTGGCTCGAGCGCCGCCTCGACGTACCGGGGGTGGACCCGCGGACCGGTGTGCTGCCGGTGATCGGGACCAAGGAGCTGATCATGCTGCTCCCGATGCTGCTCGGCGTCGGAGCCGGTGACACCGTGCTCATCCCGGACCTCGCCTACCCGACGTACGAGGCAGGCGCCGCGCTGGCTCGCGCCAAGAGCGTGCCGGTCCCCGACGTCACCCAGTACGACGGCCCGGTGGCCGTCGCCTACCTGAACTCGCCCCGCAACCCGTCCGGAGAGATCACCTCGGCCGCGGAGCTCAAGGCCGCGGTGGAGTGGGCCCGGGCCAACAACGTGCTGCTGGTGAACGACGAGTGCTACGTGGAGTTCGGCTGGGACGAGCAGCCGGTGTCCGTGCTGCACCCGGACGTGTGCGGCGGCTCCTTCGACAACCTGCTGGCCGTGCACTCGCTGTCCAAGCGGTCCAACCTCGCTGGTTACCGGGCCGGTTTCGTGGCCGGCGACGAGCGGATCGTGGCCGAGCTGCTGGCGGTGCGCAAGCACGCCGGGCTGATGGTCCCGTCGCCGATCCAGGCGGCGATGGCGGCGGCGTTCGCCGACGACCAGCACGTGGAGGAGCAGCGGGCGCGCTACATCCGGCGCCGGTCGGTCCTGCGCGAGGCGCTGACCGGCGCGGGCTGGGAGATCACGTTGTCGCAGGGCGGGCTGTACCTGTGGGCCGAGCACCCGTCGTACGACGCCTACGGATCGGTGGCCGCGCTGTCCGAACTGGGCATTCTGGTGGCGCCCGGGGCCTTTTACGGAACGGCTGGTGAGAGGAACATTCGAGTTGCGCTCACCGGGACCGACGAGCGAATCGATGCGGCGGTGAAAAGACTGCAAGCCCAGGTGTAACTTTTCTGGCGTCCAGGGCGTCTCCCCTGGTGAGGAGGGCGGCCCGGAATGGTCCCGCCCGTTGGGGAGGACGGTCATGGCTCGGAGAGCTCTGCCTACAGTCGCGGTCGTGGCGCTGCTCGCGCTGCTGCCGATCAGCGCGCACGCCGACGACACACCGGGCGTGCCGTCCGGTACGCCGGTGTCGACGCCGGTCGTGCCGGCCGAAACACCGGCGGACACGCCGGACAGCACGCCACCGAGCACGCCGCCGGCCGAGACGCCGGCGCCGCCGGCGACCGAAGAGCCCACCAGCACGCCGACCGGAACGCCCACCGATCAGCCGACGGGCCAGCCGACCACGCAGCCGTCGCTCGCCGCCGAGGCGCTGGCGATCTCGCTCGACCAGCCGGCCACGACGTGGGAAGACCGGCCGATGACGTTCACCGGCAAGCTCAACAACGGCGCCACGAACTGGTACCTCTCGCTCTGGCAGGCGCTGCCGAGCGGCTGGACCCTGCGCGGCGCGACCCAGTCGACGACCGGCGGCGCGTACAAGATCACCTATACCCCGACCGGCCCGATCCGCACCACGTTCCGGGTCGTCGTCGGTCCGAAGTTCTACGGCACCCCGGCGATGTCGCCGGCCCGGATCGGCACCGCGCAGGACCGCCGGATCGTGATCACCAAACCCGCCGCCTCCTACGTCGCGCTGACCGGCGTCGCCGTCACCGGGACGACGGTGCCGGCCCAGCCGGGGCTCGAGGTCGTGCTCCAGGACCTGCTCGGCAGCGGCGCCTGGCGCTGGCTGACCAGCGTCAAAACCGATGCCAAGGGCAACTTCCGGTTGCCGTTCCCGGACAACTTCCCGTCCAGCCGGTCGGTTCGCGTGGTCAGCCGGGGCGTGCCGGCCACGGCCGTCGAGGTGTCGGCGTCGGCGTACGTCGTGGTCAAGGCCGGGCTCAACCCGAAGGTGTACGCCGTCGCCGCGAGCATGGTCCCGAAGACCTACCGCGCCGGCTGCCCGGTCGGGCCGTCGTCGCTACGGCTGCTGACGATGAACCACTGGGGCTTCGACGGCCTGCTGCACAAGGGTGAGCTGATCGTCCGCGACGCCGCCGTGCAGAAGATGATCACGGTCTGGACCGCGAACCTGAACGCCAAGTTCCCGATCCGGCGGATGACCCGGGTCGACGTGTTCGGCGGCAGCGACGTCCGCGCGATGGAGGCCGACAACACCTCGATGTTCAACTGCCGCCAGGTCACCGGCGACCCGTACTCGCTGTCGCCGCACTCCTACGGCTACGCGATCGACATCAACACCGTGGAGAACCCGTACCTCGCGGCCAACGGCGTCTGGTACCCGAAGAACGGTCTGGCCTACCGCACTCGCACACCGGCCCGCCCCGGCATGCTGTTCGCCGGCAGCACCCTCACCAAGGCCCTCGACGCCCAGGGTTACTTCTGGGGCGCCCGCTGGGCCAAGCCGGACTACCAGCACTTCGAGCCGAAATGAGAGTCCAGTACGCCGTAGTGGTGGTCGCTGCAGGCCTGCTGACCGCCTGCAGTCCCACCCAGGCAGCTGACAAGCCCGCAGCCACTCCCGAGCTGTCGATCCCCAGCACCGTCGGCGGCACGGTCCCGATCCCCACAGTCACGCCGAACACGGCCAAGCCCACCGACGCCGCCAAGCCCCCGGCAGTACCCGAGCAGGCGACCGCACCGCCGCCCGCTGCCGCCGGACCGGTCACCAGCAAGAACCTGCCCCCGGCCGACAAGCTCGGCACGGGCTGGAAGACGTACGTCGACGAGGGCGGCGCGGAGGCGGGCTGGCTGGGCAACAAGACGTGGACCAGACAGCGCAGCGCGCACCAGGCGGCGTACGAAGCATTGCCGGTCGGCTGTGAAGGGCGGATGCCGGCGGGCTCGCTGCCGGTCCCGCTGCACGCCCTGCAGGCGACGTACCGGACTGGCTCGGACCTGCCCGCTACAGCCCTTCTGCTCCGCTTCGCGAACCAGAAGCAGGCTGCGCAGTACTACACCGGGTACCAGGCGCGCATGACAGCCTGCGGCACCTCCAAGGACGCCCAGCTCGCAGTAGAGCCGCTCTGGTCGGAGCAGGACGCAGCAGCCCAAGTGCGCCGGTACGCCGGCGCCGAGCCCTACGCCGAGACCGTCGTGCACCAAGGCAGCACGGTCGCTCTGCTCGCCGCGCAGGACGCCAAACCGAGCGCCGACTGGGCGCACAGCGTCGTTCCCGTACTCCGGGCTGTGATCGATTCGGCATGAAAGATGTACTACCTTTCAGTTTTGTCCGCGCTTAGACTCCGTCCATGGGTGACTTCGACCGGTACGCACGGCTGACCGCCGAGCTGGACCCGCCGTTCGCGGTGGTGGACCTGGCCGCCTTCCGCCGCAACGCCGACGACCTGGTCCGGCGCGCCGCCGGGGTGCCGATCCGCGTGGCCTCCAAGTCGGTGCGCAACCGTGCGTTGCTCACCGAGGCGCTGCAGCGGCCCGGTTTCCACGGCGTGATGAGCTACGCGCTGCCCGAGGCGCTCTGGCTCGCGCGCAACGGCGTCGACGACATCCTGATGGGCTATCCGACCGTCCACCGCGCCGCGCTGCGCGAACTGGCCGGCGACGCCGAAGCGGCCGCGCGGATCACGTTGATGATCGACGATGTCGAGCACCTCGCGTTCATCAAGCAGGTCACCGGCGGCGGTGAGCGGATCCGGGTCTGCCTGGACGTCGACGCCTCGCTGCGGGTCTTCGGCCAGCATCTCGGCGTACGGCGTTCTCCGCTGCGGACGCCGGAGCAGGTGCTCGCGCTCGCGCGGCAGGTCGTCGCCGACGACGCCTTCGAGCTGGTCGGCGTGATGTTCTACGAGGCGCAGATCGCCGGGCTGCCGGACACCTCGCCCGCCGTGCGCTGGGTGAAGCGGCGGTCCGCGGCCGAGCTGTCCGACCGCCGTGGCGCGGTCGTCGACGCGGTCAAGCAGGTCGCGCTGCTCCGGCTGGTGAACAGCGGGGGCACGGGCAGCATCGAGATCAGCAGCGCCGATCCCGCGGTCACGGAGGTCACGGCCGGGTCAGGTCTCTACGGGCCGACGCTGTTCGACAGGTACGACGTGTTCCAGCCCGAGCACGCGGTCGCGTACGCGCTGGGCGTCGTACGACGTCCGACGCCGCGGATCGCCACGCTGTTCGGCGGCGGGTACGTCGCGTCCGGCCCGGCGAAGAAGTCGCGGCTGCCCGCGCCGACCTGGCCGCTCGGGCTGAAGCTCCTCGGGACCGAGGGCGCCGGCGAGGTGCAGACCCCGGTCGCTGGCGAGAACGCGCGCGGTCTGAAGATCGGCGACCGCGTGTGGATGCGCTACGCCAAGGCAGGCGAGATGCTGGAGCGGTTCGACCGGCTGTACGCGATCGACGGCAACGAGCTGACCGAGCTGGTGAGCTACCGGGGCGAAGGGAAGAACTTCGGATGAGCACCTGGCGGAACTGGGCGGGCACCGAGTCGGCGACCGGCGTCGAGGTGCTGCGGCCGGGCTCGACCGACGAGGTCGCCGCGGCAGTCAAGGCCGCGGCCGAGCAGGGCAAGAAGCTGAAGGCGGTCGGCTCCGGCCACTCCTTCACCGGCTGCTCGGTCCCGGAACAGGTGATGGTCCGGCTCGACGGGCTGTCCGCGATCCAGTCCGCCGACCGGACGTCGGGCCGGGTCACGGTCGGCGCCGGCACCGGGCTGGCCAAGCTGAACGCCGGGCTCGCGTCGTTCGACCTCGCGATGGCCAACCTCGGCGACATCGACAAGCAGACGATCTCCGGCGCGGTCTCCACCGGCACGCACGGGACCGGCGCGAAGCTCGGCGGCCTGGCGACCCAGGTGGTCGGGCTGGAGTTGGTCACGGCCGACGGCTCGGTGCTGCAGTGCTCCGCCGACGAGAACGCCGACGTGTTCGCGGCCGCCCGTGTCTCGGTCGGGGCGCTGGGCGTGATCACCTCGATGACGTTGCAGTGCGTGCCGGCGTTCCTGCTGCGCGCGCAGGAGATGCCGCTGCCGCTGGGCGAAGTGCTGAACGGTTTCGATGAACTTGCCGATGGCAACGACCATTTCGAGTTCTACTGGTTCCCGCACACCGACGTCGCGCTGACCAAGCGCAACAACCGGGTCTCCGACGGCGTCGGCGCGTCGCCGGTCAGCCGGATCCGCGGCTGGGTGGACGACGAGCTGCTGTCCAACAAGGTGTTCGAGCTGACCAACCGGCTCGCGGTCCGGCGGCCCACCCTGGTGCCGCGGATCAACCAGCTCGCGTCGCGGGCGCTGTCGGCGCGCGAGTACGTCGACGCGTCGTACAAGGTGTTCTGCTCGGAACGGAACGTGGTGTTCCGCGAGTCCGAGTACGCCGTACCGCGGGAGAAGCTGGTCGAGGTGCTCGGCGAGCTGCGGGCCTGGATCGATCGGTCGGGGGAGCGGTTCCCGTTCCCGATCGAGGTGCGGGTCGCGGCGGCCGACGACATCTGGCTGTCGACCGCGCAGGGCCGGGCGACGGCGTACATCGCGATCCACCAGTACCACCGGCTCGACCACGGGCGGTACTTCGCCGCCTTCGAGCAGATCGTCGCGGCGTACGGCGGCCGGCCGCACTGGGGCAAGCTGCACACGCTCGGCGCCGAGCGTTTCGCCGAGCTGTACCCGCACTTCGGCGACTTCCTGGCGGTGCGCGACCGCCTCGATCCGCGGCGCGCGTTCGCAAACCCCTACACGCGGCAGGTCTTCGGCGACTAGCCTGCCGCCATGACCCCACTCGAACCGGTCGTTGAGGACTGGCAGAAGGCGCTCGCGATCGTGGCGCACCCCGACGACCTGGAGTTCGGAACGGCCGCGGCGATCGCGCGCTGGACCGGGCAGGGCAAGGAGATCGTCTACGTGATGGCCACCTCCGGCGAGGCAGGCATCGACGGTCTCGCGCCGGCCGAGTGCGGGCCGCTGCGGGAGGCCGAGGAGATCGAGTCGGCGCGGATCGTCGGCGTCGACGTGGTCGAGTTCCTCGGGCAGCCCGACGGCACGATCGAGTACGGCGTCGCGCTGCGCGAGGTGCTCACCGCGGTGATCCGCCGGCACCAGCCGGAGATCGTGATCACGAACAACTTCCGCGAGACCTGGGACGGGGACGTGATCCTCAACCAGGCCGACCACATGGCCGTCGGGCGGGCAACGCTCGACGCCGTGCGGGACGCGGCCAACCGGTGGATCTTTCCCGATGCCGGTGAGCGGTGGAACGGCGTACGGCAGGTGTGGGCGGCGGGCTCGCCGTCGGGCAAGCACGGGGTCGACATCACCGACACGTACGAGACGGGGCTGGAGTCGTTGCGGGCGCACAAGGCCTACATCGACGGGCTGGGCGGCTTCGATCCGTCGGAGTTCCTCGAAGGAGTGTCGCGCGCCGGTGGTACCAGGTTCGGTACGACGTTCGCGACGTCCTTCGAGGTGTTCACTCCTTAGAACTTCGCGTTGAGCTGACCGAAGTCGAGGATGTCGGCGAGCTCGTCGTAGGTGCCGTGGTCGAGGACTTCGCGGGCGGCGTCGAGGGCCTTCGAGTACGCCGCCTGGGCGATCGCCGTACCGAGGCTGATCCGGCGTACGCCGTGGGCGATGAACTCGGCGACCGACGGTGCGCCCGGGCCGGCCATCACGTTGACCGGGAGCGGGGACTGCGCGGTCAGCTCGCGGATGGTCGGCAGGTCGGTGAGCCCGGGGACGAACAGGCCGTCGGCGCCGGCCTCGGCGTACCGCTTGGCGCGATCGAGCACGTCGCCCAAGCGGCCGTCCTCCGGGCCGATGCCGAAGAGGAACACGTCGGTCCGCAGGTTGATCAGCAGGTTGTGCAGGCCCTTGGCCGTTGCGCCGGCCCGCGCCGCTTTGATCCGCTCGACCTGCTCGTCGACGGAGAACAGCGGACCGCCCGGGGCCTTGGAGTCCTCGAGGTTCACCCCGACAGCGCCCGCTGCGGCGACCTCCTCGACGGTCCTCCGGACATCGGCCGGCGCCGGGCCGTAGCCGCCCTCGATGTCGGCCGTCACCGGCACGTCGACGGCTGCGGCGATCCGGCGTACCTGCTCGATCATCTCGTCACGGGTGAGGACCTGACCGTCGGGCTTGCCCAGCGACCAGGCCACGCCGCCACTGGTCGTCGCGACCGCCTGCGCACCGGCCGCGACCACCAGCACGGCGCTCCCCGCGTCCCAGACGTTGGGCAGCACCAACGGATCGAGCGCCCGGAGCTTCTGCGCCTTGTCGCTGGACATCAGTGGCTGACCAGCAGCTCGTGGTCGATCTCGACGAATTCGACGATCAACCCGGCGAACCGCCCCGCGATCAGTTCCTTGTACGCCGCCGAGCCGGTGTGCGCGTCGTACGCCGCCTGGTCCGCGAAGTGCTCCACGAACAACAGGTAGTCGGCCCGCGCCGGATCCCGGTACACCCGGAACGACAACGTCCCCGCCTCCACCTCAGGCCCCCGCGGCGCAAACTCCGCCACAATCGCCTCCGCCTCGGCTTGCATGCCCGGCTTGAGCTCAATCGGAAAAACCTTGCACAGCATCTTGGTGACCCTCTCTGCAGTGATCTGACCCAAGAAGCATCAACCGGCAGGGCCCCCACGGTCTGGCCAGATTCGGACAACCACGTACGCCGGCGCAGGACGGCCCGGCACGGCCAAGCTCCCAACCTCCATCACCCCTGCGAGGGCAACGTGGGTCCCGAGCCGGAGCGTGCGCTGCAGCCGCGCCCGGCCGAGCCGGCACGGGCGAAGCCCGTAGCCGTCGGGCGGCGAGGCCCCCCACTCCCACCCAGATCCCTGTACGAGACCGATGTGGGTCCGAGCCCCAGCGTGCGCTGCAGCGAGGCCCTCCGCTTCCCCCAGATCCCTGTGCGAGACCGATGTGGTCCGAGCCGGCGCGTGCGCGGCAGCCGCGCACGGCCAGCCGGCACGGGCGAAGCCCGTAGCCGCCGGGGCGGGCAGGCTCCCCTTCTCTCGACCCCACCAGATCCCTGCGCGACTCGGATCTTGGTCCAAACGCGGACATGAGTCCGAACCGGGCGTGGGTCAAACTCGGGTGTAGCTCGGAGCCGCGTCGGCGGCGCTGGGCCGAAGCCACGCGAGGCCGAGCCGGCACGGGCGAAGCCCGTAGCCCGTCGGGGAGGGCAGGCCCCTTCCTCCCAACCAGATTCCGGCGCGAGGAGGATGTGGGGTCGAGCCGCGAGCCGGAGGTGCGCGGACGAGCGGGCACGGGGCGAAGCCCCGTAGCCGTCGGGGCGGCCGGGCTTCCTCTCCCTCCCTTTCCCCACTGGTCCGGATATGGCTGGTTGGGGGGCTGGGGATGGCCTATACCTGTGGGTGTGACGACGTACTCGGCGGTGGTGACTACGGGGATCTACTGTCGGCCGGGGTGTGGGGCGAAACCCCTGGCGGAGAACGTGCGGACGTTCGAACTGGCGGCGGCTGCGGAGGCGGCTGGGTTTCGGGCTTGTTTGCGGTGCCGGCCGTACCGGGTGGCTTCGCCGGTCGATGCTCGGGCGCCGGAGATGGTGTGCCGGGCGGTGCAGTTGATCATCGACGGCGTGCTCGACGATGGGACCGAGGTCGCGCTCGGGGAGCGGCTGGCGGTGTCGCCGCGGCATCTGCGGCGGATGTTTCGGGATCACCTCGGGGTGACGCCCGACCAGCTTGCGCGGTCCCGGCGGGCGCATTTCGCGCGGCGGCTGCTGGACGACTCGGATCTGACCGTCGCGGACATCGCGTTCGCGTCCGGCTTCGGGAGTTTGCGGCAGTTCAACCGGGAGATGCGGCAGGTGTTCCGCGCCGCGCCGCGCGAGTTGCGTGATCGCCGGCGGCGAGCTGATCGGCTGACCGCGGACGGCGGGTTGGTGATGCGGCTCCCGTACCAACCGCCGTACGACTGGCAGGCGATGCTCGCCTTCTTCGCGGCCCGCGCGATCCCCGGCGTCGAATCAGTTGCCGATGGCACCTACCGCCGGACCATCGCTCTCGACGGCGGCCCTGGCCTGCTCGAGCTGACTGCGGGCGATGGCGACCACCTGATCCTCCGCGCTCATCTTCCATACTGGGAAGGCCTGATCCACGTCGTCGAACGCGCTGCCCGGATGGTCGGCCTCGACACCGCGCCGGCTGAACTCGCGCAGGATCCGGTCCTGGGACCGCTCGTACGACGCCGCCCGGGCCTCCGCGTCCCCGGCGCCTGGGGACCGCTGGAGGCTGCCGTGCAGTCAGCCCTTGCCCAAGGCAACTCCCGCGAGGAGGCACGCGGTTTGGCCGGTGGGCTGGTCGAAGAGTTCGGTCACCCCGTCCCCGGGCTGCCGCACGGCCTCACGCATCTCTTCCCGTCGGCCGAGGCGCTCCAAAGCGCGACCGGCCTCCCACAGCTGATGGCCGAATCCTGCGTAGCCGACCCAGCCTTCCTCGATCAACCCCTGGACACCCTGATCGCCAACCTCACCAGCATCCCCGGCCTCACCGCCGACACCGCGCACACCATCGCCCTCCGCCTCGGCCACCAGGACGCGTTTCCACCAAGCCTGTACGCCGAACCGGCAAGCTGGCACCCCCACCAAGCTCTCGCCGCGACCTACCTCACCACGTGAGCCGGTGCACCGCGAGGGCGAAGCCCGAGGCGCCCCGGCGGTAGACGAGGTGCCGGCTGCCGGCAAGCTGGCACCCTCGCCAAGCTCTCGCCGCCACTTACCTCACCACGTGAGCCGGTGCACCCCGCGGGCAAGCCCGAGGTGCCCCGGCCGTGGACGAGGTGCCGGCTGCTGCCGGGCTGCGCTGCCCGAGGCCGAGGCGCCAACGCCGCCGGTGTGTGCCCGCCCGTAGCCGGGGCGACGGCCGCCGCCGAGGTGCCCCGGCCGTGGACGGGGAACCTCAACAACTACAGCGTTTCCGCGAACCGTAGTACGTTCCCGTACGGATCAATCACCTCGAGCGTCGGTCCGCCCGGCGCATCCACATCGATCCCCGGCCGTAGCGGCTGATCGGCCTGTGCGTGCAGCCGCTGATGCAGTTCGTTGACGTCGGCAACAGGAATCCACACCACGCCGTGCGGACTCCCGTCGCCGTGGTGCTCGGACAGATGCACCGTCGCCGACGCCCACGACACCTGCGCGTACACCGGCATCCCGACGTCGAACCGGTGTTCCCAGTCCAGCGTGAACCCGAGGAAGCCGACGTAGAACGGCAACGCGACCTCCATCGACATCACCCGCAGTACCGGCACGCTCGGCCCCGCCGCCACCCGGGCCGACCCGCCGGCCGCGAGGACGTTCCAGTCCTTGGCGCCCTGCTGATGCGCCACCAGTTCCAGCGCCAAGCTGTGCGAGATCTCGACGCCGGCGGCGGCAAGGTCCCCACGCAATCTCCGCGCGAGCGTTTTCGCGTTCTCCACACTCATGAACGGCCTTCCGTACGGCCCCACCAGTCCGGTGCTCGCGTTGTCGGATTCAGGACCGCTTCGAAAGCCGGATCCACCGAAGAGTTCACACGGTGTGCTTCACCAAACCCCGGAAAGGGGCGCGAGCGGCAGGCCACACCAAAGCCGTCTTCACGGTAACACCAAGCCTGTCGACCAAGGGAGCCCATCAGCAGTTAGACCCGCGCCACCAGCACCAACGACGGAACTCCGGCGACGCTCTGGGAGAGCCTGAGGTCGGCGACCGAATCGAAGCCTGCGGAGGCCAGCAACGCCCAGAGCTCGTCGGGCTGCCAGAGGTAGGTGGTCCATGCGACCGGCACACCGCCGTACGCCTCGGTTCGGACGAGCTCGCCGTCGCCTTGGTGCATGCCCAGGATGAGGTGGCCGCCGGGGACCAGGGCGCGGGCGAAGGACTGCAGCACCTGCGGGAGGACCTCGCGAGGCAGGTTGAACAACGACCACCAGCCGAGGATCCCGCCGTACGACGAATCCGCCAGTTCCAGCTCGGTGGCTGACGCGACGGCGAACTGCTGGCCGGGGTGCAATCGCCGGGCGTGCTCGATCATCCGGGCGGACAGATCGACCCCGGAGACGTCGAGCCCGCGCTCGGCCAGGTACGCGGTGACGTCGCCCGGGCCGCAGCCGACATCGAGCACCGGGCCGAGGCCGTGGACCGCGGCCGCGAAGCCGTCGATCGCGGCGCGCAGCCACGGGTACGTCGTGAGGTCACCGAGATTCAGCTCGACGTACTTGTCCGCGACGCGGTCGTACGAGGTCCTGACGGTGTCGAGGTCAGCCGGTTGGTCGATGCGGGAGGCAGTCATGCTGCCGGATGTTAGTGATCCCTGGTGGCGCGCAGGGTCGGCGGAGTCGGGTGCGGGCGGCGGGGCTCGCGGTCTCCGGACGGGTCGCCGGGGTACTGCTTCCAGGACCGGACCAGAGCGCGGCCGTGCTTGGTGAGCCGTACGAGGTCCAGTTGCTGGACCTCAGCGGCCGGGATGCCGAGCTGGGCGAGTGTGCGGTTGGCCGTGGCGGCCGCGAGATCGTGCTTGCGCGGGCTGGACTTGTGCTGGAGTACGACGGCCACCTGGCCGTCCGGGAGCTCTTCGGTCCGGACGAAACGCATGCCCTTGTCGAGCTTCGGGGAGTCGAGGGCCAGGTCTAGGTAGGCGGACGTGGTCAGGCGCCGGGCGAGCCGGGTGCGGGCGATCACTTCGTACTGAGCCATGTATTGATCATGCGTCGAAGGCCTACCGATTTCCAGGACGGTTTCCTGGACCTGCCGGACTCAGGCGCAAGCCGGCTCAAACGCTAGGCGGGTGAAAGCTCCTCGCCCGTCGCGTGGGACAGCTCCAGCGCCCGTGCCGCGTCGGCCAGGACCGCGGGGGAGGCGAGGGACTGCCAGCGCGGGACGAGTTCCTGCAGGTACGGCCGGAGCTTCCCGGCCAATTGCGGGGCGTGGTCGAGAACGTCCAGCTCGTTGACGATCGTCAGGTCGACGAACTCGCGCAGCTCGGCGGTGCTGAGCTCCTCCGATGTACCGGTGAACCGGTCCGTGACGGTGTGGTGCTCGGCCAGGTCGCGCCAGGTGGTCTCGCGTTCGCAGGCGCCGTACCGGTAGACGAGCTGCTCGGCCTCCGGCCCGATCACCGCTTCCAGGACGGGCCGCTCCTGCTGCCAGTCGAAGAGGTGGGTCGGGAACCCGTCGGTCCCGTACGCCGCGTGGGCGAGGCCGGCGAGCACCAAGGTGTCGGAGGCGCCGAGCGCCCGGAGCCGCTTCGCGACCCGGTGCAGATGAACGTAGAGCGTGCCGCCGGCGTGATCCAGCTCGTCGGCGCCGCGGACCAGCAGCAGCGATCCCAGGTCTTGGAAGGTGCTCATCTGACCTCTTCTGTTCGGAGCGGCCAGGGCCCGGAAGGTGAACCCAGAGCAAACACGGTACGGCGCGCAGGAGCCCCCCGCCCAGGACACGGCGTGCCGAATACGTCACACGGGATCGGGCGGGTCGCCGTAAAACTTCCGTTGCCGATCCAGTTCCGCCGGATGGGGGGACTGGTTGGGGTGGCCGCGCTGCGGTTGAGGTTGCTGGTCGGCTGACCGGCTGGGCTGTGGTCGCTTGCCGGTGACTGGCCGGGGCTGAGGGTGCTGGTCTGCGGCAGAAACGCGTCATGCCGGGCCGTTGGGGTCAACGGCCCGGCATGCTCCTCAGTGCGTCTGGGTGGGGGCGGACGCCTCTGCCCCTGCCCAGGGGTTCCACGGCCGGAGTTGGGGGAAGACCGCGTCCGGCTGCGGGATCGTGGGTGTTGTCAGTCGTCGAGCTCGGCGAGGGCGCGCTTGGCGGCTTCGAGCTCGGCCTCGAGGGCGGCGACCTTGGCGGCCTGCTGCTCGCGGGCGGCGTCGATGACCTCGTCGATCGGGCCGGACAGGTCCTCGTGCAGCTCCTTGGCGGCGCGGGAGACGGCCGCGGCGGCGACGAGCAGGTTCTTGGCGATGTAGCTGTTGCCCTGCTTCAGCTCGGCCTTCCACTCGCCGTCGGCGGTGCCGGTGACGGTCAGCGTGAGCTCGAGGGTCTTGGTCTTCTTGGCCGGGGCCTTCTTCGCGGGAGCCTTCTTCGGCTTCTCGGCGACCGGGGCCGGCGTGGCCTCGGCGGTAGCGGGAGCGGAGGCGTCAGCAGCAGCGGAGGCGTCAGCAGCAGCGGAAGCGTCGGCGGGAGCCGAGTCGTCCGAGAACGAAGGCTTCACTTCGGCGTCGTCGGCAGCGGGAGCCGTCACGTCCGTCGGCGTGTCGATCGCCTCGGCGGGAGTGTCGACGGCGTCGGTCTGAGCTTCAGCTGCAAAAGTGTCTACGGTCATCGTTGCGGCGATCTCCCTGGGTGAACATGTCCCCGCCGGAGCGGGCTGGCGCTGAGTGAACAGTAGAACATATGTTCGATCTCAGCGCCAATCCCACTGCCGCGTCAACGACTCAGGCGTCGTGCTCCTTGCGGTCACCCGACCAGTCGAGGTGGAACGCGCCCTCGCGGTCCACGCGGTGGTAGGTGTGCGCGCCGAACAGGTCCCGCAGGCCCTGGATCAGCGCCGCCGGCAGCCGCTCCGCGCGCAGGCCGTCGTAGTACGACAGCGAGGCCGAGAAGCCAGGAGCCGGTACGCCGGCCGCGGCGGCAACGCCGACGACCCGGCGCCACGCCTCCTGGCCGTTCGCGACGGCCTCCTTGAAGTAGTCGTCGACCAGCAGCGACGGCAGGTTCGCGTCGCGGTCGTACGCCTCCTTGATCCGGTCCAGGAACCGCGCCCGGATGATGCAGCCGCCGCGCCAGATCGTCGCCATCGCGCCGAGGTCGATGTTCCACCCGTACTGCTCGGAGGCGGCGCGGATCGCGTCGAAGCCCTGCGCGTAGGCCACCAGCTTCGACGAGTACAGCGCGTGCCGCACGTCCTCGATGAACGCGTCGCGATCGACCGACACCTTGCCCGCCGGACCAGGCAGTACGCCGGCCGCCGCCTCACGCCGTACGACGTCACCCGACAGCGACCGTGCGAACACGGCCTCGGCCATCCCGCTGACGGGGATCCCGAGGTCGAGCGCGACCTGCACGGTCCAGCGCCCGGTGCCCTTCTGCTCCGCCTGGTCCAGCACCACGTCCACGAACGGCCCGCCGGTCGACTCGTCGACCTGGGACAGCACCTCGGCGGTGATCTCGATGAGGAACGACTCCAGGTCGCCGCTGTTCCAGTCGCGGAACACGTCGGCGATCTCCGGGGCGGACAGCCCGAGCACGTGCCGGAGCAGGTCGTAGGCCTCCGCGATCAGCTGCATGTCGGCGTACTCGATGCCGTTGTGCAGCATCTTGACGAAGTGGCCGGCGCCGTCCGGGCCGACGTGGACGCAGCAGGACTCCCCGTTCACGTGCGCGGCGATCTTGGTCAGCATCGGCTCCAGCGCCGCGTAGGCGAACGTCGATCCGCCCGGCATGATGCTCGGCCCGTTCAGCGCCCCCTCCTCGCCACCGGAGACGCCGGCGCCGACGAAGTGCAGGCCCTTGGCCTTCAGGGCGTCCTCGCGGCGGCGGGTGTCGGCGAAGTGCGCGTTGCCGGCGTCGACGACGATGTCGCCCTCGTCCAGCAGCGGGACCAGTTCGTCGATCACCGCGTCGGTCGGCTCGCCCGCCTTGACCATGATGATGATCTTGCGCGGCGTCTCCAGCGACTCGACCAGCGCCGGGAGGTCCGCGGCCGCGGTGAACTCGCCCTCGTGGCCGAACTCCTCGATCAGGGCGTCGGTGCGGCCCTGGGACCGGTTGTGCACGGCGACGCGGAAGCCGTTGCGGGCCAGGTTCCGGGCCAGGTTGCGGCCCATCACGGCGAGGCCGGTGACGGCGATCTGGGCTGGAGCAGAACTCATCGGTGTCTCCTGCGGGTGAGGACTGGAGGAACGGACTGCGGGTCCAGTCTGTCGCCCGTGGCAACACCATGGCCCATCGGGTGACCAACTGGTGGAACTCCGCGTTCATTCCAGAATCTGCTCATCGAACTCTTCTCAACCGAGTGACCCGGATGGTAGACACTGAGAAATCGATTTCCCAGGTCTCCCGGAAGGTCTCCGCCTATGACCAGGTTGCTGCGACGAACCGCCGCGGCGCTCCTCGGAGCACTCCTCGTTCTCCCCGCCACGACAGCCCTCCAAGCCTCCAGTACGACGTACGCCGCGCCGAGTGTGTCCAGCGGCAACGGTCCGGTCGGCTGGGACGTCTACCGGCGGCTCGACCGCCTGCCCGAGCTGCAGAACGGCGTCCGGACCAAGCAGTTCTCCAGCTTCGGCCGCGACGGCACCAACAACGACGGTTTCGACGGCACGTACTCGTGCCTGCGCACCGACGCCTCCGGCTGCGTGATCGCCGAGGACGCCGGTCCGGGCGAGATCGCGTCGATCTGGTTCACCCGCGACGAGGGTGACGTCACGAGGACCGGCAGGATCACCATCGAGCTCGACGGCAAGAAGGTGGTGGACGCGAGCCTGCAGGACCTGGTGGACGGCAAGCTCGGCGCCCCCTTCGTCTTCCCGCTGGTCGCGAACGCGCTGGAGACCAGCGGCGGCGTCTACATCCGCGTGCCGATGCCGTACAGGCAGTCGATGAAGGTCACCACCCAGAGCAACCCGTACTTCTACCACGTCGACTACCGCGAGTTCCCCGACGCGAACGGCGTGAGCACGTTCGACCCGGCCGACAAGGCCGAGGATGTCGTGAAGTTGCTGCAGGCATCGGGCACCAAGGACCCGAAGCCCGTGAACCCGGCCGCGCGGACCACGAGCAAGCCGCTGAACCTTGCCGCGGGCAAGCAGGTGACGCTTGCCGACAGCTACGGTCCGGGCGAGCTCAGCGCACTGCGCCTGAAGCTGCCGCAGATCGTCGGTCTCGAGCTCGACGCGTTCACCGACGACGGCCGCGCCTTCACCGGCTCCAGCCAGTTCACGGTCAAGCTCGACCCGGCCAACACCGGGGTGAAGCTGACCCGGCGGATGGACCTGCGGATCGGCAACCAGCGCGCGAACGTACTGGTCGACGGCGTGAAGGTCGGCGAGTGGGCGCCGCTCCCCGGGCAGGGCGCGCAGTGGAACGACCAGGTCGTCGAGCTGCCGGCGAGCGCGACCGCGGGCAAGTCGCAGATCACCGTGAAGAACGAGTTCGTCTCCTCCGACCTGGACTTCAACGAGTTCACCTACTGGGCCGACTCGATCGTCGGCGGTACGGCGAAGCGCACGGACACCGTCGACGTCGGCCCGAACCACGTCGCCGACGAGCAGGCGCACGGGTACGTGATCGACAAGCAGGCCTGGTCGGGTTCGCACTCGATGCCGTACGCCGCGACGGCCGACGACGCGGCCCGGGTGAAGTCCTCCGACGCGCTGCTGGCCGGTGTCCGGGTGCAGGTGGTTGTCGACGGCAAGAAGCAGGTGGACGCGCCGATCGGCGAGTTCTTCGGCTCCGGTCTCGGCGAGAACCCGGTGAAGAGCCTGTTCTTCGCGATGGACCCGAACGGCTGGTACTCGTCCTGGTGGCCGATGCCGTACCTGGCTCGCGCGACCGTCACGCTGGTCAACACCACGGCGTATCCGCTGCAGGGCACGGCCGAGGTGACAAGCGCGCGGGACGCGAGCGCGGCCGTCGATCTGCTGACCGGCAAGAGCGGCTACTTCACCGCGATCTCGCACCGCGGCGAACCGGCGTACGGCAAGGACTGGACGATCGCCGAGGCGACCGGCCGCGGCAAGTTCGTCGGCGTCTCGCACACCATGGAGGGACTGCAGCCGGACGGCAACACCCGCGGTTACCTCGAGGGCGACGAGCGCGTGTACGTCGACGGCGAGCGCACCCCGGCGATCCACGGCACCGGGACCGAGGACTACTACGAGTCGGGCTGGTACTTCAACCAGGGCACGTACTCGACCCCGTTCCACGGCAACTCCGGGCACGAGGTCAAGGCCGGCGAGTGCGAGGTCGAGTGCGACAGCGCGTTCCGGCTGCACATCACCGACTCGATCGGTTTCCAGAACCAGCTGGCCTTCGGCATCGAGCACGGGCAGCAGAACGACCACGCGTCGCTCTACGGCTCGACCGCGTTCCTCTACACCAGCGCCGCGTTCGGGGCGCGCGAGACGGACCGGATCGACACCGGTTCGGCGAGCAGCAGGGCCGAGCACCAGTACGCCGACTCCGGTACACAGCAGGACCTCACATCGGTCTACGAGGGCGACCACGACGACACCGTGCTGACCGACCAGGTCCGCTCGACAACCGCACCGGTCAAGTTCGACGTGAAGATCGACCCGGTCAACCGCGGTGTGACAGTGCGCCGTACCAGCGACCAGAACGTGGCCTGGCAGTCCGTGAAGGTGCTTGTCAACGGCAAGGACGCGGGCACCTGGTTGCAGGCCCTCGGCAACGACCGCCAGCGCTGGCTGGACGACAACTACCAGCTCCCGGCCTCGCTCACCTTCGGGCGGACGAAGCTCAGCATCGAGCTCCGGCCGACCGCGGGAGCACCGGCCTGGACGGCGGCGGCGTACGCCGTGCAGTCGCTCGTCATCCCGTACGCCGACCACAAGGCGCCGGCGCCGGCGACCGGCCTGGTCGCGACCGGGCGGACCGACAACTCGATCGGGCTGACTTGGTCGGAGGCGTCGGACGACAGCGGCATCGCGACGTACAAGGTGTACGGCGCGAAGGCCGGTGCGGCCGAGAAGCTGATCGGCACGAGCACGGTGCCGGGCTTCGTGCACAAGGGACTCGGGCTGAAGGAGACCTGGACGTACCGGGTCTCGGCGGTCGACCTGGCCGGACACGAGAGTGCGAAGTCCGCGGCCGCGCAGGCGACGTCGGGCAGCACGATCCGGATCGAGGCCGAGACGCTGCTGCCGGCTGTGTCGGCGACCGTACCGGTCGATCCGCAGGGCAACTGCTGTGGAGTCAATTGGTCGGGTGGAAGTCAGTTGTGGATCCATGGGACGAAGGCGGGTGACAAGGTGGTGCTGGAGTTCTCGGTGCCGTCGGCCGGGGCGTACAAGGTGTCCTCGGTGCTGACGAAGGCGGCCGACTACGGAATCGTGGACCTGGCGATCGACGGCGGTACGCCGGTGTCGTTCGACGGGTACCAGGGGGCCGGGGTCGGCACGCAGAAGGTTGACCTGGGCAATGCGACGCTTGCTGCGGGCAAACACCAGCTGAGCGTCACGCTGACCGGGAAGAACGCCGCGGCGACCAACTTCCTGGCCGGCGTGGACCTGCTGGATCTGGAGCTCGGCTGATGCGCGGGCGAAGGATCCTGGCGGCGCTGGCGGGAGCTGCCGTTCTGAGCGCGGCAGCCCTGCCGGCGTCGGCCGGCCGAGGCGGAGGTGAGGACCGGGTGCGCAGTACGCCGTACGTGCAGGTGGACCGGGTCGTTGCGGCGGGCAAGTTCGTGAAGGTGTACGACCCGAGTGTGGGCGAGAACGAGCAGTGGTACTACAACGACCACACGCTCGTCCAGGACCGCGCGACCGGGACCTGGCACGTCTACGCGATCACGCACGCCGAACCGGCCAACCCGCTCGACGAGAAGAGCTTCGGGCACGCCACGGCGCCGACGCCGAACGGGCCGTGGACGAAGCAGGCGCCGGCGCTGTTCGCGGATCCGGCGGCGGGGGAGAGCCACATCTGGGCGCCGTACGTGATGTACGACGCCGGGACCTACTACATGTTCTACGCGGGTGGGACCGAGGACCACACGGCGTACCGGATGCAGCTGGCGACGTCCAAGGACCTCGTGAACTGGTCGCGGGACACGGCGGCGAACCCGTTGTTCACCGACGGGTTCGACGGGCGGGACCCGATGGTGCACCGGGTCGGCAACCAGTGGGTCATGTACTACACGGCCAACTCGACGCCCGCCGGAGGCAACCACATCGTTGCCTACCGCACGAGTCCCGACCTGCGGCACTGGAGCGAGCGGAAGACGGCGTTCCAGCACCCGGCGACCGGAACGTTCGGTGGGCCGACCGAGTCGCCGTTCGTGGTGCAGCGCGGGTCGGACTGGTACCTGTTCGTCTGTTGTGACGGCGGGTACGAGTCGACCAAGGTCTACAAGAGCAAGGATCCGCTGAAGTTCACCGTCGACCAGCTGGTCGGGACGATCGCGGCGCACGCGGCCGAGGTCGTGCAGGACGGGCGCAGGTGGTGGGTCACGGGCGCCGGCTGGGGCAAGGGCGGGCTGTACGTCGCGCCGCTCGACTTCGACGCGTTGCAGGTGACGAAGGGGCGGGTGGTGTCGACCAAGTACTACCGGGCCGACGTCCAGAGCGCACCGAAGGCCGCGCTGAAGTCGCTCGGCGTCGATCCGTCGGGGCGTGGGAACTACCAGGCCGCGTTGGACTCGTCGTCGCGGTCGACCGCGCCGTACCTGGCGGTGGGAAACTTCGGGGCGACGGACACGGCTGGGCCGGCTGCCCGGGTCGAGGCTCGGGGGGATCGGCTGGCGTTGAAGGGGATCAGCTTCAACGACGAGCCGGTGACGGCGGACTGGTCGTTCTTCTTCGGCGCGAGGACGTTCGACACGCAACTGCGGTGGAACGTGCTCGGTACGACGACCGCGCCGGTGTGGGAGGTCGCGCTGAACGTCGACTCGGCCCTCGGCAACCAGGGTGATCCTGGTGGGTTCGACCGAAACGGGGACGTCGCGGGCCTGCCGGCGTGGTCGATGGCGACGGGTCCGGGGCTGAGCGTCGTCGCGGCGTACAAGGCGGGTTCGGCGTGGTCGAGCGACAACCACTGGTACGACCCGCCGAACGGCGCGGTCGCGTGGCAACCGCTGTGGCAACCGGGCGGTCGTGCGCTTCCGCCCGGCACGTACGAGGGCGGCACCTTCCGCTTCGGCTTCTCGGCGAAGGAGAAGGACACCCAGTACGCCGATCAGCTGGCTGCTGAATTCAAGTAGTGCGAACCAAACGCCCCTGCCCCGCGCTGCGCGCGGGGCAGGGGCGTTTGGTGGGGGAAAGAGCAGCGGCGTGGCTTCGCCCGCCTCACGATCGCGCGACCGGCAGTCCGGTGCGCTTCTCCAGCAGGCCCGGCCCGCGGGATGGTCGGTGCACGGGTCCCTCGTTAGGGTCGGAGGATGACTTCCTTCAGTTTGGAGCCGCGGCGGACCGCGCTGGTGCTGATCGACCTGATGCCGCGGATCATCGCCCTGGAGACCGGGCCGCTGGCCGGGCGCGAGGTGCTTGATCGGTGCGTCGCGCTGGCGAAGGCGACGCGGTCGGTCGGTGGGCTGGTGGTGCACGTCCGGGTCGAGCGGCCGGGGGTGGGCGTGCAGCCCGAGGGGAGCGAGCTGGCGCCCGAGCTGGATCCGCAGCCGGGTGACCTGGAGATCGTCAAGCGGACCGTGGGCGCCTTCACGAACACCGGGCTCGACGAGGCGCTTCGGGCCCGCGACATCGAGACGATCGCGTTGGCCGGCATCGCGACCAACTTCGGCGTCGAGTCCACCGGACGCGCCGCCGACGACCTCGGCTACGCCACCGTCTACCTCACCGACGCGATGACCGGCCTCGACGCCAAGGCCCACGACTTCGCCGTCTCGTACGTCTTCCCCCGCTTCGGCACGGCGACCACCGGCGCCGAGTACGTCGCCGCGCTCAGCCCGACCACCGACTGATGGGGACTGCCTGGATCGCGATCGTCGGTACGGTCGTCGGGGCGGCGACCTCCTTCCTCTTCCAGCGGCTCGCGCAGAGCCGGACCGAGCGGTTCACGCGTGACGAGCAGCTGCGGGCCCGGCGGATCGACGCGTACAGCGACTTCGCCGAGCGGGTGATGGACTGGCGCCGCGCCCACATGACCCGCCTGCGCAAGCGGCTGGTCACCGGCCCGGACGTCGAGGACTACGAGCCGCTCAGGACCGAGAGCCACGTGCTGCGCGCCCGGTCCTGGGCCGCGTTCTACAAAGTGAAGCTGCTGTGCGGCGACCCCGCGTTGGAGCGGCTGGCGCTGGCGGCGATCGAGGCGACGCACGAGATGTCGGAAGCCGACGACCGGGTCTCGCTGGACGAGCTCGGGGAGTCGGTGCGGGCCAGGCTCGACGAGTTCCTCGAACGGGCGTCCGAGCAGGCGGTCGGCAGGGCCATCCGGAAGTAGTTGCCCCGGCGGTTGTATCCAGCGCTGATGGGTACCAGCGGGGGTGCACGACTATCGGACCTGGGAGCGGCGGATGCGATGGGTACTCGGGGTTCTGCTGCTCGTCAGCCTGAGCGCTTGTGCCGGGCCTGAGCAGAAGCTTCAGGACGCCGGCGCGCAGGCTGCTCGAGAGGCTGCGGCCGAGGTGGGGACGGCGCGAGTGGCAGTGCAGCAACTGCTGGAGGGGAACGTCTGGGCGCAACCGGCCAACCAGTTGGTGGCCGACTCGGAGAAGGCGCTGGACGGGATCGTCTCCGGGTTCGACAGCCAGCAGCCCGAGACCGACGAGGCCCAGAGGCTCTACGACGAGTACAGCAAGGCCCTGGACGACGCCGCGAAGGCGGTGACGACCGTCCGGATCGCGCTCACGAACAACGACACCTCCGCGGCGGCGCGGCAGGTCGGCGTACTGGAGAAGAGTGCGCAGCAACTGACGGAGCTGGCGCGGTGAAGAAGCTCCTCGCCGTCACCCTCGGGATCCTGACCGCGATCGGCGGGTTCGTCGACATCGGGGACCTGGTCACCAACGCGCTCGTCGGCGCGCGGTTCGGGATGCACCTGGCCTGGGTGGTCGTGGTCGGCGTGATCGGGATCTGCCTGTACGCCGACATGGCCGGCCGCGTGGTCGCGATGTCGGGCCGGCCGGTCTTCGACCTGATCCGCGAGCGCCTCGGCCGACGGACCGGGCTCGTCACGCTGGTCTCGTCGTTCCTCGTCACGGTGCTGACGCTGATCGCGGAGATCGGCGGCGTCGCGCTCGCGTTCGAGCTGGCCAGCGGCGTGAACTACCTGCTGTGGATGCCGCTGGCCGCGTTCGCGGTCTGGATGGTGATCTGGCGGGTCAAGTTCTCCAAGCTCGAGACCACCTTCGGCCTGCTCGGGCTGCTGCTGATCGTGTTCGCCGTCGCGCTGTGGAAGGTCGGCCCGGACTGGGGTCAGCTCCTGCACCAGGCGACCAGCCCGCGCCCGATCGGCCACGAGTCGTGGGCGACGTACGCGTACTACGCGATCGCGCTGTTCGGTGCCGCGATGACGCCGTACGAGGTGTTCTTCTTCTCCTCCGGCGGCGTCGAGGAGAAATGGACGCGGCGGGACCTGGCGACCGAGCGGGCGAACGTCTTCATCGGGTTCCCGCTCGGCGGGCTGCTGTCGCTGGCGATCGCCGGCTGCACGGCCGTGCTGTTCCTGCCGGCCGGGATCCAGGTGAGCACCCTCGGCCAGGTCGCGCTGCCGACCGCGGTCGCGCTCGGGAAGGTCGGCCTGGCCGTCGTGCTGATCGGGATCTTCGCGGCGACCTTCGGCGCCGCGCTGGAGACCGCGCTGTCCTGCGGGTACACGATCGCGCAGTACCGCGGCTGGCAGTGGGGCAAGTTCGTCCGGCCGCGGCAGGCGTCGCGGTTCCACCTGGTGATCGTCATCTGCCTGCTGCTGTCGGTGCTGACCCTGCTGACCGCGGTCGACCCGGTGAAGGTGACCGAGTACTCGGTGGTGTTCGCCGCGATGGCCCTGCCGCTGACCTACCTGCCGATCCTGATCGTTGCCAACGACCCCGACTACATGGGGACGGCCAAGAACGGGGCCGTGCGCAACTTCCTCGCGCTGGTCTACCTCGGGTTGTTGCTGGTGGCGTCGATCGCGGCGATTCCGTTGATGATCGTGACGAAGGCGGGGCAGTGATGAGTGGACGGGTACTGCACGCGCAGCTGCACCTGCTGGACCGGCAGCTGCTCGACCTGCACACCGGGCGCATGCTCGGCAAGATCGACGACGTCGAGCTCGACCTCGACGCCGAGGTGCCGGTGGTCACCGCGCTGATCTCGGGCGGCCGGTCGATCCCGGCGAACCAGGTCGTCGAGATCGAGTCGGCGGTGAAGATCCTCAACCAGGACCTCGACCTCGACCGGCACGACGAGTGGGTCGAGCAGCACCTGATCGGGCGGATCCCAGGAGCCGGCGATGCGACTGAATGAGTTGCTCGGACGCCGCGTGATCGATGCCGACGGCCAGGAGATCGGCGGCGTGGCCGATGTCCGGCTGGTGCAGGACGGACCGCTGCTCGCCTCCCGGCAGGCCGCGCTGCGGATCGACGGCCTGATCGTGGTGGAGAAGCGCTCGACGCGGTTGTTCGGGTACGAACGCCGCGTCGGCCCGGCGCTGCTGCGCTGGCTGGTCCACCGCCGGCTCGGCGCGGTCTGGTACCTGCCCTGGTCCGACGTCGCCGAGGTCGCGGAGACGGTCTCGATCCGCCGCGGGCGGGGCGAGCTCAGGTCGCTCGACGACGTCGCCAGGTACTGACCCGGACCGCGCCCAGACGGGCGTTGGTCGCTGCTGGATCCCACCTTGAGCACGGCCCAGCCGTCTCGGGAGCGTTCGGGCGGCTGGCCGGTGCTCAAAGTGGGGCCACGCGGTCAGACCGCCAGACGTCCGCCGTCCACCGGCAGGATGGCGCCGTGGACGAGGCTGGCGGCGTCGGAGGCGAGCCAGACGATCCCGGCTGCCACCTCCTCGGGGCGGCCGACGCGGCTGAGGGGTGTGGTCAGGGCGAAGCCGTCGAGGTTGTCGCCGAGTACGGCGGTGCCTTCGGTGCGGGTGGGACCGGGGCTGACCGCGTTCACCCGGACGCCGGCCGCGCCGAACTCGGCGGCCCACGTCTTGGTGAGCAGCTGCAACGCGGCCTTGCTCGAGCCGTAGACCGCCATCCCGGCCATCCCGAACGTGGCCACCATCGTCGTGACGTTCACGATCGCGCCGTACCCACGCTCGACCATCGCCGGCGCCAGCGCGGCGACCAGGAAGAACGGCGCCCGCACGTTCACGGCGTACACGGTCTCGAACTCGCTCGCCGACACCTCGGGGGTGAGCGCGATCGGGAACAGCCCCGCGTTGTTGACCAGTACGTCGACCTGCCCGCCGAGCTCGACCGCCCGCGCGGCCAGGTGCGTCACGCTGGCGGGATCGGTCAGGTCGGCCTGGACGAAGTCGGCCTTGCCGCCGTCCGCGCGGATCGCGGCGACGGTGGCCTCGCCGCGCTCGGTGTCGCGCCCGCTGACGATCACGTGCGCGCCCCGGGCGGCGAGCTGGGTGGCCACCTCACGCCCGATCCCGCTGGTGCTGCCGGTGACGAGGGCGGTCCGGCCGGTGAAGTCTGCAGTCATCAGATGCTGTCGCTTTCGCTGGTTGGAGTAGTTGCTCCAATCCTGCGGATCCAAAATTGGAGTATCAACTCCAAAATCGGTAGGCTCGACCGCGTGACACTGACACGCAAGGGACAGGCGACCCGCGAGCGGATCGTCGCGGCGGCCTCGCGGCTGATGCTCGACCAGGGCGTCGCGCGGACCACCGTCGAGGACATCCAGGGCGCGGCCGCGGTCAGCCCGTCGCAGCTCTACCACTACTTCCCGGGCAAGAACGCGCTGGTCCTGGCCGTGATCGAGTACCAGACCGGCCAGGTGCTGGACGCCCAGTGCCAGGGCCTCGACACGCTCGACAACTTCGATGCCCTCGGCAACTGGCGGGACCTGATGGTGGGCATTCTGACCGCCACCCAGTGCGCCGGCGGCTGCCCGCTCGGCTCCCTGGCCAGCGATCTGTCCGAGTCCGATCCGGTCGCCCGGGTTCAGCTCGCGAACGCCTTCCAGATGTGGGAGTCGCTGATCCAGGACGGTCTCACCCGCATGCAGGACCGCGGTGAGCTCAGCCGGTCCGCCGACACCGCCCAGCTCGCGGTCGCCATGCTCGCCGCCGTGCAGGGCGGCCTGCTGCTCAGCCAGGTCCGCCGTTCGCCGGACCCGCTGATCAAGTCCGTCGACACGATGATCGACCACCTGCGCACGCTCGCCGTCAGCTGACGCCGTACGGCGTCGACCCGCGTCAGGCGAAGCGCGCGGCGTTCTCCTCGGCCCACTTCCGCAAGGTCCGCGCCGGGTGGCCGGTGACGGTCTCGACCGTGTCGTTGACCGTCGTCTCGTCGACCACTCCGGCACCGAAGAACCCGTCGATGGCGTTCGCGTAGGCCTCCGGCATCGCGGCGAGCAACTCGGCGTGAGACTCCTCCCGCGACAACTCGACCGCGCGCAGCGGCCGTCCGAGCACCTCGCCGAGGATCCCCACCTGCTCGGCCGGCCGCAGCGCGACCGGCCCGGTCAACCGGTACGCCGTACCCGCGTGACCGTCCTCTGTCAGCGCCCGCACCGCGACGTCCGCGATGTCGTCGGGGTGGATCGTCGAGATCGGCACCTCGGGGTACTGCACCGTGATCTCGTCACCCGCCCGCACCTGGTCGAGCCAGCGCAACGTGTTGGACATGAAGGTGTTCGGCCGGAGGAACGTCCACTCGAGGCCCGACGCCTCGACCGCCCGCTCGGTCTGCAGGTGGTACGCCGCGATGGCGTTGTCGGTCGTCGTACCGACCACCGAACTGCTCGACAGCAGCACCACCCGCTCGACGCCGGCGGCCGCAGCTTTCGCCAGCAGCTCCTCGGTCCCCGCGTACCCGCTGAGCAGGAAGATCCCGCTCACCCCTTCGAGCCCCGCCGCGAACGTCTGGGGTTCGTTGAGATCCCCTTGCAGCAAGTCGATGCCGGGCGGCAGCTCCCGCTCACGACGCAGCAGGGCCTTCGCAGGTACGCCGTTCGCCGCGAGCGCGCGGACGACGGCACCGCCCGCGTTGCCGGAAGCGCCGGTCACCAAGATCGTCATGGGTTTCCCTTCGTCACAGCAGGCCGAGTTCGGTCGCGGTCCCGACGGCGCCGGCGATCTCGTGGGCGGGATCGCCCTCGTGGTAGACGCGTTCGTCGGGCTCAATGTTGTCCAGGAACCGCTGGTAGGTGATCGCGCCGAGCAGTCGGCTGAGCACCGCGATCGGCGGGAGGGCCCGAGCCGGATCGCCGGCCGGCCAGTGGCTGCGCCAGGCGGCGACCCAGGTCGACCGGGCCAGTTCCTGCTGCTGGGGTGGGAGATAGCCGCAGAGCCGGTGCAGGTCCGTGGCCGGATGGCCGAGATGGCTGTCGGCCCAGTCGACGATCCGGCGGGTGGTTCCGTCGGAGCGCCAGTTCCCGGTATGGAAGTCGCCGTGCACCAAGGTGTTGGGCAGGCCCGCGGACTCCAGCGTCGCCACCAGGCCGGGCAGTACGTCGACCAGTCGCCGGGCCTGCGCGAGGTCGTCGGGCGACAGCTGCGAGCCGGCGTCGCCGTCGAGCAGCCCGGTGAGTTCGCCGGCCACCTCCTGCGGAAGCATCCGGGGTGTCCGCAGCTCGGCCGGATCGAGAGTCGCCTGGACGGTGACCCACCGGCCGATCACGTCGCGCAGCGTCTCGTCGTCCGGTTCCCAGCAGTCGACGCCGGGCGCGTGCTCCAGCAACGACCATCGGTTCGCCGGATCGACCCCGAGTACGCCGGGCGCCAGCGTCTCGTCGTACCGGTGGACCTGGCGGATGACCTCGGCGTCGACGCTGCAGAACGAGCTGGTCGCCTTCGCCCACGCGTCGTCCAGGCGAACGAGGCAGGACAGGTTCCACGTCTTGACCTGCGCCGGCCGGACGGGACCGAGGATGCCCTGCGCCCACTCGATCAGCCGCCGTGGACCGTCGACCTCGGCCCAGGTCGCGCGGAGCGGATGCGGCTTCACGATCTCGGCCCACTCCGGCCGTGGCGCCGGATGGAGGACTCCCGGACGCGGCTCCGCGGCGACCTGGACGTGGTACACCACGCGGCCACCGCGACGAGTCTCCGCCTCGTCGGCATGGACCAACCGCAGCACCAGGCTCTGCACGCCGAGCAGCCGATCCAAGGACGCCGTGGTCGCCTCGATCTCGGACCACCACGGCCGGTCGGCCTCGAAGGCCGGCACCCTGCCCAGGTACCGGTCGCCGAGGCTGACCAGCGCCTCCACCGTCTTCGTCTCGCTCACCTCACCGATGGTCCGGCATAGCGGGGGCCGCCGCCTGCGAATTACGCCGGACTCGGTGCCAGGTCCGCCGACCCGTGCGTACGACGGCGCCCGCGTGCAGGTCGACGGTCTCCTCCGGGTCGGTCAGTTTCATCCCGTCGATACTGACCGCGCCCTGCCGCAGCAGCCGTCGTAGCTCCGACTTGCTGACATCCGGCCGTACGGCGATCAGCAACTCCAGCGCCGACAGTGCCGGCGAGTCGATGACCACCTCCGGCAGGTCAACCGGCTCGGTCCGCTGCGAGAACACGCGCTGGAACGCGTCCAGCTCGGCTCGCGCCGTACCGGCGCAGTGGTAGCGGGTGACCACGGCTGCGGCCAGCCTGAGCTTGGCGTCCCGGGCAGCCGGTCCGCCGACCGCGGCGGCGCTGCCGAGTGCGGCGACGGCGTCCAGCGGCAGCTCGGTGTAGACGCGGGCGTACGTCTCGACCAGGTCGTCCGGCAGGCTCATCAGCTTGCCGAACTTGTCCTGGGGCGAGTCCGTCAGCGCGACGTAGTTGTTCAGCGACTTCGACTGCTTCGGGCCGCCGTCGAGGCCGGGCGTGATCGTGCTGGTGATCACCACCTGCGGTTCGGCGCCCAGCCGTTGCTGGAAGTGCCGCCCTAGTTGCTCGTTGAACAGTTGGTCCGACCCCACGATCGTCAGGTCGCTGCCCAGGGCGAAGCTGTCGTAGCCCTGGAGGACGGGGTACGTCAGTTCGTGCAGCGCGATCTCGCGGCCGGCCGCGACCCGGCTGCGGAACATGTCGCGCGCCATCAGCTGCGCCTGGGTCACCTGCGCGAACAGGCCGAGCAGCGTCGCGACGTCCATCGCGTCGTACCACTCGGAGTTGCGCCGTACCTCGAACACCTCGGGGTCGGTCCGCAAGACCAGCGACACCTGCTCGAGGAACGCGGCCGCGTTCACCTCGATCTCCTCCGGCGTCAGCATCGGTCGGGTCTCGCTGCGGCCGGTCGGGTCGCCGATCCGCGTGGTCAGGTCGCCGAGCAGGAACACGACGGTGTGGCCGAGGTCCTGCAGGCCGCGCATCATCCACAGGTTGACCGCGTGCCCGAGGTGCAGGTCGGGCGCGGTGCAGTCGACGCCGTACTTGATCCGCAGCGGGCGGCCGGACTCCAGCCGGGTGCGCAGGTCGGCCTCGCCGACGATGGTGTCGGTGGTCCGCCGTAACCGGTCGATCACGGCCTGGGCGTCGTTCATGGGGGTCCTCTCGGAGCAGACGGCGAGAGGCCACGGCGAGCCTCCCGGCAACGAAAAGAGGCAGGAACCGGACGGTTCCTGCCTCGGAGGCTCTGGTACGAAGCTGCTTCAGGGAACGACTAGCTCCCGGCTCCTCCCAGAGCCGGTCGATACGTCGCCTGCTGCTTCGTCACGTTCGCCAGGCTAGCACTAGGCTTGACCGATGAACACCGAGAAGGTCGTCCTGCTGGACGAGGCAGGACGGGCGATCGGCACCGAGGACAAGGCGACCGTGCACCACGCGTCGACGCCGTTGCACCTCGCCTTCTCCAGCTACGTGTTCGACCGGCGCGGCCGGGTGCTGCTGACCCAGCGGGCGCACACCAAGACCACCTGGCCGGGCGTCTGGACGAACAGTTGCTGCGGGCATCCCCTGCCCGGCGAGGCACTTCCGGACGCCGTCCGCCGGCGGCTGTCCGACGAGCTCGGCGTGATCGCCGTCGCCGAGCAGGTCGACCTGGTGCTGCCCGAGTTCCGCTACCGCGCGGAGATGCCGGCGGGGATCGTCGAGAACGAGCTGTGTCCGGTCTACCGCGTCAGATGGGACGGCGACCCGCGGCCCGATCCGGCGGAGGTCGCGGCGTACGAGTGGGTGGAGTGGGCGGACGTCGCCGGGTGGCCGGGCCTGTCGCCTTGGTGCCTGCTGCAGCTGGACGCCTTGGCAGCTTTGGGTGGGACGCCTGCCGACTGGGTCGTAGGTGACCCGAGTCTGCTCCCGCCTGCAGCTCTACATCCGTAACTGCTTGAAGAGCTCGTCGCCGGTCCAGGCTCGGCGCGGACCGGCCTCTTCGGCGCGGATGAGGTCGACGAGCTTGGCATTGACCGGAGCGGTGCGGTCGAGCGACTCCGCCAGGCGGACGACCTCGCCGTTCAGGTAGTCGATCTCGGTGCGCCGGCCGGCTTGCAGGTCTTCCCACATCGACGAGCGGGCGTGCGGGTCGATCGCGAGCATCTTCGACGCCAGGCGGCGGAAGAGGAAGTCCGGTAGACGGAGCACCATCGGCAGTCGGTCGGCGGGCAGCGCGGTGAGGCGGGCGGGCCGGATTCCCTTGGCCTGCAGGAGTTTCAGCGTCTCCTCCTGTGCCGCGGCCAGGCAGCGACGATACCCACGCTGCGACAGCTCGTCGCGCAACGGTAGGTCGGACAGCGCGTTGACCGGGTTGTTGAGATTGAGCAGCAACTTGGCCCACTGCACCGGCAAGAGGTCCGCGTGCTGCGTCAACGGCAGGCCGGCCTTCCCGAACGCTTCGACGTACGGCGTCAATGCGGCGTGCTCCTGCACGTCGAGCCCACCCTCGGTGCCTTGGTGGAACGCTCCGCCGCCCTTGTTCAGCACGTTGAACGGGACCATCCCGGACAGCACGATCTGCTCCGGCAACCGCTCGCGCAGCACCTCGCCGTTCCGCACGCCGTTCTGAAAGCTCACGACCACCGCACCCGGCTTCAGTACGGCGGCCAGCTCGTCGGCGGCCCCCTCGGTCGCAGCCGACTTCACCGTCACCAGCACCAGATCGGCGTCCGCGACCGCCGCCGCCGTCGTCGCGAACCGCAGCCCGTCCACCCGCAGATCCGCGCCGAGGTAGTCGGTCAGACGAAGCCCGTGCTCGGCCAGTTCGTCACCGACCCGCTGCCGCCCGACGAACACGACGTCGGCCCCACCGGCGACCAGCCGTCCTCCGACGTAGCAGCCGATCCCACCGGCGCCGTACACCGCGATCGTCACCGCGTTCTCCCTCCGGGCGTGACCTCACCGGTCAGCTCCTGAAGTATCGACCACAACTCGTCCAGCCGCTCGGCGCCGAGTCGCTCCCGCCAGTCGTCCCGGACGACGTCGATCGCGCGCACCAGGTCCTTCTCCAGCCGGCGTCCTTTCGCCGTCAAACGCACCAGCCGAGCCCGCGAGTCCGCTGGGTCGGGTGCCCGGGTCAGATAGCCGTGCCGCTCCAGATGCGTCACCAGCTCGTGCATCGACTGCTTGGTGATCCCTGCGTGCGCCGCGAGTTCACTCGTGTGCAGCCCGTCGATCCCACCGAACCGGAACAGTTGCAGGTGGGCCGGCCGGAGCTCCGGATACCGCTGACCGAGCTCTGCCTCGACGGCAGTCATCGCCTGATCGAACGCCACCCGCAACAACCCGAACCACCGCCCGGGTGAGCTGTACTCCGTTGACATGACGGTCAGGGTACCTTACCTTTACGGTCAGGATGCCTGACCATCACGACAAGGGGGAGCGATGACCGCCCGACAGCAACTGACCACGTACCTGAACGGCAAACGGATCCCACCGGTCCTCGCCGTACTGGCCGAACTCGGGATCGCCGACGCGCTGGTCGGCAAACCGCTGACCGCCGCCGAGTTGGCTGAGCAAGTCGGAGCCGACCCTCGCGCGCTCTACCGCGTACTCCGCGCCGCCGCGAGCATCGGCGTCTTCGCCGAGGACTCCGACGGCCGCTTCACGCTCACCGAGACCGCCGAGCTGCTCCGCTCAGACGTCCCCGGATCCCTGCGGGCCGCGGCCCAGATGTTCGCCCTGGAACCGTTCTGGTCGCCGTACGCGAACATCGCCGAGTCCGTCCGGACCGGGAAGCCCGCCTTCGAGAGCACCTTCGGGACCAGCATCTACGACTACCTGCAGACCCACCCCGACGACGCCGCGGTCTTCGGCGCGACGGTCGCGAGCTTCCACGACCAGGCGATGGCGCCGATCGTCGCCGCGCACGACTTCTCGCCGTACGGGACTGTCGTGGACCTCGGTGGTGGCTCCGGCAACCTGCTGATCGAACTGCTGACCGCCTACCCCGACCTTCGCGGCGTACTGCTCGAGCTCGACGCCGTCCTGCCCGCGGCCGACCAGGCCCTCGAAGCTGCCGGCCTGCGCGACCGGGTCGACCTCGTCGCGGGCGACTTCTTCACCGCGGTCCCGCCCGGCGACGTCTACGTGATCAAGAGTTGCCTGCACAACTTCACCGACGACCAGGCGATCCAGATCCTCCGCGCGACCCGCACCGCCAGCGCACCCGTCCTGGTGGCCGAGACGATGATCCCGCCGGGCAACACCGCGCACTACTCCAAGTTCGACGACATCGAGATGCTGGTGATCGCCGGCGGCGTCGACCGGACCGAGCAGGAATGGTCGGACCTGGTCACCGCCGCCGGCTTCACGCCACGCGAGATCGTCCAGTGCGACGAACGCTTCTCGCTGCTGGTCGCCGACTAGACCGCGTCGTCGTCCTCGGCGTCCTCGTCGCTGTCGGCGAGGCTCCACTTCAGCTGGAACTCGACCTCTTCCTCGTCCTCGCCGCGCTCGTGCTCCACGCTGAACTGCGCGTTCCGCGGGACGGTGAACCGCTCCCCGGCGATCTGGATCCGGAACGGCTTCCCGGCCTCCAGCGCGTCGGCCAGCCGGCGCAGCTTCGCCGCGAACTCCTCGACGGTGTACGTCTTCTCGACATCTCTCTCACTCATGCCGCACATCCTGGCAGCCGGTGGGGCGACCGAAAATCAGCTGCGCGGTGTTGAACCGCTCACCTATCGTGGAGCCATGGCTACTTGCCTCTGTGTCTAGCTGCGCGACCCGCTTCCGTACCCGAAGTGTGTCCCGCAGTCATCACAGAGAGTAACCAGTTTCATGATCACCGTTCACGCGGTCGACGTCCGCGCCGGCGCCCAGCTGCTGCTGTCGGACCTGTCCTTCCACATCGGTCCCGGCGACAAGATCGGCCTGGTCGGCCGCAACGGCGCCGGGAAGACCACGCTGCTCAAGGCCCTGGCCGGCGAGGAGCGCCCGGCCACCGGCACCATCACCACAACCGGCTCGGTCGGGTACCTGCCGCAGGACCCGCGCGCCGCCGATCCCACGCTCACCGTCACCGCGCGAATCCTGTCCGCCCGCGGGCTGGACACCGTGGTCGAGCGGCTGCGGCGGGCCGAGGCCACGATGAGCACGGCGACCGGCGCCGAGCAGGAGCGCGCGATGGCGGCGTACGCGCGGGCCGAGACCGAGTTCCAGGCAGCCGGCGGGTACGCCGCGGAGGCGGAGGCCGGTCGGCTCGCGGCCGGTGTCGGGTTGCCGATCCGCGCGCTCGAGCAACCGATCGGCGAGCTGTCCGGGGGGCAGCGGCGGCGGGTCGAGCTGGCGCGGATCCTGTTCGCCGAGCACGACACGTTGCTGCTCGACGAGCCGACCAACCACCTGGACGCGGACTCGGTCGTCTGGTTGCGGTCGTTCCTGCTCGGGTACTCCGGCGGGTTGGTTGTCATCAGCCACGATCGTAACTTGCTGGCGGCAACGGTCAACCGGGTCTTCCATCTCGACCCGCAGCGGCGCACGATCGATGTCCACAACACGGGCTGGAAGAAGTACCTGACCCAGTTGGAGACCGACGAGCGGCGTCGTTCGCGCGAGCGGAACACGGCCGAGCGCAAGGCGGCGGTGCTGCACGCGCAGGCGGCGAAGATGCAGGCCGGAGCCAGTACGGCGGTTGCCGCGCGCAACATGGCGCGGCGGGCGGACAAGCTGCTCGCCGACCTCGAGCCGGTACGCCGGGCCGCGCGCGTCGCGCGGATCCGGCTGCCCGACCCGGCGCCGTCCGGTCGGACTCCGCTGAGTGCGGTCGGCCTGACCAAGTCGTACGGCGCTCTGGAGGTGCTCAAGGGCGTCGACCTCGCGGTCGACCGGGGAAGCCGGTTGGTGATCCTTGGGCTCAACGGCGCGGGCAAGACCACGCTGCTCCGGATCCTCGCCGGTCGCGAGACGCCGGACAGCGGTGAGGTCGTGCACGGGCACGGGCTGCGGCTCGGGTACTTCGCGCAGGAGCACGACACGTTGGACCTGGCCGGCACGGTCCGCCAGAACCTGGCGGCCGTCGCGCCGCGGCTCACCGACGGTGAGGTGCGCAACGTCCTCGGCTCGTTCCTGTTCAGCGGCGACGACGCGGACAAGCCGGCGCACGTGCTGTCGGGCGGCGAGAAGACCAGGCTGGCGCTGGCCGGCCTGGTCCACTCGGGCGCCAACTTGCTGCTGCTCGACGAGCCCACCAACAACCTCGACCCCGCGTCCCGCGACGAGGTGCTGGGAGCCGTCGGCAACTACCCCGGCGCCATCGTCATGGTCACCCACGACGAAGGCGCCATCGAAGCCCTCCGCCCCGACCGCGTCCTGCTCCTCCCGGACGCCTCCGAGGACCTGTGGACCGACGACTACTTGGAGCTGGTCTCACTGGCGTGAGCGTTCGCCCCGCCCCGGAGGGGCGTGGGCCCGGGGGGTCGCCCTTCATCCCACCCATCCCGCCCCGCCCCGGAGGGGCGTGGGCCCGGGGGGTCGCCCTTCATCCCACCCATCCCGCCCCGCCCCGGAGGGGCGTGGGCCTGGGGCGGCCGCCCTCCATTCCCCCTCCCGCCCCGGAGGGGCGTGGGCCCGGGGCGGCCGCCCTCCATTCCCCCTCCCGCCCCGGAGGGGCGTGGGCCCGGGGCGGCTCGCTTCTCACCCCCTCCCGCTCGCCCCGCCCCGCAGGGGCGGGGCGAGCGGTCAGAGGCGCTCGGAGAGGTGGACGGTGATCTCGTCGCCGGTGGTCTTGCCGATCACCTTGCGGACGTCCGCCTTGACCGGGAGCTTGTGGGTGCCGTCGCCGAGGGCCATGAAGGCGCTTTCGAACGGGTGGCCGTCCATCGTGCCGCGGACCTTGACCAGGCCGCGGGTGCCGAAGAACTCGGCCGAGCCGGGCATCACGACGTACGTCCAGCCACCCTTGGCGTCGCTGGTCTGCAGGGCGGCGGTGAAGTCGTGGTCCAGGGTGTTCATCGGTTCCTCCTCGGATCGGGTGCTTTATCCACAGGTAGAAGCCGGCGGACCGGTTTCGACATCATTCTGCGCGACAATTCCATCCGTGGAGATTCGTACCGGAGGACACGACGACGTACCGGCCGTTCTCGCGCTGCTCGACGGCGCGACCGAGTGGCTGGTGGCCAACGGCCGGACCGGCCAGTGGGGGACCGAGCCGCACTCGACCAACCCGCGGCGGATCGCGCAGGTCACCGGGTTCGCGGCCGACGGCGGGCTGTGGATCGGTGAGCGCGACGGCCGTGTGGTCGGCGCGCTGGCCGTCGGTCCGCCGCAGGACCACATCCCGGCCGCGATCGAGCCCGAGCTGTACATCCGCCTCCTGGTGACCGACCGGACGGCGAAGGGCAGCGGGATCGGCACGGCGCTGATCGAGCACGCCCTGAAGCTGGCCCAGGACGAAGGCGTCGGCCTGGTCCGCGTCGACTGTTACGCCGGAGACGACGGCGCCCTCGTCCGGTACT
Organism: Kribbella lupini; assembly: GCF_039529595.1. Lineage (NCBI taxonomy): Bacteria > Bacillati > Actinomycetota > Actinomycetes > Propionibacteriales > Kribbellaceae > Kribbella > Kribbella lupini. The sequence goes on along the minus strand of NZ_BAAANC010000002.1, from coordinate 162,882 downwards.
ACGAGCGCCAGGGGTTCACCCGGACACAGACGTTCGGCGTACCGGTCAATGACTCGGTGTGGCCGGGTCAGGTGCTGGCGCGACGGTTGTGACCGCGCGGTGCACGGCGCCGTGCGCGTCGTTGCAGTGAAGTTCCGGTACGTCGCCTGACGCGTGGTCGACCTGGAGGGTCGAGTGGGTCAGGTGGTGCCGCTCGGCCAGCACCTGCTCGATCTGTTCGCGGATCAGGTGGCAGTCGAGCCCCTCGCGGACGAGGATGTGCGCGGACGCGGCCGGTTCGCCGGAGGTGATCTCCCAGACGTGCAGGTCGTGCACCTCGACGACGCCCGGGATGCGGCACAGTTCCTTGCCGAGCGCGGCCGGGTCGACTCCGGCGGGTGCGGCCTCGAGGAAGATCCGGCCGGAGGCGCGGACCAGATCGATGCCGGCCTTCAGCATCAGCGCGGCGACGATCAGCGCGGCGATCGAGTCGGCGCGGGTGAAACCGGTCAGCAGGACCACCAGCCCGGCCAGCGCGGTCGCGATGAACGCGAACAGGTCGTTGAGGATGTGCTGGAACGCGCCCTCGACGTTCAGGCTGGACCGGTTCGCCTTGCTGATCAGCCAGGTCGCGGCGAGGTTGACGACGATGCCGACCACACCGGTGATCAGGACCAGGACGCCCTCGACCTCCGGCGGGTGGATCATCCGCTGGACCGACTCGTAGACGAAGAACGCCGCGAGCAGCAGCAGCGTGATGCCGTTGGCCTGCGCGGACAGGATCTCGACCCGCTTGAAGCCGAACGTGAACCCACCGGCCGGCGGGCGTGCGGCCAGCCGGATCGCGACCAGCGCGAGCGCGATCGCGATCGCGTCGGTGAGCATGTGCGCGGCGTCGGTGATCAGCGCCAGCGACCCGGCCGCAAAACCGACGATGACCTCGGCCGCCATGAAGGCGAGGATCAGCGCGAGAGCACCACTCAGGAGCTTCCGGTCGGCATCAGCGCTGACGCCGTGCCCGTGGCCGTGCCCGTGGCCGTGTCCGGCCGCGGACGCCGGACGGGCCGCGTCCACCGGCTCGTGCGCGTTCATGAGGTGCGCTCGGGGTGGATGGCGTCGGTGTGCTCGGTGTGGGCGACCGCGAGATCCACGAGCATGCGGACGTGGGAGTCGTCGAGGCGGTAGTAGGCCATCCGGCCGTCCCGCCGTACGGAGACGACGCGGTGGGCGCGGAGCAGCCGCAGAGCGTGCGAGGTCGCCGACTCGCTCAGGCCGGTGACGGCGGCGAGGTCGCAGACGCAGAGTTCGCCGTCGAGCAGTGCGACGAGCAGCTTGAGCCGCCGGGGGTCGCCGAGCAGCCCGAACACGTCGGCCGTGTCGACGACGTCCTGCTCGGAAGGCATCCTGGCGTTGACGGCCGCCACGCGCTCGGGGTCGACCAGTTTCACCGCACAGGCGTCGACCGCGGCAGCGGACTGCACATCTGCAGAACTCTTCATATGTCACACGGTAGAGCACCGGTGCTCGCGGAGCCAGCCACCGGAGTGTCGGAACACTTGCACCGTGTCGCCGAAGGTGGCACTGGTATGCCACTGTCACTGCCCGTATCGTGCTCTGAGACCATCGTGACGAGCTGGTTTGTCCTGAGTAAGGACTCTGTGAAGAATCACTGCTGACGGCTCTGTCGGGGTGGATCAGCGCACAGCGGACCGTAAGTTCGTAGAGGTGTCGGTCGAAGTCGGGAGTGAACGAAGTGTTACGGGGCAGTCGGGTCGTGCCGTTGGCCGGCCCGCGGGAGATGGTGTCGGCGCGATCGTGACGACGATGAACAAGGTTCTGGCGGCTGCCGGAGTCGTGCTGCTGCTGGTCGGCCTGGGACTCGGGTTCCGGTCGGTCTCGGTGAGCAGTGTCGACTGCGGATCGGCGTTCTCGCCGGCCGGGGGGATCACCCCGATGGCCTGCGACGGCAAGCTCAACAACTCGGTCACCCTGGTGACCGTCGTGCTCGTGGCCGGCGTCCTGGCGTTGCTGGTCGCGCTGGTGCTGAAGCTCGTGCACGACCGGAAGGTCGACGCCTGACCCGGCAAACCGGGTGCGCCGGGGCACGCGGCTGCGGGAAGCTGCGGTCGTGACCCTCGAACCTTTCCGGCTGGCGATTCCCCAGCAGCAGCTCGACGACCTCGCACTGCGGCTCGACCTGACCCGCTGGCCCGACGAGCTGCCCGGCGTCGGGTGGGCGTACGGCGTACCGCGCGACTACCTGCGTGAATTGGTGCAGTACTGGCGGCACGAGTACGACTGGCGCGCCGCCGAGGCCCGGCTGAACGAGTGGCCGCAGTTCACCACCACGATCGACGGCACGCGGGTCCACTTCGCGCGCGTCTCCTCGCCCGAGCCCGACGCGATCCCGCTGCTGCTCACGCACGGCTGGCCCGGCTCGATCGCGGAGTTCGTCGACGTCGCCGGACCGCTGACCGATCCGCGCGGGCACGGCGCCGGGGGAGCGCCGGCGTTCGAGCTGGTGATCCCGAGCATCCCGGGCTTCGGCCTGTCCGGCCCGACCAGCGAACCGGGCTGGGAGGTCAACCGGGTCGCCCGCGCCTTCGCCGAGCTGATGGACCAGCTCGGCCATCGGCGGTACGGCGTACAGGGTGGTGACTGGGGCGCTGCGATCTCGCGCGAGCTGGGACGGATCCGGCCCGACCAGGTGATCGGCGTACATCTCAACCTGCTGCCCGGTGGTGCCGCGACGGCCGAGCCGACCGAGCAGGAGCTGGCCGCGCTGGATCCCGCCGAGCGCGCGCGGACGATCGCGTCCTGGCAGCGGACGCGCGCGTGGCAGCAGGAGAAGCAGGGGTACGCCGACCTGCAGTCGACCCGCCCGCAGACGCTCGCCTACGCACTGGTCGACTCGCCGGTCGGCCAGCTGGCCTGGATCGCGGAGAAGTTCCACGAGTGGGCCGACCAGCGGAACCCGATCGGCCGCGACCACCTGCTCACCACGGTGATGCTCTACTGGCTCACCGGTACGGCGGGTTCGGCCGGGCGCATCTACTACGAACGCGCCCACCACGGCCGGCCGCTCGAGCCGTCCCGCACGCCGACGGCCGTCGCGGACTTTGCCCACGACAACTTCATCCCGCTGCGCGCGATCGCCGACCGGACCGAGAACATCGTCCGCTGGACGACCTACCCGGACGGCGGTCACTTTGCCGCGATGGAGCAACCCACCGTGCTGGTCGACGACATCCGCGCCTTCTTCAGCGGGCTAGCGATCTAGTCATCCGGTCGAGGATCTCGCCGAGCAGCTCCGGTCCGGTGCCGAAGTTGAGCCGGACCCGCTCGCGCCCCGCCGGGTCGTAGTCCGAACCGGTGCCCAGGGCAACTTTCGCCGCGCGCAGGAAGAACGACGCCGGGTCCGGCGCGAGGTCCAGTCCCGCGCAGTCGAGCCAGCCCAGGTACGTCGCCTGCGGCGGCGACCAGGTGATTCCGGCCGGCAGCCGCTCACCGATCAGCGTCCGGTTCCGGTCGAGCTGGGTGAGCAACGCGTCGAGCCAAGGATCACCCTCGGAGAAGGCCGTCTCCGCCGCGATCACCCCGAGCAGCCCGACCTGCTCGGCCGAGAACGGCAACCGCCGTACGACGTCCTGCGCGCGATCCGAGGCGGTCACCATCAGCGCGCACTTGAGGCCGGCCAGGTTGAACGCCTTCGACGCCGAGGTCAGCGCGATCCCGCGGTCGCGCGCGGCGTCGGACACCTCCAGCCAGGGCACGAACTCGGCGCCGGGGAGGACGAGCGGCGCGTGGATCTCGTCGGCGAGCACCCACGCGTCGTACTGGGCGCACAGCTCGGCGATCTGCTCGAGCTCGGCCCGCGGCAGCACGCGACCGGTCGGGTTGTGCGGGCTGGCCAGGATCAGCACCCGCAGTCCGTCACGCAACTCGGCGGTCAGTTGGTCGAGGTCGAACGAGCCATCGCTCCGCAGCGGAATCTGCCGGATCGTGAAGCCGGCCGGCGGGAGCTGCTGGAGGAACGGCGGGTACTCGGCGGTCGCGAACCCGACCTTGCCGCCCGGCGCGAGCACCCGGCACAACTCGATCAGCCCGATCAGCACCTCGGGGATCAGCGTCAGGCGATCGGGATCGACCTGCCACCCGAGTCGCCGCGCGGCGAACCCGGTGAAGGCCTCCCGCAGTCGCGGCGTCACCTCGTGCGCGTAGCCGAGATCGCTGCGGGAGACGGCGTCGTGCAGCACGGTCGCGATCGGTGCCGCGAGCTCGAAGTCCAGTTCGGCGACCGTCGCGCCGATCACCCCCGGCGGGTGCCCGGACCACTTCTCGCTGCGGCGTTGCCGGAGGACGTCGAGAGTGGGAACCGTCAGCATCGCTTCAGGTTACTGACACTAAGGTGAACCCATGAGCTTCACCGGGTTCCCGGTCGCCGCGCTGGACTTCTACGACGACCTCGAGATGGACAACACCAAGACCTTCTGGGCCGAGCACAAGCACGTGTACGAGGAGTCGGTGAAGGCGCCGATGGCCGCGTTGCTGGCCGAGCTGGAGGCGGAGTTCGGGGCGGCGAAGATCTTCCGGCCGTACCGCGACGTGCGGTTCGCCAAGGACAAGACGCCGTACAAGACGCATCAGGGCGCGTTCCTGCCGACCGGGCCGTCGACCGGCCGGTACGTGGAGCTGTCAGCGCCCGGCGTACGGGTGGGAGCCGGGTTCTACGAGGCGGCCGCGGACCGGCTCGGGCGGATCCGGACCGCGATCGACGAGGACCGCCGCGGCAAGGAGCTGCAGAACCTGCTCGACGCGCTGGTCGCCGCCGGCTGGACGATCGGCGGCGAGAAGCTCAAGACCTCACCGCGCGGGTACGACGCCGCGCACCCGCGGATCGAGCTGCTACGGCACAAGTCGATCGCGCTGAACAAGTCGTACGGGTTCGAGCCGGTGATCCACACGGCCGAGCTGGTCGACCGGGTCCGCGCCGACTGGCGGGACGTCACGCCGCTGCTCGACTGGCTGGACGCCAACGCCTGATCGGCGCCGCGCCCTCGAACAGCACCGGGCCTCGAACAGCGCAGGGCCTCGAGCAGCACGGCGTCCGGTCAGAAGTCCTTGAGGATGGTCGCGATCCGGTCGCGGGTCCGGCTCGGCGGCGGCGCCGCGACGCAGAGGGCTTCCATCGTCGCCGTGTACTGGTCGAGGTCCTCGAGCTTGTCCAGGTAGAGCGCGCTGGTCAGGTGCTCGATGTAGACGATGTCCGGCAGGTCCTGCTCGGGGAAACGCAGGATGCTGTACGCGCCACCGGTCGCCGCGTGGCCACCGGCCTCGAACGGCATCACCTGGAGCGTCACGTTCGGCATGTGGGTCGCCTCGATCAACGACTCCAGCTGGTCGCGCATCGCCTTCACGCCGCCGATCGGCCGGCGCAGGGCCGCCTCGTCGACGACGGCCCAGAGCCGGACCGGGCTCGGGCGGGTCAGAACCTCCTGGCGGTTGATCCGCAGCGACACGCGGCGGTCGACCTCGTCGGCCGGGATCAGACCGCGGCCGAGCTGGACGACGGCGCGCACGTACTCCTCGGTCTGCAGCAGGCCGGGCACGAACTGCAGCTCGTAGGTACGGATCAGCTGAGCCGACGCCTCGAGCCCGAGGTAGGAGTGGAACCAGCTCGGCAGCACGTCGCCGAAGCGGTGCCACCAGCCGGGGTTGTTCGCATCCCGCGCGAGGGAGAGCAGTCGCTCGCGCTCCTCGGGGTCGTCCAGGCCGTAGAGCCGGAGCAGGTCGGCGACGTCGCGCTCCTTGAAGCCGACCCGGCCGAGCTCCATCCGGCTGACCTTCGACTCCGACGACCGGATCTCCCAGCCCGCGTCGGAACGGGTGATGCCGGCGGCCTCACGCATTCTGCGCAGGTGCGCTCCCAGGATGATGCGAAGCGCGGTCGGCCCGCTTTGCGCGCCCGACTCCGTCACACTCACCTCCGACGCCCCAGCTGCCTCTGTCTACCCCGAGCCAAATCATCGCACGTTCGGCAGGTGATCTGTCGAAGTTCTTACTTAAGAGTCGTGGTCGCGCCCGGACCACTACCCAGGGTCATTGCGGGCCCAGCCTAGGCCATCGGATCGGCCGGGTTTGTCCGGACATAATAGCGCCGATTCGGGCCGTCGAGGACGGCGAGATCACGCCTGCGCCGAGCCTGCTGAGCCTGAAACAGGTCTCCACAAGGTCACAAACGCAAAACGTGCGAATGCACGTGCATCGGGCGCTTGCATTCGCAGCGTGCCGACGCCATGATTACTTCATGCACAGAAGGTGAGCTGGATCTCGCGCCAAGTGACATCGCGAGAACTGGCAGGCCGGACCTTTGGCCCGTCGGCAGCTGGCTGCCGGCACGACTGGTTGGGGTACCCGAGTCGATGAGTGACCACGACGCACAGCCCGTCGAGTACGTCGCCGCGCAGACCGGCGAACGTGCCCCTGACGAGCTCACCGAGCGGGAGATCCAGGAGTTGGTGGCGCGCTGCCCCGAGCAGCAGCGCTGGGCCTTCGAAGGATGGCTCCGCGGCGTCCGTCAGCTCGACGGCGACCCGATCGTGAGCCTGAGTCCATGAACAGCGATCGAGGAGGACGGAAAATGGTGCGGATCTGGTTGGGCGACCACCTGATCGCCGAGTACGTCGCGGAGCCGGACCGGGCCTCGCGCTACCAGCGGGTGATGACGCCCAAGTTCACCGGTCTGCGCATCACCGTCGACAACGCGGCCGGCCCCGGCAGCGCCTCGGAGCTGCCGCGCAGCGAGCAGCTCTGGCCGCTCACCGTGCAGTAGCCCTAGTAGTACAGCCTCATCAATCGACCGTCCGCGGGCCAGTGATCGGGTCCGCCGGCGGGGCACCACCGCTCCACGGTTCCCGGAGCGCCTCGTTGGAAGGCCGTCTCCCTCCTCAGGAGACGGCTGGGCAAAAGGCCGTCCTCCTCCTCAAGGGACGGCCTTTTGTCATGCCTGGGCCCGGCCGCTGCGGTCGAGGGACCTGGACCGGACATGAAGAAACCCCCCACCGCTCGCCCGGTGGGGGGTTTCTCGTCAGAGGTCCTGCGTCGGGACCGATCAGGCGAGGTCGTCGAACTCGCCGTCGTGGACGCCGCCGAGGAACGCCTCGATCTCCGCGTGGGTGAACACCAGGGCCGGGCCGTCGGTGTGACGCGAGTTCCGCATCGCCACGCCGCCGCCGGGAAGCTTCGCCACCTCAACGCAGTTGCCGTTGGGGCCGCTCCGCTGGCTCTTGCGCCAGATCAGCTCGCTCATCGCGTCGCCAGGCATGCCGTTGTAGACAGCAGTCATCAGCTGCACCTTCCGTACGTCTTTGGCATATGCACGTGCATTTGGGCTTGCATTTGCATCGTACACGTTGGAGGGCCTCGTGTCCGGTCCAATACGGAGCGTGGCCGAAGGTGTGTCGCGCAGCCCCGCGGTGTCGCTTTGGGTGATGGATTCCGGCGGTTCCACGCCGCGTGGTTGACCGGTGCGCAAGTAGGGCAGACTCCGACCGGGTCGCCGGTACGCCGTACTCGCGGACAGCTGCCGGTACTGCCGCACCGGGCGGCCCGGAATCCCTTGCCTAGTTGAGAAATCAGGCTTTTCGGATTCAGCTCGGACGAACCTCGCGAGGGCACTGATCCAGGGGTCCCAGTGGTATCGAAATGCACTACAGTGACCGGCACTGATCCCTACAACACAAAGGCTGCGTCGATGGCGAATCCCGACGGCTCGGAGTCCACTCCGGCGTTCGACACCTCCCAACCCACCATCGCGCGCGTGTACGACGCACTGCTGGGTGGCAAGGACAACTTCGCCGCCGACCGTGAGGGTGCGGCGACCTACCTGAAGTTCGTCCCGGACGCCGGCCGCTGCGCGATCGACAACCGGGCCGCTCTGGTCAGGGGCGTGCAGTACCTGGTCCGGGACGCGGGCATCGACCAGTTCCTGGACATCGGCAGCGGCCTGCCGACCCAGAAGAACACCCACCAGGCGGCGCAGGAGATCAACCCCGACGCGCGCGTGGTCTACGTCGACGTCGACCCGATCGTGCTCGCGCACGGCCGGGCGCTGCTGGCCACCAACGACAGCACGATCGTGGTGACCGCGGACCTGCGCAAGCCGCAGGAGATCCTCGACCACCCCGAGATCAAGGACCACCTGGACTGGGACCGCCCGATCGCGCTGATGATCGTGGGCATCCACATGCACTTCCACGACGACGAGAAGCCGGACGAGTGGGTCCGCACGCTGATGGACAAGCTTGCCCCGGGCAGCTACCTGTTCATCACCGACTTCGTCGACACCGGTGAGCCGTTGCAGAAGGCGATGGAGCAGGCCGGCCTGGAGAGCCTCGGCAACGGCTGGATCCGGACGCCGGAGCGGATCGAGCAGCACTTCCTCGGTCTGCCGCTGATTCCCCCGGGTCTGGACTTCCTCGAGCGCTGGAACCCGGCCGACCCCGACGGCGACGTCCCCGACGTCGACGAGCTGCAGCCGTACCAGCGCATCCTGATGGCGGGCATCGCGAAGAAGGCCTGACGCCGTACGGCGTCCGAAGGCGCGCACTCCCCTCGGGGAGTGCGCGCCTTCTGCCGTTCCCGGGCCGGTGTGCATGGTGTCGACCGCTTCGGGGTACGGAGTGGCCAGCAGTGCTTGTGGTCCAGAGATGTGCCACGCCGTGACTCTTGTCGCGAGGTCGTAGTAATGGTCACCAGTCTCAGTACCGTTCCGACCCAGTGTTCGACCGCGGCCGATCGGGCCGCGCGCGAGGCCGCCACTCACGAGCTACTGGAACGCCGTGCCGCCAGCACCGACGAGGCCGAGCGGCAGCAGCTGCTCGAGCAGGTCGTCGAGCTCAACCTGGAGATGGCCAAGGGCATCGCCCGCCGCTTCCGCGGCCGCGGAGCCGAGGCCGACGACCTGGAACAGGTCGCGTCGCTCGGTCTGCTGAAGGCCGCGCACCACTACCGGCTGGACGCCGACACCCCGTTCATCGGGTTCGCCATCCCGACCATCCGGGGCGAGGTGAAGCGCTACTTCCGCGACTGCGCGTGGACCGTACGGATTCCGCGCCGGCTGCAGGAGATGCAGGGCACGATCGCCGGCAAGCTGCCCGAGCTCGAGCAGCAGCTGAACCGCGAGCCCACGCCGGCCGAGATCGCCGACCACCTGGACGTCGAGCCGGCCGAGGTCGAGCAGGCCTTGGCCGCGCGCGGCTGTTTCAACGTGCTCTCGCTCGACCGCCCGGCCGAGACGGACGCCGACCTGACGCTGGCCGATGTCGTTGCCGACGAGGACAACAGCATCGACCAGCTGGAAGCGGTCGACATGCTGCAGCCGGTGCTCGAGGACCTCGGTCCGCGCGAACGCCGGATCCTGCAGCTGCGCTTCATCGAAGGCTGGACGCAGTCCGAGATCGGCAAGGACATCGGGGTCAGCCAGATGCAGGTCTCCCGGGTCCTGCGCCGCATCCTCGACGACCTGCGGGCCAAGCTCTCCCCGCTCCCGGCCGTCGCCTGAGGTGTGTGGTTGGCGTTCGCCGCCGTCGAAGACGGGCACAATGGCAGTGAACGCTCGACGAGCCTGGGAAAACGAGGGCCTTGTACTACCGGTTGATGTGGACGTTGCCCAAGGATGCGATCGCCGTGGTGCGGTGGTATCCGCGGATGGTGGTGGGCTTCGCCGGTGCCCTGGCCGGTACGGCGCTCGTCTTCGACGTGTTCTACCTGGTCGCCAGTCCGGGTCTCGCGCTGGCGCTGGTCTACACCGTTCCGGTGCTGGCCGGGCTGGTCGCGGGACTGGTTGCCGCGGCCGACGATGTCGGCCTGGAACGCCGCGAGCTGATCTGGACCGTCCTGGCCACCGTGGTTCTGGGACTGACGAACGCCGTCGTGGTTGCGATGCTGGCCGCGATGCGGCGGACCGACCCGTCGAACTGGAGCGCCGGTTGGCAGGCGGTTCTGTTCGCGGGGTGCAGCGTGTTCGCGGTGGCGCTGACGATCGTTGTCCTGGGCAAGCTCGTGCGGGTGCTCGGGATCGACGTGCAGACCCGGTGGCCGGTGAAGGTGGTTCCGGTCGCGGTGCCGGCGCCGGCGGTGGCGATCGTGGAGGAGAAGCCGCGGGCCAGCAAGGAGGCCGCGGCCCGGGCGCCGGTCCGGGTCCCGACGCCGAAGCCTGAGCCGGTGCTGGAGCCGTACGACGACGAGCCGCTCCCCGAGTACGTGCCCCGCGTGATCGACCTCGACGGGCCGCGCGAGATCACCCCGGTCGCCGAGGGAACCGGCCACGCGGATCGCCGGGTGGTACGTCGCCGGACGCCGCCGAGCGTGCCGCCGGCCCGGCGTACGCCCCGCAGCCGGCGACGGCCAGAGCGGTAGGCGTCCGGAGCACCAGCGGTCCGGCAGCTCCGCGCACGCGGGTTCGCGCCCAGCTCCGCGCACGCGGGGCCCCGCGCCCAAGGTCCGCGCACGCGGGGCCCCGCGTCGGCAAGTCCGCGCACGCGGGTCGTGGATGCCGGGCCGGGCGCGAACGCGTGATCCTGTCTAGGCTGGATCAGGTGAAACCCGTGTGGGACTTGGCGATCGTCGGGGCCGGCCCGGCCGGGGCTTCGGCTGCGCTGGGGGCGCTCGCCGCCGATCCGGCGCTGTCGGTGCTGCTGCTCGATCGGGCCGGCTTCCCGCGGGACAAGACGTGCGGGGACGGGATCGCGCCGCACGTGCTCGATCTGCTCGGATCGGTCGGGGTGACCGGCCTGCTCGACGACTGGACGCCGGTACGGCGGCTGTCGCTCGAGCGCGACGGGCTGGTGGTCGACCGCGAGATGCAGCGGGCGACCTGGGTGGTGCCGCGGGAGGTGTTCGACGCGCGGTTGGTCGACGCTGCGGTTGCGGCGGGGGCGCAACTGGTCAGGCATCGGGTCCGGGCGATGGATGTCCGGCCGGACTGTGTGGTGCTGGACGGTTCGATCGCGGCCAAGGTGGTGGTCGGCGCGGACGGCGCGCAGTCCGTCGTACGGCGTGGGCTGGGCCTGAAGGCGGCTCCGGCGGCGCTGGCGCTGCGGGGGTACGCGCCGACGCGGGCAGGGCGGGAGGAGCGGCAGGCGATCGTGTACGGGCCTGGGCGGCAGCCGTCGTACGCGTGGTCGTTCGATCGCGGCGACGGGTTGTCGAACGTCGGGTACGGCGAGGCGCTGCATCCGGGGCGGCCGCATCCGACGCGGGCGGAGTTGCTGGCGAAGCTGGAGAGGCTGCTGCCGGACTCGACGCGGGACGGTGAGGAGTGGAAGGCGCATCACCTGCCGCTGACGACGTGGACCTGGCGGCCGCCGCCTGGGCGGGTGCTGCTCGCCGGAGATGCCGCGGCGCTGATCAACCCGATGACGGGTGAGGGGATCTACTACGCCGTCGCCACGGGGCTTCATGCGGGCCGGGCGGCCGTCGGCTCCCTGCGTGGGAGCGCCGCCGCCGACGGGTCCGGTGCGGGAGCGATCTACCGCAAGCTCGTGCGGCCGCTGGCTGCGCACTTCCGTCACGCGACGCTGGCTGGGCGGTTGTCCGGCGTACCGGCGGTGCTGGACCGGGGGATCCGTGGTGCGGCCGCTGACCAGCGCGTGTTCGACGACCTGGTGGCGCTCGGACTGGCCGACGGGCGGATCACCGGGCGGGTCCTGCGGTCGCTCGTCCGCCGCTGAACCGCCGTCTCAGGATGCGGGCGATTTGTCGATCTGCCCACTGGCCATTCAAATCCTTCTACGGTGGCTTCCATGCCGGACGAGACGAGAGCGCGCGAGCAGAAGCAGGTCAGCTGGCTTCGCTCCGGTGAGGAGTGGGCGGCGACCGTCGTCGGCCTCGTCCTGATCGTGCTCGTGCTGGCGGGCGTGATCCCGGTCAACCTGCTGCCGTGAGCGCCCGTCGCTGATCCGGCGTGAGCCGATCGGGCGCTGCTCCAACGGTGTAGCTGGTCGGCGTGGGCCGGTCGAGGACCAGCGGGTCGGTGTACGGCGCGTAGGTCTCGGCGTCCTGGAGAGCCTGGGCCACTCGCGCGGGCGGCCAGTCGAGAGCTGCCGTCAGTTCGTCGGCGGTCAACGGGCGTCGAGCATGCAGCAGGGCGGCCAGTACGGTCGCCGCGTCCTCGGCGGCCGCCGACGACGAGCCGCCGGACATGTCGTCGCTGAGCTGGGTGAAGAAGCGCGCCATCTGCTGAAGCCGCGCCCCGGCCGGCGTACCGGGGTCGAACAGCGCCGCGCCTTCCCGCGCGGTCTCCGCCCAACTGGCGTTGGCCCGAGCGCTGGTGATCCACGCGCGCATCCAGACGTCGTCGGCGATCACGTAGTGCTCGCGGCGGCTCTGGGGTTCACGGCCGCGCTCGACCATCTCGAGCTCCTCCAGATAGCCGATCGCCTTCGAGATCGACGCCGGGCTGACCTGCAACTGCCGTACCAGTTGCGCGGCGGTGAGGCTGCGTTCGTCGGTCGTGTAGAGCCGGGCGAGCACGCGCGCGGCCATCCTGGGTACGCCGTTCGCGATCATCGTGGCGGTGAAGCGGTCGATGAACTCGAGAACCTTCGGATCCCCGTCCTGTGCGGTGGGCCGGTCCAGCGGCGTACGACGACGGGCCCGGTACGCCGTCGCGTGGTGGGCGTGCTCGGCGCGGTAGCCGCGCGGCCCGCCGTTGCGGGTGATCTCGCGGCTCACCGTCGACGTCGGCCGGTCGAGCCGGCGCGCGATCTCGGCGTACCCGAGACCGTCGGCCAGGCCGGCGCCGATCGCGTGGCGCTCCTCCTGGCTCAGCCTGTCGCCCGGCATTCGCGTCTCCTCCCGGTGCATTAGTCGTCAGCTCATTGCAACGGTGGTGTGCATTCACCGTCAGCGCCATTGCATTGAATCGCCTGATCTCCAGGAAAACAAGGCTTCTGCGGCTTTTCGTCGGTTGCCGGAGCGCTGAATGCAATCTACGTTCACGACTATGGAAACGATCGACGTGCGTGGGCTGCGGATGCGCTACGGCGCCACCGACGTGCTGCAGGACGTGAGCTTCACGGCCGGGGCCGGCGAGGTGCTCGCGCTGCTCGGACCGAACGGCGCGGGCAAGACGACCACGATCGAGATCCTCGAAGGCTTCCGGATCCGCTCGGCCGGGACGGTCGCTGTCCTGGGAACCGATCCGGCCCACGGCGACGAGGTCTGGCGCGCCAAGCTCGGCGTCCTCCTACAGTCCTGGCGCGACCACGGCAAGTGGCGGGTTCGCGAACTGCTCGCGCATCTCGGCCGGTACTACGAAGACCCGTGGGACACCGACGAGCTGATCGAGCTGGTCGGGCTGGCCGATCGCGCGGACCAGAAGCTCAAGACGCTGTCCGGCGGTCAGCGGCGCCGGCTGGATGTTGCCATCGGCATCGTTGGCCGGCCGGAGCTGCTGTTCCTCGACGAACCGACGACGGGCTTCGACCCAGTCGCGCGGCACGCCTTCCACGCGCTGGTCCGGCGGCTCGCGACCGAGCTGCGGACGACGATCCTGCTCACGACGCACGATCTCGACGAGGCGAGCAAGCTGGCCGACCGGATCCTGGTCCTCGCCGACGGCCGGGTTCTGGCGAGCGGGACGCCGGACGAGCTGACCCGCCAGATCGCCGGCCGCGACGAGGTCCGCTGGCGGGTCGGCGGTACGGCGTACGTGGAACTGACGGGGGAGTCGACGGCGTTCGCCCGCGAGCTGTTCACCCGGTACGGCGAGGCGGTGAGCGATCTGGAAGTCCGGCGGGCTCGGCTGGAGGACGCGTACCTGGCGCTGGTGGGAGGCGACCGATGAAGGCGTGGCGTGGATCCGGCGCTGTCGGGAGGGGATCGATGCAGGCGTGGCGGTTGGGATGGGCGCGTGGGGTGATCGAGCTGCGGCAGTCGTTCAGCAACGGCGGTGATCTGGTCAGCCACTTCCTGTGGCCGCTGCTGATGCTGGTGGCGCTGTTCTTCCTGCGCGACCGGGAGTTCGCGGGGACCGGGATCCTACTGGGCACGCTGGCGCTGCCGAGCATCCTCGGGATGAACGCCGCGATGGGCATGGTCAGCATGAGCCAGCAGCTCACCGCCGACCGCGAGGACGGCACCCTCCTGCGCGCGAAGGCGACGCCGTACGGCGTACAGGCGTACTTGGTAGGGAAGGTGATCTCGGTCGCCGGTGGCCTGATCGCGGATCTGGCGATTCTCTTCGTGCCGGCGATGTTCCTGGTGGACGGGCTGGTCTTCACGCCGTTGTCGTTGCTCGCGCTGGCGGGCGTCTTGTTGCTCGGGCTGGTCGCGACGTTGCCGATCGGAGCGATGCTGGGATCGGCGTTCCCCAGCGCGCGGGCGCAGGGGCTGGTGCAGCTGCCGGTGCTGGGGATGATCGCGATCTCGGGGATCTTCTACCCGCTGACGGCTCTGCCGGGGTGGGTGCAGGTGGTCGCGCAGGTGTCGCCGATCTACTGGCTGGGGCTCGGGACCCGGTCGGCGTTGTTGCCTGACGCAACCGTTGTGGTGGAGGTGGGCGAGTCCTGGCGGTCTGTGGAGACTGTGGCGGTGCTCGGTGCGTGGGGAGTGGTCGGCTTGCTTTTCGCGCCGGTGCTGCTGCGCCGGATGGCGCGCCGGGAGTCCGGTTCGTCGGTCGCCGTCCGCCGCGAGAAGGCACTCCAGCGCATCGGGTGACTGCCGGGTGCGGCGGGGTGCGGGCTGAGTTGCGCGACGTACGGCTAGTCGATGACGCGGACCTGGGCCGACGGGCCGGGGGTGAAGGCGACCTCGCGGGGCTCGGGGGTGTGGCCGGCGGCGCAGTGCATGCTGACGGTGACCTCCTCGCCGCAGCCGCGGTGACGGGCGATGAGCGGCGGGCCGTCGTCGAGCGGCAGGTGCTCGTCGCCCCACTGGACCAGGGCGACCATCACCGGGTAGAGGTCGAGGCCGGCCTGGGTCAGGCGGTACTCGTACCGCTCGCGCTGCCCGGGGAGCCGGTACGGGACGCGGCGCAGCAGGCCGCGGTCGATCAGGCGCGCCAGGCGGTCGGTGAGCACCTGGCGGGGGATCTCGGTCCGGGCCCGGATGTCCTCGAACCGGCGCAGCCCGACGAACACCTCACGCAGGACGTGGAACGTCCACTTCTCGCCGAGGATCTCCATCGTCCGCGAGATCGTGCAGTTCGCCGTCGACCACCGCAGCGCCTCGGGCATCGTCTCCTGCTCGCTCATGGTCCCACGATAAGTCCACTTGACAGACTCAGCCAAGCCCCGCACCCTGAATCCGTGAAGCAGACTCAGCTGGTAGTGCCCGCCCCGGTCACCCGCCGTACCGACGACTTCCTGATCCGGCGGGCGGTCGCGGGCGACCGCTGCAAGCTCTCCGCGATGCTCGACGGCCTCTCCGAACTGAGCCTGTACTTCCGCTTCCAGACCGCCGTCGGCCATCCACCCCGCGCCGCCGTGATCGAACCGCTGCTGAGCTCCTCCGGCCAGTCCTGGGTTGCCGAGCGCAACGATCACCTCGTCGCGCACGCCATGTGGGCCTGGGTGTACGGCGCCACCGGCACCCCGACCGCCGAGCTCGCGGCGATCGTCGCCGACCCGTACCAGGGCCGCGGCCTCGGCACCCGCATGCTGGACCTCGCCGGCGCCCACGCCCACGCCGCCGGTGCCCGGCAACTCCTCCTCGTCGTCAGCGCCGCCAACGACCGAACCCTCCGCCTCATCCGCCGCCGCTGGCCCACCGCTCCGGCCGACCGCGACGGCCCGCTGATCAACTTCACCATCCCCACCACCTGAACCACCCCGACCAGGCTCGTGCGTGAGTGAAGGGGATAGGGGAGCAGGCCGCCCCGAACCGCCTGTGGCCTTCGGCCACGGCGAGACGACCGGCGCGGGCGCCGGCCCGGTCTCGTGCCGGGCACACGCCGCTGGGTGGGTACGTCAACGGTCCGCGGGTGCCCGGAACACCCGCGGACCGTGGTGCCAGCAACCAGCGGCCGGCGAACCGGCGTACCGGCGTACTGGATCAGCCGAACATGCCCGGCTCGTAGGCCCCGGCGGGCTGCTGGACGATGACGTTGATGCGGTTGTAGGTGTTGATGATGGCGATCACCGAGATCAGCGCGACCAGCTCGTCCTCGGTGTAGTGCTTGGCGGCGTTGGCCCAGACCTCGTCGGGGACGCCGCCGGCGGCGTCGGCGATGCGGGTGCCTTCCTCGGCCAGTTCGAGGGCGGCGCGCTCGGCCTCGGTGAAGACGGTCGCCTCGCGCCAGGCCGCGACGAGGTTGAGCCGCTGCGGGGTCTCGCCGGCGGCGACGGCGTCCTTGAAGTGCATGTCGGTGCAGAAGCCGCAGCCGTTGATCTGGCTGGCGCGCAGCTTCACCAGCTCCTGCGTCGCCATCGGCAGGCTCGACCCGCTGAGCGCCTTGCCGGCGGAGTTCACGTACTTCAAGACCTGACCGGCCAGTGCGTTGCTGTGAAGGTCGATACGGGCGTCCATCAGGATCCTCCAGGTGATTTCGTCTGTTACCCCTCAGACACACGCACCCACCCAGGTGTGACACGGCCGCGGTGTGACTCACGTCTCCATGGCGAAATGAGTACCCAGAGCGGGGCCCGCGAGGTTTGCGCGGGCCGCGACCGTCGCAGACTAGGCAGGGAACCCCACGCTGAGGAGTCCAGATGACGTTGGACCGCCACTTCGTCCACCGGGTGGAACACTCGACAATCCAGTCCCGGTATCCGCGGACCGTCGGGCGGAACGCCCGGCTCGGGAGCCATGGGAACGGTGGCGTCGACGACGTCGTAATCCTGCACACCGACACCGGGAAGACCGGCTGGGGGCTCGCTGCCGGGCCGGTTCCCGAGGAGGTGGTCGGGCGGTCGGTCGGGGAGTTGATCGATCCGGCGACGGGAGTGACCGAGCCCGGGCTGCGCGGACTGGACTTCGCGCTGCACGACCTCGCGGGACAGATCCTGGACCTGCCGGTGCACGCGCTGCTCGGCGGGCGCGGGAGCACGACGATTCCGATCTACGACGGCGCGATCTACTTCGCCGACCTCGACGACGCGGGCGGCGTGGACGCCGTACTGGCGCACTGTGCGGCCGACGACGCGGCCGGGTACCGCGCGTTCAAGCTGAAGATCGGACGCGGGAACCGCTGGATGGACCGGGCGGCCGGCGACGCGCGGGACATCGAGGTGACGCGGGCCGTGCGGGCGGCGTACCCGAAGCACCGGATTCTGGTGGACGCGAACGACGGGTACGACTGCGACGGGTTCATCGAGTACCTCGAAGCGGTCGCCGACTGCGACCTGTACTGGGTCGAGGAGCCGTTCCTGGACGACGCGGACGACCTCGCGCGGCTCAAGAAGCACCTGCAGGGCTCGCAGACGCTGATCGCCGAGGGCGAGTCCAACCCCGACCTGGAGCCGTTGTTGGAGATAGCGGCCAACGGTGACATCGACGTGCTGCTGATGGACGTGGTGTCGTTCGGCCTGACCAGCTGGCGCGAGGTGATGCCCAGGATCGCCTGCCAGGCGTCGCCACACGCCTGGGGACTCCCGCTCAAGACCCTGTACGCCGCACAGCTGGCCGCGGGTCTCGGCAACGTCCCGACCGTCGAGGGCGTGCCCGGTACGACGGACGGCGTCGACACGAGCGCCTACCGCTGGGCAGACGGCAACCTGACCGTCCCCGACCGCCCCGGCTTCGGCCTGACGCTCGCCTGAGACCCGCCTTGCGCGCCCGGGCGCAGCCCGCTTAAGGTGCGACCGACAACTGAACACGCTGTTGATCCGCGGCGGGAGAACCCTGCCGCCGTGCAGGTGCCGTAGGAGCAAATCCTCCCCGGGAATCTCTCAGGCCCCCGTACCGCCGCGGTCAGGCAACTCTGGAAAGCAGCCGGACGTCCGGCTCACCGACGGTGCAAGCGAGGCCCTGGACGACGGGCGCGCGGAAACTCTCAGGTCCCATACAGAGCGGGGAGGAACCCCGATCTCGTGGCGCGTGCCACCTGGATTCTGGAGTTCCTCATGGCGGGTTCACCCAAGTACACGGCCCTGCGCGCCGAGCACGAACGGCTCGGCGCGAGCTTCACCGACTTCGGCGGCTGGCAGATGCCGCTCAAGTACCGCTCCGAGCTGGCCGAGCACCACGCCGTACGACGCTCGGCCGGGCTCTTCGACCTGTCCCACATGGGTGAGGTCTGGGTGACCGGCCCGGACGCCGCGGCGTTCCTCGACCACGCGCTGGTCGGCAAGATCTCCGCGATGGCGGTCGGCAGGGCGAAGTACTCGCTGATCTGCGCCGAGGACGGTGGCGTGATCGACGACCTGATCACCTACCGCCGGCCGGACGCGTTCCTGGTCGTCCCGAACGCCGGGAACGCCGAGGTCGTCGTCGCCGCGCTGCACGAGCGGGCGAAGGAATTCGACGTCACCGTCGACGACGCCTCGGCACGGACCTCGCTGATCGCCGTCCAGGGCCCGAAGGCCGAGGCGATCCTGCTCCGGCTGATCCCGGCCGGGCAGCAGGAGCTCCTGACCACGCTCAAGTACTACGCGGCCGTCGAGATCACCGTGACCGACCTGGACCTGCTGGTCGCGCGGACCGGCTACACCGGCGAGGACGGCTTCGAGATCTTCGTCGCGAACGACGACGCCACCGACGTCTGGCGCGCCATCGAGGCCGCCGCCGTGGACGGCGAGCTGACGCCGTGCGGTCTGGCCGCTCGTGACTCGCTCCGGCTGGAGGCCGGGATGCCGCTGTACGGCAACGAACTCTCCCGCGACGGCGACCCGTTCGCGGCCGGTCTCGGCGGAGTCGTTGCACTGAGCAAGGAACAGTTCGTCGGCAAGGAAGCCCTTGCCCACCGCAAGACAGTCTTTGCCAATAGCAAGGAAGTGGGCTCGGCCCGCAAGCTCGTCGGCCTGACCGGCACCGGCCGGCGGTCGCCGCGCAGCCACTACCCGGTCCTCAAGGACGGCGTCGTGGTCGGTGAAATCACCTCCGGCCAGCCCAGCCCCACGCTCGGCGTACCGGTCGCTCTGGCCTACGTCGACGCCGAGCACGCCGAGCCGGGGACCGCACTGCACGTCGACCTGCGCGGCAAGCCCGAGCCGTTCGAAGTGACCGCTCTGCCCTTCTACCAGCGCCAGAAGTGAGGACCCACCATGCCAACAGTCAAGGCTGGACTGCAGTACTCCGACGAGCACGAGTGGGTCGCCCGCGAGCAGGCCGGGACGGTCGCGGTCGGGATCTCCGCGATCGCGACCGACGCCCTCGGTGACATCGTCTACGTCGAACTGCCCGAGGTCGGCAGCACCGTCACCGCGGGCGAGACCTGTGGTGAGGTGGAGTCCACCAAGTCCGTCTCCGACCTGTACTCCCCGGTGTCCGGCGAGATCACCGAGGTGAACCCCGCGGTCGCCGACGACCCCGCGGCGATCAACGAGGACCCGTACGGCGTGTGGCTGTTCAAGGTGAACGCCACCGAGGGCGGCCCGCTGCTGTCGGCCGAGGACTACGCGGCCAAGCACGGCGGTGAACTGTGAGCACCTTCCAGCAGGTCGTTGCCCCGAGCCTCGATGCGGACCTCGCCGACCTGGACCCGGAGATCGCCGCGAAGATCGCCGACGAACTGACCCGGCAGCGCGACGGCCTGGAGATGATCGCCTCGGAGAACCACACCGCGGCGGCCGTGATGCAGGCCCAGGGGTCGGTGCTGACCAACAAGTACGCCGAGGGCTACCCGGGCCGCCGGTACTACGGCGGCTGCGAGCACGTCGACGTGATCGAGCAGTTGGCGATCGACCGGGTGAAGGCCCTGTTCGGCGCGGCGTACGCGAACGTGCAGCCGCACTCCGGCGCGCAGGCGAACGCTTCCGTCATGCACGCGCTGATCCGTCCGGGCGACACGATCATGGGTCTCAACCTGGCCCACGGCGGGCACCTCACGCACGGCATGAAGATCAACTTCTCCGGCCGCCTGTACGACGTGGTGCCGTACCAGGTGCGTGCGGACGACCACCGGATCGACATGGCCGAGGTCGAACGGCTTGCGCACGAGCACCGGCCGAAGCTGATCGTGGCCGGCTGGTCGGCGTACGCGCGGCACCTGGACTTCGCGGAGTTCCGGCGGATCGCCGACGCCGTCGACGCGTACCTGATGGTCGACATGGCGCACTTCGCCGGGCTGGTCGCGGCCGGCCTGCACCCGTCACCGGTGCCGCACGCGCACGTCACCACCTCGACCACGCACAAGACGCTGGCCGGTCCGCGCGGCGGGATCATCCTGACCAACGACGCCGACCTGGCCAAGAAGATCAACTCCGCCGTCTTCCCCGGCCAGCAGGGCGGCCCGCTCGAGCACGTGATCGCGGGCAAGGCGGTGGCCTTCAAGATCGCCGGGTCGGAAGAGTTCCGCGAGCGCCAGGAGCGCGTGCTCGCGGGCGCCCGCCTGCTGGCCGAGCGCCTCAACCGGCCGGACGTCGCCAAGCACGGCATCTCGGTCGTCTCCGGCGGGACCGACGTCCACCTCGTGCTGGTCGACCTGCGCGACTGCGTGCTCGACGGTCAGCAGGCCGAGGACCGGCTGGCCTCGATCGACATCACCGTCAACCGCAACGCCGTACCGTTCGACCCGCGGCCGCCGATGGTGACGTCGGGCCTGCGGATCGGTACGCCGGCGCTGGCCACCCGCGGCTTCGGCGAGGCGGCGTTCGCCGAGGTGGCCGACATCATCGCCGAGGCGCTGACCGCCGACGCCGACGCCGACCTGTCCGAACTGCGCCGGCGGGTCGCCGTACTGGCTGCCGCCCACCCCCTGTACGCCGCGTCCTGAGCTTGTCATCGAAAGGATGACAGAGGGCTTGTCATCCTTTCGACGACATGCTAGAACAGTGGTGCGTGTTGACAGACCGGACAACGATCTGTGGAGGTGGGAAACGATGTTGATGCGCACTGACCCGTTCCGGGAGCTGGACCGGCTGGCTCAGCAGCTCAGTGGTGGGGCGACGGCGGGGACGTGGTCGAAGCCGAACCCGATGCCGATGGACGCCTACCGCTCCGGTGACGAGTACGTCGTGCTGTTCGATCTTCCGGGCGTCGCGCCCGACGCGATCGACCTCGACGTCGAGCGGAACGTGCTGACGGTGAAGGCCGAACGGCGGCCGGCGCCGGTGGCCGAAGGGGTCGAGATGCAGATGTCCGAGCGGCCGCTCGGGGTGTTCTCCCGGCAGCTGTTCCTCGGCGACGGGCTGGACGCGGAGCGGATCGCCGCGTCGTACGACAACGGCGTCCTGACGCTGCGCATCCCGGTGGCCGCGCAGGCCAAGCCGCGCAAGATCAAGATCGATGCTGCCGGCAACGAGGCGCGCCAGCTGGACGCCTGACCCACCACGGCCGCTCGCCCGCGGCCACTTCGAGGCTGGAGACACGATGGAGCAGGACGCCACCGCCGCGGCCGACGTCGCCTTTGTGGGCGACGTGGTCGCGCGGCGTACGGAGGCCGGGATCGAGCGGGCCGAGCTGCTCGCCGCCCTGGCGCGGATCCGGAGTCTTCGCGAGCAGCTGACCGCGTGGGAGCCCCAGCTGATCGACGCCGCCCGGGCGGTGGGCGTCAGCTGGGCGGACCTCGCGCCGGCCCTCGGAGTGGCCAGCCGGCAGGCCGCCGAGAAGCGGTACCTGCGGCTCAACGCCGACGCGGCGGCGCCGGCGATGACCGGCGAGCAACGGGTGCAGGCGGCCCGGGACCAGCGGGCGGGCGACCGGGCCGTGGTCGCCTGGGCCCGGGACAACGCCGCCGACCTGCGGCGGCTGGCGGGACAGGTCAGCGCCCTGGACGGGCTCGACCGACGGACCCAGGCGAGTGTCGACCGGGTGCACGACGCCTTGGGTGGAAGCGATTCGTCCGCGCTGCTCGGACCGCTGGCCGAGGCCGGCCCGCGCCTGGCCGTGGACCACCCGGCACTCGCCGAGCGGATCTCGGCGGTCGGGGACCGGACCCACGAGATCCGGGAGGCCCGGCGTACGGAACGCTGAGAGGGGAGAACGAACGATGAAGCTGCTGTTCGAAGTCCGTCCCGTGGAGCACCTCGAAGCCAGCGTGGACTACTACCGCGGCCTCGGGCTGGAGACGCTCGGCTGGCCCGACGACGAGACGGCGTTGCTCGGCCCGCACGAGGGGACGGCGACGATCGTGCTCGTGCGCGACCCGGCCGAAGCGGCGCTGGGCGCGGGAGGCGTGTACGACGTGGGTGATGTCGACACGTTCTACGAAGAGCACGGCGAGCTCGACTGGCTGATCGCGCCGGTCAGCACGGCCCTCGGCCGGTACGCCGTGTTCGCCGACCGCACCGGGACCTGCTTCCGCGTCCTCGACCCGGACCCGCACCTGGGGACGGAGACCGGCGCGAGCTTTCGGCTGTATGCCGCCGCGAGCTGAAACGGCCCCGGCATGACAACAGCAGGGGGAACGAATCTCCCTGCCGTCTTCAGGTTATAGCGCAGGTGGGGACTTGCCGCAAGGCCCAGGAGGTGCTGCAGAATTCCGCGAGTTGCTGATCGACAGCTCGGGGAATGGGGACTTGTGGTTGACGTACTCGTGGTGGGCAGCGGTCCCACGGGGTTGATGCTGGCGGCGGAGCTGCGGCTGCACGGGGTGGACGTGCTCGTGCTGGACAAGGACGCCGAGCCGACCAGGGTGGTGCGGGCGCTCGGCCTGCACGCGCGGTCGATCGAGGTGATGGACCAGCGCGGGCTGCTCGAGCGCTTCCTCGCGGTCGGTACGAAGCACCCGGTCGGCGGGTACTTCGCGGCGATCCCGAAGCCCGCGCCGGCGTTGGACACGACGCACCCGTACACGTTGGCGATCCCGCAGCCGACGATTGACCGGATCCTGGCCGAGCGCGCGGCCGAGCTCGGGGCCGAGATCCGGCGCGGCGCCGAGGTGGTCGGGCTGAGCCAGGACGAGCGGGGTGTGGACGTCGAGCTGGCCGACGGGACGCGGCTGCGCACCGGGTACGTCGTCGGGTGCGACGGCGGCCGCAGCACGGTGCGCAAGCTGCTCGGGATCGGGTTCCCCGGCGAGCCTTCGCAGGTGGAGACGCTGCTGGGCGAGATGCACGTGGGCGACGCGCCGGACCGCGTGAACGCCGTGCAGAACGAGGTGCGCAAGACCGAGAAGCGGTTCGGGCTGATGCCGCTCGGGGACGGGGCGTACCGGGTCGTCGTACCGGCTGACGGTGTGGCCGAGGACAGGAACGTGCCGCCGACGTTCGAGGAGTTCCGGCAGCGGCTGATCGTTGCCGCGGGCACTGATTTCGGAGTGCACTCGCCGCGGTGGTTGTCGCGGTTCGGCGATGCCACGCGGCTGGCCGACCGGTACCAGATCGACCGGGTGCTGCTGGCTGGCGATGCGGCCCACGTCCACCCGCCGCTCGGTGGTCAGGGACTCAACCTCGGGGTCCAGGACGCGTTCAACCTCGGGTGGAAGCTGGCCGGTGAGATCAACGGCTGGGCGCCGGCCGGATTGCTGGAGAGCTACGAGACCGAACGCCGTCCGGTGGCGGCCGCCGTACTGGACAGCACGCGGGCGCAGGGCGTGCTGATGTCGCTCGACGCCGGGCCCCAGGCGCTGCGACGGCTGTTCTCGGAGCTGATGGACTTCGAGGACGTGAACCGGCTGCTGATCGAGAGGATCGTCGCGATCAGCATCCGGTACGACGTTGGCGAGGGCCACGCGTTGCTCGGCCGCCGGCTGCGGGATCTGGAGCTGAAGGGCGGTCGCCTGTACTCCTGGATGCACGAAGGTCGTGGCCTGCTGCTCGACCAGACCGGTCGGCTCTCGGTGGACGGTTGGGACGACCGCGTCGATCACGTGGTCGACGTCAGCGAGGAGCTGGACGCTCCCGCCGTACTGCTGCGGCCGGACGGGCACGTCGCGTGGGTCGGCTCGGACCAGGCCGACTTGGTCTCCCACCTCCCACGCTGGTTCGGGCGACGGTCGGGAGCCTGAGAGTTGTCATGCCACGGCGGGTGAGGCGGCGTCGGGGATCACCAGTGTTGGTCGGCCTCCGGTGATCGGGGTGGACCAGATGTCGGTGCCCTTGTCGGGGCGTTGGAGGGCGTAGAGCAGCGTGGTGTTGTCCCGCCAGAGGACCTGGTCGTCGAGGTGCCGTTGCTCGGGTGGGTAGGTCACGCGGCGCGTGGACAGGTCCAGTACGGCGATGCGCCAGGTGCCGTCGGGGCTCTTCTGCTTGAAGGCGACGCGGCGACCGTCGGGGGACAGGGACGGACACTCGGCGTTCTCGAGGATCGCGGTGCCGCGGTAGGAGCGGTAGTCCGCTTCGATGAGGTAGGTCTTGCCCTTGCTGCCGAGGGTCGCGTAGAAGCGGTTGCCGTCGGCCCCGAAGGTGATGCCCCAGTAGTTCGCGTCGTGGGCGAAGTACCTTTGTCCGTTCACGAAGACGGGGAGTTCCTCGATGCTCTTCACCAGCCGGCCGGTCTCCACCTCGTACAGGCCGCTGCGGGTGGAGAAGCCGGTCGCGGCGTACGAGTCGCCGGTGACGAACAGCGTCCAGTTCACGATCTTGCCGTCGGGGGAGACGCGGGCGCGGCTGGGGGTGCCGGGGAGCGTCTGCTTGTGCCTGATTCGGAGATCGGGGCCGAGGACAAGGACTTCGGTGAGTGGGGGCAACGATCCGAGTTTCGTGCGCAGGCAGACTCCGGTGCCGTGAGCAACGGCGAAGCGGTCGCAGTGGAGGTCCGCGACCTTGCGCGGGGAGCCGGTCGCGAGCTTTCCGTACGACGGTCCGGCGGCGGTGTTGCGAAACAGCAGGGTGCCGGGTTCCAGGGTGACTTCGCCGGGGGCGACTGGCTGGGCGTCGACCGCCGGGCCGTCGCCGCGTGCTGATACGACGTACGCGAGACCTCCGCCGATCAGCACCAGGGTGCCGATGGCGCCGAGCAGGAGTTTCCTCATCGCTTGACCTCCCAGGGTTTGAACGCGGCGGCCGCGAGGGTGACGACGAGCAGCGCTGCGGTGGTTGCGATCAGTGCTGGTCGTAGGTCCCACAGGGTCCAGGCCAGGCCGACCAGCACGGCCGACACCATGCGCGCGAGCGCTTGGCCGGTCTGCAGCAAGGCGAGGCCGCTCGCCCGCAGGTGCTCGGGCAACAGCGGGCCGGCGGTCGCCGGCAGTACGCCGTCTGTTGCGGCGTAGAAGCAACCGTGCAGAGCCAGGGCGACGACCGCGATCCACGGGCTGGTCGCCGGACCGCAGATCAGCAGCAGCGCGACCACCAGCGCTGCGTGCCCGGCGAGGAACACCTTCCACCGCCCGACCCGATCGGCCAGTCGTCCGAGCGGAACGGCGAGCAGGAGGAACGAACCGGCGGTGCCCAGTGCGAGGAGTGGGAACCAGGTGCTCTCGATCTCCCAGCGGCGCTGCAGCGCGAGGTAGACGAACGAGTCGGTGATCGTCACCAGCCCAAGCCCCGCAGCCCACACACAGCACCGCCGGAAGGACGAGATCCTCAGCAGCCCCAGCATCGTGCGCAGCGGGACGGGCTCGCGGGCTTCGCCCGCCTCGCCCCCGGATGGGGGTGGAGAGGAGGCCGGCCGCCCCCGAACGCCAGTCGGCTGCGCCGACGGCGGCCGGTGGTCCTTCACCAGCAACACCAGCAGCAGGACTCCGCACCCGGCTATGCAAAAGCTGAACACGAAGACCGCGTCGTACGAGCCGAGGCTGGCCCACAGGACGGCTACGGCGACCAGAGGGCCTAGGAAGGCGCCGAAGGTGTCCAGGGCTCGGTGGACGCCGAACGACCGGCCCAATGTCTCGGGGGAGCTGCTCAGTGAGATGAGCGCGTCTCGTGGGGCTGTGCGGATGCCCTTGCCTGCTCGGTCGACGGCTAGGACCGCGCCGATCGCGGCTACCGACGAGCCGGCAGCGAGCAGACCGAGTTTGCAGACGGCGGAGAGGGCGTAGCCGATTCCGGCGACGGTTTTCAGGCGGCGCCAGCGGTCGGCTGCGTGGCCGCCGACCAATCGGAGCAGCGCGGTCGAACCGGCGTACAGGCCGTCGAGCAGGCCGAACTGCAGCGGGTTCAGACCAAGCCCGAGGACGAGGTAGAGCGGGAGGACCGCGGTCACCATCTCGGCGGAGATGTCGGTGACCAGGCTGACGACCCCCAGGGCCAGGACGTTGGGCGGGACGCGGTGCCACCGCGGGGTGCCGCCGACCCGGCGCGTGGCCTGGTCGGCGGCTCGGCTGTTCGCCAGATACATCAGCCGTCCCGTCAGTGGCAGGTGTAGGTCGGGCTGCTGTCGAGCACCTTGCTGTCCAGGCCGATCAGCTGGCTGGAGAAGGTGGTGTCGGTCATCGAGAGCTTCAGCGCGCCGTACGTCGACAGGATCTTCGCGGTCGCCGGGTGGCCCGAGTGGACGTCGTACAGGGGCGCGCCGCCCATCCCGCCGATGATCTGCACCGGACCGTTCGGATCGACCTGGCCGTTGACGTTCTGCGGCAGGAAGCGCTCGTAGTGGTGGTCGTGGCCGTTGAGGACGAGGTCGACCTTGGCGCCGACCAGCGTCTGCCACAGGGCGATGCTGTCGGGGTTGTCGCCGTGGTCGCCGGAGCTGAAGCGCGGGTGGTGGTAGTACGCCGCGACGCAGCCCTTGGTGTTGTTCGCGAGGTCCTGCTTGAGCCAGGTCAGCTGGGCCGGTTCGGCCAGGCCCTCTCCGGTGACGAAGTCGTTGGAGTCGAGCGCGACGAAGTGCCAGTTGCCCTTGTCCCAGCTGTAGTACTGCTTGCCCTGCGGCGTGGCGATCGAGCCGAAGTAGGACCGGTAGCCCGCGAAGGGCGTGTCGTCGTACGACTCGTGGTTGCCCGGGATCGGCTTGGTGATCGCCTTGAACTTGCCCCAGGTCTTGTCGTAGTAGTTCTTGAAGTCGGACAGGTGCGCGTCGTCGTACTGGTTGTCGCCCATCGTGATGACGTTCGCCGGGTTCATCGCCTGGACCAGGCGGGCGGTCTTCGGGTGCACGCAGCTGGAGTCGGACTCGGTGCACCGGTCGGCGATGTCACCGGCCGCGGCGAGCACGAACGCACCGGTGCCGCCGGCACTCGTCTGCACGCTGATGGCTTGGCTCAGGCCCGACTGGTTGCCGGCCAGGTCGCGGGCGCGGACGGCGTACTGGTACGTCGTACTGTCGGTCAGGCCGGTGTCGTTGAAGACCGGGGACTCGGTCGACGCGACGACGACGCCGTTGCGCAGTACGTCGTACCCGCTGACGCCGACGTTGTCGGTCGAGGCGGTCCACTTGAGCGCGGCCGAGGTCGCGGTGACCGCGGTGGTCTGCAGACCGGTCGGGACGGTCGGTGGTTGGGTGTCGCCGCTGGAGTCGGCGGTGCCGTAGACCTCGAGCTCCCACAGCGAGTACCCGTACGGCGTGGCGCGCTGGGTGCCGACCAGGCGGACGTAGCGGCCGTGGGCGGTCAGGCCGGTCAGGTCGTCGGTCCCACCGTTGCCGTTGGCAACGTCCTGGACGGTCCGGAAGTCGGTGCCGTTGTCGGACACCTCGATCCGGTAGGCCTTGGCGTAGGCGGCTTCCCAGTTCAGCTTCACCCGGCGGATCGCGGCCGGCTGGCCGAGGTCGACCCGGATCCACTGCGGGTCGACGCCTTCGGTGCTGGCCCAACGGGTCGTCGTACTGCCGTCGACGGCGAGCGCGGCCGGCAACGTGTCGTCTTCGATGCTCGAGGCAAGGACTGGTTGCCGCTTGGACAGCAAGGTGTCGGCGGCGTCGGCCTGGGCGCCGCCGAGGGCGACCAGGAGGGGGAGCGGTAAGAGGACAGCGAGGAACTTGCGATAGGACATCGGGACTCCTGACGGGGCGATCGGAGCTAACTAACAGGAAACTTACCTAACAATTAATCCCGGGTCCAGAGGTCGCGGCTCTTGACGGGCGCCCGGTCGGCGATCACGCTCGGTACAACGGTTGGGGTGGCCGGGTTCCGTTGTGGGGTGGGGGATCGTGGCGCGTGCAGTGGTGGGACCACCGGCAGGTCCGGTGCCGACAGCGGTGACGCAGGACCTGAACCGGTTAGGTGCGGCGCTGGACCAGCAACTGCCGGCGAAGGTGAAGGACAACCTGCTGATCGGCACATGGAACGTACGCGGCTTCGGTGGCCTGACGCCGAAGTGGCAGTCCGGTCCGAAGGACAGCCCGCGGCGGGACTGGCACGCGCTGGCGTGCGTCGCGGCCGTGGTCGAGCGGTTCGACGTGACCGCGATCCAGGAGAGCAAGCGGGACACGACCGCGTTGATGGCGCTGCTGCACCACCTCGGTCCGCGCTACCGGGTGATCGTGTCGGACGCGACCGAAGGTGCTCCCGGCAACGCGGAACGGCTCGCCTACGTCTACGACTCCGACCGGGTGCAGCCGTCCGGGCTGGTCGGCGAGATCGTTCTGCCGGCCGCGGCCGACGACAAGGTCGAGCAGTTCGCGCGGACGCCGTACGCGGCGGCCTTCGTCCGGGGCGGCACGGACTTCATCCTCACCACCGTGCACGTGCTGTGGGGCAAGGGCCCGAAGGACCGGCTCGGCGAGGTCCAGGCATTCGCCGACTGGATGCGCCAGTGGGCCGACCGCCCGAAGGACTGGAACCACAACCTGCTCGTGCTCGGCGACTTCAACCTGGACCGGATCGACGACCCGCTGTACGCCGCGTTCGTCTCGACCGGTCTGTGGCCGCCGCCGGACCTCGGGCTGGTCCCGCGCACCATCTTCGACAACGACAAGGACCACCACTACTACGACCAGATCGCCTGGTTCAACGACCCGACCAAGGCCGACCTCCCGCCGATGCTCAACGGCCTGACCTTCACCAACCGCTGCGGGAGCCTGGACTTCGTCCCGCTGGTCCTCACCGACCTGACCAAGTCCCAGCTGTCCTTCCGGATCTCCGACCACTATCCGCTCTGGGTGGAGTTCACGGTCTGATGGACGCGGTCTCGATGGTGTTCACCGACATCGAGGGGTCGACCGTGCTGCTGCGCCGGCTCGGCGACAGCTATCTGGAGGCGCTGGAAGGGCACCGGCGGATCCTGCGCGCGGTCTGGCGCGAGTACGACGGGATCGAGCAGGGGACCGAGGGCGACAGCTTCTTCGTGGTGTTCCCGACGGCCGCCGGTGCGGTCGGAGCCACGGTCGAGGGGCAGCGGCGGCTCGCCGGCCACGAGTGGCCGGGTGGCGAGCGGCTGCGGGTGCGGATGGGAATCCACACCGGTACGCCGGGCATCTCCGACGGCGACTACTGGGGAATGGACGTGCACCGGGCGGCCCGGGTCGCGGCGGCCGCGCACGGCGGGCAGGTGATCCTCTCGGCGACGACCGGCGAGCTGATCCGCCAGGCACTGCCCGACGGCGCGGTGCTGCGGGACCTGGGCACCCATCACCTCAAGGACATTCCCGAGCCCGAGCGGCTGTTCCAGGTCACCGTCCTCGGGCTGGAGGAGGAGTTCCCGCCGCCGCGGACGTTGGGGACGGCAACGAGTCTGCCCGTTCCGGCGACCGCGCTGCTGGGACGGGAGGCAGATCTGGTCCGGTTGGGCGAGCTGGTCCGGCAGCCCGACGTACGGCTGGTGAGTCTGGTCGGGCCGGGCGGTGCGGGCAAGACCCGGTTGGGGATCGCGGTGGCCGCCGGGGCGATCAAGCAGTTCCCGGGCGGGGCGTACTTCGTTCCGCTCGCCGACGCGGTGTCCGAGGAGGTGATGTGGTCCTCGATCGCCGAGGGGCTCGACGTACCGCCGCGCGAACGGACGCCGGCCCGGCTGACGGCGTACCTTGCCCAGCGCACCTTGCTGCTGGTCCTCGACAACCTCGAACAGGTCGACGGCGCCGACCGCGTGGTCGCGCAGATCCTCGACCGGGCGCCGCAGGTCAAGGTCGTCGCCACGTCGCGGCGTCCGCTCGGGCTGGTCGCCGAGCGGCAGCACCTGGTGATGCCGCTGGATCCCGGCTCCGCCGCGGTCGAGCTGTTCGTGCAGCGCGCGACCGCCGTACAGCCGGATTTCAGCCCCGATCTCGCCATCGTCCGGGAGATCTGCGAACGGCTCGACGGCCTGCCGCTCGCCATCGAGCTGTGTGCGCCGCGGATCCGCGTGCTCAGCCTGGAGGAGCTGCTCGACCGGATCGACGACCCGCTCGACATCGCCTCGACCAGCCGGGTGACGCCCGACCGGCACCGGACGTTGCGCGACACCATCGCCTGGTCCTACGACCTGCTCAGCCCCGAGCACCAGCGCGTCTTCCGCCGGCTCGCCGTCTTCTCCGGCGGCGCCGATCTGGCCGCGATCACCGCGATCGCCACGGACAGCGCCGACCCGTTGGACGCCGTCGCCGAGCTGCACGACGCGAACCTGATCACCGTCACCCAGGGCGCACCGACCCGGGTCGCCTTCCTGCAGACGATCGCCCAGTACGCCGGGGAGAAGTTGGCCGCGACCGACGAGTCCGAGGCCCTGTGCGCCGCCCACGCGGCGTACTACGCCGATCTCGGCGCCGGCCTCCGCGGCCTGCGCGAGTCCCGGCACGGGACCGCCCTCGAACGCGTCGAGACCGAGCTCGGCAACTTCCGCGCGGCGTTGTCCTGGGCAACCACGGCAGACGTTGCCCAAGGCATCCGGCTGTGCGCGGCGCTGAGCTGGCTGTGGATCCTCACCGGGGACGTTCCGGAGGGCCGCCGCTGGCACGAGGACGTGCTGGCCCGGGCCGGGACGGCGTACCGTTCGGCGGACCTGGCCGCCTGCCGGCGCGGACTGTCCAACCTCCTGCTGGTCCAGGGCGAGGTGCAGCGGGCACTCTCCGAGGCCTCGAAGGCTCTTGAGCTGTCCAGGTCTCTCGACGACCGCGCCGGCGTCGTCTGGGCGATGAGCCTGGTCGGTACGGCGCAACGCCACCACGGCGAGCTCGACGCCGCGCGGCAGACGCTGACCGAGGGACTCGAGCTCCACCGGCAACTGAACGACGACAACGGCCGCCTGGCCCGGTTGCTCGGCAATCTCGCCGGAATCGAGGAGGAGCTCGGTCGCCACGACCGCGCCGAGGCGCTGCTGCGCGAGTCCCTTGCCGTGCTCAACAAGATCGGTGACGCCCACGAAAGCGCCATCCAGGGCCAGAATCTCGCCTACCTGCTTGCGCAGACCGGCCGGGTCGAGGAGGCCGACACGCTGGCCCGCGGACTGATCCCGACGGTTCTGAGCCTCGGCAGCCCTAGCCTGACGATGGCGTTCTCCAACACGATGATGACGATTCTCGCCCGGCAGGGCGACGCCGTCGCTGCCGCGCGCCTGTTCGGCGCGGAGGAAGCGATGGGAGAACGGCTGGCGATACCAAATCCTTATCTTGCCGAAGAGCTCGACGAGGCTTCAGGGCTTGTGGCCGCGGTGATCAACCCCGAGGATTGGCAGGCCCACCGGCGGTACGGCCGCGCCGAGCGCGTCGAGGACCTGCTCGCACGTTTAACGATCGCGGCCGAGGGGGCAAAGGAGTCCTACGACCTGGGTCGGCCAGGTGGCTGATGATCGGAGTTCGGCAATGCAGTGGTACCTGGATGTCCTGAAGAAGTACGTCGTGTTCAGCGGCCGGGCGCGCCGCAAGGAGTTCTGGATGTTCACGCTGTTCAGCGCGATCATCTCCATCGTGCTGGGTGTCATCGACCGCGCGATCGGCACGGACAACGCCAGCGGGACCGGCCTGCTCGGTGGGATCTACTCGCTGCTCGTGCTGCTGCCGAGCCTCGCGGTCACCGTGCGGCGGCTGCACGACACCAACCGGAGCGGGGCCTGGATCTTCATCGGGCTGATCCCGATCATCGGGTGGATCGTGCTGCTGGTCTTCACCGTCCAGGAGGGCACGCCGGGCGAGAACAGCCACGGCCCGGACCCGAAGGCCGCCGAGCGGTTCGGCACCGCGGCCGGCAGTGCGGAGCCGGGGTACCCGACCGCCTGAGCTCACGCTCACCGGAGCCCGCGCGCCGTTTCGGTGCGCGGGCTCCGTGCGTCAGGCCGGCGGGATGTTCTGGTTGAGGTGGAACACGTTGCCGGGGTCGTACGCCGACTTGGCCGCGCTCAGCCGGGCCTGGTTCGCCGGGTCGATGCCGGTGACCATCCGCTCGTGCCCGGAAAGGTTGTGCAGGGCACCGATCCAGCCCAGGATGTGGTCGTCGCGGGCCGGTGACGCCCAGCGCGCGATCGGCGCGAGCACCCACGGCGCCTGCCGGAACGGCGCCGGCCAGCGGTCCGCGCCGGCGGCCACGGCACCACCCCAGGGCGCGATCGCCATCCGGACCACGGTCTGGTCGGGGACCTGGGCCATCCATCCGGCGTACTCGTCGATCGCCTGGTCGGGCAGTGACCGCAGGTACTCCGTCCGCCAGAAGCTGCGCAGCCCGGCGGGCCCGTTCGGGCTCGGCCTGATCGCGGCGGGCGCGGTTTCCGCCTGCTGGACGAAACCGGGGCCGAGGGCAAGCAGCGCAGCGATCAGCTCGGTCAGTTCCCGCGGCGAGCCGGTGTGCACGGCGAGCACCTTGGTCACCAGCCCGCCGTTCAGCTCCGCCGGTACGACGGTGCCCGGCGGGTCGGTCATCGCCACCACCGCGCCGCCGAGCGCGTTCGGCGGCGCGCCGTCGAAGATCCCGCGGAACGTCCGGACGACCTCGCCGTACGCCGCCCACGGCCACAGCAGCGTCGTGGTCGCGACGGCCGGGATCGGGTGCAGCCGGAACGTCAGCGCGGTGGCGACGCCGAAGTTGCCGCCGCCCCCGTGCAGGGCCCAGAACAGGTCGGGGTGCTCGGTCTCGCTCGCCGTGAGCTGCTGCCCGTCCGCGGTCACCAGGTCGATCGAGACCAGGCTGTCGCAGGCCAGGCCCAGTTCGCGTTCGAGCCAGCCCGAGCCGCCGCTGAGGGTAGGTCCGGCCACGCCGGCCTGGTCCTGGCGGCAGCCGGTGGTCGCCAGCCCGTGCTCCTGCGCCGCGCGCCCGACCTCGGACCAGGTCGCGCCTCCGCCGACCCTGGCGAGCCGCGCGACCGGATCGATGCTGACCGAGTTCATCCGGCGCAGGTCGATCACCAGGCCGCCCTCGGTGGTCGAGTTGCCCTGGCGGCTGTGACCACCGGACCGGACGGCGATCTCCAGCCCGGCGTCGATGCCGTGCCGGATCGCGGCCGCGACGTCGTCAGCCGTCGCCGGCTGCGTGATGAGCTGGGGGAAGCGGTCGACCATGCCGTTGAAGACGGCACGGGCCTCGTCGTACTCGGGGTCCCCGGGGCCGAGCACCCGGCCGCTGAAGGCGGCGCCCGAAGTGCCCGGCGGGAGGCCGGTGGTGGACATCAGGGAACTCCTTCGTGGACAGGGAACGGCTGCACGGTGGAGCGTGCCCTCCAGTGTCCGCATCCTGGATAGACAACTGGTTGACGTCGGCCGCGGCCGGTCAGCGAGACAGGGTCGGCTCCAACTGACCGGCGAGCCGTACGGCGTCCGGGTGGTCGAGGTCGCGCAGGATCTCGGCCGCCGAGGCGCGCGCCTCGAGCGCGGCCTGGCCGTCGTCGAGCGCCTCCACGGCCGCCGCGTAGTTGATCAGCGTGCGCGCCTCGTTGTAGCGGTTCCCGAGCTCGCGGAACGCTTCGAACGCTTGCCGGTAGCAACCGGCGGCCTCTGCGTAGTGGCCGAGGCCGCGGTGCGAGGTCCCGAGGGTGTCCCAGCCGTTCGCGAGCCCGTGCTGGTCACCGGCCCCGTCCCAGAGCTCGACCGCCTGCAGACAGATCGGTACGGCGACCGAGTAGTCCCCGGTGGTGTTGTACTCGTTGGCCAGGTTGTTCAGCGCGCTGGCCCGCGACGACACGTCCGAGGACAGCTTCACGGCCTTCTGGAACTGCTCGATCGCCTCGGCGGACCGGCCCTGGAAGCTGCGCAGGTTGCCGAGGCTGTCCACCGCGTTGGCCTCTTCGGTGGTCCGCCCGGCCGCGTGGAAACCGGCGATCGCCCGGGTCAGGTGCTGGTCGGCGGCGTCGTACTGGTGCAGCCAGGTCTCGGTCTTGCCGGCCACCATGCTCGCGGTGGCGATCAGGTAGTCGTCGCCCAGCCGGGTGGCCGCGGCGAGCGCCCGCTCGTACACGCTGAGCATCTCGGCCCACTGGCCGGAGCGCAGGAGATAGGTGTTCACCGTCCAGGCCAGCTGGCCGACGTACACGTCGAGGCCGGCTTCGGCCGCCAGCCGTTGACACGTGCCGATCATCGGTGACTCCGCGGCGAACCACGCCCAGGCGGCCGCGCGGTCCTTGATCGGGCGGACGGTGACGTCGTCCCGCAGCGGGACCAGCGGGATCGTGCGCCGGGTCGGATTGAGCAGTACGACGGCCGCTCGCGCGGTGTACAGCGTGTGGTTGAGTGCGCGGACCAGGGCGTCGTGGCGCTCCTGCGGGTCGCCCGCGGCGGCCTTCTCCACGCCGTACGCGCGGACCAGGTCGTGGAAGGCGAACTCGCCGGGACGCTCCTCGGTGATCAGGTTGACGCGGCTGAGCTCGGCGATCAGGCGCCGGGTCTCGCTGACCGGAAGGCCGGCCAGGCTGGCGGCTCCGGTCAGGTCGTAGCGCGGCCAGGGCGCCGGGCACATCACCCGGAACAGCCGGGCGCTGTCCGGGCTGAGGGCGTTGTACGACCAGGAGAACACCGAGCGGACGTCCGCGCCGTCCAGGTCCTCGAACGCGTCCAGTCCGTCCCTGTGGCTCAGCTCGGCGGCGATCGCGGCCAGGCTGAAGCCGGGATTGACGATGGCCCGCGCGGCGACCAGGGAGATTGCCAGCGGCAACCGTCCGCAGCGGCGCAGGATCTCCTCGGCGGCCTCCGGCTCGGCGCCGACCCGGCGGGCGCCGAGCTTGCCGACCAGGAAGGTCCGGGCCTCGGCCGGTTCCAGGACGTCGAGCGTGATCAGGTCCGCGTCGTCGGTGACGAGCAGACTCGTCAGGCGGTCCCGGCTGGTGATCAGGACCAGGGACGTGGCTTCGCCGGGAAGCAGTGGGCGGACCTGTTCGGCGTTCTTGGCGTTGTCGAGCAGCAGCAGGATCCGGCGGCCGGACAGCAACGTCCGGAACATGGCCGCTCGGCCGGCCAGGTCCCTCGGGATCGTCTCGGCCGGTACGTCGAGGGCCTCGAGCAACGAGCGCAGCGCGTCCTCGGGAGCGACGGGCTCGGCGCCCGAGGCGAAGCCGCGCAGGTCCAGGTACAGCTGACCGTCGGGGTAACGGCCGGCGAAGCGGTGCGCGAGATGGACGGCGAACGTCGTCTTGCCGACGCCGGCCATACCGGTGATCACGGCGACGCCGGCACGGTCGAGCTTCTGCACGGCCGCGAGGAGCTCGGTCTTGCGACCGCTGAAGCCCCGGTGGTCGGCGGGCAGTTGCGCGGGCACCGGGCGCGCGGTGCTGGGGTCGTCGGGTGAGCCTGCCCCGGCGCGAAAACCCGAGCCGGGGCGTGCGGTGGCGGCGCTGTGCTGTGCCGGCGGGACCTCACCCCGCAGGACCTGCTCGTGGAGTTCCTGCAGCGCCGGTCCCGGATCGATACCCAG
Organism: Kribbella lupini; assembly: GCF_039529595.1. NCBI lineage: Bacteria > Bacillati > Actinomycetota > Actinomycetes > Propionibacteriales > Kribbellaceae > Kribbella > Kribbella lupini. Next base: position 127,241 of record NZ_BAAANC010000002.1, on the reverse strand, counting down.
CTCGTTCGCGAGCAACTTCTGGCAGTCCTGGTACACGGCGAGCGCCTCGGCCTGCCGGCCGGACCGGTACAGGGCCGTCATGTGCAGCTCGCGGAAGCGTTCGTCGTACGGGTGCTCGGCGGTGATCGTGGCCAGCTCGGCCGCGGCCTCGGTGGCCGAGCCGAGCTCGAGCTGCGCGGTCATCAGCAGCTCCAGCGCCGCGAGACGCAGCTTGCCGAGGTAGACGCGCTGGGTCTCGGCGTACTCCCCTGGAATGCCGGCCAGGGCGGTGCCGTGCCACAACGCGAGCGCCTCGCGCAGCAGCCGCTCGGCGCGGCCGAGGTCGCGGAAGTTCGCCGCCGCCTGGGCATCGGCGACGTGCTGCTTGAACACCCCGAGATCGAGCGTCCCCGCGGCGGCGGTCAGCGCGTACCCGTCCCCGATCGACGCGATCACCGACTGCGCCGCCGGACGGCCCGGGTCCAGCACCCGGCGAAGCCGGTGCACGTACGTCCGGACCGTCTGCGCCGCCGACTCGGGAATGTCGCCGCTGCCCCACACCGCGTCGATCAGCTCCCCGATCGTCGCCTGGGCGCCCTCCCGGACCAGCAACGCCGCGAGCACCGCCCGCTGCTGCGGCGACCCGAGCCGCAGCTCCGTCTCGCCCTGCCACGCCCGCACCGGCCCGAGCACGGTGAACCAGGACGCGGTCCGGTCGTCCGCCACACCCACCGCCCCAGAGAGTAGTTCACCTTTCAAGAACTATCGTCCCATGCCGGGTCTACACGTTGCGTAGACGCCCCTGGGCCCGGCTCACCCATCCGCCCGGCAGTCCGCTCCGAAGGCCGTGCGGTTGTGGTGGTGAGCCAGCTCACAGCAGATCCGACTGGGTCGCAACCGTGGCTGCGTCGGCAGGAGTCGGCGGTCGGGCGGTACGGGAGGGAAGGGGCAGTCATGAGTGACGCATCACGACGTGGGTTCCTGGTGTTCGCGGGAGCGGGGACGGCGGCCGCGGTCGGCGCGGTCGCGGCACCGAAGATCTTCAGCGAGCGCTCCGGCGAGGCGGCGGCGCCGCAGCTCGAGGCGAGCGACCTGGCCGGGGCCGAGTCGTTCGTCGTCCACGTCAAGGACGTGAAGTCGGGGCGGATGGCGATCATGGTCGGCGAGCGCGAGGTCCTGGTGACCGATCGCGAGCTGGCCGCCCGGCTCGCCGGCGCGAAGGGGGCCTGAGCCATGTCCTCGCACCGCGAAGCGCCGGAGATCTCCAAGGATCCGGTCGCCGACAACACCGACGTCTACGCGTTCGTCAGCCCGGACCAGCCGGACACCGTGACGATCATCGCCAACTTCATCCCGTTCCAGAACCCGTACGGCGGCCCGAACTTCTACGAGTTCGGCGACGACGTGCTGTACCAGATCCACATCTCCAACAGTGGTTCCGGCAAGGCGGACGTCAGCTACCAGTTCCGCTTCCACGCCGAGATCCGGAACAAGAAGACGTTCCTGTACAACACCGGGCCGATCACGTCGATCAAGGACACCACCTGGAACCGGCCGCAGTACTACTCGGTGACCCGGGTCGAGAACGGCCGCTCCCGGATCCTGGCCCGTGAGCTCGCCGCGCCGCCGGTCAACGTCGGCCCGCGCAGCACGCCGAACTACGCCAAGCTCGCCCGCCAGGCGATCCACACGATCGGTGCCCGCCGCAAGGTGTTCGCCGGTCAGCGCGCTGACGGGTTCTTCGCCGACCTGGGCAGCATCTTCGACCTCGGCACGCTGCGCCCGTTCCAGATGGCGCACCTGATCCCGTCGGCCGCGGCGATGGGCGTCAACGGCCTGCAGGGCTCGAACGTGCACACGATCGCGCTCCAGGTCCCGATCACCGATCTGACCCGCGACGGCAAGCGGCCCAAGGACGTGATGGACGCGAAGTCCGTCATCGGCGTCTACGCCTCGGCGAGCCGTCAGCAGTCGCGGCTGCTCGACGACGTGCTCGGCGTACCAGTCTGGCACGGCCCGTACAAGCAGGTCTCGCGGCTGGGCAACCCGCTCTTCAACGAGGTCATCGTGCCGATGGCCGAGAAGGACAAGTGGAACACCCGGCCGCCGTCGGAGGACAAGAAGTACGCGCAGTACGTGACCAAGCCCGAGCTCGCCGGGCTGCTGCCGGCGCTGTACCCGGGCGTGTTCCCGAAGCTGGCGGCGTACAAGAAACCGCGGGCCGACCTGGCCGCGATCTTACTCACCGGGATCCCGGCAGGCGTGGTCCCGGGATTCCAGAACTACACCGGTCCGGTGCAGGCGGACATGCTGCGGCTGAACGTCGCCGTCCCTCCGGCCAAGTCGCCGAACCCGCTCGGCCTGGTCGCGGGCGACGCGGCCGGTTTCCCCAACGGGCGCAGGGTTTTCGACGACGTCGTCACCGTCGAGCTGCGCGCGGTGGCCGGCTTGACGATCCCGCTGGTCGACAAGACGTTCACCCCCGACGACGCGGCGGGCGCGATCAAGGACGGGACGTCGAACACGAACTCCGGCTACCTGAGCTGGTTCCCGTACCTCGGTACGCCGGCCGGCGGCTACCAGTCCAAGCCCGGCATCCCGGCCGTCTCGTGACCAGGCCGCTGACCAACGCCGAGGAGAATCCCCATGCGGGCCAGGGCTCCTCGGTCCTGCTGGACATCGGCGACGGCATCGGCGCGATCGTCGTGAGGATGCCCGCGGCCCTGAACGACACCGAGATCGAGCGCCGCCCGCACGGCGTACCGGCTGGGCACGGTCATGGGCACGGTCATGGGCATGGGAACGGTCATCACCATCTGCCGCACGTCGCCGTCGTCCCGCGGCCGTCGCCCGAGGGCACGACGATCCACTCGGCCGTCTTTCCCGACGTACCGGAAGGCAGGTACGACCTGTATGTCCTCCCCGACGGACCGGTCCGACTGACCGTCGCCGTCACCGGCGGCCAGGTCACCGAGGCGAGCTGGCCCCAGTAGCTGGGGGACGGACCGTCGGGCGTGTGCAGGGGCCACTCCCGCCGGTCCGCCTCCCACCGGCCGGCCCGAGGGCCGGCTCAGGGGCGTTTGGCAACAGTCTGCGACCCCGGACTTTTGGCCTGCCGACCACGAGTTTTCTCGATGCCGACCCCGGGTCTGAACGGACCGGACCCGGGGTTATTCGTGGGACGCGAACCGGTCGTTGCTCACCGCGCGCGACGGCCGGCTCACTCGTATCGTCTGAACCGGACCACCGGCAACGGTGTGAAAGGGGAGAACGCATGGCCAGTGAATTCCAGCGGCAGAAGGTGGCCGGGGTGTTCCACGCGATGGACGCCGACGGCAACGGCTACCTGGAGGAGTCCGACTTCGAGACGCTGACCGCGCGCTGGGTCGGCATCCGGGGCTGGCAGCCGGGCACCGAGGACCACGACCGGATGCGGGCGATCATGATGGGCTGGTGGTCGGCGGTGGCCGCCCTTTCCGACGCCGACCACGACGACAAGGTGTCGCTCGACGAACTGATGACGGTGGTCGACAAGCTCCCGGAGATCGACGACGCGGTGTACGCGACCGCGGAGGCGATGTTCGACGTGGTCGACCAGAACGGGGACGACCGGATCGCGCTGGCCGAGCACCAGCAGGTCGTCCAGGCGTGGAAGGGTTCGGCCGACGGTGTCGAGGAGGTGTTCGGCAAGCTCGACACCAACGGCGACGGCCAGCTGTCCCGCGAGGAGTTCCGCGAGCTGTGGGCCGGGTTCTGGATCGGCGACGACCCGAAGTCCCCGTCCCAGTGGGTCTTCGGGCCGTACTGATCCCGCCGGACCGGGCCGCCAGTGCCCGCAGCGTCCGAAGAACGGCGATGCGTCCGAAGGAGCGAGCCCTATAGCCTCGGGTTCTTCGGACGCGTGCGGCTTCTTCGGACGGCCGGTGAGGGAGTGGTGCCCGTGACGGTCGAACCGTGGCTGAGCCGGTGGTGCGCGCGCGAGCTGGGTGCGTCGCCGGTTCAGCAACTGCTCTCGGCCACTCTGATGTCCGACGTCCAAGCGTTCCGGCTCGACGACGGCCGGGAGGTGGTGATCAAGTCCCGTCCTGATCCCGGCGGCCGGGTGCCCACTTGCTTGGCGGTCCAGCAAGCAGTCTCCGGAGCCGGCCTTCCTTGCCCGCGGCCACTGACCGGGGCGACGACGGTCGACGGTCTCGCCGTACACGCCGAGCAGTGGTTGCCGGGTGGCGAGGTTGCTCGCGGCACAGACCCCGCGTCGGCCCAGCGGTCGGCTCGCTTGTACGCCGCCGTCACCGCGGTCACCAGTCGCCTGCAGCTCCCGCCGCCGTTGCCCAACCCTGAGTGGGTGCACTGGGACCACACGGGCCCTGGCCACTGGCCGCCGAATCCCGTGCACGACAACCGCCCGGGCGCGGACTCGCTGCCGACAGAGCTCCTGACCATCGCTGCCCGCACCCGAGCGCGCCTGCTCGCCGCCACGTCGCTGCCCCGCGTCCTCGGCCACGCCGACTGGGAGGCCCAGAACCTCCGCTGGAACGACACCGTCGTTCACGACTGGGACAGCATCGCCTGGCTCCCCGAGCCCGCGCTGGCCGGAGCCGCCGCAGGCGCCTTCGCCAGCACCGAGACCCCGACACTGGCTCCCCTCGAAAGCTCCGAAGCGTTCCTCACGGCCTACCAGGAAGAAGCTGGTGCCTTCACGACAGACGAGCTGGAAGTCGCCTGGGCCGCCAGCCTCTGGCCCGCCCTCCACAACGCCCGCGCCGAGCTGCTGTGGGATCACCCGCCTGTCGCACTCACAGCCGTGCTCGATCAAGCCGAATCGCGCCTCCACCGAGCCGGTGCGTCCGAAGAAGGGTGATGCGTCCGAGAAAGCCGAGGCTATAGGGCTCGGGGCTTCGGACGCGTGCGGATTCCTCGGACGCTAGGGCTCGGGGTCGGCGGGGTGGGCGGGGCCGGGGTCAGCGGCCCTGTGGGATCGGGCCGCCGGTGTAGGTGGCCCAGGTGAGCGTTGGCCATTGGGCGGCGACCTTCGCGGGGAGGGCCGACTCGCCTTGGGGGCCGGCTCGGTAGACGACGGCCGTGGACAGCTCGGGGGTGAAGCCTACGTGCCAGGCGGCGAGTGGCTGCAGGCCTTTCTGCGCGCGGCAGCGGCACTTCGTGTTGAGTCGGCGCTTCTCGATGCTCAGGCCGTTGACCGTGGTGGCCTTGCCTTCGCCGACAAGCTTGCCGGTCAGGCGCGCGATCTCGGGCGGGAAGGCTTGGACGGGTCTGAGGCCGGGATGTTTGGCGGCTGTCCACAGGAGTTTGCCTCTGGAGTCCCGCACTTCCTTGATCACGTGCGCGGGGACGCGGCGGCCGTCGGCGACGAAGGTGCTGTACGCCGTGGCGAGGTCGACCGGTGAGGCGAGGGCGTCAGGACCTAGGCCGGGGGCGGGGCGGTCCGCCGGCGGGATCGGCGGCACGCCGGCGTTCTCGGCGACGGTCGAGACGAGGTGGCCGCGGCGGGAGTCGACGAGCTGGAAGAACGCCTTGTTCACCGAAGGCGGTACGTCGGAAGGGTCGGCGCGGTCGGACCAGCCGGCGGCGATCGCGAACGGTCGTAGAAGCTGGCCGGGCGGCGCCTTGCGCGTCGCCCAGTTCTGCTGGCTCGCGAGGAAATCGTTGCCGCCGACAAGCGCTACGAGTTCGCCGGTGCCGGGCCGGATCGAGGCCAGCCCGACCTGCAGACCCGGCGGCCGCTCGCCCTGCAAACCCGGCCGCTCGACCTGCGACCCCCCTGCTCGCCCCGACGCAACCGCGGCGACAGCTCGCGCCTGCAGCGTGGCGTCGAAGGTGGTGACCACCCGCAGCCCACCTCCGCTGAGTCGATCGCCCGCGAATCCGTACGTGCCGAGCTCCCGGCGCGCGAGGTCGAGCAGGAAGCCGGTCGGCCCGGCGTACCGGTTGCCCCTGGGCTTCTTGCGCAGCACCGGCACGGCGGCGCGGTAGGCGTCGTACTGGGAAGAGGAAATGGTGGCCATCGACGCCATCCCGCTCAGCACGTACCGGTACCGCCCGAGGATCGCCGGCGCGGCGTCGGGATCGTCGGCGTCGAACTTGGTCGGGTTGTTGAGCACGGTCGCCAGGTAGGCGGCCTGGGGCACGGTCAGGTCCCGCGGGTGGTCGACCCCGAAGTACGTCTGCCCGGCCGCGCGGATGCCGTAGGCCCCTTCGCCGAAGTAGATCGTGTTCAGGTAGGTGCCCAGGATCGTGCGTTTGTCCTGGGTCCGGCTGATCTTGGTCGCGATGAACAGCTCGTCGAGCTTGCGGCCCATCGTGCGTTCCTGGGTGAGGTACATGATCTTCACGTACTGCTGGGTGATCGTCGATCCACCCTGGAGCTGCCGACCGCGAGCGATCGCGACGGCGGCCCGCGCCATGCCGGGCAGCGAGATGCCGGCGTTGGTCCAGAACGTGCGGTCCTCGGCGGCGATCACCGCGTCCTGGACGTGCTTCGGGATCTCCTCCAGCTGGACGGACTTGCGGTTCTGCTCGTAGAACGAGCCGATCTCGGATTTGCCGTCGGCGTAGGTGACGATCGTGGTGTTCGCCTCGAACTTCGTGTTCGGGTCCGGGATGTCGGTCCGGGCGTACCCGACGAAGAACGCCGCCACGGTCCCGATCAGCACGACGAACGACAGGCCGAGGCACCATCCCGCGATCCGCACGATCCTTCGGCGCACCGGAACCTCCTGGTGGGTGACAGGTCACCCACCAGGACGCCGCGACCACGCTCAGTGGTGGACGCGATCCCGCCATTTCATCCCGAAGGACGACGTCCCTCGTCAGAAAGGTCTAGACCGCCGCGAACCGTGAGACGGGGGTCGGTACGTCGTCGAGCCGCGGGTCGAACCGCTCGACGAACCGCACGCCCGGCGGCACCTCGATGCTCGCCGTCGACTCCCAGCCGCGGGTCAGCGTCGGGAAGTCGGGCACGTCCGGGTGGTAGTGCGGCTTGCCCGTCCCGAGTGCGTCGACCGCCATCGGCGCGCTGAGTGCCTGGTACCGGAAGTCCGCCGACAACCGCAGCTGCCGCGTCCGGTTCGGCATCGCGCCGTGCACGGTCAGGCTGGTGAACAGCAGGACGTCGCCCGGCCGGTACGTCGCCGTACGCCACTCCGGGTGCTCCTCGTCCGCCTCGGCCCGCATCATCCCCGGCCCGTCGGACGGCTTCACCGGAAGCACCCCCAGCCGCGGTGATCCGGACAGCACCCGCAGCCCGCCGATCTCGGGCGGGGCAGCGCTGAGCGGCAGCCAGGTCGTCAGCGTGTCGATGCAGCCCTGGATGAAGCGGTAGTCCTGGTGGATCGGTGTCGGGTTGGCGCCGGGCGACGGCGGCGCGATCCGGCAGATGTGCGCGGGGTGCGCGAACGACGGCTCGCCCAGCAGCCGCGCCGTCAGGTCCAGCAGCTCGGGCCGGATCGCCAACTGGTGAAAGGCTTCGGTGCTCTGGATCGCCGTGTACGCGCCGAAGAACCCGGCCGATCCCTCCTCGACCGCGCGGTCCGACGCCATCAGCTCCTCGGCCGCGGTCCCCGGCGCGAGCCAGTGGCTGTCGAACAGGATCCGCGCGATCTGCGTCCGGACGTCGTCGACCACGTCGGCCGGCAGCAGTCCCCGGAAGAACAGGTAGCCCTCGTCGGCCAGGCGGGCCCGCAGCGTCGCGGTGTCGTCAAGTGCCGGTGCGGAGTCGGTGAGTTCCTTCATCGGCCGTTCCCCTTCTCGTCCATCGCGGTGGCGACCTTCGTGGCGTCGCCCTTGTCCAGGTACAGCTCGTTGACCACCTTGTTGATGTCGGCAACCTTCGCCGTCCAGCCGGTCGCGATCGGCATGTTCACGGTGCTGCCGGCCGCGGAGTCGAGGAACGGCTGCACGTCGATCCCCTTCTTCTTCCAGTACTGCGAGTAGCCGGCCGCCGTACCGTTCAGGGCCGGGATGACGTAACCCGCGTCACCCATCAGCTTCTGCGCCTTCTCCGACCCGAGGAACGTGATCAGCTTCCCGGCCTCGTCGGGGTGCTTGGTCTTGGCGAACATCACCTCGGCCAGCCCGTTGATCACCACGGTCCGCCCGCTCGGCCCGGCCGGCATCGACGCGACGCCGATCGGGAACTTCACCTCCGGCAGCGCGAACGGCAGCAGCGCGTTGTTCGCCGGGAACATCGCCACCTCGCCGCGGTAGAACATCTCGGTCGCCTGCCCGGTCGGCGGGTTCGTCCGCGTCCCGTCCGGCGACACGTGCCACTTGAAGACCAGGTCGCGGGCCCACTGCAGCGCCTCGACCGACTTGGCCCCGGCGAACTCGAACGTCCCGTACGGCGCGTCCATCGCCTTCCCGCCGTTCGAGGCGATCCAGTTCAGCCACTGGGTCTGGCTGTGGTTCCAGGAGCAGAACCCCCACTGCTTGATCGCCCCGGCGTCGAACCCGCTCTGCCCGGCCTTGAGACCGGCCTTGTCCACGGTCAGCTTCCGCGCGACGTCGAGGAACGTCCCGCTGCCGTCCGGCGCCCAAGTCAGCTTCTCCGGCATCGTGATCCCGGCCTTGGCGACCAGGTTCTTGTTGTAGAGCAGCCCGACCACGCCGAGGTCCTTCGGTACGCCGAGCTGCTTGTCCTCGTACTTGTACGACTGGACGACGTTCGGGTGGTACGACGCGAGATCGAGCTTCGCGCCCTTGAGCAGGTCGTCGAGCGGCGCGAGCACGCCCTTGCTGGCCAGGTCGGGGAAGTTCTCCACCGTCAGCCAGAAGACGTCCGGCGCCTTGCCGCTGGCCAGTTCGGTGGTCAGCTTGGTCCAGTACTGGTCCCACGGCAGCACTTCCATCCGGACGGTGATGCCCGGGTTCTCGGCGGTGAACGCGGCGAAGACCGACTTGTAGCCGACCTCCTGCTGCTCGTCCCAGAGCCGGTACACGAGCTCGACCGGGCCGCCGGCCGCGGTGTCGTCCGACGAGCCGCAGCCCGTCGTACCGAGGACTCCGGCCGCGCCGATCAGTCCGGCGCCACCGCGGAGCAGGGTCCGTCGCGACAGTGCGGTTCGGGGCAGGGGATGTGACATGACGACCTCCGGTGAACTACTTGAGCCCGGTGACGGCGACCGAGCGGACGATGAAGCGCTGGAAGAACACGAACAGCACCAGCAGCGGCACGAGGGCGATCAGGCTGCCGGCCATCACGGCGTTGTAGTCGACTCCGACCTCGCCCTTGAACAGCGCGATCCCGAGCGGAAGCAGGCGTTTGTCCTCGCTGCTGGTGATGATGAGCGGCCACAGGAAACTGTTCCAGTTCGCCACCACGGCGAGCGTGGTGACGGTGACCAGGATCGGCCGGGACAGCGGCAGCACGATCGACAGCAGGGTCCGGACCCGGCCGGCGCCGTCGATCCGGGCGGCGTCCTCCAGGTCGGCGGGGATGCTGCGGAAGAACTGCCGGAGCAGGAAGATCGCGTACGGCGTACCGAGCATCGTGGGCAGCATCAGTCCGGCCCAGGTGTCCACCAGGCCGAGCTTCTGCATCATCAGGTAGAGCGGGATCATCGTGACCACCGGCGGCACCATCAGTGTCGACAAATACACCCAGAACAAGGCGTCCCGGCCGGGGAACGACAACCGGGCGAAGGCGTACGCCGCCAGGACGGCGAAGACGATCTGCCCGGCGGTGATGCCGGCCGTGACGAGCGTCGAGCTGACCAGGTAGCCGCCGAAGCCGGACGCGAACAGCCGGTCGAACGCGGCCGTGCTCGGCGGCAGCCCCGGCTCCCACGGCATCGTCTCTGACAGTTGCCCCGGGCCCTTGAAGGCGGTCAGCACGGTCAGCAGGTACGGGAAGACCGCGAGCAGGCAGCCGGCCACCAGGACGCCGTAGCAGAGCAGGCTGATGGGCAGGCGAGTTCTGGACATGGTCACCTCCTCAGGACTGGTCGTACGTCGTACGACGCTCGAAGTAGGCGAACTGGGCGACGGTCACCGCGAGGATGACCAGGAACAACAGGACCGAGATCGTGGCGGCGTAGCCGAAGTCGAACTTGCGGAACGCCTCGTCGTAGATCAGGTAGGTGGCGACTTCGGTGCTGTCGCCCGGGCCGCCCTCGGTCATCACGAAGATCGTGTCGAAGGCCTGGAACGAACCGATCACGTTGGTGATCAGCACGAACAGCATCGTCGGACGCAGCAGCGGCAGGGTGATGCCGAAGAAGTGCGCGACCGGTGAGGCGCCGTCGAGGGAGGATGCCTCGCGCAACGACGCCGGGATGTTCTGCAGTCCGGCCAGGAAGAACAACATGTTGTAGCCCGCGAACTGCCAGATGTGCACGGCGGCGACGCTCGGCATCGCGAGCAGCGAGGACGACAACCAGGCCGGGCCGTCGAGTCCGAAGAGGCCGAGGAACTGGTTCAGCGCGCCCTGGCCGGGGTCGAAGATCCACGCCCAGACCAGTCCCATCGCGACCGGGGTCGCCATCCACGGAATCACCAGCAGCGCCCGGAAGTACTTCATCCCGCGCAGCTTGCGGTCGACCAGCAGCGCGAGCAGCAGCGACAGGATCGTCGTACCGGGCACGCAGATCAGGACGTAGTACCCAGTGACCAGGAACGAGTGCCAGACCTCGCGGTCGCCGAGCAGTTCGCGGTAGTTCGCCAGCCCGATGAACTCCGGGGCCGCGAGCAACTTCCAGTCGAACAGGCTGAGCACGATCACGATGACGACCGGCGCGAGCAGGAAGCCCAGGACGCCGACCAGGCTAGGGGCGAGCAGGGCGTAGCCGGCCAGCGCCTGCCGGCGGCGTTGCGTACGGCGTACTGGTCGGTGGGCCGGCTTAAGCATCGAAGGTCCTCAACGGATGCGGCCTCGCCGAGCTCGGCGTCAGCAGCTCGCGGGTCCGGTCGAGGCCCCACCGGTCGAGCGCGCCGATCGGGTCGCTGGACATCCGCAAGCCGGGAGAGTGATTGACGTGGTCGGCCCAGGCCTCGCGGTCCTGGATGTCGGGCTGGACGATCAGGCAGTCGGGGTCGTTCGCCCACCAGCGGCCGTGCAGGAACTCGCGGGCCACCGAGGTCGACCGGGCGCCGCGCTGACCGGGCTGGCTGATGTCGCCCGACGGCGGATCGACCAGCGGGTCGGTGTCGGGGGAGACGCGCATGCAGTCGACCAGGCCGAGGCTCGGCAGGATCGGGGCGCCGCAGCCGTGCAGGATCCTGTTCGGTCCGACCACCTCACGGATCAGCCGCAGCCCGTGCCGGTACGCCGTGATGCCGTCGACCTGGTCGTGCCGGCGACCCTCGATCGCGCCGGCGTAGCAGAAGTCGAGCTTGAAGTGGTCGTAGCCCTGGCGGCACAGCTCGGTGAACACGTCCTGCAGATGCCTCGCCGCAGCGGGGTTCGTGACGTCCAGGACCAGTTGCTCCTGGCCCCAGTTCGTCCCCGCGGTGATGCCGGGGACGAGCCACTCGGGATGCCGGCGGGCGGTCTCGCTCCTGCTGCCGACCAGGAACGGCGCCACCCAGATCCCGGCCCGCCGGCCGCCGGCGCGGATGTCGGAGGCGAGCCGGACGGTCGAGCCGAAGTCGTCGCGGGGCGTCAGCCAGTCGCCGATCTCGGCCTGATAGCCCTCGTCGAGCAGGACCAGGTCGACGCTGAGCCCGTGCTGGTCGAACTGACGGACCTCGTTCATCACGTCCCGCTCGGTGACCTTGCCCCAGTACGCGTACCAGCTGCACCAGGACGGGCCGAAGACCCGCACGGAGGGGTGGTACTGCGCGGCGAACGTGTCGGCCCAGTCGGCGAGCGACTGGTTCGGGTTGCCCTGGGTGCTGGTGGTCACCTCGACCTCGCCGTCGGCGGTGATCAGGAGGCGGTCGCCGTCGACCTCGCAGCGGATCGACGGGACGACGTCGGGGGAGAGCGCCGCGACGACGGTGACCTCGCCGCCGGTCGCGACCGCGAGCAGGCCCTCGCCCTGGAAGCGGCCCGCCGCGACGTCCGGCCGGTAGGCCATCACGTGGTGGTTGGGGGCCGTCGGCCTGGGCGGATGCGCGGTCACGTCGTACCAGCCGCTGGGGCTCCACGACTGCCACCCGTGCTCGAAGATCCGGGTGGTGGTGTCGTGCACGAGCTCGGTGACGGTACGAAAGCCCACGGGATCCTCACTTCGTCGGGGTTGCAGGATCTTGCTGCTGGATGGGTAATCTAAGGACCCGCGCGAAGGGTGCACCATGACAGAGCCTGCTGACTACGAGCACGATCTTGCTACTCAGGTGCTGATCGAGCTCTACAGCGAGATCCCGCCGCCCAGCAAGCTGGTGACCGGCCACTTCCACAGCGGCGGCGACTACCGCGTGGTCCGGCCGGACGGCGTCGGAAGCTGGTACCTGCTCTACACGGCCGGCGGCACCGGCCGGTACCGGATCGGTGGGGACTCGCTCACGCTGCGCGTCGGGGATCTCGTGCTGGTCAGTCCGGGGACCGAGCACGACTACGGCACGGTCGGCACCTACTGGGAGACCTGGTGGGCGCACTTCCAGCCGCGGCGTGACTGGCACACCTGGTGGTCATTGCCGCAGGCAATGCCCGGGCTGTCGTACGTGCGGCTGACCCGGCCGTCGGAGACGGACCGGCTGGTGTCCGCCTTCGCGCGGCTGCACCGGGACGCACAACGCGCGGGGCTCTCACCGACCGGCGACACGGAGCTGCACCTGCTCGAGCAGAACCTGGCCGTCCAGCTCACGATGAACGGGATCGAGGAGGTCCTGCTCGTCGCCGCGAGCAGCCTGCGCCGGGAGACTCGTTCGCTCGATCCGCGGGTGCAGCTCGTGCTCGACGCGGTGACGTCCGACCCGGCGCGGGCGCACACGCTGAACTCACTCGCCGGGCTGGCGCAGGTCTCGGTGTCCCGGCTCGCCCACCTCTTCAAGGAGCAGGTGGGCGACTCGATCATGAGCGTCGTGGTCGGGTTGCGGTTGCAGCGCGCGTCCGAGCTGCTCGGCGCGACCGACATGTCCGTCGGACAGGTCGCTCGCGCCGTCGGCTTCGAGTCGCCGCACTACTTCAGTCGCCAGTTCGGCCGCCGGTTCGGGGCTTCGCCGAGCGACTACCGGCGATCGGTCAGGAACCCAGGGCAATGTTGAGTTCGGTCGCTGCGGCGTAGTCGGCGCCGCCGGCGAGGCCGATCAGCTTCACGTAGCGGGCCGTCGTACCGGCCGGGAAGCGGGCGATCTTGGCGTCGACCGTGCCGTCCCAGTTGCCGGTGGCCACGGACCGGAAGGTGTTGCCGTCGGCACTCACCTGGACGTCGTAGGAGGAGATCCGGCCGTTCGGTACGGCGGCGTCCTGGCGTGGGGTGTAGATCAGGGCCTCGATCGACCGGGTGGTGCCGAGGTCCAGCGTGATCGACTGCGGGAGCGGCGCGGGTGGGCTCCAGTTGGAGTGCCACATGGTCGAGCACTTGCCGTCGATGGCGTACGGCGCGGCGTACGCCGCCGAACCCTGGCTGGTCGCGGTAGCCGTCATCTCCTGCTGGGGCAGGAGTTTCAGGGGTCCGAACGGGCCGTCGACGGGCTTCGGCGTACCGGGGATCGCGGTGACGCGGCCGAGTGCGGGAGCCTTGATCGACGGGTGGGTGCGGAGGTGGTTGAGGAAGACCTCCTGGCCCATCCTCGGGGCCCGGACCAGGTTCCTCGGCTGCTCGAAGGCCGGGTAGCCGTACTGCGCGCCGTGCAGCGGCAGCACCGCGGTCGTCGCGACGCGGTACGTGCGGTTGAGATCGAGCCTCCGGCCGTCGATGAAGACCTGCCGCGGGTCGACGCGGTTGCCGGGTGCCGCGCCGAGGTCGTAGGTGTAGCGGACGTTCTTGGAGATCGCCAGCGAGGACAGCCGTTGGCATCCGTACGCCGGAGGGATCCACTGCTGCTCGAGGACCGCGTCGAGCTCGCGGCCGGTCAGGGACTGGGTCGTGATCGGCGAGATGCCGGCGACCGGCCAGGCTTCGCCGTACAGGACGCGGCCGGGCGCGTCGGTGGGTTGGTTGCCGGGGGCGTACTTCAGGCCGGCTGCGATCACGTCGACGCCGAGGTCGGCCGGGACGAGCGCGAGGTCGGCGTCGCCGCTGCGGTGCGGGGCGGCCTCGTCGTGGTACAGGTCGGCGACGAAGTTGCCGGTGCGGCTCTCGGCCGTGGTCGAGAAGTCGAGGTCGCGGTCCAGCCGGGCGAGCGGCTCGTTCTGGCGGGCGGCCCAGCGGTCGGTCCAGTACTTGACGATCTTCTGGACTCCTGGGTCGGGCGTGAGGTCCTTGGTCACCGCGTGGTTGGTCGCTGTCGTCGCGGAGCGGATGACGTCGCCGGTCTCCGGGTCGAGATTGAGATTGACCTCGCCGAGGACGCGGCCGTGGTTGGAGGCCTCCAGGACCGGGCGCGGGACGCCGTTCGGGTCGGGGACCATGCAGTTGAACGCGGTGTGCCAGTGGCCGCCGAGGATCACGTCGATGTCGGGCGACATCGCGCGGGCGGCGTCGAAGATCGGGCCGGTCGGGTTCAGGCAGTCGTTGAACTGGCCGCCCTGCTGGCCGCCTTCGTGCATGCTGACCGCGATCGCCTCGACGCCCTGCGCCTTCAGTTCGGCGGCGGCGCGGTTCGCCGTACCGACCAGCGCTTGGAAGTCGAAGCCGGAGCCCTCGATCGACAGGGACTCGGTCGGCGTACCGGGGAAGGCCAGGCCGATCACGCCGAGCTTCACCGTGCCGCCACCGGGCTTCGGCACCGAGGTGATCCAGTACGGCGGCAGCGCGGGCCGCTTCGTCCGGCGGTCGACCACGTTCGCCGCGTGGTACGCGTAGTCGGCGCCGTGGAAGGCGCGGCCGGTGGAGTCCGTGAAGCAGCTGTCGAAGCCCGGCTTGCCGTAGCAGCTGCCGGACACCATCCGCTGCAGGAACGGGAACTCCCGGTCGAACTCGTGGTTCCCGGCCACGTCGAAGTCCATCCCGAACGCGTTCAGCACCTCGATCGTCGGCTCGTTCGCGAACGCCTGCGTGTAGTCGGGCCACCCGCTGAACTGATCGCCGGACCCGATCAGGAACGAGTTCGGCTGCCCCTCGCGCAGCCGATCGAGGTGCGCCTTCAGGTACCCGGCCCCACCGACCTGCAGGCCGTTGATGGTCAGGTTCTCCGCCTCCGACAGGTACCCGTGCAGGTCGGTGATGCTCAACAACTGCACGGGAATCGCGGCTTCCGCCTGCGCCGGCGCCGTGACCGCACCCCCCACCAGAGCCGCCACCACAGCCAGCGCCGTCCGAACCCTGAACCTCATCCGCTGCTCCCGTCCTCGAACCGGACTGCAACGTAGCCAGCACCCGTGAACACAAACCATCCCCGGAGTTGCTGACTCCCTACACGATCCGGCTACCGCCGCCGGTCGTTTTGCGGTCCGGCCGAGAATTCTCGGGCGGGATGTCGATTTCGGGACCGTCGGTCTCGTCGTTCAGGTAAGCGGCCCAACTGGGGGCGGCACACGAAGGGACGGACACGATGGCGAAGTACCTGATTCTCATCTACGGCGACGCGGCCGAGTGGGCGGCGATGAGCTCGGAGCAGGAGGTCGCGCACGCCGCGGCGCACAAGGAGTTCGCGGCGGCGGCGAAGGTCCTGTCCAGCCACGAGCTGGAGCTCGCGTCGATCGCGGCGACGACCGTACGGACGGACGCGGCCTCCGGGCGGGTGACGACGACCGACGGGCCGTTCCTGGAGACGAAGGAAGCGGTCGGCGGCTACTACCTGGTCGAGGCCTCCGACCTGGACGAGGTGATCGCCCTGACCGAGCTGCTGCCGGAGGTCCACGCGTCGCACAGCGGGGTGGAGATCCGCCCGGTGGTCGTTCGCTGATGACCGACGAGGTCGTCGCCGCGGTGGCGCAGGCCCACCGCGGCGAGTGGGCGCAGGTGCTCGCCACGACCGCGCAGGTGATCCGCGACCTCGACCTGGCCGAGGAGTGCACCCAGGACGCGTTCGTCCAGGCGCTGGAGACCTGGCCGCGGATGGGGATCCCGCAGCGGCCGGGCGCCTGGCTCACGACCACGGCACGCAACCGCGCCCTGGATCTGCTCCGCCGAGAGTCCGTCGTACGGCGTGCGCTGCCGCTGCTGGTGCCGGAGGAGTCCGTGCCCGGACCCGAGGACGGGCTGGACGACGACCGGCTGCGGCTGATCTTCACCTGCTGTCACCCCGCGCTGAGTCCTGACGCGCGGGTCGCGCTGACGCTGCGGCTCGTGTGCGGCCTGTCGACGGCCGAGGTCGCGCACGCGTTCCTGGTGCAGGAGTCGACGATGGCCGCGCGGATCACCCGGGCCAAGAAGAAGATCAGCGTGGCCGGCATCCCGTACCGCGTCCCGTCGGCGGACCACCTCGCCGAGCGGGTGCGGACGGTGCTCGACGTCGTCCACCTGATCTTCAGCACCGGCCACACCGCACCCATCGGCACCGAGCTCGTCCGGCAGGACCTGGTCGAGAGCGCGATCGACCTGGCCCGCTTGCTGCATCTGCTGATGCCCACCGACGCGGAAGTCGCCGGGCTGCTCGCCTTGCTGCTGATCGTCGACGCACGTCGGGCCGCGCGGGTGTCGAGCAGCGGGCAACTGCTGCTGCTCGCGGAGCAGGACCGGGCGCTGTGGGACATGTCGCTGATCACCGAAGGCGTCGCCCTGCTGACCGATGCGCTGCGCCGGCAACCACCGACGAGGTACGCCGTCGAGGCCGCGCTCGCCGCCGTCCACGCCGAGGCGCCGACCTGGCAGGACACCGACTGGTCGGAGATCGTCGGCCTGTACGACGTACTGCTCACCCTCTGGCCGACGCCCGTCGTCCAGCTCAACCGCGCGGTCGCCATCGGCCTGCGGGACGGCCCACGCGCCGGGCTCGCCGAACTCGACCCGTTGCTCGACGTACCGGCGCTCGCGACGTACGGCTATCTGAGCGCCGCCCGCGCCGACTTCCTCCGCCGGCTCCAGTCCTGGCAGCCCGCGGCCGAGGCGTACCAGGAGGCCCTGGCTCTCACCGACAACGACGTCGAACGCACCTTCCTCACCAACCGCCTCACCGAGGTCCAGGCGCACCTGCCTGAGCCGTGAAGAAGCTGCGCAGGTCTTCGATGAGCAGGTCGGGTTCCTGGTGCGCCGCGAAGTGGCCGCCGCGGTCGTAGACGTTCCAGGACACGATGTTGGCGTGGTCGCGCGCGGCGTAGTGCCTGATGGCTTGGATGTCGTCGGCGAACTGGGCGAGGCCGAGAGGGACCGTGGTGGGGGAGTCGATCGGATCCTCGCGCTCGGCTTCGGCGTAGATCTGCAGCGAGGAACCGGCGGTTCCGGTCAGCCAGTACGTCGAGACGTGGGTGAGAAGCCGATCGGGGTCGAGGTCGCTCATCACCTGACGGTTCCAGGCCAGCAGCCCGATCGGCGAGTCCGACAGCGCGTACCCCAGCGTGGTGGGCCGCTGCGTGTGGATGTGGCTGTAGGCGGCGCCCTCGCGCTGCAGGGACCGGAGCGCCTGCAGCGCCTGGCGGTCCGGCGGGCTCAGTTGGTCCAGGTCAGCCGGCTCGCTGGTGGGGAGGAACGCCATGGACTCGCCGTCCGGGAGCGAGAACAGCTGCGTCACGTGGACGCCGACCACCTCGTCCGGGGCGATCCGCCCGAGCTCGGGCGAGATGATCGATCCCCAGTCGTTGCCGGCGGCACCGTACCGGCGATAGCCGAGCCGCCGCATCAGGACCGCCCACGCCCGCGCGATCCGGCGCGGCCCCCAGCCGCCGGAGGTCGGGCCTGACCAGGCGAAACCCGGCAACGAGGGGATGACCAGGTCGAACGCGATGCTGGGATCGAGGCCGTGTCGCCGGGGATCGCTGAGCGGTCCGATGAGATCCAGGAACTCCGCGACCGACCCGGGCCAGCCGTGGGTGAGCACGAGCGGCAGGGCCGCCGGCTCCGGCGACTTGATGTGCAGGAAGTGAACAGTCGCGCCGTCGATGGTCGTGCTGAACTGCGGATACTGGTTGAGCTTCGCCTCCCAGGCGCGCCAGTCGTAGTGATCACGCCAGTACTCGACGAGCTCCTCGACCGCCGCCGTGCTGCCGGGTGGCGCCTGACGCCGTACGCCGGCGAGCCGCGCCCGCAGCTCGTCGAGTGCCTGATCGGTGACCTGGATCCGGAACGGTTTCATCGCGGGTGGCTCCTTCGTGGTGGTCAGCATCTGGGGCGGACGTCGGACGGCCGGACGACAACTCGACATTTCGATTCCTTTTGCGGCCGGGCCGGGTCTAGTCCGTATGAGCAACCAAGACATCAACCGTGACCACTGGCAGCGCTCCGCTGCCAACGACCGTTCGATCCCGTGGGAGGAGCTGACCGCCGAGCCCAAGGCGATCCGTGAGGAATGGGTGGGCGACGAGCTCTGGCTGCGGCCGGAGGTGACGGCGAACGACGCGGTGCTGCTGGCGATCCACGGCGGCGGTTTCGTCGGTGGATCGGTGGCCAGCCACCGCAAGCTGTTCGGACACATCGCGAACGCGGCGGGGACTTCGGCGTACGCCGTGGAGTACCCGCTCGTTCCCGAGCACGTCTACCCGAGCCAGCTCGACGCGGTGGTCAGCACCTATCGCCGGCTGGCCGCCGAGCACCCGGTCGCGCTGGTGGGTGACTCCGCCGGCGGCACGCTCGTGCTCGGCGTCGCCCTGCGGGCGCGCGACGAAGGGCTTCCCCAGCCGCGCGCCCTGTATCTGATCTCGCCCTGGACCGATCTCGAAGCGGCCGGCGAGTCGTACGACACGAGCACCGACCCGTTCTTCGCGCGCGAGACGGTCCGCGGGCTCGGTGCCGCGTACCTGGCGGGCGCCGATCCCCGGACGCCGGCGGCGTCTCCGCTGCACGCCGACTACCGCGGCTTCGCCCCGACGTACATCCAGGTCGGTGGCGAGGAGGGCCTGCTCGACGACAGCCGGATGCTGGCCGACCGGATGCGCGCGGCCGGTGTCGACGTCCAGCTCGAGGTGTTCCCCGGTGAGCTGCACACGTTCCAGATGACCGCCGGGAACACCACGGTGGCCGACGACGCGATCGGAAGGGCGGGCGGATGGTTGCGGCAGATACTGGGGTCATGACCGACTTCGCGACGGCCACGGAGCCGCTCCGGCGGGAGCTCGTCGCGTACTCGTACCGGATGCTCGGGTCGTGGGCCGACGCGGAGGACGCCGTACAGGACGCGCTGGTGCGGGCCTGGCGGGCCTGGGACAAGTTCGAGCAGCGGTCGTCGGTGCGGACCTGGCTGTACCGGATCACGACCAACGTGTCGCTGACGGCGCTGGAGGGCCGGACGCGGCGGGCGTTGCCGTCGGCCTTGAGTACGACGGATCAGGTGGGCGAGTGGGTGGAGCCGTACGCCGCCACGCGCGACGACGTACGGCTGGCGCTGGTCGCGGGCCTGCAGATGCTGCCGCCGACCCAGCGCGCGGTGTGGTTGCTGCGCGAAGTACTGGCGTTCCCGGCGGCCGAGGTCGGCGAGATGCTCGACCTCTCGGTCGCCGCGGTCAAGAGCAGCCTGCAGCGCGCCCGGGCGCAACTGAAGGAGGCCGACCTGCAGCCGGACGACATCGTCGAGCCGGACGCCGCCGAGGCGCGCCGGTTCCTCGACGCGTACGTCACGGCGTTCCAGAACGCGGAGGTCGACGTACTGGTCGAGGTCCTGCGCTCGGACATCAAGCTCGAGATCCTGCCCGGCCGACGCTGGTACGACGGCCTGACCGAGTGCGTGCCGATCTTCCAGGCCGCCATGGGCGAGCCGGGCGACTGGCGGATGACCCCCACCACCGCCAACGGCCAGCCCGCCGCGATCGCCTACCTGAAAGGCAAGCCGTACGGCCTGGCGGTCCTGGACGCCCGGCACGACGGAATCGCCGCCATCACGGTCTTCGACGCCCCGGCCCTGGTCGAGCGCTTCAGCTGATCGAAGTCAGGCGGGCACCCAGGTGCGCTCTGCGGCGACGGCAGCTCGCGCCGTTCGGAGATGGTCGAGGAAGATGGCCAGACCCGGATGCGGGTTGTCGTCCCGCCAGATGAGCGAGTGCGGGTAGACAGGGATCGGCTTGACGATCGGGATCCGGCGCAGGCCGTACGCCTCGGGCCAGAGGTAGCGCGTGCCTTCGCCGACGAGCGTGGCGAGGTCGGCGGAGGCGGTGAGCTCGTCGAGCTGCACCTCGATCCCGAAGCTCGGTCCGGTGGTGACGATCTCGAGACCGAAGGTCGCCGCGAGCGCGGCGTAGTACGAACCCCATTCGGAATCGGCCGGCAGGCCAGGCATCCAGACCGGGTACTCCGCCAGCTCGGCAAGCGTGAGCCGCGCGGCCGAGGCGAGTGGGTGCCGCGGGCCGACCAGCAACTGATGCCGATCGTCGATGACGCGCTCGGCACGTGCCGGCGTGGGAACCCGGTGTCGCGGGTATCGGAAGGTGGCATCAATGGCGCCTTCGGCAACGGCCTTGGTTGCCTCGTCGACGGTGGCATCCGGCAGCTCGACGATGTCCAGCTCGATCTCGGGGTGCAGCCGGTGGAAGGCGTGGAGCGCGGCGGCCGGCGCGGTCCGGCGATTGAGTACGTCGATGCGCAGCGCACGGCGTACCGGTCGCACCGACGCCTCCGCCTGCTGCGCGACCCGGAGCAGCTCGCGGGCGTGGGGCAGGAAGGTCTCACCCTCGACGCTCAGCCGGGCGCCCCGCGGTGACCGGGTGAACAGGAGGACGCCGAGCTCCCGCTCGAGCGCCGCGATGCGCTTGGACACCGCCTGCTGGGTGATGCGCAACTCGTCCGCGGCGGCCTGGAACTGGCCGACGTCGGTTGCTGTCACGAAGGTCCGGACGGCCTCGAGGTCCACGCGGACACTGTAGGCGGACAACCGGACGTTGTGCGGCCGGTTGTTTGCGCGCTCGTCGGGCGCGTTGGTTGGGTTGCTCCCATGGAGACTTCTGGACCGTCCTTCCGTGAGCGTGTCGTTCGGGCGATCGGCGTGACCGAGCGACTCAACAAGCTGCCGTACGACGACCAGGCGGCGATCCTGGCGACGTGGAGCGAGTTGACCGGGCAGCCGGTCGACGAGACCTTTCACCTGATCCCGCCGGTGTACTCCGACCACGGGGTCAACGTCCGGATCGGCCGGAACGTCTTCGTCAACCAGGGGTGCCGGTTCAACGACATCGGCGGGATCGAGATCGGGGACCGGGTGATGATCGGGCCGGACGTGAGCCTGATCAGCTCCGGGCACCCGGTCGCGCCCGCGGAGCGCCGCAAGGGCATCACCGCGGCGCCGATCCGGATCGGGCACGACGTCTGGATCGGCGCCTCGGCGATGGTTCTGCAGGGGGTGACGGTCGGGGAGGACTCGGTGATCGGCGCCGGAGCGGTCGTCACGCGCGACGTACCGCCGCGCATGCTCGTCGTCGGCTCACCGGCGAGGGTCGTCCGCACGCTCTGAAGTCGGCATCCTCAGGAGAACAAGGAGGAAGCCGGCCGCCAGAGTCGCGGCGGCGGTGAAGGCGGTCGGGGTCGACGTGGCCGCGGCCAGGGGGCCGAGGAGCAACGGGACGATCACCTGGCCGCCGAAGGTGATGGTCGCCAGTACGGCGGTCGCGCGGCCCCGGAGCTCCGGGGCCGCGGCCTCGCCGATGAGGAGGGTCAGTGTCGGGACGACGACGCCCATCCCCAGGCCGAAGACGGCCGCCGCGGCGATCATCAGCGCGGGCTCGCGGGCGACGCCGAGGCCGGCCAGGGCCACCGCCCAGATCAGGAAGGCGACGCGGAGCAGCCCGACGTCGCTGACGGCTTTCCGCAGGGACGCGTACTTGAGGCCGACGACGGTCATGGCCGCCGACAGGATCGCCGTGCAGAGCGCGACCAGCAGCGGCTTCGTGACGCCGACCTCGCCGAGGCGCAGCGGGAGGAAGATCAGTACGGCGTACAGCAGGAACGAGCTGGCGAGCTGCATCAGGTAGTACAGGATCACGGTGGGCCGGCCGAGGACGAAGGTCGCGAGGGAGCCCTGGGTGGTTCGGCCGGTCGAGGGAAGCCCGCTCCGGCGCGGCAGTGCGGTGAGGGTGAGGATGCCGAGCGGTACGCCGACAAGGTAGATCGCGAAAGGCGCATGCCAGGAGAGGCCGCCGAGCGCGCCGCCCGCGATCGGCCAGATCAGGCCCCCGAGACTGATCGCCGACGACCTCCATCCCATCGCGCGATCCCGCGCGGCGCCCTCGAAGGACTCCAGCAGAAGCAGCGTGGTGCCGGTGAAGACCGCCGCCGCGCCGACGCCGAAGACCAGGCGGCTGACCAGCAAGGCGGAGTAGTCGCTCGTCACCAGCCCCGCCCCGCCGGCCACGCCGTACAGGACCAGCCCGGCGGCCAGCGTCCCGCGTACGCCGAAGCGGTCGATCGCGCGCCCGATGAGCGGGCTGACGACCGCCAAGGACGCCGCGTGCGCGGTCAGCACCAGCCCGGTCTCGGTCTCGGACAGCGCCAGGTCCCGCCGTACGACCTCGAGAATCGGCGCCAGGATCGCCCCGGCCATCACCGTCAACGTCGACCCCAGCAGCAGCACCAGCAGCAACTGCCCGCGAGCTCTCATCGGCGCCGCAAACTGCTGAGCGCGCCCGACCAGGCGATCACCTCGTCGACCATTTGCCGCAGCTGTACGTGCTGATGCGCGCGCGGCGCGGGGCAATCGCCAGCGAAGTCGTCGTACAGGGACAGTGCGACGGCGGTCCGAACGTCCGCGACCCGCACCTCGGCCAGGATCTGACGCAGGTGCTCCACGGCCCGTACGCCGCCGGCGACCCCGTAGCCGAGCAGCCCGGCGGCCTTGTCGTGCCACTCGGTGCAGACGAAGTCGATCGCGTTCTTCAGCGCCGCGGGCAGCGAGTGGTTGTACTCCGGAGTGACGAACACGAACCCGTCGCAGGCCCCGACCGCCGCGGCCCACCGGCGGGTGTGGTCCTTGGTCGGTGCCCCCATCGCCGCAGGCACCGGCTCGTCCAGCAGCGGCAAGCCGAAGTCGGCGAGATCGAGCAGGGTGATCCTGACGGGGCTTACCGAGCACCGGGTGTGAGCGCCGGTGACCTCGAGCGCCCACTGCGCCACCGCAGCACCCTTCCGCCCCGGTCGCGTGCTGCCGACCACGATCCCGAGCTCGAACGTCCGTGGGCAGGCCGACCCCGCGGCCTGATGTCGAAGGGACTCGTTCAGCATCGTCCGAGCATCACTCCTGAACCAAGGTTGAGGTCAAGTCCCGCCATGCGGTGATGTGCGGACAGGGCTGGGCGCAAGCGAACTGGTTCGTCGGATCGTCCATGTCCTGGCGCCGAACGACCATGTTCGCCAGGGTGCGGGATCGCTAGGGTTCAAGCACGAAGGAGGGCCGGAGCACTCCTGTGGAAGTGTGGAGTGACCGTGGTGGGTGAGGGCCAGCTCGTCGGGAACGGCGGTCTCGAGGCGTCGGTCGTGGTCGGCGAATCGTCCATCGCGATGACGGTCAGCCGACGGCGGCAACCACTCGCTGTGGTTGCCCTGGGCATCGGCGTCGACGGTGTCGACCTCGGCGCGGGCTCGGTGGTCGTGCGCTCGTCGGAGTTCGCGGTGGTCGAGAAGTGGTTCGCCCACTCGGGCAAGGCGCGTGGCGAGCACCTGGTCGACCACCGGGAGCTGCGGGTCGAGCTTCACCACGCCGGGACGGGCCGCGACTGGACGATCCGCGTTCGCGTGAGCGCCGACGGAGTCGCCGTACGGTACGCGATGCCCGAGCTGCCGGGTACCGCGATGCTCACGTCCGACAACACCAGCCTCGATCTCTCGGCGTTCTCGCGGGCCTGGGTGCTCGAGTACCAGACCTGGTACGAAACCCCGCGCGTCGGTGTCGACCTCGCCGACCTCGAACCGGGCGCGTACGGGTTTCCGTTCCTCGCCCGGTCCGGTGACGACTACCTGCTGGTGTCCGAGTCGGGCATCGACGGCCGGTACTCCGGAGCCCACGCCGCGATGTCGGGGACGACGCTCGGCTTCGAGCTCGCTGATACCGCTGTCGAGATCGCCCGAGGTGACGTCACGCCCTGGCGGGTGTTCGTCCTCGGCTCCCTCGCGGAGGTCGTGGAGTCGCTGCTCGTCGACGAACTGGCGTCGCCCGTGACCCCGGAGCTCGCCGCCGCCGAATGGATCAGACCCGGTCGCGCCGCGTGGTCGTGGTGGTCGGACTTCTACTCCGGCGCCCAGCTCGCGCAGCAGAAACGCTTCGTCGACGCCGCGGCCGAGTTCTCCTGGGAGCACCTGCTGATCGACTGCGGCTGGGAGGAGACCTGGGTCCCGGAGATCGTCGCGTACGCGAGTCTGCGCGGTGTCCAGGTGCACCTGTGGACCGTCTGGCACGATCTCGACGGCCCGGAGAAGCTCGCCCAGTTGGCGCTGTGGCGCTCGTGGGGAGTCGCCGGCATCAAGGTCGACTTCATGGAGTCGGAGTCGAAGGACCGGTACCGCTGGTACGACGCCGTGCTGCGGGAGACCGCGCGCCTCGGCCTGATGGTGAACTTCCACGGCTCGGTCATCCCGCGTGGCTGGGCCCGGACCTGGCCGCAGGTCATCGGGTACGAGGCCATCCGCGGTTCGGAGTACTACGTGTTCTACGACGACGCCCCGCTGACCGCCGAGCACAACGTGATCCAGCCGTTCACCCGCAACGTCGTCGGGGCGATGGACTACACGCCCGTCGCCTTCTCGGCCCCCGGCCGGGTCACCAGCGACGGTCACGAGCTGGCGCTCAGCGTGGTGTTCGAGTGCGGCATCACGCACTTCGCCGACGACGTGGCCGTGTACGCCGAGCGGCCGCTCGCCGCGCGGTTCCTCGCCGAGCTTGCGCCGGTGTGGGACGAGACGGTCCTGCTATCGGGGACGCCGGACACCGAGGCCGTGATCGCGCGTCGCCGCGGCGACCGCTGGTACGTCGGATGCGTCGCCGTCGGAGACCGACGCGTCGTGACGGTCGAGCTGGATCGGCTCGGGCTGACGGATCCGGTCGCGTGGATCGTGGAGGACGCGGTCGGCGGGTTGGCCGAACGGACGGTGTCCGGCCGTTCGTTCGAGGTCTCGCTGGCCCTCAACGGGGGATTCGTGGCGATCGTCTCCGACGGGCAGCTCTTCCGGTCGACGCCGCGGGTCGCGGCGGACGCGCCGACCGTCGTACCGGCTCTGGCCGTGCTCGACGCTGACAACACCGCTGTTGTGACGACGACCGCTGGTGTGCGGGTGCGGGTTGCGCCCGGCTGGAGCGCAGAGCCGCTCGGTCACGAGCGGTGGCGGATTCAGGCCCCGAGCGACCTGGAGCCGGGATCGCTGGGCGTGGTCACCGTGGAGTCCACCTCGTTGCCTCCGGCAATTGCCCACGCGCGAGCCGTGGTTCCGCTGGTGGCAGGTGTGCACCGCGTCTCGGCGCTGCCGATGCTGGCTTTCCAGAACGAGAGCGGCCCGGTCGAGCGCGATCAGAGCAACGGTGGCGGCAATCCGGCCGACGGGTCGCCGATGCATGTGGCCGGGGTGTACTTCGCGGACGGTCTGGGCGTGTCGACGCCGTCGTCGGTCGAGCTGTACTTCGGCGGGCACGCCGGGCGGTTCACCGCCCGCGTCGGGGTCGACGACGAGACGCCGGGAACTCGCGCGCGAGCAGTCGTGAGCGGCGACGGGCGGGAGCTCGGGTCCGTCGTACTGGAAGCGGGCGAGCCCGCGGCCGAGCTCGACCTCGATGTGTCCGGGGTGCAGGTACTGACGTTGTCCACCCGCGAGGTCGCCGCCGGTGACCCAGCCGCGCACGTGGACTGGGCTTCGGCCCGCCTCATGGTGATGGAAGGAATCGCATGAACAGAAGGTCGTTGTTGCCGCCGGCACTGGTGATGGTGGCGGCGTTGCTGGCGGGGTGCTCGGGCGGTGAGTCGTCGGACTCGGACGGCCCGGTGACCATCACGTACGGCATCTGGGCCGGGACCCAGACCCCCGCGATGCAGGAGATCGCCACCGCCTTCACCAAGGAGAACCCGGACATCACGGTGAAGATCCAGGAGCGGCCCTATCCGGAGTTCTGGTCCACCTTGCAGACCGGCGCCGCGGGCGGGACGGCGCCCGACGCCTTCTGGATGCTCGCGCAGCAGATCAGGCCGTACGCCGCCGGCGGCCAGCTGCTCGACATCTCGGACGCCGTCAAGGACCAGAAGGTTGACCTCGGCAACTACCCGAAGGCCGTGCTCGACCTGTACGACCAGGGCGACGGGAAGCTCTACGGCCTCCCGAAGGACGTCGACACGAACGCCGTGTGGTTCAACAAGGCGATGTTCGACAAGGCCGGCGTCGCCTACCCGAAGGCCGGCTGGACCTGGGCCGACTTCCGCGCGACGGCGAAGAAGCTCACCGACCCGGCCGCCGGGACGTGGGGTGTGGCCGCGCCGCTGGACTACCAGGGCGGGTACTACAACTCCATCTTCCAGGCCGGCGGCAAGGTGATCGCCGACGACGGCAAGACGTCGGTCATCGACAGCCCCGAGGCGCAGGCGGGGATCAAGTTCTGGACCGACCTGCAGGCCGACAAGTCGTCGCCGACGCTGCAGCAACTGTCCGACACCGAGGCCGAGACCATGTTCGAGCAGGGCAAGGTCGCGATGTACGTCTCGGGCGCCTACTGGGCGCTCAAGCTCTACGACAACCCGGCGATCCGGGCCAAGGTCGACGTCGCGCCGCTGCCGACCGGCGTCAAGCAGGCGACCGTGACGAGTGGGATCGAGAACGTCGGGTACGCCGGGACCAAGCACCCGGAGGAGACGAAGAAGTTCCTGCTCTTCGCCAGTGGCGAGCAGGCGGCGAACATCCAGGCCAAGTCGGGTGCCGTGCTGCCGGCGTACCAGGGCACGGAGAAGGCGTGGATGGCGGCGATGCCGGAGTTCGAGAACCTGCAGGTCTTCATCGACGCCAAGGCGTACTCGGTTCCGCTGCCGGTGCAGGGCAACGCCGCGGAGTGGCAGGGGCTGCAGGCGAAGTACCTGACGCCGGCGTGGGACGGGAAGGTCTCGGTCGCCGACGCCACCGCGCAGTACGCCGACGCGATCGACAAGGTTCTGGCCGAGAACGGATGAGGAAGCGCACCGACTGGGCGGCCTTCGCCATGATCGCTCCGGCGTTCGTCGGCCTGGCCGCCCTCTACCTCTGGCCGTTTCTCTCGACCTTCGTCAAGAGCTTCAGCAAGGTGCCGGTCTTCGGCCAGGCCGAGTTCACCGGCCTGGCCAACTACGAGAAGCTGCTCTCCGACGCCGACTTCTGGACCGCGCTCGGCAACTCGGCGAAGTACACCGCGATCGTGCTGCTCGGCATCCCGCTGGCGATCGTCTTCGCCGCCCTCATCCAGCAGGTGTCGCGCGGCCGGGCGATCTACCGGGTGCTGTTCTTCCTGCCGGTGGTGACGCTGCCGGTCGCGGTGGGGATGGTCTGGCGCTTCATCCTGAACGGCGACTTCGGATTGCTGAACTACGTGCTGTCGCTGGTCGGTCTGCCCGGT
Organism: Kribbella lupini; assembly: GCF_039529595.1. NCBI lineage: Bacteria > Bacillati > Actinomycetota > Actinomycetes > Propionibacteriales > Kribbellaceae > Kribbella > Kribbella lupini. Next base: position 99,635 of record NZ_BAAANC010000002.1, on the reverse strand, counting down.
GAGTACTGGGTGGCCGACGACCGGTTCGCCGTCTACGCGTTCGCCGTGGTCGGGATCTGGATGGGGCTCGGCGTGAACCTGATCATCCTGGGCGCGGGGCTGCAGAACATCCCGGTCGACCTGTACGAGGCCTCGGCGCTCGACGGCGCCAACCGGGTGCGGCAGTTCTTCTCGATCACCTTGCCGCTGCTCAGCCCGAGCATCTTCTTCGTGACCATCCTGACCACGATCTCGGCGCTGCAGATGTTCGACCTGGTCTTCATCATGCTCGGCAGCGTCAACAACACCGCGCTGAGCGGGTCGAAGACCATCGTCTACCTGTTCTACGAAGCGGCCTTCGTGCAGTTCAAGCAGGGGTACGCCGCGGCGATCGCGATCGTCCTGCTGGTGATCATCATGCTCGTGACCGCCCTGCAGTTCAGGCTCCAGAAGAAATGGGTCGTCTATGACTGACCGTCGAGGACAGTGGCGCCTCCACCTCGTCCTGATCATCGCCGTGGCCCTGATGGTCGTGCCGTTCGGCTGGGAGATCCTGACCTCGTTCAAGACCAGCAACGAGGTCGCGTCGCTGCCGCCGACCTTGTTCCCGTCCGACCCGACGGCCAAGGGGTACCGCAGCTTCTTCGCGGTCACGCCGTTCTGGGCGCAGTTCCTCGTCTCGGCGGCCTCGCTCGTGCTGCGCGTCGTCGGCCAGGTGTTCGTGGCCGCGCTGGCCGGCTACGCGTTCGCGCGGCTGAACTTCCCCGGCCGGAAGGTCCTCTTCGCGTCGTTCATGCTGATGCTGATGGTTCCGAGCCAGCTGTTCCTGCTCGGGCAGTTCGACCTCATGAAGGGGCTGGGGCTGCTCGACACGGTGCCGGCGCTCGCGATCCCGGGCATCTTCTCGGCGTTCGGCACCTTTCTGATGCGGCAGGCCTTCCTGACCATGCCGAAGGAGTACGAGGAGGCGGCGCGGCTCGACGGCGCCGGCACCTTCCGGACCTTCTGGAGCGTGATGCTGCCGATGGCACGGCCGATGCTGGCCGCGCTCGCCGTACTGACGTCGCTCTACTCCTGGAACGACCTGCTCTGGCCGCTGATCGTCGCGCCGGCTGGTGACGCCCGGCCGCTCCCGGTCGGGCTGGCGAGTCTGCAGGGCCAGTTCGGAACGGACTACCCGACGCTGATGGCGGGTGCCCTGGTCTGCACGCTCCCGCTGGTCGTCGTCTTCATCGTGCTGCAGCGGCAGTTCTTCGCCGGCATCGCGAACAGCGGACTGAAGGGGTGACGATCAGCTCGCGTCGCGCCTGCGGAACTGGGTCGGGCTCATCCCGTGGAACCGGCTGAACTGGCGGGAGAAGTAGAGCGGGTCGGTGTAGCCCAGCTCGTCGGCAACGCTGGCGACCGTCGCCGGCGAGCCGTCGAGCAGTTGCCGGGCGCGGGCCATCCGGAGGCTCTGGTGATAAGCCAGTACGCCGCCGCCGGTGACCTTGCGGAACAGGGCGCTCAGGTGCGACGGCGAAACGCCGACCAGCTTCGCCAGTTCGGGCACGCGCACGCTGCTGTCCAGTCGCTCGGCGAGATGGCTCATCGCCCGCTGCAGCGGATCACCGTCCTCGGGCATCACCCGGTCGACGTTGATCTGCGTCAGCAGCTTCCACGCCGCCCCGGCGGTGCCGATCAGCCGAGGCGGCGACTGGTCCCGCTCGAGGCTGGACACGATCTCGTCGAGCAGCGCCACGGCCTTCTCCACCCGCCGAATCGGCACGATCGGTCGCTCCACCGAAACCTCGAGCGTCTCGACGAGTTCCGCGACGTCGGTCCCCAGCAGATGGCACCACCAGATCGTCCACGGACTGCCCTCGTCCGCGCCGTACGTGTGCGGTGCCCCTCGCGGAATGATCAAAGCCGACTGCGACCCGATCCGGTGCGTGGTGTCACCGACCCGCGCCCACCCCGTCCCCGCCGCGCACACGATCACCACGGTCTCGTCGATTCCGCGCGGCCGCTGCATCCGGTGCCCACCCGCCGTCGGGAAGTACCCCGCCACGGTGACCACCAGCCGCCGAGTGACCGGCCGCCCCAAGGCTTCCGTGACCAACGGCCGAGGCACCACGACGATCCGCTGATTCCTGAAGCCTTCGTGAACGGGCATGCGCCCATGATGCCCGCGCCCGCCGGCGGACCGGTGACCCGACGCTGCGACGGCACCCGGCGCGACGCCGACGGATGCCACCGGGGTCTAGGACCTGAGCGCGGTCACGAACTCCCTGATGCGCGGCAACTGACCGGCGTCGATCGTGTGGCCGCCGTCGAACGACAGCACCGACACGTCCGCTGCCCGTCGGCGCAGCTGATCGGCGAGCCTCGCGGTCTGTTCGGGAGTGGCCATCGGGTCCTTGGTGCCGTTGACGATCAGCACCGGTTGACCGGCCAGCGCCTGGTCGTCGGGCTCGTCGTCCTGGAAGGGCACCATCGCGGCGAGCAGGACCGCGCCGGCGATCGACTCGGGATGGCGCAGCAGCAGGGCTGACGCCATGTTCGCGCCGTTGGAGAATCCGACGGCCACCCAGGCGCCGGGCTCGACGCCGTACTCGGCCTCGGCCGCGGTGAGAAACGCCGCCAGCTCGTCGGCCCGGAGCCGCAGGTCGTCCTCGTCGAACACGCCCTCGCGGAGTCTGCGGAAGAACCGGGACATGCCGTGCTCCGACACGGTGCCCCGCGGCGACAGCACGGGGGCGTCGGGCGCCAGGTGGGCTCGCAGACCGAGAAGGTCGTGCTCGTCGCCGCCCGTGCCGTGCAGCAGCAGCAACGGCGGACCGCCTGGTCCGGGGTGCCACACGTGCGGTCGCTGGAGTGTGTTGCCGGTCATCCGCCGGATTCCTCCGGCCGCGGTGCCGGCGGGACGCGCAGGGCCGGCAGCGAGGCCTCGATCTGCTCGCGGTTCGGCTCCAGCCAGGGCGGGAGCTTGAGGTGCTGACCCAGCTCGAGCAGCGGCTCGTCGACGGTGAACCCCGGCTGGTCGGTCGCGATCTCGAGCAGTACGCCGCCCGGCTCGCGGAAGTAGATCGAGGTGAAGTACTGCCGATCGAGGATCTCGGTGACGTTGATTCCCGCCTCGATCAACTCCAGCCGCCACCGGGCCTGGGTCTCGCGGTCGGGCGCGCGGAAGGCGATGTGGTGCACCGTCCCGGCCGCCTGCAGTCCCCGGGATCCCGTACTGGCGAGGACGTCGACCGCCGTGCCGTCGTGGGTGCCGGACATCACGAAGCGGCTCCGTTCGGAGGCGTCGTGCCCGTGCTCCATGCCCAGCAGACCGGCCAGCATGCCGGCCGTGGGATCGAGCCGCTGCTCGGTCATGGTCACCGAGAACAGGCCCCGGACCGCGTGGTCGGACGGAATCGCGGCGACGCCGTCCCATCCGGAACGGGAGTCACCGTCGGAGGCGACGAGCTCGATCACCAGGCCGTCGGGGTCACGCAGCCGCAGGACCTCCTCCTCGCCGCGGGCGACCGGCTCGTCGGCCGAGACCTCGAGGGCCTTCAGGCGCGACTGCCACCAGCCGAGCGACTCCGGCGGGATGCTGAAAGCCGTTGCCGTGGTCAGCCCGGTGCCCTGCCGACCCTTGGGCGCGCCCAGCCACGGGAAGAAGGTCAGCAGGGTGGACGGCCGCCCGGAATCGTCGCCGTAGTACAGGTGGTAACTGTCGGGCGCGTCGAAGTTGACGGTGCGTTTGACCAGGCGCAGCCCCAGCACCGTGGTGTAGAAGTCGACGTTTCGCTGCGGATCCTCCGCGATCGCAGTGACGTGGTGAAGCCCGTGGGGGGCTACGTCAGCCATCCGCCTCTCCCTTCAGCGCCGGACCGGTGATCGTTCGACGGTAGGCGCCGACGGATGGCCTGCGCCAGGGCGGGCGGTGCCAGACTCCGCGCGGATCGTGCCAGACGGTGCACCGGACGAGTGGCGCACCGAAGCCAGTCACGCGTTCGAATTAATCCCATGAATGCTGGGAGGTAGCGCTTGGTGTGGTGGAAGCTCATACTTTATCCGCAGGGAAGACGACAAGAGATCCCATGTATGGCGACGATGGAGAGCAGTCGCTGCTGTGGCAGATCCATCACTGACGAGGAGTACAGCAGTGCTGCGGACGGTCGTTGGGGCGGGCGGGCGGACGGAGCTGACGGACGGACCGGCCAAGGACCGTTGGCGGCTGAATGCGCGCTACCTGCGAAGTCTCAGCGCCGACAACCTGCTGCGGCCGTACCGTGCGGAGGCCGGCTTGTGGAGCTACTCCGGGTCGTGGGGTACGACGGTCGGCGCCGCAGCCGTCGACGGGCCGGAGGACTGGCACTGGGGCTGGGAATCGATCACCTGCGAGCTGCGGGGCCACATTCTCGGGCACTGGCTGTCCGCAGCAGCCCGGATCGGCCGCCAGGACCCTGAGGTGGCCGCTCGAGCGTCGTCGATCGTCGCCGAACTCGCTGCGTGCCAGCGCGCCAACGGCGGTCGATGGGCTGCGTCCATCCCACCGGCGTACTTCGAACGGCTGGTGGCGGGCAAGCCCGTGTGGGCACCGCACTACGTCGTCCACAAGACGCTGATGGGACTGCTGGATCAGTACCGGGTCGCCGGCAACGAGGAGGCCCTCGGCGTGGTCTCGGCGTTCGCCGGGTGGTTCCACGACTGGAGTGGGAAGCTGTCGCGCGAGCAGCTGGACGACGTACTCGACCAGGAGACGGGTGGGATGCTCGAGGTCTGGGCGGATCTGCTCGCGTTCACCGGCGACCAGCGCGCCGCCGATCTCGTCGACCGGTACGACCGGCCGCGGTTCTTCGAGCCGCTGCTCGCCGGCGTCGACGTGCTGACCAACAAGCATGCGAACACTCAGATCGCGGAGATCCTGGGCGCCGCGCGGGCGTGGGAGGTCACTGGAGTCCAGCGCTGGCGCGACATCGTCGAAGCCTTCTGGGACGCCGCGGTGGAGGCGCGCGGGACCTACTGCACCGGCGGTAGCAGCTGCGGTGAGGTCTGGCAGCCGCCGGGCGAACAGTCCGCGCGTCTTCATGCGGTGCAGGAGCACTGCCTGGTCCACAACATGATGCGACTCGCCGCCGTCTTGTTCCGCTGGACCGGCGATCACCGGTACGCCGACTACTGGGAACGTAACCTGGTCAACGGGATGTGGGCCCAGCAGCACCCGGACTCCGGCATGCCGGCGTACTTCCTGCCTTTGGCCGCCGGAAGCCGCAAGCAGTGGGGCCGGCCGACCGAGGACTTCTGGTGCTGCCACGGAACGTTGCTCCAGGCCCATGCCTCGGTCGACGAGGCCGCGCTGTACGTCGACGACACCGGGATCTCCGTCAGCCAGTACCTGAACTCGGTGACGACTTGGCCCGATCTGTTCGGCGGACGTGTCCAGGTCACCATCACCGCCGACGCCGACGAAGGGGTCGTCCTCGGGCAACGACAAACCTCCCACGGTGCCGCCGGAATCCAGCAACTGCTGTCCCGGCCGCTACCGCCGCGGCGACCGGACCAGCGCGTCTACGTCGTCGACGTTCGCTGCGATCGACCCTCGCGGTTCGAGCTCAGGCTTCGAGTTCCGTCCTGGGCAGCCGGGACGCCGATGCTCGAGATCGACGGTGAGCCGGTGCCGGTCACTGTGGACAACGGATGGATCGTCACCTCAGAGGTGTGGAGCAACCAGCGCATTCGGCTGAGCCTGCCGTCACGGCTGAGCACGGTGCCGCTGGCAGATCAGCCCGGCACGGTCGCATTGCTCGACGGCCCGTTGGTCCTCGCCGGTCTGACGAGCCAAGAGTCAATCCTGTACGGCGAACCGGACGACCCGGCGAGCTTCCTCACCGCCGACCAGGAACGGCACCACAGTTGGTGGCGGGCGGGGACTTACCGGACTGTCGGTCAGCCCTCCAACATCCGATTCGTTCCGCTCGCCGAAATCCGTGACGAGCCCTACACCGTCTACTTCCCCCTGCAATCGCCACGCAAGCCACCGCAAGGCAGTCCGGCTTAGCTGACCGCCCGTCCGGCTACGCCTTCCTGTGGAAGATCGGCTCGAGGTGGTGCCAACCGGTGGCTCGGGCGTAGACCGGTACGACGTCGAGGGGGACCTCTCGGGTGACGCTGCCGGGGCCGGTCGCGGCGCCTGTCCAGGCGTCGATCCACTGGCCGGCGGGGAGGTAGGTCGTCCAGCTGGTTGCGCCGGGCTCCAGGACCGGGTTGATCAGCAGGTCGTCGCCGAGCAGGTACTGGTGCGGGTGGTTCCACACCTCGGGGTCGTCGGCGTGGTCGAAGAAGAGGGGGCGCATCAGTGGGCGGTCGGTGGCGATGGTTCGGGCGGCCTGCTCGGTCAGGTAGGGGACCAGGCGCTCGCGCAGTTCGGCGTACTCGCGGAAGAGCGGGACCACGCGGTCGTCGCCGGTGGTCTCCGCGACGTGCCACGGCGTGCGGTCGCGGAGCGGGAGCTGGTGGTGGTTGAACTCGGAGTGGTACTGCATGATCGGCATGAACGTCGAGGCCGCGGTCGCGCGGAGGTAGAGCTCGGCGTCCGGCACCGGGCCGGAGAACCCGGCCAGGTCCCAGCCCCAGTAGACGATTCCGCACGAGGCGGCCGTCAGGCCCGCGGTCACCGAGGACCGGAACGCCTCCCAGGTGGAGTCCTCGTCGCCGGCCCAGTAGATGCCGTGCGCCTGCGAGCCGGTGAAGCCCGAGCGGGAGAAGGTGACCGGCGCCTTGCCGGCCGAGCGGAGCAGGTCGCCGAAGGTCCGGGCGTAGTGCACCGGGTACAGGTTGTTGCCCTCATCACCGAGTTTGCCGTCGGCGTAGACGAGGTCGTGGCCCCAGGCGTGCTCGCCCCCGTCGGTCTTGAAGCCGTCCACGTCCAGGTCCTCGACGAGGTAGCGCCGTTTGTCCGTCCACCAGTCGCGGGTCCGCTGTACCGACAGGTCGGGCATCAGCGCCTTCGGGAACCACCAGCCGCGGTTGTGGTACGCCGTACCGTCAGCCTCCAGTACGGCGTGCCCGTCCCGCACCATCGCCGCGGCGTCGGCCGCCACCTGACCGGTGTCGAACTCGGTCTTCTGCAGCGGAATCTGCCACAGGATCACCTTGATCCCGCGGGCGTGCAGGTCGTCGATCATCGCCTTCGGGTCCGGCCACGCGCCGTCCGCCGGGTAGCTGAAGTCGTCCGCCGAGTGCGCGCTGCCGTCGGCCGTCACCGCGTAGCGGGCGTCGCGCCAGATGGTGATGCCCTCCTCGTCGCTCCAGGCCTCGATCACCACGGCGCCGACCGGGATCGCCAGGTCGCGGTGCGCGTCCATCCGCGCCGTCACCAGCTCCTGGGTGTTCCACTCGTTGCCCGAGGCCCACAACCGGAAGACCCACGAGGGCAGCTCCTCGGCCCGGCCGACCTCGTCCAGGAAGGCCTTCAGGACTTCGATTGCGGAGCCTTCGTAGATGCCCAGGTCAACCACCGGTTCGTCGCCCAGGGCAACTTCCACCGTCAGCGAGCGGTCGTCCGACGAGTACCACGTACGCCGGGAAGTCCGCACATGGAATCCCCACCCACGACCAGATGCGTCCACCACGTGGGCGAACGGCATCGGCAGGTACGTCCGCCCGTGCACCCCCTGCGACTTGTACTGCTCGAACACGACGGCGTCCAGCGACCGCCCCCGCTGATCGAGTACGTCGTACCGCTCGCCGAACCCGACCAGGTGATCGTCCGGCCCGAGCGCGAAGGAGAACCGGGCCCGGTGCACTCCCTCCGCCGACGTCAGCCACTCGACGTCTTGCACCCGCCCGTCACCTCCCCGAATCTCGCCACCGGACGACACCCACGCGGCCGGCGAGACCTCGAACCACTCGGTGGTCTCGGTCCCCGCGTGGAACCGGTACTTGACCGGCTCGGTCACCGGTGGGGTAACCACCGACCAGGCCCCGTCGGCGCCGAGCGACCTGGCCTGCGCCTCGCTCAGGTGTCCTTCGCCGCCGGCCAGTGCGGCAGCGTCCGCGGCCGCCGCGGAGCCTCGCTCCATCGGGAGCTCCAGCGAACCCCACTCGCACACCACCCGATCGACGCCGGGGGCGACGACCCCGAGCCGGACGGGTTCACCGGTCAGCGGGAGAACGGGGACGCGCTGGTCAGGGGAGGCGGCATAGGGGTGCTCGATGCCGTACGGCCGGTGCGTGAGCATCAGGCGTCCTTTGCGGTGATGCCGAGTTCGTCGGCGAGGATCAGGTACATGCCGTGCGACCAGAGCAGCGGGCTGGCCACGGACCCCCAGCGGGCGATCCACTCGGCCCGGGAGTCGGGGTGGAGCAGGTGGTGGTCGACCTGTTCGGGAAGATCGCCGTCGGCCGTCACCTGGTCGGCGATCCAGCGCAGGTGCCGCCAGGCGCCGGCGGTGTCGCCGGCCGCGGCCAGGTTCCAGCCAAGCAGAGCCGACAGCAGTATCCACTGGCCGCCGCCGTAGAACACGTCCGCGGTGAAGCGGTGGACTCCGCCGTCGACGTCCAGGTCACGAGCGACCTTGGCCAGCGTCGCGGCGGCCGTCGGCGAGTCCGGTGTCACCAGCCCGAACGGGACGACGCACGAGGGCAACGACCCGTCGACCGCCGAGCTGCCCAGCCACTTCGTCAGGTGGCCGTCCTGGACACCCTCGGCCTCGACCAGCGCGCGGATGCGCTCGGCAACTTCCAGGACCGGGACCGACGTGTACGGCGCGATGGCCACCAGTCCGCCGTAGATCGCGCCGAGCGTCGACACGTGCCGGTGCTCGACGTGCTCCTCCCACCAGTCGTAGCACGGACGGTCCCAGAAGGTGACCAGGTAGTCCACCGCGACGTCGATCCCCGCCCGCCACCGGTCCAGCGACACCCCGTGCCGTGCGGCATGGGTGACGACGGACCACAGCCACAGGCCGTACCCGTCGGTCTGGAAGTCCCACCACGGGTCCGAACCGTCCGCGCCGTCGAACGTGAACCGGGTCGGCAGCATCGCCTCGTTCGGCGGCGTCTCACCCCGGGCGGTCGCCGCGCGCAGGCTGTCGACCTGCTCGCGACGACGGCCCAGTACGCCGTCCACCCAGTCGTGGAACCGTCCGGCCGAGGCGACGTCGCCGTACCGGGAGATTCCCTCGGCGGTGAACGAGCCGTCCCGCAGCCACGCGTACCCCCGGTACGCCGAGAACGTCGGCGCGGCGGGATAGGCTCCGCCCGGGTCCTGGTGCTCGGTGATCACGGCGTGGCTGTGCCGGGCGAGCTCGCGCAGCGCGGCGGTGGTCTCGGGGGCGGAGGTGGGGATCATCGCGTCCTTCACTTCTTCAGCAGGCCGTTGACCTTGGTCTGGGCGTCGGCGAGCGCCTTCTCGACCGGCTTGCGGCCGGCCGCGGCGGAGGTCAGTTCCTGGGTGACCAGGTCCTGCATCTCCTGCTGGCGCTCGATCACCGGCGGCAGCACGGTGTCCTCGAGCGCGGTGAAGACGGCCTTGCGGTTGGCCGGCTTCTTCTGCTCCAGGTACGGCGCGAGCTTGGCCTCGTCGGCGACCGGCGGCAGCTCCCACGAGGTGGCGAGCCGGGTCTTGGTGGTCTCGTCGGACGAGGCCAGGAAGGTGATCCACTTCTGCGCGGCCTCGGCGTTCTTGGACGCCGCCGACACGACCAGGCCGTTGACGAACATCGCCGAGGCCTTCTTGGTGCTGCCCGGCTCGACCACGACGTCCCACTCGAACGGCGCGTCGGCCATCGCGGAGAACATCCAGATCCCGGTGTGCCACATCGCGAGCTTGCCGGACTTGAACAGCTTGGAGTCGAAGTCCGGCGTCCCGGCGCCGTCGGCCTCGGTCGGCATCGTCTTGCCGACCTTGTCGATCAGGAACTTGGCCGCCTCGACGCCGGCCGGGGAGTTGAAGGTCGCCTCGGTCCGGTCGGCGTTCAGGAACTCGCCGCCGTTCTGCGCCAGCACCTTGTAGAACTCGTTGTACGAGACCGGCTGGTAGTCGCCCCAGACCTTCGCGCCCTTGTCGGTCAGCTTCGCGGCCGCGGCCTGCTCGTCCTTCCAGGTCCAGTCCGCGGTCGGCTCGGCCACCCCGGCCTTCTTGAACAGCGCCTTGTTGTAGAACAGCACGACGTTCGAGAACGACTCCGGTACGCCGTACTGCTTGCCATCGGCATTGAACGCGTCGTACAGGGACTTCTTGTAGACCGAGCCGTCGACGTCCTTCAGCTCGCCCAGCGAGCCGTTCTTGGCGTAGGTGACGAAGTTCTCGTAGTTCAGCTCGAACGCGTCGGCCGCGGTGCCGCCGGCCACCGAGGTCTGCAGCTTGGTGAAGTAGTCCGCGTACGGCACCGTCTCGACCTGCACGGTGATGTTCGGGTTCGCGGTCTGGAAGGCGTTGACGATCGCCGTCAGGTCCTTCTCGTGACCGTCGTTGGACGAGAAGTTCATGTAGCGGACGACCGACTTGCCTTCCGGCGCCGCCGCTTCCTTGGTGGCTGAGCCCTGCCCGCAGGCCGTCAGCGCGAGCGCGGCGGTCAGGCCGAGCGCCCCGAACTTGAGTAGACGCATGATTCCGGTTCCCCTCACTTGATGCCGGTGTGTGCGACACCGGCGATGATGTGGCGCTGCGCGAGCAGGTAGACGATCGCGATCGGCACGATCGAGACGACCGAGCCCGCCATCACGACGTCCCACTGGGTGGTGAACTGGCCCTGCAGGGTGGACAGGCCGAGCGGGAGCGTCATGAACTCCGGTGACCTGATCACCACCAGCGGCCACAGGAAGCTGTTCCAGCTGCCCATGAACGCGAACACCGCGACGGTCGCCAGCGCCGGCCGGATCAGCGGCAGCACGATGGTGGTGAAGATGCGCAGGTGTCCCGCGCCGTCGATGGTGGCCGCCTCGTCCAGCTCCAGCGGTACGGCGGTGACCGCCTGCCGGAGCAGGAACACCCCGAACGCCGAAGCGATCGTCGGGGCGAGCAGGGCGAAGTAGGTGTCCTGCAGGTTCAGCGTCTTCATCTCGATGAACAGCGGCACGACCAGCACCTGCAGCGGCACCATCAGCGTGGCCAGGTAGAACCCGAACACGACGTTCTTCAACGGGAAGTGCAACCGGGCGAACCCGTACGCCGCCATCGCGCCGGTGACCAGTTGCAGCAGGGTGGAGGCGATCGCGATGCCGAGCGAGTTCAGCATGATCCGCCACATCGGGATCGCGTCCAGCAGCGTGCGGTAGGCGTTCAGGGTGGGATCGTCGACGACGAGCTTCGGGCCGTCGGCCAGCGAGCCCTCCGGGGTGATCGAGGTGATCACCGTCCACAGGAACGGGAACAGCATGATCGCCGCGCCGGCCAGGACGGCGGCGTACAGGGCGAGCTTGGCCGGCCACGAGCGGGTGTCACGCATAGTGCACCCACCGCTTCTGGCCGCGGATCTGCACCACGGTGATCACCAGGATGACCGCGAACAGGATCCAGGACAGGGCCGACGCCTCGCCGGCCCGCCCGTAGCGGAAGGTCAGGTCGTAGATCTGCCCGACCACCACCTGGCTGGACCCGGCCGGGCCGCCGGCGGTCATCACGTAGACCTGGTCGAAGACCTGGAAGCCGTTGATCAGGGAGATCACCACCACGAAGAAGGTCGACGGGGACAGCAGCGGAAGGGTGACCCGCCAGAAGCGCTGCCAGGCGCTCGAGCCGTCGACCTTCGCCGCCTCGTACAGGTCGCTGGGGATCGCCTGCAGGCCGGCCAGCAGGATCACCATCACGAAGCCGAGGTCCTTCCAGGCCGACGACAGGATCACCGCGGGCAGCGCCCACTGCGGGTCGGTCCACCAGCCCGGCTCGGGCAGGCCGATCGCGCCGAGCACCTGGTTGACCAGGCCGTTGGTCGGATTGAGCAGCCACTTCCAGACCAGCGCGACCACCACCCAACTCGTCACCACCGGCAGGAAGTACGTCGCCCGCAGGAACGAGCGGCCTTTCAGCTTCTGGTTCAGCGCGAGCGCCAGGGCCAGACCGCCGACGTACACCAGCGGCAGGTAGCCGGCGACGTAGATCAGCGTGTGCAGGAAGACCCGCCGGGTCATCTCGTCGCTCAGCAGGTTGGCGTAGTTGCCGAGGCCGACCCACTCCATCGGGGAGATCAGGTTCCACTTGTGCAGGCTGACCCAGAGCGAGGACACCATGGGGATCAGCGTGAAGACGAACAGCGGGATCGCGCTGGGCAGCAGGAAGAACAGCACCCAGCCGAGGCGTTTCCACTGACCTGGCCGGCGGCTCGCTCGCGGTGGCCTGGCCGGGAGGTCCCGGACCGGGGCGACGCCGTCCGTCGCGGGTGCGTTCGCCGCGACCTTCACGCCGTTCACCGGGTCTCCATCCGGGCCCGGACCAGGCGGCTCTGCTCGCCGCCGTTGCCGGCCGAGTCGAACGGCGACGTCAGCACCAGCGACGCGGCCCCGCGGGCCCACTGGTCCTCTGTCCACGGTTCCACCACGACCGGCACGTCTTTGCGGGCCGGCAGCAACGATCGCCGGAACGACGGCTCGAACCCGGTCTGCCAGAACTCCCATCCGTCCACCCCCTCACCCATCAGCACGACCACCTCGGGGTCGACCGTGTGGATCACACCGGCGAGCGCTCGTCCGAGCATCGCACCGGCCGCTTCGAAGACCTGCAGTGCGACCGGATCGCCACCTGCGGCGGCCCGGAGCAGCGTGGCGACCGTGCCGCGCGGGCCGACCGCCTTCCGGGCCCGAGCGGCGCGGACGATGCCAGCGGCCCCGATGTAGGCCTCCAGGCAACCTGTCGAGCCGCAGGTGCAGGGCGGCAGCTCGCCGCCGCCGTCACTCCAGACCGGGATGTGCCCGATCTCCCCGGCGCCGCCGTTGGCGCCACGGTAGATGCCGCCGTCCACGACGATCCCGCAGCCGATGCCGCGGCCGATGGTGACCACCAGGTACGCCGAGTGGTCGCGGCCGATGCCGTAGAGCCGCTCGGCGGCGGCCAGCGTGTTCACGTCGTTGTCGACCAGGACCGGGGTGTCCAGCGCCGCGCGCAAGGTGGCCCCGACCGCCGCGGACCGCCAGCCCAGCGTCGGCGCGTCGACGATGCCGGAGGCCTGGGAGTCCACCGATCCCGGGACACCGACACCGACCCCGAGCAGGCGGTCGTCGAGCGCGGCGATCTCCTTGGCCAGGATCTGACCGAGCCGGGTGATCGCGTCACCGGCGGCCGGGTCGTACTCGTGCTCGGCCGACGACCGCACGGTGCCGTCCAGCTCGACGGTCACCACGGCCACGTGGTCGGCGGTCACCTTGGCGCCGAGCGCGACGCCCGCGTCGGTGACCAGTCCGAGCAGGCGGGCCGGCCGGCCACCGGTCGACGGTACGGAGTCGAGCTCCTGGACCAGCCCCCGGGCGATCAGGTCCTTGGTCACCTGCGTGACGGTCGCCGGGCTGAGTCCGAGCGCCCGGGCGATCTCCGCCCGCGACGTCGGACCCTTGGTGCCGAGCAGCCCGACCACTCCCGACGGGACCAGGTCACCGCGGGGAATCGGACCTTGGGCGTTGACCACGCGGCGTCCTCTCGACTTAGTTCGGCACTAAATTTAGTGAGAAACTAAGCCCGGCCCGGTGACGCTGTCAAGAGCCACGCCGTCGATGGAGTTCAAGCGCTCGATGCGGTGCCGAGCTGTTGACCCGGGCCTGATCCCGGGGTTAGCTTCCGGAGACTTCCTTCGGTGACCTTAGTAAGGGGTGGGCGGGTGCAGCCGGTTCGGGCCGGGAACAAGGAGCTGATCCGCGAGATCAACGCGTCCCTGGTGCTGGGGGAGCTCAGGGGCGGGCTGGTGTCGCGGACGGAGCTGGCCAAGCGGACCGGCCTCAGCCTGCCGACGGTCTCCGAGATCGTCGGCGACCTGATCGGCGCGGGCGTGGTGGAGGAGCGGGAGACCGCGTCCTCCGGCGGCGGCCGCCGGCCCGTGCTGCTCGGGCTCCGGCCCGAGGCCGGTTACGTGGTCGGGATCAAGCTCACCGAGACGCGCGTGATCGCCGTGCTCACCGACCTCAGTGCGGGCATCGTCGAGCGGGCCACCAGGGCGGTGAGCCACGACGACGTCGGCACCGTCGTACGGACGATGGCGGCGGTGGCGAAGAAGCTGACCGCCGGCATCGGTCCCGTGTACGGCGTGGGAGTCGGACTGGCCGGGGTGATCGACCGGGCCAGCGGGGTGGTCCGGCACTCGACGTACTCCGACTGGCACGACGTCGACCTGGCCGGCCTGCTGGAGAAGCGCACCGGACTGCCGGTCGTGGTCGACAACGACGTCAACACGCTGGTCGCGAACGAGCAGTGGTTCGGCGCCGGCCGCGAGGTGTCCGACGTCGCCGTGGTCAGCATCGGCCGCGGTGTCGGACTCGGCATGGTGCTGGACGGCCGGCTGTACCGCGGCGCCGGGGGCGGCGCGGGGGAGTTCGGCCACACCAAGGTCGCGGCGGACGGGCCGCTGTGTGCGTGTGGCGCGCGCGGCTGCCTGGAGACCTTCATCGGTGAGCCCGCCGTGCTCGCCGCCACCCGCACCACCTCGATCGAGCAGGCCATGCAGCTGGCCCGCGGCGGCGACGAAGCCGCCCGGGCCGTCTTCGACCAAGTCGGCCGGACCCTCGGGACGGCCGTCGGCAACCTCGTGAACGTGCTCAACCCGAAGCTGATCGTTCTCGCCGGAGAGGGAACCCGGGCGGGGGAACTGCTGCTGCCCGGTTTCGACGACGCCTTGCGCCAGGCCGTGTTCGACGGACTCCAGCAGGACCTGGAGGTCGTCGTCGACGACTGGGACGACGAAGCGTGGGCGCGCGGCGCCGCCGGACTGTTCCTCGGCGAGCTCTTCCAGCCCAATCTCCGCCCGGACGAAGCAGACCGTCCTTCCCTGACCACTCGATCCGCCAGCTGACACCACTCGCCCCGGCCCGTGCCGGGCAGACGAAGTGAGGCCGTAGATGAGTCATGCCGTCACGCCCCGACAACCCGCCCTGCTGCGCCGACGAGCCGTCGCGGCGATCCTGGTGCTCGCCGCGGTGGTCTTCCAGTTCACCCCGTCGCCGGCGTTCGCCGGGACGCTGACCGGCGTCTTCCACGCGCCGTACGGCGCCGACGAGCTATACAACACCACCGCGACCGAGCGCGCGCCGCGCGACCCGATGGCCGGCCAGGCCGTCGAGGTGAAGGCCACCACCTGGCCGATCTCACCCGGCCAGACGGTCTGGATCACCTGGACCAAGAACGGCGTGAACCAGACGCCGGTCGGCGCCGCCTTCGACCACAACAGCGGCAACAACACCTACTGGAAGGTTGCCCTGGGCACCTTTGCCCGTGGCGACAAGATCACCTACACGGTGAACGCCGACGTGGACGGGGCCAACCAGAAGACCACCGGGCCGTTCTCGTTCGCGGTCACCAGCTTCTCCGGGACCGGGAACGTCTCGGGGTACGTCGACAACGGCACCAGCGTCGACGTGACCACCGGTGACACCGCCGGCAGCTTCGTGCCGAAGGTGCGGTTCGCGTTCCCCGCGACCGACCGGTTCCACGTCCAGGTCGCGCCGACCGGCGGCGGCCTGAACATCAGCGGCTCGTCGGCGTACACGGTCACCAACAGCGCGACCACGCTGCAGATCGCCACCAGCAACGTGGTGCTGAAGATCCAGAAGACGCCGTACCGGGTCGCGGTCTACAAGGGCGACGGCACCACGCTGATCGCCCGTCAGTACGACCCCGCCACCTTCCGCAACACCGGCTGGGCCAGCGACGGCAGTACGACGGTGACGAAGGTCGAGGACCACTGGCTGTCCCCGGCGACCGAACGCTTCGAGGGCCTCGGCGAGCGGTACGACGCGCTGAACCAGCGCGGCAAGGACGTGCACAACTACGTCTACAACCAGTACCAGGACCAGGGGCCGACCGGCCGGACCTATCTCAGCGTCCCGTTCTTCACCAACTCGGCCGGCTACGGCATCTACGTGCCCAGCACGCGGTACTCGGTGTTCAACTTCGGCACCCATCTCAGCGACATGGCCGGGTTCACCGTCGACACCGGCGGCGCGCTCAACTCCACCGTCGACTACCACTTCTTCACCGGCACCCGGGCGCAGATCCTGGACCAGTACACGGCCACCACCGCCCGGCCGAAGCTGCCGCCGAAGTGGTCGTTCGGGCTGTGGATGTCGGCCAACGAGTGGAACACCCAGTCCGAGGTGAACACCGAGCTGGCCAACGTCACCGCGAACAACATCCCGCACAGCGCGATGGTGCTGGAGCAGTGGGCCGACGAGGCGACCTTCTACCTGTGGCACGGCGCGACGTACACGCCGAAGCCGGGCAGCCAGGCGCTCGCGTACAGCGATCTGACCTTCCCCGCGGGCACCGCCTGGAGCAATCCGAAGGCGATGGTGACCGCGGCGCACAACCAGAACATCAAGGTGGTGCTCTGGCAGATCCCGGTGCTGAAACAGGACTTCGACAGCAATCCACCGACAGCGCCGCAGCAGCACGTCAACGACCGCGACTACGCCGTGGCGCAGGGCTACGTCCTCGGTGACGGCGCCGGTGGCCCGTACCGGATCCCGTCCGGCCAGTGGTTCGGCAACAGCACCGTGCCGGACTTCACCAGCACCGCCGCGACCAACTGGTGGATGAGCAAGCGCGCCTACCTGTTCGACGACGTCGGCATCGACGGCTTCAAGACCGACGGCAGCGAGGCGGTGTTCGGCCGGAACGTGACCAGCGCGAGCGGCCGCAAGGGCGACGAACTGCACAACGCCTACCCGAACGAGTACACCCGCGCGTACAAGGACTTCGTCCAGACCAAGACGGGTTCGCAGGGCGTGCTGTTCAGCCGTGGCGGCACCGCGGGGGCGCAGGCGAACTCGATCTTCTGGGCCGGCGACCAGGCCTCGACCTTCGACGCCTTCCAGCAGGCGGTCCGCGCGGGCCAGAGCGCCGGGCAGTCCGGCGTCCCGTTCTGGTCCTGGGACCTGGCCGGCTTCACCGGCACGTTCCCGAGCAGTGAGCTCTACCTGCGCTCCGCGGCGCAGGCGACCTTCTCGCCGATCATGCAGTACCACTCGGAGAAGGCGAACCCGGGCGTCTCCGAGGCCCGGACGCCGTGGAACGTGCAGGCCAGGTCGGGGGACACCACGGTGGTCCCGAAGTTCCGCAAGTTCGCCAACACCCGGATGAACCTGATCCCGTACCTCTACACCGAGGCGAAGAACGCCTCCACCACCGGGCTGCCGATGATGCAGGCGATGAGCGTGGCGTACCCGTCCGACACCACCGCGGCCGCGCAGGACCAGCAGTACATGTTCGGGCGGCAGTTGCTGGTGGCACCGATCACCACCCAGGGCGCGACCAGCAAGAGCGTCTACCTGCCCGCCGGCGAGTGGTACGACTTCTGGAACGGCGGCCGCGCGCAGGGCGCCGGGACCAAGGTCTACAACGCCGACACCGGCACGATTCCCGTCTACGCCAAGGCCGGCGCGATCGTCCCGCTCAACCTGAACGCGAACTACGAACTGGGCGGCACCATCGGCAACAGCGTCGACACCTACACCAACCTCGCCTTCCGCGTGTACCCGTCCGGTACGACGAGCTACGGCTACTTCGAGGACTCGGCGAACCAGACCCGCACGTTCACCTCGACCGAGAACTTCGCCGCCCACCAGGTCACGGTCAGCGTGCCGCCGCTGGCCACGAAGAGCACCCTGCAGGTGGCCTCCAGCAAGCCGACGTCGGTCACGAAGGACGGGTCGACGATGACCGCGCACGCCACCCTCGCCGCTCTGCAGGCGGCCGCCGAGGGCTGGTACTGGGACCCGGTCCAGCAGCTCACGCTGGTCAAGACCGCGTCGAGCGCGGCGGCACGTAGCGTCGTCCTGAACGGCGTCGACAAGGCGGCGTACGAGGCCGAGTTCGGCAGCAACACCGGTACGACGACCAACACCGACCACCCCGGCTACACCGGGACCGGCTTCGTCGACGGGTTCGAGACGGCCGGTGACGCGGTCCAGGTCGACACGAGCGCGAGTGTCACCGGCAGCCACGTGATCAAGCTGCGGTACGCCAACGGCGCGGCCACCGCCGCGACGCGGACGATCCAGGTCGACGGTGTCAGTGTCGGCTCGGTCAACCTGCCGAGTACCGGCAACTGGGACACGTGGGGAACCGCGACGCTGACAACCAACCTGACCGCCGGTCAACGGATGGTCAAGGTCGTGTACGGATCCGGGGGAATCAACCTCGACAACGTCTCGGTGGCCCGGCCATGAAGCGGCTGATGGCGTTCGTCCTGCTGCTGCCGTTGCTCGTGGTGTTGCCGACCGCCACGGCTCAGGCCGCGGTGCAGCGGGTCCAGTTCACTGCCGGGGGCAACTATCTGGTGGTCGAGTTCCTGGACAACGATCTCGTGCACTTCGAGATGGGCGCGGGATCCGGTCCGGGGACGGGCTCTCCGATCTTCACCACGACGCAGATCGCCAAGACCGACTATCCCGGCCCGACCAGCCTGACCCAGGCGGGCGGCGTACTGACGACGCCGGGGATCAAGGTGGATGTCAACACGAGCACCTTGTGCGCGACGGTCTACGACACCACCCGCTCCCCACAGCTGCTGCTCAACACCACCTGCCCGCGCAATCTCAGCCAGGCCTGGAAGGGGCTGAGCTTCACCAAGTCGTCCATGCAGAACGCGTACGGGCTCGGCGAGCAGTTC
Source organism: Kribbella lupini (assembly GCF_039529595.1). NCBI lineage: Bacteria > Bacillati > Actinomycetota > Actinomycetes > Propionibacteriales > Kribbellaceae > Kribbella > Kribbella lupini. Next base: position 80,871 of record NZ_BAAANC010000002.1, on the reverse strand, counting down.
TTCACGGGCGGCAGCGCCGACGGCGACTGGGTCGGCCGGCAGCGCACCGGCGGCACCTACGGCAACGCGATGCTGTACGACGCCGACAACGGTCCCGTCGGCAACGCGCAGATCCCGGTGCTGTTCGCGGTCGGCGCGAACACCACCAACTACGGGATGTTCGTCGACCAGGTCTACAAGCAGCAGTGGGACCTGACCGGCGATCCGTGGACGATGGACACCTTCGGCGACCAGCTTCGCTGGTACGTGATGTCGGGCCCCGACCTGCCCGACCTGCGCAAGGACTACCTGGAGCTGACCGGCCGGCCGCCGGTGCCGCCGAAGAAGGCGTTCGGCCTGTGGATGTCGGAGTACGGCTACGACAACTGGTCCGAGATCGACACCACGCTGAACGGCCTGCGGGCGAACAAGTTCCCGACCGACGGCGTGATGCTGGACGTGAACTGGTTCGGCGGGGTCACCGCGGGCTCGGACAACACCCGGATGGGCACGCTGGACTGGGACCCGGTCAACTTCCCCAACCCGGCGACCAAGCTGGCGGCGTACAAGAACACCAACGGCGTCGGCGTGATGACGATCGAGGAGTCGTACGTCGGCAAGAACCTGCCCGAGCACTCGAGCATGGCGACGGCCGGCTACCTGATCCGGGCGGGCTGCTCGAGCTGCAGCCCGGCGTACCTGACCGGGAACGACTGGTGGGGCCGCGGCGGGATGATCGACTGGACCCAGCCGGCCGCGAGTGCCCAGTGGCACAACGGGCAGCGGCAGCCGCTGGTCGACGCGGGGGTGATGGGTCACTGGCTCGACCTCGGGGAGCCCGAGATGTACGACGCGGGCGACTGGACCGCCGGGCTGCTGCCGGGCAAGCACGCGCACTCCGACTACCACAACCTCTACAACCTGGAGTGGGCCCGCGGGATCGCCAAGGGCTATACCGACAACGCGGTTCAGCAGCGGCCGTTCATGCTGGCTCGGTCCGCTGCCGGCGGAATCCAGCGCACCGGCGCCGCGATGTGGTCCGGGGACATCGGGTCGAAGCTGACCGCGCTCGCGTCGCAGCAGAACGTGCAGATGCAGATGTCGATGTCCGGCATCGACTACTTCGGCTCCGACATCGGCGGCTTCCGCCGGGAGATGCTGAACACCGACCTGAACGAGCTGTACACCCAGTGGTTCGCGAACTCGTCGTGGTTCGACGTACCGATCCGGCCGCACACCGAGAACCTGTGCAACTGCGCGGAGACCTCGCCGGACTCGATCGGCGACGTACCGAGCAACCTGGCGAACCTGCGGCAGCGCTACGAGCTCACGCCGTACTACTACTCGCTGGCGCACCGGGCGCACACCACCGGTGAACCCCTGGTCCCGCCGCTGGTCTACCAGTACCAGAACGATCCCACCGTGCGGGAGATGGGCCACGAGAAGCTGATCGGCAAGGACCTGCTGGTCGGCGTGGTGGCCGGAGCGAACCAGCGCAAGCGGGACGTCTACCTGCCGGCCGGGACCTGGTTCGACTACTACACCAACACCAAGACGGTAAGCACCGGCCAGACCCTGGCCGACGTGCCGTTGTGGCGCAACGGCAAGTTCCAGCTGCCCGCCTACGCCCGGGCCGGCGCGATCATCCCGAAGATGGTCGTCGACGACCAGACGATGAACGTGCTGGGCAAGCGGGCCGACGGGACAACCCGCAACGAGCTCGTCGCGCGGGTGTACGCCGACACCACCGCGTCCTCGTTCACGCTCGCCGAGGACGACGGCGCGACCATCGGCTACCAGACCGGCGCGAAGCGGACGACCGACCTGACCCAGGTGAGATCGGGCAGTACGGCGACGGTCGGGGTGGCGGCGTCGTCCGGCACCTACACCGGAGCGCCGTCGTCGAGGCAGAACGTGATCGAGCTGGTGGCCGACACCCAGGCCTCAGGTGTGACGCTGAACGGGGCCGCGCTGACCCAGCACGCCACCAAGGCGGCATTCGACGCAGCCTCCAGTGGCTGGTACAACGCCGGCGGCAACCTGGTCGTCGCGAAGTCCGCCTCGGTGGCGACGAGCACGGCCAAGTCGTTCGTCTTCACGCTCGGCCAGGCGGTGGTGTCCAAGACGTTCAGCTGCACCAACGGCACGACCACCACAGGCCAGTCCGTGTACGCCGTTGGCAGCGCGCCGCAGCTCGGCTCCTGGTCGGTGGCCAGTGCGGTGAAGCTCTCACCGACGAGTTACCCGACCTGGACCGGCACGATCAGCAACCTTCCGCCGAACACGACGATCGAGTGGAAGTGCGTCAAGCGCCAAGAGGCCAACTACCCAGCCTCCGCCGACCAGTGGGGACCTGACCCGAACATCACCTTCGTCACTCCCGCCACAGGCAGCGGCGGCACCACGACCGGCGGCTTCTGACCTGACGACCACTGGTGCGGACTGTGACACGGCGAGTGCCGCAGTCCGCACCCCTAAGAGGACTCTCCTTGGCCGGAGGCCCGGACCAGGCCGGACTCGTAGGCGGCGATCACGAGTTGAGCCCGGTCGCGGGCGTCCAGCTTGGTCAGCAACCGGCTCACGTAGGTCTTCGCGGTCAATGGGCTGATCACCAGTTGTTCGGCGAGTTCGCCGTTGCTCAGGCCGCGGCCGATCAGCGTCAGGACCTCGCGCTCCCGCCTGGTCAGCGCGGCCAGTACGCCGGGCGCCGGGCCGGCCGGATCGGGTTGCCTCAGCACTCTTTCGATCAGGGCCTGGGTCGCGCCGGGTGACAACAGTGCCTCGCCGGCGGCCACGGTGCGGATGGCGGCCAGCAGGTGCGCGGGTTTGGTGTCCTTGACCAGGAATCCGCTCGCTCCCGCCCGCAACGCGGCCACGACGTTGTGGTCGCTCTCGAACGTGGTCAGGATCAGCACCCGTACGCCGCTCAGATCCTCGTCGGCCGCGATCCTGCCGGTGGCGGTGATCCCGTCCGTCCCCGGCATCCGGATGTCCATCACGACGACGTCGGCCCGGGTCGACCGGACCAGCTCGACGGCCTGGTCGCCGTCGGCGGCTTCCCCGACGACGTCCATGTCCGGTGCCGAGCGGACGAGCATCGCGAAGGCGCTGCGCACCAGCTCCTGGTCGTCGGCCAGCACCACCCTGATCATCGCGCTCCCGGAGTGGGTACGGTCGCCGCCACCCGGAACCCGCCGTACCGGCCGTCGCCGGTGACCAGCTGACCACCGACGGACTGCGCCCGCTCGTTCATCCCCGCGATGCCGTAGCCGGCTGTGCTGCCGCCGTCGGAGCTGCCCAGGCCGTCATCGGTGACCTCGAGCCGAACCTCCTCGTCGTCGTACTCGAGCTGCACCAGTGCCTGTCGAGCGTGCGCGTGCTTCACCACGTTGGTCAGGGCCTCCTGCGCGATCCGGTAGAGGGTGATCTCGACGGCGGCCGGCAGCGGCCGGCTGGTGCCGCTGATGCGCAGCTCGACCTGTACGCCGACCGCCGTCGTGACCGCTGCGAGCCGGGCCAGGCCGGCGAGGTCCGGCGTCGGGTGCCGATCCACGTCGACCTCGTGGCCGCGGAGGACGTCCAGGGTAGTTCTCAGCTCGGCCAGTACTCCGCTGCTCGCGTCCGCCACTGTGTGCAGCGACTGCGAGACCGGTGCGAGGGACGGATCGTCGGTGCGCTCGTCGAGCAGATGAGCGGCCACGCCGGCATGGGAGTTGATCACGACGATGTGGTGGGCCAGGACGTCGTGCAGGTCGCGCGCGATCCGCAGCCGCTCCTCGGCAACCCGGCGCTCGCTCGTCTCCGCGAGCAGCGCGCGGTGCAGACGCATCGCCTGCCCGCCGACCGCGGCGACCGCGAACCAGCCGAGCGGGCTGATCACTTCCGCGCCGACCGACTCGTCCTGAGGGACGCTCGCGCTCACCAGGACTCCGGCGATGCTGATGCCGACCAGTGCCAGCGTCGAGATGCGGGAGGTGGTCAGGGAGAGGGTGTAGATGAGGACGACCGCCACCGGCAGCATGACGTCGTGCGTGTAGTTCAAGGCGTGGTAGACCATCTGGACGGCCACACAGAAGAGCAGCCCCTGGATCGGGTAGCGGCGCCTGACGAGAACCGGCAGGGTCGCCAGAACGAGCAGGGTGAACCCGAGAGCGTCGAGCTGCCTGTCGTCGAGCCACTGCCGCGGCAGGAAGAGGACGGCGGCCACCGGCAGGAGCAGCAGCGCAGCGGTCAGCAGCAGGTCGGCCCTGCCGATCCCGTACCGCCTCGCTCCCACCAAGACCACCGTCCCCATCGTTCAGCTCCGTTCCTCGCCGACCAGCACCGACTCGTCCGGGACTGTTGCCGGTTGTGCCTTGTCCACCGAGCGGCTCGGCCACCAGATCCATCGGCGCAGACCCACCATCATCGGCGCCGGCAACGCAGGCGCTACCAGCAGAGTCTGCAGCAGAACCCCGACGGCGACCACCACCCCCCATCTCCACCATCGGCACGAACGGCAGCACCCCGAAGGTTGCCGCCAGCACCAGTCCGGCCGACGCGATCACCGGCGCGGTGGCCCGCACCGCCCGCCGGGTGGCGGCAACAGCACCCAGACCGCGACCACACCCCACGTACCCCGCCGCCCTGCTGGCAACGTGAACACGAGAACCCCCTGTCTTCGGACCTCAAACACTGGCCCAGCAGGTCAGCTCGTTCGTCCGCCCACGGTGGACAATCCGCACTACTCCCGTGGTCGACAACTACTGCACCCTGCGGCCATCCAGCGCAGCCTGCTCACGGTGTCAGGACCGCGTCAGCGGGCTGGCCGGGTGGTGTCAGTACGGCGGGCGATCGTGGTTCTCGTGACCGGATGCGTCGCCACCAGCGGTGGCGCTCGGACGAAACGTTCAGGAGAACACCATGCACACCTTCCCCACCGCCGCCGCGATCTCCGCCGTACTCGACATTCCGGCCGGTCGTGTCCGGTTCGTCGCCGGCGAGCGGGCCGACACCGTCGTCCAGGTGCGGCCGGCGGACGCCTCGAAGAGCCGTGACCTGAAGGTCGCGGAGCAGACCACGGTCGAGTACGCCGACGGTGTGCTGCGGATCGAGGCCTCGGCGAAGAACCAGTACTTCCGCACCTCCGGCTCGATCGACGTGACCGTTCAGCTGCCCGCGGGCTCCTCGATCGAGGGGAAGGCGGCGGCTGCCGAGTTCCAGGCCGTGGGACGTTTCGGCGAGGTCGTCTTCGACGGCGCGTACGGGACGATCGAGGTCGACGAGGCCGCGAGTGTCCGCCTGACCGCGCTCGCCGGCGACGTCTCGGTCAACCGTCTCAACGGGCCGGCCGAGATCACCACCAGCAAGGGCGACATCCGGATCGCCGAGGCTCACGGCGGTGCCGTCGTACTGCGCACGCAGTCCGGCGACGTGTCGATCACCGCGGCGCACGGGGTGTCGGCCTCGCTGGACGCCGGTACGACGCTCGGCCGGGTCGACAACTCGCTCAAGAACGACGGCACTGCGGATCTGGCGATCCAGGCGATCACCTCGCACGGCGACATCGTCGCCCGCAGCCTCTGACGCCCCACGCCCCGTCCCCTCCACAGCAAGGAGCACAATCACCATGTCCACCACCGGCTTCACCACCACGGGCCTCCGCAGGCTGCACGACGTGCTCAACCGTCACATCGAGTCCGGGCGGATCCCCGGTCTCGTCGCCCTGGTCAGCCGCGGGGACGAGACCCACGTCGAAACGCTCGGCACGATGCGCCACGACGGCGGCGACGCGATGCAGCGCGACACCATCTTCCGGATGGCCTCGACCTCCAAGCCGGTCGCGGTCTCGGCGGCGATGGTGCTGCTGGACGAGTGCCGGCTGCGGCTGGACGACCCGGTCGAGCCGTGGCTGCCCGAGCTCGCCGACCGCAAGGTGCTGCAGCGGATCGACGGGCCGATCGACGACGTCGTACCGGCCAAGCGGCCGATCACCGTCCGGGACGTGCTGACGTCGACCTTCGGGCTGGGGATGGACATGACGGTCCTCGGGACGCCGATCATGGGCGCGGTGTTCGAGCAGGGCATCACGCCGAACCTGCCCGAGCCGATGCCCGAGCAGGACGAGTGGATGCGCCGGCTCGGCACGCTTCCACTGATGCACCAGCCGGGGGAGCGCTGGCAGTACCAGATCAGCAGCGACCTGCTCGGCGTCCTCGTCTCGAGGGTGTCGGGGCAGTCGTACGAGGAGTTCCTGCGCGAGCGCGTCTTCGGTCCGCTGGGGATGAAGGACACCGGGTTCCACGTGCCGACGGAGCAGCTGCACCGGCTGCCTCCGCTGTACGCGCCCGACCCGCAGACCGGTGAGTTCCACGTCTGGGACGAGGCCGAGGGCGGTCGGCACAGCAAGCCGCCGGCGTTCCAGGGCGGTGGCGGTGGGCTGAACTCGACCGTCGACGACTATCACGCCTACTTCCGGATGCTGCTGAACGGCGGCCTGCACGGAGCCGACCGGATCCTGTCCCGGCCCGCCGTCGAGCTGATGACGACGAACCGCCTGACGGCCGAGCAGCTGGCGGCCCGGGAGGCGATGGGCCGCGACAACGTGCACATCTCGCACGGGCAGGGACAGCACGGTGGCTGGGGCTTCGGGATGGCCGTGCGCACCTACCGCGGCGACTACGCGCCGGTCGGCCAGTTCGGCTGGGACGGCGGCAGCGGTACGTCGTCGTACGCCGATCCGAAGAACCAGCTCGTCGGCCTGCTGCTCACGCAGGTCGGGGCGTCCACGCCGGACTCGACGCGACTCCTGCACGACTTCTGGGCCACGGTGTACCAGGCGATCGACTGAGCTTCGACCTTGTCGGCGCGGATGTCGTCGGTCAGCCGATCGGGAGTTCGGGCGGGGCTGAGGGTGACCTGCGGTTGATCAGCCACCGCCACAGGATTCGTTGGAGGATCAAGGTCGCGACTCCGGCCATCGTCATTCCGGCGAGATTGATACCGAGTTGGGCTGCTGACCCGCCGATCTGGTGCGGTGCCCACAGGGCGACCGAGAGGGCGAGGTCGCCGGCGGCCGGGACGGTGGTGACGGAGATGAAGACGCCGACCAGGGCGTTGGAGCGGCCCGCGGTTTGTGACAGTACGCCGGCGCAGCCGGCCAGGACGGCGACGACTGCCGACCATCGGTCGGGCCGCCAGATGAAGCCGGTCAGCGGGCGGGCAGCGGTGACGTCACCTGTGTCGATCCACCCGACCGCCCGGGCCAGGAGAGCGGCCAGGGTGGTGAGGACGATCGCCAGCAAGAAGCCCTTGGCCAGCAGAAGGAAGGCCTGCGAGGTGAGCCTCATCCTCCCCAGGGCGAGGCCGAGCGCCAAGGCGGCGACGACGCCGAACTCCGGGCCCACGACCATGGCGCCGACCACGAGGATGGACGAGTCGGTGATGACCGCGATCGCCGCGATCATAGTTGCCAGGGTCAAGAACGCGTAGAAGGCCCAGGAGCCGCGGGCCTCGGCGTACCCCTGGTCGACCACGGCGTCCCAGACGACCGCGTCGTCGGGTGCTCCGGGTGCTGCTTCCTCGGTCTCCCTGGCATTGCGGGACGGCGCTGCGTCGACGGTGGACAGAGCGACGGCTCCGTCCTCGTAGATGCCTTGGTCCTTGAGCCACTCGAGGATGTCGGAGGTCGCTTCCCGGGTGACGTCGCAGTGCACGACGTCCCCTGCCGGGCGCTTGGCGGCGGCCGGCAGTACGACGATGTTGGTCGTCCGGTCGTCGGCCACCAGCGAGTCCACGATCAGCTCTGTGCGGTCGGGCGGAAGGATCAGTCGGAGGTGCATCACCCCGTCATGATGGCCGATCCTCGCGTCACAGCGGTGAAACCACCAACAAGTCAGTCGGTCAGCGGTGCGGCGTGGTGATCGCGCCCCGCGGTGACCGGCGCCGGCTTGTGAGAGTCCTGTGAGAGGTGACTACGCGGACGTGAGAGGTGTGCGAGAAGGCTCCTGATCGGGCAGCGAGCGGTGTGCAGTGGTCCCATGAGCTCTTTAGCCGAGGGGTGGGGCAAGTCATGAAGGACGTTGTGTTCCTCGCCGTCTGTGTAGCCACGTTCGCTGCGGTCTGGCTCGCCCTGCGGGGGGTGGAGAAGCTGTGAGCACCGACAACATCGCGGGTCTCGTGGTGGCCGCGGCGCTGGTGCTTTACCTGGTCGCCGCCCTGATCTTCCCCGAGAGGTTTTGATGTCCGACACCGCCGCCGGCCTGCTTCAGGTCGGCCTGCTGGTCCTGCTCCTGGCCGCCGCCTACCGGCCGCTGGGCGGCTACATGGCCAAGGTCTACACCTCCACCAAGGACAGCCGGTTCGAGCGTACGACGTACAAGCTGCTCGGCGTCGACGCGAAGGCCGATCAGACCTGGGCGGTCTACGCCCGGTCGGTGCTCGCGTTCTCCGCGGTGGGCCTGATCTTCCTCTACGTGTTGCAGCGACTGCAGGGTCACCTGCCGTTCTCCAACGGCCTGCCCGGCGTCGAGCAGGGGCTGTCGTTCAACACCGCCGCGTCGTTCGTCGCGAACACCAACTGGCAGTCGTACTCGCCTGAGGTGACGATGGGCCACCTGGTCCAGTTCGCCGGCCTCGCGGTGCAGAACTTCGTGTCCGCGGCCGTCGGCATCGTCGTCGCGGTCGCCCTGATCCGTGGCTTCACCCGGTCGAAGACCGAGCGCCTGGGCAACTTCTGGGTGGACCTGACCCGGACCGTGCTGCGGGTCCTGCTGCCGCTGGCGATCGTCGGCGGCCTGGTTCTGGTCGCGACGGGCGTCGTGCAGAACCTGTCGTCCGGGCACGAGTTGACGACGGTGGTCGGTCAGACGCAGACGATCCCGGGTGGTCCGGTCGCGAGCCAGGAGGTGATCAAGGAGCTCGGGACGAACGGTGGTGGCTTCTACAACGCCAACTCCGCGCACCCGTTCGAGAACCCGAACGGCCTGTCCAACCTGTTCGAGATCTTCCTGCTGCTGCTGATCCCGGTGGCACTGACCCGGACGTTCGGCCTGATGGTCAAGGACAAGCGGCAGGGCTACGCGATCCTCGGCGTGATGACGACGCTGTGGATTGCGTTCACCGCGGCCGCCACCGCGTTCGAGGTGAATGGCGCCGGTACGGCGACGCGCGCGGCGGGCGCGGCCATGGAGGGCAAGGAGACCCGCTTCGGTGAATGGGCGTCGGCGTTGTTCGCCTCGTCCACGACCGGTACGTCGACCGGTGCGGTGAACTCCGCGCACGACTCCTTCACCCCACTGGGTGGTGGCACTGCCTTGTTCCACATGATGCTGGGCGAGGTGACACCGGGTGGTACGGGATCGGGCTTGTACGGGATGCTCGTGCTCGCCGTGCTGGCCGTGTTCGTGGCCGGCTTGATGGTCGGTCGCACGCCGGAGTACCTCGGCAAGAAGATCACCGCGCGGGAGATGAAGCTCGTCTCGCTCTACATCCTGGCGACCCCGTCGCTGGTCCTGACAGGAGCGGCCGTCGCGATGGGTCTGGCGAGCGCACGCGCGTCGATCTTCAACACCGACAGCCCGCACGGCTTCTCCGAGGTGCTGTACGCGTTCACCTCGGCGGCCAACAACAACGGCAGCGCGTTCGGCGGACTGAGCGCGAACACCACCTTCTACAACACCGCCCTCGGCATCGTGATGCTGCTCGGCCGGTTCGTCCCGATGATCCTGGTGCTCGCGCTGGCCGGTTCGTTCGCGCGTCAGCAGCCGGTCCCGGTCACCTCCGGAACGCTGCCCACCCACAAGGCCCTGTTCGTGACGATGCTCGTCGGCGTCGTACTGATCGTCACGGGCCTCACCTATTTTCCCGCACTCACTCTCGGACCCCTCGCGGAGGGACTGTGACCACCCAGACCATGACGCCTGCACCGGAAGCACCGTCGGAGCAGCCGGTCCAGCAGAAGACGCCGTCGGGCTCGTTCGACCCGAAGATGCTGCTCACCTCCCTGCCGGACGCGTTGCGCAAGCTCGACCCGCGGCTGATGGTGAAGAACCCGGTGATGTTCGTCGTCGAGGTGGGCGCGATCGCGTCCACGGTGCTCGCCTTCACCGACTCCAGCACGTTCGTCTGGTGGATCGTGGTCTGGCTCTGGCTCACCGTGCTCTTCGCCAACCTCGCCGAAGCCGTCGCCGAAGGCCGGGGCAAAGCTCAAGCGGCGACGCTGCGCCGGGCCAAGACCGAAACCACCGCGCGCCGGCTGACCGCTGACGGCACCGAAGAGGAGGTGCCGGCGACAGCCCTGCAACTGGGCGACCGAGTGGTCGTCGAGGCCGGCCAGATCATCCCCGGCGACGGTGACGTCGTCGAGGGCGTGGCCAGCGTCGACGAGTCGGCGATCACCGGCGAATCCGCGCCCGTGATCCGTGAGTCCGGCGGTGACCGCAGTGCCGTGACCGGTGGTACCCGAGTGCTGTCGGACCGGATCGTCGTCAAGATCACCACGAAGCCGGGGGAGAGCTTCATCGACCGGATGATCGCTCTGGTCGAGGGTGCGTCGCGGCAGAAGACGCCGAACGAGATCGCGCTGAACATCCTGCTGGCCAGCCTGACCATCGTGTTCCTGATGGCCACGGTGACACTCCAGCCCTTCGCCCAGTACGCCGGGGTGGACCTCAGCCTGGTCGTCCTGGTCGCGCTGCTGGTCTGCTTGATCCCGACCACGATCGGCGCCCTGCTGTCGGCGATCGGGATCGCGGGGATGGACCGCCTGGTGCAGCGCAACGTGCTGGCGATGTCCGGCCGGGCCGTCGAGGCGGCCGGCGACGTGAACACGTTGCTGCTGGACAAGACGGGCACGATCACGCTCGGCAACCGGCAAGCTGCGGAGTTCATCCCGGTGGCCGGCGTCAGCGAGACCGAGCTGGCGGATGCGGCGCAGTTGTCGAGTCTGGCGGACGAGACGCCGGAGGGCCGGTCGATCGTCGTCCTGGCGAAGAGCCGGTACGGGTTGCGCGAGCGGCACACCGGTGAGTTGCCGCACGCAACGTTCGTGGAGTTCACCGCGCAGACGCGGATGAGCGGCGTGGACGTGGACGGCCGGCAGGTGCGCAAGGGCGCCGCGGGCGCGGTGACGGCGTGGATAACAGCGCAGGGCGGTCAGCTCGACAGTGCCCTCGGCGAGTTGGTCGACGGTATCTCGGCCTCCGGCGGGACTCCGCTGGTGGTTGCCGAGAGCAACTCCCACGGCGCACGAGCGTTGGGCGTGATCCATCTCAAGGACGTCGTGAAGGCCGGTATGCGGGAGCGGTTCGACCAGATGCGTGCGATGGGCATCCGGACGGTGATGATCACCGGCGACAACCAGCTGACCGCGCAGGCGATCGCCGAGGAGGCGGGGGTCGACGACTTCCTGGCCGAGGCGACGCCCGAGGACAAGATGGCGCTGATCAAGAAGGAGCAGGAGGGTGGCCGGCTGGTCGCGATGACCGGCGACGGCACCAACGACGCGCCCGCACTGGCGCAGGCCGACGTCGGCGTCGCGATGAACTCCGGGACGTCGGCGGCCAAGGAGGCCGGCAACATGGTCGACCTGGACTCCAACCCGACCAAGCTGATCGAGATCGTCGAGATCGGCAAGCAACTCCTGATCACCCGAGGTTCGCTGACCACGTTCTCGATCGCCAACGACGTGGCCAAGTACTTCGCGATCCTGCCGGCACTGTTCGCCGGGGCGTACCCGGGCCTGGACAAGCTCAACATCATGCGGCTCGACTCGGCCGAGTCGGCGATCCTGTCGGCCGTCATCTTCAACGCGCTCGTGATCGTCGTTCTCGTGCCCTTGGCACTGCGCGGTGTCCGGTACAAGCCGTCGTCGGCCTCCGCGATGCTGCGCCGCAACCTGCTGATCTACGGCGTCGGCGGCCTGGTCACCCCGTTCATCGGTATCAAACTCATCGATCTGCTGGTCTCGGTCATCCCGGGCATCGGCTAGAAGAGGCATCTCACATGGCAACCAGAAGAATCCGCCTCGGCCAGTTCGGCGTCGCCATCCGCGCGATGGTCGCGCTCACCGTCCTGCTCGGCGTGCTCTACCCGCTGGCGATGACCGGCGCCGCGCAGGCGCTGTTCCACGACAACGCGAACGGCTCGATCGTCCAGGTGGACGGCAAGGACGTCGGCTCGGACCTGATCGGTCAGGCCTACACCCGCGACACCGGGCAGAGGGACGCGGACGGGGAAGCGGTGATGGAAGCCGATCCCCGGTGGTTCCAGACGCGGCCGTCGGCGGTCGACTACGACGCGATGGGCAGCTCGGCGTCGCAGTACGGGCCGAACAACCCCGACCTGCTGAAGCTGATCGAGCAGCGTCGCGCCGACGTCGCCAAGCTCGAGGGCGTCGACCCGTCGCAGGTTCCGCCGGACGCGGTCACGGCCAGCGCCAGCGGGCTCGACCCGAGCATCAGCCCGGCGTACGCCGCACTGCAGGTACAGCGGGTCGCGCGGGAGCGGGGGCTCGACGTCGGTCAGGTCCAGCAGTTGGTGAAGGACAACACCAAGGGCCGGACGCTGGGGTTCGTGGGGGAGCCGGCGGTGAACGTGGTCACACTGAACCGCGACCTGGCCGAGCAGAGCTGACCGGATCGAGAGTCGGATCATGAGCAGGAACGGCCGTGGGCGTCTGCGGGTCTATCTCGGCGCTGCCCCGGGAGTCGGGAAGACGTACAAGATGCTCGGCGAGGGACAGCGCCGGGAAGCCCGCGACACCGATGTGGTGGTCGGCATCGTGGAGACCCACGGCCGGCCTCACACCGAGGCCATGCTCGAAGGCCTGGAGGTGGTACCGCGGCGGATCGTCGACCACCGCGGTGCCAGCTTCACCGAGTTCGACCTGGACGCCGTACTGGCCCGTCGACCGGACGTCGCGCTGGTCGACGAGCTGGCCCACACCAATGTCCCGGGCAGCCGGAACGCGAAGCGCTGGCAGGACGTCGACGAGCTGCTGAGCGCCGGGATCGACGTGATCTCCACGGTGAACATCCAGCACCTGGAGTCGATTAACGACGTGGTCGAGAAGATCACCGGCGTCCCGCAGCGCGAGACCGTGCCGGACCGGGTGGTCCGGGCGGCGGAGCAGATCGAGCTGGTCGACATGACGCCGGAGGCGCTGCGACGGCGGATGGCCCACGGCAACGTGTACGCCGCCGACAAGGTGGACGCTGCCTTGGGCAACTACTTTCGGATCGGCAACCTGTCCGCCCTGCGGGAGTTGGCGCTGCTGTGGTTGGCCGATCGCGTGGACGCGGGACTTCAGCAGTACCGCGAGCAGCACGACATCGACTCGACCTGGGAGGCACGTGAGCGGGTCGTGGTCGCGTTGACCGGCGGTCCCGAGGGCGAGACGCTGATCCGGCGTGCGGCCCGGATCGCGGCGCGGTCCTCTGGCGGAGACCTGTTGGCGGTTCACGTCACGCGATCCGACGGGTTGACGGGTGCGAGCCCTGCCCGCCTGGCTCAGCAACGTGAACTGGTCGAGAGCCTGGGCGGCAGTTACCACCAGGTCGTCGGGGACGATGTCCCGGAAGCACTGCTGTCGTTCGCTCGTGCGGAGAACGCGACGCAGTTGGTGCTGGGCGGCAGCAGGCGATCGGTGCTGGCTTCCCTGAGCGGGCCTGGGATCGGCGCAAGCACGATCCGGGAGTCCGGCGACATCGACGTTCACATCGTCACGCACTCGGAGATGGGTCGAGGCCGGTTGCCGCGGCGGCGGGGCAGTTTGTCGCGGCGCCGCAAGGTCTACGGGTTCGTCCTGGCCTGCGGGCTGCCGCTGCTGCTGGCGCTGCTGCTCGGGATCGGCGCGGACACCCTGAACCTGACCAGTGACGTGCTCGTCTTCCTCTTCGCGGTGGTCGTCGTCGCGCTGGTGGGCGGCCTGTGGCCCGCGCTGCTGACCGCGGTCGGTGGATCGCTGGTGCTGAACTACTACTTCACGCCGCCAACACGCACCTTCACGGTCGCCGAGCCGAACAACGTCCTGGCGTTGGCGATCTTCGTCCTGGTCGCGGCGCTGGTCTCCTCGGTGGTCGACCGGGCGGCCCGCCGTACCAGGCAGGCGGCGCGCTCCACAGCGGAGTCGGAGACTCTGGCGACGTTGGCCGGCACGGTCCTGCGCGGGGAGACCGCGCTGCCCGCGCTGCTGGAACGAGTCCGCGAGGCCTTCGGGATGACCAGCGCCTGCCTGATGGAGCGGGTCGGCGACGAGATGACCGAAATCTGGCGGCCGATCGCCTCCGCCGGTACGCCGACCTGCCGGCGGCCCGAGGACGGCGATGCCGAGATCCCTGGGCGCGAAGATCTCGTTCTGGTGCTGCAGGGCCGGTCACTGGCCGCCGACGAGCGCCGGCTAGTGGGTGCGTTCGCCGCTCACGCCGCGGCGCTCGTGGATCGCGCCCGGCTGACCGAGGCCGCCGCCGAAGCCAAGCCGCTGGCCGAAGCAGACAAGGTCCGTACGGCGTTGCTTCGAGCCGTCGGCCACGATCTGCGCACTCCGCTGGCGTCGGCGAAGGCATCCGTGACCAGCCTGCGCAGCACCGACGTCCATTGGACCGAGGACGAGTGCCGGGAACTGCTGGCGACGGCAGACGAGTCACTCGACCGGTTGAACCGCCTGGTCGACAACCTGCTCGACCTGAGCCGGCTGCAGGCCGGCGTACTGCCGGTCTTCAACCGGCCCACCGCCCTCGACGAGATCGTGCCCGGCGTACTGGCCGAACTCGGTGACGGCCGGGAGGTCCGGGTCGACGTTCCTGAGAACCTGCCGCTGATCGACGCCGATCCCGCCCTGCTCGAACGAGTGATCGTCAATCTGCTGGCCAATGCCGTGCGGTACTCCCCGCCGGACCGGCCGCCGCTGGTGTCCGCAAGCGCGCTGGGCGGTGTCGTGGAGATCAGGGTCGTCGATCGAGGGCCGGGGATTCCGCCGGCCGACCGAGGCCGGGTGTTCGCGCCGTTCCAGCGCCTCGGCGACACCGACAACTCGACCGGCGTGGGTCTCGGCCTCGCGCTCGCCCGCGGACTGACCGAGACGATGCACGGCACGCTCCAGCCCGAGGACACGCCCGGTGGCGGCTTGACCATGGTGGTTTCGGTCCCCGCGGCCGAGGCCGAGGCAGCGCCGGTTCCCGGGAGCCGGGAACGATCCGCGCCGGAGTCGGAGGAGAACCAGTGACCAGAGTTCTCGTGGTCGACGACGAACCACAGATCATCAGAACCCTGCAGATCAACCTGAAGGCCCGCGGGTACGAGGTGCACACGGCCGATCGTGGCGCCTCGGCGTTGTCGACGGCCGGCAAGTACCCGCCGGACCTGGTCGTGCTCGACCTCGGCCTGCCCGACTTCGACGGCGTGGACGTGATCCTCGGACTTCGAGGCTGGCTGAAGGCGCCGATCCTCGTGCTCTCGGGCCGCACCGACAGCTCCGACAAGGTGGAGGCCCTCGACGCCGGGGCCGACGACTACATGACCAAGCCGTTCGGCATCGACGAGTTGTTCGCCCGGCTCCGCGCCGTACTGCGTCGCAGCAGCCTCACACCGGATACGCCGCAGTTCACGATCGGCAGCCTGGAGGT
This sequence comes from Kribbella lupini, assembly GCF_039529595.1. Classification (NCBI taxonomy): domain Bacteria; kingdom Bacillati; phylum Actinomycetota; class Actinomycetes; order Propionibacteriales; family Kribbellaceae; genus Kribbella; species Kribbella lupini. The sequence goes on along the minus strand of NZ_BAAANC010000002.1, from coordinate 65,290 downwards.
GGACCTGGCGGCCAAGAAGGTGCGAAAGGCCACGGGGGAGTTGATCCACCTCACCCCGACCGAGTGGCACCTGCTTGAGGTGCTGACGCGTCATCCCGGCAAACTGATGCCGCAGCGCCAGCTGCTCACCGAAGTCTGGGGCCCGGGCTACGAGACCGCGAGCGGCAATCTGCGCTTCTACATGACGCAGTTGCGCCGCAAGCTCGAGCCGGACCCGACCCGCCCGAGGCATCTGCTGAACGAGCCGGGCATGGGCTACCGGTTCGAACCCTGAGAGTCGGCCGGCTGTGAGAGATCCGTGCGAACTCGGCCGGTCGCTGTGGGAGTGGTGTGAGGAAGCGCCGATCCGGGCGATCCCGCGCCTAGCGTGGACACGTGAGCAGATCCGAGGATGATCAAGTTCCGTTGTTCGTGCCGACCCGGACCGCCGGAGCACCGGACGTCGTGGCGATTCAGATCGGTCGGCGGCCCGATGGTGTCCGAGTAGGCATTGCGTTCAGCAGCTTGGCAGCGTTGCGGGCGGCGTCGGGCCCGCGGCAGGACTGGGTACGGATGGACGAGCGCGAGCTGCGCGGCCTGCTGGTGCAGCTCGGCGTTCAGGTGATCCAGCTCGACGCCGCACTGATCGGACCCGATGTCGGAGCCACGACGCCGGAGCTGGTGGGCTCCCATGACCGTTGATCGAGACAAGCCCGAGTCGCGGCCCGATGCCGTCAATCCCGAGCTGCTGGCGGTCGTGCGGATCATCCTGGTGGTCGGCGTACTGGCGCTCGTGCTCGGAGTCCTGAACCACTTCGTCTAGCCCACGTGGATTCCGGGTCGCTTCGCCGGGTCCGGCTCGTGCTGGCGGATGATCTCGCGGACGACGGGTGCGGTGTCGCCGCGGCCGAGGATCAGGTAGCGGAGCAGGTGCGACAGGGGATTGCCCTCGGACCACTCGAAGTGGCAGTGCGGCCGTACGCCGGTGGTGTCGCGCAGGGTCAGCAGGATCGCGGCGATCGCGTTGGGCGCGGCCGGGCTCTTGGCGCGCAGGATCCGGTAGCCGTCGACGTCGACGCCTTCGACGCGCAGTACGTCGCTGAAGGTGGAAGGATCGACGACGTCGATCTCCAGGAACATCACGTCGGCGTGGCCGGGGACCGGGTCCATGGCCCGGACCTCGGCCTCCTTGGCGGAGTACTCGGCGGCGTCGCCGGCCTGGCGGCGGTTGGCGATCAGGTTGAGGGCGCCGTCGTTGCGGATCGAGTCGGTGACGAACCGCCGGGCGTTGTCGTCGAACTCGATGCGGTCGGCGCGCAGTTCGGTGGTGCGCGACACCCGGGAGACCAGCGAGACGACGATGATCCCGGCGATGAACAGGCCGGAGATCGCGATGCCGTCGGGCTTCTCCCGGATGTTCTCGACCAGGGCGTAGAGCAGGACCAGGGTGAGCACGGTGAAGGCGATCGTCTGGCGACGCTGCCGCCGGTGGGCGGCCGACACGGTGACGGCGACCGCGCCGGAGACCATCATGACCAGGATCCCGGTCGCGTAGGCGCCGGCCTGGGCGTCCACGTCGGCGCCGAAGGCCACGGTGATCAGGATGCTGATCGCGGTGTAGACCAGCACCACCGGCCGGACGGCGCGGCCCCACTCGGGCGCCATGCCGTACGTCGGCAGGTAGCGCGGCACGATGTTGATCAGCCCGGCCATCGCCGAGGCGCCGGCGAACCACAGGATCAGGATGCTGCTGATGTCGTACGCCGTACCGAAGATCTCGCCGAGGTGCTCGTGGGCGAGGTAGGCCATCGCGCGCCCGTTGGCGGCGCCGCCCGGTTCGAACTCCTCGGCGGGGATGAGCACGGTGGTGATGAAGCTGGTGGCCAGCAGGTAGACGCTCATGATCAGCGCGGCGACGGTGAGCAGCTTCTTGGTGTTGCGGATCCGGTTGGCGAGGCGCTGTTCTGCGTCTTCGCCGTCGGCGGCGACCAGCGGCATCATGCTGACTCCGGTCTCGAAACCGGACAGACCGAGGACCAGCAGCGGGAAGGCGACGATCGCCGGCCCGACGACCCCGCCGAAACCGTTGCGGCCTTCGGTCAGCGCGTCGACCCAATGGGAGAACGCGCCGGAGCCCGTGGCGACGTCGTACAGGCCGACCACCACGACGGCGGCGTTCAGCGCGAGGAAGATCCCGACCAACGGGATCGCGACGCCGACGGCCTCGCTGAATCCGAGCAGGAAGACTCCGCCCAGGACCAGCAGCAGTACGACGGTGACCGCGACCTCCTGACCGTGCAGGAATCCCGGCGCGTACGGGTTCTCCAGCAGGTGCACAGTGGCGTCGGCCGAGGACAGCGTGATCGTGATGATCCACGAGGTCGCGACGAATCCGAGGAGAACCAGGACGAACACCTTGCCGCGCCAGAACGGCAGCAGGTTCTCCAGCATCGCGATCGAGCCCTGGCCGTGCGGGCTCTCCTTGGCCACGCGCCGGTACATCGGCAACATGCCGAGCAGCGTGAGCGCCACGATCAGGAGCGTTGCCAAGGGCGACAGTGCGCCGGCGGCGAGGGCGGCGATGCCCGGCAGGTACGACAGGGTCGAGAAGTAGTCGACGCCGGTCAGACACATGACCTTCCACCACGCCTGCGGCGGCGCGTGCCCCTCGCCGGCCTCCGGACCCACCGGCTGCACCCGGTGCTGCAGCAACCAGCCGCGCACTCCGCGCGTGCTGGCGTTGTCGCTCGGACCCTGGACGGTGGCGGGTACGGCATAGTCGTCTTGAGTGGTCACGGGTGCCAGGATGCATGAGCTTTCCGGCCAAGCCGTAATCGGTGTTAGAGACCTGTGAGAACCCGGCATGGGGGATCGATGACCCGTTGCACCATCTCTACCTAGTGCTACTGTGTACTAGTACTCGGTGCCACTGAGTACTGCGAGGGTTGACGAGGATCACGATGGATGACCTGACGGAGATGCTGAAGGGCACGCTCGAGGGCTGTGTCCTGCAGATCATCAGCAGCGACGAGACCTACGGGTACGACATCACCCGCCGGCTGAACGAGCTCGGCTTCGCCGACGTCGTCGAGGGCACGGTCTACACGATCTTGCTGCGGCTGGAACGCAACGGGCTCGTCCGGGTGACGAGACGACCGTCCGAGCAGGGTCCGCCGCGCAAGTTCTTCGCGCTGAACGCCGCAGGCCGCAAGGAGCTCGCCACGTTCTGGGCGAAGTGGGACTACGTCAGCACACGGATCGAGAAGCTCAGGGAGGGCGGGAGATGAAGATCTGGGAGTCGATGACAGGCAGCGATCTCACCAGGGAGTGGAAGGCGTTCGAGGCGCGGGCCGAGGCGTTGCCGGCCGACTACCGGGCGGCGTGGGAACAGGTCAAAGGACATCTGTTTCCGTACGGAGATTTCACGGGCCGGAACTTGCTGCCGATTCTCGATGGAGCCCTGGGCCTGCTCGAAGAGACGGCCGCCCAGGGGCAGAGCGTCGACGAGGTGCTGGGTGAAGACATCCAGGGCTTCTGCACGGCGCTGGTTGGTGGAGAGGGGAGCCGGACGTATCGCGACCGGTGGCGTGAGCAGTTGAACAGCAACGTCGCCCGCAAACTGGGCCGGTTGGGAGGCTGAGATGGGAATTCGCGACATCATCGAGGGCAAGAAGCAGTGGCGGGCGCACGTGGCCCGGGTCAAGGCGCTGCCTCCGGACTACCAGATCGTCTACAAGGAGATGCAGAAGTACTTCTTCAAGGTCGGTCCGGTCGAGCTGACCGAGGGGGACCTGCTGTCGGGGATCGTCGACTTCTTCGAGCAGGGCGTTGCGTCCGGCAAGGGAGTCCTCGAGCTGATCGGCACCGACGTGGCTGCGTTCTGCGACGACCTGATCCAGGACTCTTGCACCTACGCCGACCTCTACCAGGAGTCGATCAGCCAGGACCGCGGAGTGGTCGAGAAGTAGTTTCTCACGGGCCGGCCCAGCGGCGGCGAACCCGTCTCGAACCCCGAATACAGTCTGTTACGGGTGCCCGGACAGGGGGTGATCACCGGGCACTTGGCGCGGGAGATGCCGAGTTGGAGCCGGCGAGACCCCGTGGGAGGAGATGGCCGGTTGCTCACGCGACCTTCGTGCCGAGGAGGGCTCGCACCGGGACCTGCTCGATGTACGGCCGATGGGGATGAAGCAGTTCACGGAGCTCCGCTGCGATCTGTGGACGCTCCTCGGGCGAGGGAAGCCGGTCGACCGGTAGCGCGCTGTAGACCCCGCCGAGCAGGTGATCGAAGTCGAGTTCGTCGGCATAGTCGAACTCGACCTCGCTGACCTCGAAGCCGTTGGCCGTCAGGCTCTGGCGATAGCGCTGCTGCGTTGCGTTGTCGGTGCCGCAACTGTCCGCTGGACGCGCGCCGAACCAGTCGGACAGCCACTCGCGCAACGCCCGTGACCAGTCCGAGTCCTGCAGCCACAGCGGGATCCCGTTGGCCACGACCATGACACCACCTCCAGGACGCAGGAGCGGACCGACCGCGGCAAACACCGCCTCGTGGTCCATCCAGTGCAGTGCTTGTCCGATCGTCACAGCACCAGCCGACTGTCCGCCCAACAGCGATCGCAGCAGCGGAAGGTCGGAGTCGCTGCCGACCATCCACGCCACATTCGTGACCCCCTGTTCCTGGGCGGCGGAGCGAGCGCGGGTCAGCATGTCCGGTTCGGGATCGACCCCGACCACGGCCCGAACCTGCGGCGCGATCGGCGTCGCCAGCTGCCCCGTGCCGCAACCGAGATCCACCACGAGATCGTCGCCCTGCAACGAGAACGCATCGACGCACGCGCCGATCAACGCTGCCGGATAACCGCGACGGTACCGGTGATACAGCTCAGCAACTTCGCCGCCAAACCCCAGATCCATCGTGTCAGAATGCCCCCGCACGCCGACGATCCGACAGAGCTTCTGCCACCGGCATAACGCCCGTCGCCCTTCTGGAAGCTGACCGTTCCACCACCGGGCCGGCAGACCCGCTTCGCCGAACTCGGCAACGAGAAAATCCTGCGCGCCACGGGCTCAGTCGGTGCGATCACCGCCAAGTCGATCTCCGACTGGGAGCGCGGCTGGTACCGCTGGCCCGATAAGCATGCCCGCGACGCACTGTGCCGGGTGCTCGGTGCTCCTGACGCAGCAGCGTTGGGGTTCGAGAATCGTCGTACGGCGGCGGAGCCGGCGTCGGTCGTGGTCGCCGCGCCGGACACCACAGCATTGCTCGACCTGGCCGCCTTGATGGTGAGGCCCCGTGTGGCGAGGGCGCCGCGGACGCGCGCACTGGCGACCGCGCCTCGGTCAGCGAGGAGCACGCCCAGCGGGGGGAGGAGCGTCGTGGTCTAACTGGTATGGGTCATGTCGATGACGATCTTTCCCCGTCGGGGCGGTCGTGCGGCTGCCTCATGTGCCTGTGCTGCCTGATCCGCTGGGTAGGTGCCCCGGACTGGAACATGGAAGCGGCCCTGATCGGCGAGTGCTGTGGCTGACGTGAGTCCGTGAACGCCGTCGGGCTGACCGCCGAGACGGCCCATGGACAGCCGAACTCCGTAGGTTGAAGCCTTGAAGTCGGCCAGCGTCACGACGCTGTCGGCGGCCCCGGTCAGTTCGATCAGTTCGCTCAGCGATCCGGCCCCCGCAACGTCGAGAGCCCGGTCGACCGGAGCGGCGGTGAGCGCGCGGATGCGGGCGGGCAGATTGTGCCCGTAATCCACTGGTTCCACCCCTAGTTGCCTGAGGAACGCGTGGCTGTCGGGGCGTGCGGTGCCGATCACGCGGACGCCGCGTGCCACCGCAAGCTGCACGGCAATGCTGCCGACGCCGCCGGCCGCACCGTCGACCAGCAGTGTCGAGTTTTCCTTGATGTCGAGCAGGTCGAGGGCACGGGTTGCGGTCTCGATGCCAGTGCCCGCCGCGCCGGCTTCGGCCCACGTCATGCCGGGTGGTTTGTGCGTCCAGAAGTCCAGGACCGCGTACTGCGCGCTCGCTCCGCCCAGCCGTGCGACGTCGACCGCGCCGAAGATCTCGTCACCGACGGCGTAGTCCGTTACCCCGGCGCCGATCTCGTCGATCACTCCGGCGGCATCGACGCCGGGAATGTGTGGCAGGTGGAGGTTCTTGCTCATGGGAGACGAGCCGGCGCGCAGTCCGAGGTCGACGGGTGAGACGGCCGCGGTCCTGACAGCGATCCTCACCTGGTGAGGACCGGGGTGCGGCTCGGGCGCGGGGACCAGGGTTAAGACCTCGGGCGGGCCGAACCGCTGGAACTGCACAGCAAACATGATCACCTCTCCCGACCGGAGTCTCCGGGCGCTTCGATGAGGTAAGCATGTTTCCTGAGCACCCTGTTCCACTTCGAGAGCAACTGAGAGGGAGGCGGAGAAAAGTGACTCGGAAAGTCAGGGCCGACGCGACCGACAACCGTGCACACATTGTTGCGACCGCCCGTCAGGCCATCGCCGCGGAGGGCGTGGACCTTTCCATGCGCGAGATCGCGCGGCGTGCCGGCCTGGGCATCGCGACGCTGTACCGACACTTCCCCACCCGCACGGAATTGATCAGCGCGGCCCTTGCCGGGGATGTGGCGGCCTGCCGGGCTGACATGGAGGCGGCACTGTCGGAGCCGGACGCTTGGACCGCGCTCAGCGCAGTTATTCGCCAGTTCGCGGAACAGCAGATCCGGGCCCCCGGCCTCAATGAGGCCCTGCTGGGCTCACACACGGCGGGCGACGCGTTCCGCAACGACCGGCAGGCCCACGCTGCGGCACTGGAGCAACTTGTGGCACGCGCACGCCGGCAGAGGGTCCTGCGGCGAGGGATCTCTGTCAAAGATGTCCGCGTGGGCCTGATGGCGATTTCCTCGCTGCGCACGCAGGCTGATCGACGGCCCGATGCGATCCGCACCTTGCTGGCTCTGCTTCTGACGGGACTGCACTCGCCCGATCACTGAACTGCAGAGGCATCCGCCGTGCCGGCTACCACAGGCGAGACACCAACACGTATCCGCGGCATACCTGCGCGATGCAGGTAGCTGACGTGCCGGCGAAGAGGATCCACTGCCATCGACCGCTGGTGGAACAACGGACTCTCCGCCGACAGCAACGACCCACGCGCGCTCGTTCTGCGCGAGCCCCGGTGCCCGAGCCAGGCCCGGACGAGGTACGGCTCCGGGTAGGCATTGTCGTTCAACGGCCGAGATCAGATGCCCCTCGCGGGTCCGTTCGGCCGGCTTCCGGGCGAGGACCTGATTCCTCTGTCGGACGTTGCCGGGGACATCGACGCGCTGGGCGACGGGGTGACGAGTTCTCGCTCGGAGAGTCGGTCACCGACTTGCATTCACCGGTTGGAACAGTGGTCCGCCTCCGATGGAGCTGCCGCTGGGTGCTGGATCGCTCGAGGTACCCGGATGCTCGGTGGGTCCGTCGTACTGCCTGCTGCCCAGGTGACCAGAGCGCCTGCCAACTTTGATGCCGAGGAAAGCCGATCTGCCCCTCGACGCCGCCCTTCTCGTGCGCACCTTGGATTCCGGGCTGGCAATAGAAGGCTTCGATGCCGTAGTGGGAACGGACGGCGGTCCACCTGTCGGCCTCGACCCGCTGGCGGGAGAACCCGATCACGCTCGCGACGGTGGCCTTGAGGCTGTCGTAGCGGATCTTCCCGGTCGGCACCCCGCCGAGCACGTTGAAGGCGTGGACGTGACCCTCGAAGAAGGCTTCCTGCCCAGCCGAGGCACTGACCCTGTGCACGGCCTTGCCCGAGCAGGAGAGCCGAAGGCTGAACAGCGCGCAGGTTACGAGCTCGCCGCGCAGGCGGATGGCGACGTCGCCGAAGTCAACCTCGGCCTCGCGGCCCGGGAGGTGCTCTTGCGCGATGAACGCGTTGGCAGGTTCCCGTCCGACCTCGACGCGAATCTCACGGCGTCGGGTGGCGACGTACTCGCGGACCATCCAGTACGACACCACCCGGCCCCGTCCTGTTCGTCAAGCAGTCGATCGAAGATCCGCTTCGCCGTGTGTCGCTGCTTCCGCGGCGCGTAGAGGTCCGAGCGCAGCCAGTCGTCGATCACCACTCGGTACGCGTCAAGCCGTGAGCCGCGTTTGGGCGGTTGCGTTCTCTCCTTCGGCCATGCAGATTCCAGCGCCGCTGTCACGGTTCGGAAGCCGACGCCGTGCTTGCGCTGCAGCGCGCGGTTGGACATCCCAGATCGGGCATCCCGTCGGATCGCCGCGTACAGGTCGACCCGGGAACGCGGCTGCGTCATCGGTGGCACTCCTGACGTGAGCACGCCGTGGGCACGACTTTCGGCACCGGGCCACCGCCCGGGAACGGTGACCGCATGCGATTACAGCCCGGAATCACTGGCCGTACCGAGGTGCCTGGTCATGTGCTGCGCAGGGGTTCGGCGGGCGGTACTGAGGCGGCCCGGAGTGCGGGGTACGACCGACGACGGAGCCGATGAGCAGCGGGTAGGCCTGGTCGAGTTCCACTGAGGCCCAGGTCAGTACGACGGCCCGGCCTCGCGTGGCGACGAAGACGTTGTGACGAGCACGCCCAGGATCAGGGTGCCTAATCGGTCTCCCCGCAACACCTCGCGGGCCTCTCAGTGTTCGCTGCTGAAGAACCGTAGCAACAGCGGGCCGATGGTCTGTGGGTCGACGACGTGATCCGGCCCCTCGAGGGTCTCCCGTTGAGCGTGGGGTAGGAGGTCTGCAAGCTCGTCGGCTGCGCGGTCGAAGAAGTCCGAGGGCAGGCCTGCCATGTAGGGGACCGTGATCGGTCCTCCGGTGGTGACCAGGACCGGTTGGGTGACCGTTGCCAGTCGATCGGCCGGCAATTGGTAGCGGTTGTGGAAGACGCTGTCGTGGACCAGCGTGGGCGCGAGGGCGACCGAATCCGCCCAATGCGACGTCTGCTTGCCTGCCGCTTTCCTGGCCGCGATGTTGTCGTCGGAAGCGCCGGACAGGCGCATGAACAGTTCGAGAACCTCCTCGTCTCGCCCGACGTCGAAGGCGCGTCGGGTGTCGGCGACGTACTCCTCGAATCGCGGGCGTATGTCGTCCCCGACCGCGTAGGGCACCTCCCACACGGCGATCGTGTCGATGGCTGACCCGGCCGCGGCGGCTTCCAGCGCCAGCGCGCCACCAGAGGACGCCCCGAACAGGTGTGCCGAGCCACCCGCCTCCGCGATCAACGCATCCAGGTCCTCGATCTCTCTTTCCACGGTGTAGGGCTCGGTGAAGCCGCTCGCGCCGCGTCCCCGACGGGCATAGTTGTAGACCGTGAAGCGCTCGGCGAGAGCAGGTACCAAGGAAGCGTTCTCGGCTCCGTCGTCCAGTGCGCCGCCTACCAGGACGACAGCCGGGCCGCTTCCCTTCCGGTCGTAGGTGATGGTGGTGCCATCGTTTGATGTCACGCGAAAGTCCATCTCGTTCATCTCACATCTCCGTTCGAGAGGTTTGTCTCATCGCCTGAGCAGCGTGCCGACGACGGCCACGGTGCGCGACCACCGCGCCCTTGCGATCACGGCCGCCACGACGAGAAGGGCGAGCGCCAGCCAAGGGCTCTGATCGAGCACGAACTGATCGGTGATGACAGCACCGGTCAGCAATGCCGCCAACCCGAGACTGGCCAGGCCCGCCAGAGCCGGGATCAGAAGTCCAACCCCTCCCGAGACCTCCAGCGCTCCGACCAGGTACCGGAGCCACTGGCCAGCCCCGATGTCGGCGAACATGTCCACCATGACCGGGTCGCCGGCGAGCTTCGAGATTCCGCCGCCGGCGATGATCGCCGCCAGCACGACCTGCAGGATCCAGACCCCGATGCTGATCGCCCGCCCGGGCGTGTGCGCAACGGTTTCCGAGTTGTTCTTGGGGATGGTGCTCATTCGACTCTCCTTGTCGTGTCCGGGCCGGGGCGTTGGCCGAGTGGGCCGGGTTGTCGGAGTTGATCTCGACCCAGTGCTCGTAGCGGCATCTACTTCTTGTTGCGGTAGAGGACCATGGTGGTGGGACCGAAGACCGCGACGAGAAGTACGGACGAGACGAGCACCCAGCCGATCTCCCCGGCGGGCACCGAGCCGTGCATCAGGCCGCGCACCACGGTCGCCAGGTGGGTGATCGGGTTGACCTCGACGACCGCCTGCAACCACCCGGGCATCGTCTTCGGGTCCACGAAGATGTTGCTCACGAACGTCAGCGGGAACATCACCATCATGCTGACTCCCGCCACCGAGTTCGGCGTGCGCAGGATCAGGCTGAGCATCGTCCACAGCCACGACAGGCAGAACGAGAACACCAGCAGCAGCACCACCGAGAGCACCACCCCGACGGCGCCACCCTCCGGCCGGAACCCTAGGACCAGGCCGAGCGTGATCACGATCGCCGACCCGATCGAGTAGCGCACCAGATCGCCGAGCAGGGCGCCGACCAGCGGCGACGGTTGCCACACCGGAAGTGACCTGAACCTGTCGAACACCCCCTTCTGGATGTCGGTGTTCAGCGTGATGCCGGTGTTCATGGTGATCATGACGTTCGCCTGCACCAGGATGCCGGGCAGCAGGAACTGCAGGTATTCCTGCGTCGACCCGGCGAGCGCGCCACCGAACAGGTAGGTGAACATCAGCGTGAACATGATCGGGAACATGGTCACGTCGACGAGCTGCTCCGGGACGTGTTTGATCTTCAGCAAAGCGCGCCAGCCGAACGTCAACGAGGTGCTCACCGGACCGGGTCGGGGCGGGCGCTCACCGGCCGACAGCACACTGCGCAGCGCGTCCTCGGTGACCGGCGCCGACGCCTGCTCCGTGGACGTGGCATTCATGCGGCATCCTCCTCGGTTGTCTCCTCGGCGGCGTGTCCGGTCAGGGCGAGGAACACCTCGTCCAGGCTCGGCTGACCGAGCGCGAACTCGGTGACGTCGATGCCGCTGCGGGACAACTCGGCCAGGGAACGGGCGACCCGCTCGGGGTCGGAGATCCGCGCGGACAGCGCGGCCGGGTCAGCGGACGGCTCGGCCGGCACCTCGAGGACGCCGGCGAGGACCCGCTCTGCCTCGGCCCGCTGCTCGGGCGCACGTAGCCGTACGTGCAGTGAGCCGGCGCCGACCGATGCCTTGAGCTCGCCGCTCGAGCCCTCGGCGACCACCTTCCCGTGGTCGATCACCGCTATCCGGTCAGCCAGCTGGTCGGCCTCGTCGAGGTACTGCGTGGTCAGCAACACGGTGGCGCCCTCGGCGACCATGCCCCTGACGATCTCCCAGACCTGGTTCCTGCTGCGCGGGTCGAGCCCGGTCGTGGGCTCGTCGAGGAAGATCAGTTCGGGGGTGACGACAAGGCTCGCCGCGATGTCGATGCGCCGGCGCATCCCGCCGGAGTACTTCTTCACCTGCCGGTCGGCCGCCTCGGCAAGACCGAACGCGTCGAGCAGGTCGGCCGCACGCTCCCTGCCTCGGCGGCGTGAGTAGCCGAGCAGCCTGGCGAGCAGCAACAGGTTCTCCACCCCGGTGAGGTCCTCGTCGACCGACGCGAACTGCCCGGTGAGGCCCACCCTGTTTCGCACCGCCTGGGCGTCGCGCACGACGTCGTAGCCGAGCACTTGCGCCTCTCCGGCGTCGGGGTGCAGGAGCGTGGCCAGCATGCGGATCGTGGTGGTCTTGCCTGCCCCGTTCGGACCGAGCACGCCGTACACGCCCCCGGCGCTCACGGCCAAGTCCACACCGGCGACCGCGTGGGTCTTGCCGAAGCTCTTCTTCAACCCTCTCGTCTCGATCGCGAGCTTTCCCATCGGTTCGATTCCCTCTCCCGGTGTTGCGAACGGATTGGTTGAGCACTAGCCAAGTTTGACTACTTCGCCAAAGTACCCGAGGAGGAAACCGCTAGTCAAGCTTGATTAGAAGCGCATCGTGAGGGGATCGGGGACCGTTCGCCACGAACCCGGATCATCGGCCATGGTGTAGGCGCCCTCAGACAGTCGTTTACTCAGCCTCTTCGCCCACTCCAGTTCGGTGCGTGTGTGTCCCGCCCACAGTTCGGCCTGATCGCGGACGTGCTCGGGGGTGTCCCGATTGGGGTGCTCCCGCCACTTGTCCTGCACTACGAGCTCCGCTTCCAGGCGCGCGACCCGCTCGTTGACGTGCGCGATGGCATCTGTCCTGGTCAGCATGGGCAACATGGCGATGGACGCGTTGAGCATGGCCGGGTCGTGGGTGCGCCGCAGACCGTCGCGGACCAGTTCGACTATCTCGTCACGTGCCCGAGCTGTCGCGCGGTACAGAACGCGCTCCGGCCCGGAGTTGCCCGGCTCGGCGTGCTCGGTGAGGAGGCCATCAGCCGCCGCCTTCTTCAGCGCGTGATAAATCGAGCCGGGCTTGATCTTGGCCCAACTCTCCACACCCCAGCTCTGCAGTTCGGACCGCACCTGGTAGCCATGCGCGCCGCCGGAGAGGTGCACGACACCGAGTACCAGGAGCTTCGTCGCCGACATGCGCCCACCTCCGCTCAATCTGCTCGGACTCGCTCCGCTTGCGCGCCCGCCAGGGTGTGTCAACTCCCACCAACACTAGGGTGTCCTCCTGGTCCGGGTGGTATCAGCACTGACCTACAAACGGTGCTGGTGGAGACCTCCAAAGCCAGTCGATCGACTGGCGAGGCAGTTTCCGGACGTGCCGACCGAGAGCGTGGCGGCGGTCGTCCAGGATGCGCAACCGGCGTTCGAGCAGGCGCCGATCAGAGACTTCGTTCCGTTGTTCGTGGAGCGAACGGCCAAACAGCACCTTCGTCAAGCGGCGGGCTGAACGGGCTTGATCCGCTGACCTGTCCGTCGCACGAGGTCGTTTTCAGATCTTCTTTGCCGGCGGCCTGAGCCGGTCGACAGCGGTGAGCCGGATCAGTCTCGTGAGTGCCGCGGCCCAAAGCGTGCGTGGGAACGCACAAAGGCCCAGGATCAGATGCGATGTCTGCCTGGGCCTCGATGCTGGTGCGCCGCCAGGGACTCGAACCCCGAACCCGCTGATTAAGAGTCAGCTGCTCTGCCAATTGAGCTAGCGGCGCTTGGTGTTTCCTTCGAACGAAGAGAACAGTAGCAGGGGATCGGGGGAGAAGAAAAATCGGTTCTGGGGTGGGTGGGTCAGGGGTGCAGGGCGAGGATCGCCTGGGCTGCGTTGTGGCCTCCGATGCCGCTGACGGCGCCGCCTCGGCGGGCTCCGGAGCCGCAGATCAGGAGGTTGGCGACGTCGGTCTCGACGCCCCAGCGGCCGGCTTCGGCCTCGTCGTCGGACCAGGGCCACTGGAGGTCGCCGTGGAAGATGTGGCCGCCGGGCATGCCGACCGAGGACTCGATGTCGACGGGGGTCTTGGCCTCGATGCAGGGGTTGCCGTCGGCGTCGCGGGCGATGCAGGACTCGAGGGGTTCGGCGAGGTGGTTGTCGAGGCCGGCCAGCACGCGACGGACCGCCTCGGTGCGGGCGGCTTCGTTGTCCTGGGCAAACAAGCGGGTGGGGAAGTGGACGCCGAAGACGGTGAGCGTGTGGTGGCCGGAGGCCACGAGTGAGGGGCTCAGGATCGACGGGTCGGTGAGGGAGTGGCAGTACACCTCAGACGGCGGTACGGCGGGGAGCTCGCCGGCCGCGGCTTCGGCGTACGCGGTCTCGAGTTGGCTGTAGTCCTCGTCGATGTGGAACGTCCCGGCGAACGCGCGGCGCGGGTCGTCGCCGGACTTGAGCTGGGGGAGCCGGGAGAGCAGCAGGTTGATCTTCAGCTGCGAGCCCTCAGGCGTCGGGCCGGCAGCGCGCCCCCGCAGCCGATCCAGTACGGCGGGCGCCACGTTCGCGAGCACGTACGAGCAGTCGACGCTGCGTTCCCCGTCGCCGCCGAGCCAGGTCACCGAGGCGCGCTTGCCGTCGGCCTCGATCGCGGAGACGGCCGCGTCGGTCACCACCGCGGCGCCGGCCCGCCGGGCGGCGTCGAGCAACGCGTCGGTCACCGCACCCATGCCGCCAACCGGCACCCGCCACTCGCCCGTGCCGTTGCCGATCAGGTGGTAGAGGAAGCACCGGTTCTGCAGCAGCGACTCGTCGCGCAGCCGGGCGAACGTGCCGATCACTCCGTCAGTGGCGACGACGCCGCGGACGGTGTCGTCGGTGAAGCGGTGTTCGATCGTCTCGCCCAAGGGGCGTTCGACGAGTTCGTGCCAGAGGGTGGGATCGATGCGTTGGCGGAGGGTGGCGGCGGACTGCAGGGGTTCGAGCAGAGTCGGGGCGATGACGGCGGCCAGATCGGACACGGAGGCGTAGAACTGCTGCCACGCGTCGTACTCGGCATCGCTGCCCGTCAAAACCCCAAACGATTCGCGAGTCGCAGCGCCCTCAGGCCGCTCGACCATCAGCCCCAGATCGCGGCCGCCCCGGCGTACCGGCGTGTACGACGCGACCGAGCGTGACCGGAGCTGCAGCGACAGCCCGAGGTCGGCGACGATCTTGTCGGGCAGCAGGCTGACCAGGTACGAGTAGCGCGACAGCCGCGCGTCGATGCCGGGGAAGACCTGCTGGCTGACCGCGGCGCCACCGGTGTGCGACTGCTGCTCCACGACGAGCGTGCTCAGGCCGGCGCCGGCCAGGTACCCGGCGGCGACCAGACCGTTGTGCCCGCCGCCGACGATCACGACGTCGTAGAAATCCCTCATCGGACCGGCCACTCCAGTTCGTGGTAGGCGGCGTCCCAGAACATCCACTCGTACCGGGTCGTCGTGGAAAAGTGCCGATGGCAACGATCGCGTTCGCCGGGGCCGACCTCGGCACCGAGTGCGTCCGTCACCGCCAGCACCGACTCTACGACCGCGTCGAACTCCGGGGAACCGTACGTCGCGATCCACTCCGCGTAGACCGGGTCCGGCGAGCCTTGCTTCAGCAGCTCCCGCCCGACGTCGCGGTAGATCCAGTAGCACGGCAGTACGGCGGCCACCGCCTCCGCGTACGTCCCGGTCGCGCAGACCGCGGTCAGGTACGACATGTACGCCGTCGTCGTCGGTCCCGAACCGGTGGCGTCGACATCGGCCGAGGTCAGCCCCAGCGACCCGAGCAGCGACGTGTGCAGCTCGCGCTCGACGTCGATCGCCTCGGCCGCGTGCCGCGCGAACATACTGACCGCGTCCTCGTCGGTGGCCCGGGCGGCGGCCAGTGCCAGGGACCGTGAGTACGCGCGCAGGTAGTGACTGTCCTGAACGATGAAGTACCGGAACTTGGAATGCGGCAGCGTCCCGTCGGTCAGCCCGGTGATGAACGGGTGCCGGAGGATCTCGGCGTACACCTTGGCGGCCCCGGCGTCCCACAGCTCGGTGGAAAACGTCATCCTCGACTCCTCGCGCTCGACTGCCACGACCCTAGCGAGCACCGGCCCGTCGTACACGAGACGAAAATCACTCCCCGGCCTTACCCTGACGCCATGGGGGAACACCGATCGGACGTCGACGGGCCGTCTATCCGGCCGCCCTACGGTCCTGCCATGACCATGCCGCCCGACACCCCGCTGCTGCGCCGGATCCGGGGCTCGGTGATCGGTGACGACCAGGTCATGCCCGGCCCGTACGGACCACGCCGGGTCACGTACGCCGACTACACCGCGTCCGGCCGCGCGCTGACGTTCCTCGAGGACTTCATCCGCGACGAGGTGCTGCCGCGGTACGCGAACACGCACACCGAGTCCAGCGGCACCGGGTTGCAGACCACGCGGCTGCGCGAGGACGCCCGGCGGATCATCCACGACAGCGTCGGCGGTGACGACCAGACCGCGGTGATCTTCTGCGGCTCCGGCGCGACCGGCGCGATCGACAAGCTGATCGGCGTTCTCGGCCTGCGGATCCCGGCGCAGCTCGACGACGAGTACCACCTGAGCGACGAGATCCCGCGCGCGCAGCGGCCGGTCGTGTTCATCGGCCCGTACGAGCACCACAGCAACGAGCTGCCCTGGCGCGAGTCGATCGCCGACGTGATCGTGATCGGGCAGGACGCCGACGGGCACATCGACATCCCGCAGCTGGAGTCGAAGCTGATCGAGTACGCCGACCGCCCGCTGAAGATCGGTTCGTTCTCGGCCGCCAGCAACGTGACCGGCATCGTCAGCAACACCCCACGGGTCTCCGCGCTGCTGCACCGGTACGGCGCGCTGTCGTTCTGGGACTTCGCCGCGGCCGCGCCGTACATCGAGATCGACATGTACGGCGGGCAGGCCGACGACCCGCTGGCGTACAAGGACGCGATCTTCCTCAGCCCGCACAAGTTCATCGGCGGGCCCGGGACGCCCGGCGTGCTGGTCGCGCGCCGCGAGCTGCTGCGCAACCGCGTGCCCGACGTACCGGGTGGTGGGACGGTCGCGTACGTGAACCCGGTCGAGCACCGCTACCTCGACGACCCGATCCACCGCGAGGAAGGCGGGACGCCGGCGATCATCGAGTCGATCCGGGCCGGGCTGGTCTTCCAGCTCAAGCAGGCGGTCGGCATCGACGTGATCCGCGCGCACGAGGACGCGTACCTGCGGCGCGCGGTCGAGGCGTGGCGGGCCGAGCCGCACCTGGAGATCCTCGGCAACCTGGACTCCGAGCGGCTGTCGATCGTCTCGTTCGTGGTGAAGGCGCCGTCCGGGCGCTACCTGCACCACAACTACGTCGTCGCGCTGCTCAACGACCTGTTCGGGATCCAGTCGCGCGGCGGCTGCTCCTGCGCCGGTCCGTACGGGCACACGCTGCTCAACATCGACCTGGCCAGATCGGCGAAGTTCGCTCACGAGATCGAGCACGGGTGCGAGGGGATCAAGCCGGGCTGGGTGCGGGTCAACTTCAACTACTTCATCTCCGAGGCCGTCTTCGAGTACGTCGTGGAGGCGGTCCGCCTGGTCGCGCAGGAGGGCTGGCGACTGCTCGGCGACTACCGCTTCGACCCGTCGAACGGGCTGTGGCGCCACCATCGGGGCCCGGTCGAGCCGCCGATGCGGCTGTCGCAGGTCGGGTACGACCGGGACGGCGCTCTGCGGTACCCGCGGCACGACACCACGGCGCCGGAGTCGGCCCTGGCCGGCTACCTGGCCGAGGCCCGCGAGCTCCTGGCCGCCTGCCACCACGCCGACACCGAGGCCGAGGGCACGGTCAACACGGAGTTCGACCACCTGCGCTGGTTCGACCTGCCGAGCAGTTGCCTGTCGCCGGTGGTTCGGTAGGCGTCAGCCCGGCAGGAGCGCGATCAGACCGTCGGCCAGCTCGCCTTTCCAGCAGGCGAAGTCATGGCCGCCTTGGTACTCGCGGTAGACGATCTCGCCGGACAGCGCGTCACGCATCCGGCGGTTGCCGGTGAGCACGTCACGTTCCAACTTCCCGGCGCTGAGGACGAACCTGGTACGCGGTCCGTCCGCCGCCGCGAGCTCCGCCTCGCCGCACAGCTCGCCGGGCTCGTCCTGACCCGGCCACCAGTACGACGTCGACTGCGCCAGCACCGCGCCGAATCGCCACGGTTGGGTCCGCGCGAGATACGTGGCGAGCAGCCCGCCCAGGCTCTGCCCCGCGACGACCGTTCGCGCCGGGTCGGTGGTGACCTTCCAGCCGTCGGTCACGCACGGGATCAGGTCGGCAAGCAGCGGCTCGAAGTACCGCGGCAGCGTCAGTCCCCGGTAGCGCGCCGCGGTGCCGATCTTGTCGACCAGGACCACGATCGCCGGTTCGACGAGCCCGTCCGCGGTGAGGTTGTCGAGCAGGGTGGTGATCCCCAGGTCGAGCCACCGGCCGCCGTCGAACAGCACGACCAGCGGAGCCCCGGGCCTGGCGCCGACTGCTTGATAGACGTGGACGACCGAGCTGCCGAACGACTGGCTGGTCAGCCCGCCGGGCGGCGCGTCGGACCGTACCCACCCAGGCTGCGGCGGCGCGCCGCCGACTACCGCGAACACCTGAAGCCCGTTACGGGCACTGGACGAGAGCGGCTGACCGCCGCCGACGGAACGCTGAGTCCGCCGGACGACCGTGAGCGGTACGTCGTTGCCCTCACCAACCTGGTGCTGCTCACCTACGTGCACCTGCGCGCGCTGCACGGTCAGTACGGGTGGGGTGCCGAGGACACCGCGACGTACGTTGTGGAACTGCTTGCCTCAGGCTACGAACCTCGCGGCTGACCTGGTCACCCCTCGGCGGTGCGGCCGGTGCTGCCGCGGACGAGCAGCCGCGGCCTGAAGTCGGCCGAACCGCCGCCGTCGTGGCCGTCGAGCTGGGACCGCAACTGCTCCCAGGCGCGCCGGCCGAGCGTGTTCCTGGGGACGGCGGCCGAGGTCAGCGGCGGGGTGGTGAACCGGGCGAACGGGATGTCGTCGAACCCGGTGATCGAGATCTGGCCGGGCACCGAGACGCCCAGTTCGTGCAAGCCGCTGAGCGCGCCGAACGCGACCATGTCGTTGTACGCGACGGCCGCGGTCGCCCCGCTGGCCGCGACCCCACCGGCGACCGCGTGCCCGTTCTCGAACATGGCTCCGCACGCCACCTGGATCAGCTCGAACTCCCGGCCCTCCTGCGACAGCCGGAGCAGCGCGTCGAGGCGGTCGCGGTTCGACGTACTGGCTGGTGGTCCCGCCAGGTAGACGATGCGGCGGTGGCCGAGCGAGAGCAGGTGCGCGACGAGATCCTGGATGCCGGCCGCGTAGTCGACCGACAGCGACGGTACGCCGGGGAGCTTGCGGTTGATCAGCACGAGCGGCGCGAGCTGCGGCGCGAGCCGCTCCAGGTCGGCGGTCGGCAACCGGGGCGAGGCGAGCACCACGCCGTCGCAGCGCCGACGGGCCTCGAGTGCGAGCACTTCCTCGTCCTCGACGTGCTCGTTCGACTCGGCGATCAGCAGGCGGTGCCCGTCCTCGCCGGCGGCCTGGCTGAGGCCGCGCAGCACGTCCTGGAACATCGGGTTCGACAGGTCGGGCACGATCAGCGCGATCGTCGACGTCCGCCCGAGCGCGAGGCTGCGGGCGACCTGACTGGGCGCGTAGTCCAGCGCGCTGGCCGCCGCGAGCACCCGCTCGGCGAGCTCGGGCGCGACCGTGGACCGGCCGTTCATCACCCGCGAGACCGTCGCCCTGGACACCCCCGCGGCCTCGGCGACCAGCTTGATGTTGGCCGACACTCTCGCGTTCTGGTCCACCGCGATCCTCCCCTCAGGTCCGGCGGCGCGTGCCGCCGGGCACGGCCAAGATAGCTCCCGAAAGCCGAGTTGGGAAACCGGTCTCTCGGTCATCTGTGGACAACGAATCCCTTGTAACGAAACATTGTCGCTGTCGTTGGTGAGGCATTGACACGTTTCAAGCTGGACTGCTAGAAACCGGTTACTCGATCCGGAGGTGAGGCGTTGAGCCCCTACACGCGGTACAGCCAGCGCCGCCGCGACGCGGTGACCGGCTACCTGTTCCTGACGCCGTGGCTGATCGGCCTGGTGGCGATCACACTCGGCCCGATCCTCGCCTCGCTGTACCTGGCGTTCACCGACTACTCGTTGCTCAGGCCGCCCGAGTGGGTCGGCCTGGCCAACTTCCAGGAGATGCTGTCCGACCGGCGCCTGCACAAGTCGCTGCTGGTCACCTTCCAGTACGTGTTCATCTCCGTCCCCCTGCAGCTGCTGATGGCGCTCGGCCTGGCGATCGTGCTGAACAAGGGCATCCGCGGCCTCGGCTTCTACCGCTCGGTCTTCTACCTGCCGTCCCTGCTGGCCGGCAGCGTGTCGATCGCGATCCTGTGGCGGCAGATCTTCGGCCAGGAAGGCCTGGTCAACGACGTGCTGGCGAAGGTCGGCATCGAGGGGCAGAGCTGGGTCGCGCACCCGGACTTCGCGCTCGGCACGCTGATCCTGCTGAACGGCTGGACCTTCGGTGCGCCGATGGTGATCTTCCTGGCCGGTCTGCGGCAGATCCCGGCGTCGTACTACGAAGCCGCCGCCGTCGACGGCGCCGGGCGGTGGACGACGTTCGCGCACATCACGCTGCCGCTGCTGACCCCGATCATCTTCTTCAACCTGGTGCTCCAGGTGATCGGCGCCTTCCAGAGCTTCACGCAGGCCTTCGTGGTGAGCGGCGGCACGGGCGGCCCGGCCGACTCGACCCTGCTCTACACGCTCTACCTGTACGACGAGGGCTTCGGCTCCTTCCACATGGGCTACGCCTCCGCGATGGCCTGGGTGCTGCTGGCGATCATCGCCGCACTGACCGCGATCAACTTCCTGTTCGCCAAGCGATGGGTGTTCTACGGTGACGAGTGAGACGCTGCCCCGGGTCCGCGCAGGCCGCCCGCCCGGGATCGAACCGCGCGGCAAGGGCCTGCTCAAGCACGCGATGATCATCGGCTTCGGCTTCGTGATGCTCTACCCGCTGCTCTGGCTGCTGTCGAGTTCGTTCAAGCCGACCGAGGTGATCTTCCGCGAGCCGTCGCTGCTGCCGAGCAAGGTGCAGTTCAGCAACTACACCGAGGGCTGGACGGCGCTCGCGCACCCGTTCCAGCACTACCTGTGGAACTCGGCGCTGATCGCGGTGCTGGCGATCGTCGGGAACCTGCTGACCTGCTCGCTGGCGGCGTACGCGTTCGCGCGGGTGGAGTTCCCGCTGAAGAAGCTGTGGTTCGCGCTGATGCTCGGCACGATCATGCTGCCGATCCACGTGCTGATCGTGCCGCAGTACGTGCTGTTCTCGAAGCTGGACTGGATCAACACGATCCTGCCGCTGGTGGTGCCGAAGTTCCTGGCCCACGACGCGTTCTTCGTGTTCCTGATGGTCCAGTTCATCCGCGGGCTGCCGCGCGAGCTGGACGAGGCGGCCCGGCTGGACGGTTGCGGGCACTTCCGGATCTACGCGCGGATCGTGATGCCGCTGTGCCTGCCGGCGCTGGCGACGTCCGCGGTGTTCACCTTCATCTGGACCTGGAACGACTTCTTCAGCCAGCTGATCTTCCTCACCGACCCGGACAAGTACACCGTGCCGGTCGCGCTGCGCTCCTTCATGGACGCCCAGAGCGGGACGTCGTGGGGACCGCTGTTCGCGATGTCGGTGGTCGCGCTGGTGCCGATCTTCGGCTTCTTCCTGGCCGGCCAGCGGTACCTCACCCGCGGCATCGCCACCACGGGGCTCAAATGACCACCGGACAAAGGACCACGATCATGAAGCATTCGTCGTACCGGCGGATCGCCGCGCTGGGGCTGGCCGGCCTGCTGCTCGCGCTGCCCGGCTGCGGCGGGGACTCCGGCGGGGGCTCGGACGACCCGAACGCGCCGGTCACGCTGCGGTTCTCCTGGTGGGGCAACCAGGACCGCGCCGCGCTGACCCAGAAGGCGATCGACGCCTTCCAGACGGCCAATCCCGGCATCACCGTCAAGCCGGAGTACGGCGACTTCAACGGGTACTTCGACAAGCTGGCGACCAGCGTCGCGGCCAACGACGCGCCGGACGTGATCACGCTCGGCGGCGCGTACCCGCGCGAGTACGGCGACCGTGGCGCGCTGCTCGACCTGGCCGAGGTCAAGGACACGCTGAAGACCGACAAGATCGACCCGGCGTCGCTGTCCAACGGCAACTTCGACAACAAGCAGTACGGCGTACCGACGGGCGTGAACGCGTTCGGCGTGGTGGTGAACCCGAAGGTGTTCAAGGCGGCCGGGGTGCCGCTGCCGGACGACAACACCTGGACGTGGGACGACTTCCGGCGGATCGCCGAGCAGATCGCCAAGGCGTCGCCGAAGGGGACGTACGGCGCGGAGGACCCGACCAGCGCCGACATGCTGGACCTGTACGCGCGGCAGCGGGGCGAGTCGCTCTACACCCAGGACGGCAAGGTCGGGATCAGCGAGCAGACGCTGACCGACTGGTTCACGATGACGACCGCGCTGCGCGACGCGGGCGCGACGCCGCCGGCCGCGGTGACGTCGGAGCTCGTCGGGCAGCCGGCGCCGGAGCAGAGCCTGATGGGTCGCGGCCTGGCCGGGATGCAGCTGGACTGGACGAACCAGCTCGGTTCGTTGCGCAAGGCATCGGGTGCGGAGCTGCTGCTGATGCGCGCTCCCGGTGAGGGCGCGGCGGCCAAGCCGGGGATGTGGCTGCAGGCCTCGCAGATCTACACGATCAGCGCCCGGAGCAAGCACCAGGAGGCGGCGGCGAAGCTGGTGAACTTCCTGGTCAACGATCCGGCCGCGGGCAAGATCACGCTGGCCAACCGCGGCATCCCGGCGAACTCCGAGGTGCTCGCCGCGGTGAAGCCGTCGCTGCCGAAGGACGAGGCCGCGTCGGCGGACTTCATCGCCAAGATCGCGCCGAAGGTCGGGCCGGCGCTGATCATCGGGCCGACCGGGTCGACCGAGAGCGTGAAGATCCTGGAGCGGACGAACGCGGAGGTGCTGTTCAACCGGCAGACCCCGGCGCAGGGCGCGAAGCGGTTCCTCGAGGAGCTGGGGGCGGCGATTCAGTGACCCCGATCGACCGGCGGGAGCTGGTACGGCGGCACGACGTCCACGTGGTGGGCGTCGTGCCGGAGTCGCCGTTGTCGGTGGGGAACGGGGAGCTCTGCTTCACGGTCGATGTGACTGGGCTGCAGAGTTGGCCCGAGCGCTACCCGGTCGAGCCCCGGACTGGGGACGAGCCTGCCGGCACGCTGCTCGGGACGCTGTCGCAGTGGGGCTGGCACAGCTTTCCGGGGTCGTACGAGCTCGACGAGACGCGGCGGGTGTACTCGACGCCGCGCGGGCCCGTGCCGTACGTCGACCTGGGCGGCGAGATGGATCTCGCGACGACCAACGAACCGGGACAGACGCCGGCCGAGGAGTGGCTGCGGGCGAACCCGCACCGGCTCGAGCTGGGGCAGCTCGGGTTCGTGTTCCCTGGGTCACCGGAGGACGCTCGGCAGCGGCTGGATCTGTGGGGCGGGGTGATCGACAGCTCGTTCGTCGTCGACGGGCACGTGGTGCGGGTGCGGACGCTGTGCGCGCCGGAGGACGACGTGATCGCCGTACGGATCGAGTCTCGGGCGTTGACCGAGGGGCTTGCGGTGCGGTTCGCGTTTCCGTACGGGTCGGGGGCTTGGGGCAACGGTGCTGACTGGAGCCGGCCGGAGGCGCACACGACGACGGTGCACGAGGTGGCCGGTGGCTGGCAGGTCGAGCGACGGCTGGACGGTACGCAGCACTGGGTGGGTGTCGGGGCCGATCATGCGCAGCTGGCCGTGGTGGGAGCGCATGAGTTGTTGCTGACCTCCGAGACTGAGGTCTTGGAGTTGCGGGTCGGGTTTTCGGGGGAGCGGCGGGAGCTGCCGGGCGGGTTTGCGGCGCTGGAGGCGGACTGCCGAGAAGCGTGGGAGAGGTTCTGGGAGTCCGGAGCGGCTGTTTCGTTGGAGGGGGACGAGCGCGCCGTTGAGATCGAGCGGCGGGTGGTGCTCTCGCAGTACCTGACGGCGATCAACTGCGCGGGATCGCTGCCACCGCAGGAGACCGGGCTGATGTGCAACAGCTGGCGGGGGCGGTTCCATCTCGAGATGCACTGGTGGCACGGCGCGCATTTCGCCTTGTGGGGAAGGGCTGAGCTGCTCGAGCGGAGCCTCGGTTGGTACGAGCGGATCCTGCCGGAGGCGCGAGAGACCGCGCGACTCCAGGGGTACGGCGGGGTGCGGTGGCCGAAACAGGTCGCGCCGGACGGGCGGGAGAGCCCGAGCAGCATCGGGCCGTTCCTGGTCTGGCAGCAGCCGCATCCGATCTACCTGGCGGAGCTGATTCGGCGGACGGGATCGGCGGACGCGGTCGAGCGGTACGGGCGGATCGTGCTGGAGAGTGCGGAGTTCATGGCGTCGTACGCCGTGCAGACCGCGCGCGGCTATCAGTTGGGGCCGCCGCTGATCCCGGCGCAGGAGTCGTACTCGGCGATCCGGGGCTCGTTGGTGAACCCGACATTCGAGTTGGCGTACTGGCGGTGGGGACTCCTGGTCGCGCAGGAGTGGCGTGCGTACCTCGGGCTGCCGCCGGATCCACGCTGGGCCGAGGTAGCCGACGGGCTGGTTCCGGCGCCGGCCCGCGACGGCTGCTACGCGGCGATCGACGGGGAGCCGTGGACCGTGCGGGAGGACCATCCGTCGATGCTGTACGCGCTCGGGGTGGTGCCGGACACCGGGTACGTCGACCAGGCCGTGATGCGGCGGACGTTGGCCGGCGTACTGGCTGACTGGGACTGGGACAGTACGTGGGGGTGGGACTACCCGGCGATCGCGATGACGGCCGCGCGGCTCGGCGAGCCGGAGCTCGCGGTCGACGCTTTGTTGCTGAAGGCCACCAAGAACGACTTCCTGCCGAACGGGCACAACCGGCAGACCTCGTCGCTGCCGGTCTACCTGCCGGGCAACGGCGGCCTGCTGGCCGCGGTCGCGCTGCTGGCGGCGGGTGCCGACGGTGTCGCCCCCGCCTTTCCCCAGGACTGGACCGTCCGGCACGAAGGACTGCACCGCTCACCATGAATCCAAGGAGACACGTGACGCTCACCAAGAACCGCCGCTACGCCCTGGTCGGGACCGGTTCGCGCGCCGGCATGTACGTCGGCGCCCTGACGTCGACGTACGCCGATGTCGGCACGCTCGTGGCCTGGTGCGACACCAACCCGACGCGGATGGCGTACTACGACGAGGTGGTGACGGCCGCGGGCGGGACCGCGCCGCCGCACTACGGGCCGGACGACTTCGCGCGCCTGCTCGAGGAGCAGCGCCCGGACGTCGTGATCGTCACGTCGCCGGATGCCACGCATCACCGGTACGCGACCGCTGCTTTGGACGCGGGCTGTGACGTGGTGGTGGAGAAGCCGCTCACCACCTCGCTCGAGCCGGCCCAGCAGATCGTCGAGGCGGTCGAGGGGTCGTCGGGGGACCTGGTGGTGACCTTCAACTACCGCTACTCGCCGCGCAACAGCGAGGTCCGGCGGCTGATCGCGGACGGCGCGATCGGCAAGGTCACCTCGATCCACTTCGAGTGGGCGCTGGACACCGTGCACGGCGCCGACTACTTCCGCCGCTGGCACCGCCGCAAGGAGATCTCCGGCGGCCTGCTCGTGCACAAGTCGAGCCACCACTTCGACCTGGTGAACTGGTGGCTCGCGGACGTCCCCGAGGTGGTGACCGCGGCCGGCGGTCTGCGCTTCTACGGCGACAAGAACGCGGCCGAACGCGGGCTCACCGATCGCCCCGCGCGCTCGGCCGGGTCTGCAGGGTTGTCTTCGGATCCGTTCGCGTTGGACATGGCGGCCGACGAGAAGCTCCGCGCCCTCTACCTGGACGCCGAGGCCGACGACGGCTACATCCGCGACCAGGACGTGTTCAGCCCCGGCATCACCATCGAGGACAACATGGGCCTGCTGGTCACGTACCGGTCGGGCGCGATCCTCACCTACTCACTGAACGCCCACGCCCCGTGGGAGGGCTACCGCGTTTCCATCAACGGCACCGAAGGCCGCCTGGAGCTCGAGGTCGTCGAACGCAGCTTCGTCGGTACGGCGGCCGCGGTCGACCCCAGCATGAACCCCGACGACCCGCAAGCCACCGCCACCAACCCCCGCCCGGCCGGCGAACGCATCCTGCTCCAGCGCCACTGGGAACCCGCCCAGGAGATCCCCATCCCCGCAGGCGAAGGCGGCCACGGCGGCGGCGACAACCACCTGCTCGACGACATCTTCCGCCCGACCACGACCCCGGATCCCCTCCACCACCGAGCGGGCTACCAGGACGGCCTGCGCAGCGTGGCGGTGGGAATCGCCGCCAACCGCTCGCTGGAGACAGGGCAGCCGGTCAGCATCCGGGAGTTCAACCTGCCGCTGGATCGCTAGCCACTGGTGCGGGTGGCGTCGGCCAGCGCAAGCCGGTAGACGCCGCCCGCGGTCGGGGTCCACACGGTGCCGTTGACGATGAGCGTCCGCCCTCCGACGGCCCGGGCCGCGGTGGCGAGCACCGGTTTCCGTTGCCACGTGCACCCCGCGCGGTCCGCCTGCTGGGTCACCCGAATGGCGACCGCGCCGGGCCCTTCGGCGTACGTCGTCGCGCGCAGGAAGCGAGTGCACCCCGCGGGCGTGGCGACGACGAGGACGAGCTGCCGGTCGTCGGCGACCACCGGCCGGATCTCGAAGACCTTGGCGACCGTGGTTCTCGGAGCCGGGGCCGGAGCGGGCGTGGGCGCCGCCTGGGTGACCGCGGGCGGAGCCGGCGCGGGGTCGGGCTCGGAGGACCCGAAGACCTTGGCGAGGACGAAGACGGAGAAAGCGAGCAGCCCGATCAGGAAGGTCACCACCACGGCGACCCCGTACACGAACCAGACGCTTCCTGAGGACTTCATCCGGCCGATCCTCTCAAACACCCCAGCTCAAGTCCGCTCCGAAACGCGGTCACGGCCCGGGTTGGCGAGCGAGGCGGCGGGGCACGCCCGGTCGAGGACGCCTCGGCGGAAGTCATGTCAGATGCTGCAATCGTCGGGGCCTGAGGTGTGACTCAGGGAGCAGCGGGAACCTCAGAGCTGTGCGGAACTTTCTGAAAAACGCTGCGGCTTGGCAGTTCGGAGTGTGCTGCGGCGGGTTGTTCGGAGTGCTGTTCGGCCTCGGACTGAGATATCTGATGGGCGAAACCTGGACAGCGGCGCTGGTCTCCGCCGCTCTGACGGCGCCGGCGTTCGGCTTGTCGATGGCTCTGTTTCGCCGGCGGGAACGACAGTTGATGGGTCGCTTCCGGGCGATGAACCTGACGGCTGGCCAGGAGCGGGCGGCGCAGCGCGCGACCTGGCGTGGGACGGTTCCGGATGATCCAGCGGTCCGGGCGTTGGCCGCGGAGCTGACGCGCGTCCAGCTCGAGCGGGTGCGGTCGCGGTGGTTCAGGGTGCTCGCCGCCGGGTTGCTCGTGGTCGAGGTGACGAGTCTGGTGCTGCACGTCCTGGATGGCGACCGATGGACGCAGACGGTGCTCCCGGCGGCTGGAGCCGTGCTGTTCGGTTCCTTCCTGCTGTGGCCACGACGGCTGCACCAGCGTCTGGAGGCGCTGTCGGGCGCCGTACCGGAAACGGATCCACCGCGCGGGTCGTCCACCGCGAGCGATTGAACCGGTGCCCTTGAACGCGGTGCGGTCGGGCGGTTCCGGGTCAGTTCTGCGGGAGCAGTTGTTCGGCCGAGCACCACCAGCTCGTCCGTCCTCCGACGGTGCCGGTGGTCATCGGTGCGTGGTCGCGTGGGCAGGTGCCTCCTGGGTGCCGATGGGGAACGACGGTGAGGGTGTGCACACCTCCGCCCCGGAAGGCGGCCGCGATCGCGGTCCGGATCGATCGCAGCAGCTTCGTGGTCTGCGCCGGCGAGAGGTCCCGGACGGCCGTGGCCGGATGCAGTCGCGCTCGCCACAGCACCTCGTCGGCGAGCAGGTTACCGATTCCCGCGATGCGGTGCTGGTCCAGCAGCCGTGCTTTGACCGCGGTCGATCCACCGCTGGTCAACGCCGTCCGGAACTCCGCCGGCGTCATCGTCTGCGCGTCCGGACCGAGCCGATCCACCGGAGGATCGAGCCGGACCCGCCCGAGCCGGCGGGGATCGACGAGCATCAGCCGCCCGCCGTCCTCGAAGGTGATCGTGAACCGCGCCCAGCTGTAGTCGCCGAGCTGCCGCCGGCCCTCCCAGTAGTCACCACCGTCGGTCTCGGTACCGTCGGGATCGGCGACGACGATCTTCCCCGACATCCCGAGATGAATGCCGAGCGTGACCGCGCTCCCGGGCCCGAGGGCCTCGCACCACATGCTCTTCCCCCGGCGCTGCGCGCTCACGAGCGTGCCGCCGACCAGCGCCGCGCGGATCTCCCCAGGCTGGTGCGGACGGCACACAAAGGAATCGCTGTCGTCGACCTCGACGATCCGCCGCCGCAGCCCGTGCTGCTCGACCACCGACCGGGCCGCCTCAACCTCGGGAAGCTCAGGCACCACCCGAGCGTAGCGTCAACGCGATCACGACCTCACCAACAGTGCGGGTGATCCGCCGCAGACGACACCTTTCGGCACGTCACCCCCAAGCAGCCGAGCGAAGCGAAGGCGGACGTACCCGAAAGGTGCACCACAACGCCGTACCAAGAATCCACCTCAGCCCCAGCAGCCGAGCGAAGCGAAGGCCAACGGCCGAGACACCCAAAGATGGTGCACCCCAACGCCGTACCAAATCCCACCCCAGCCTCAGCAGCCGAGCGAAGCGAAGGCCCCAGGGGGTGCGGGTGGCGAAGCCCCCGCAACGCGGCAAGCGAAGCGCAGCCGCACAAAATGCCGAAGGCGACCCCGTCCGCGCTTTCCGCGGACAAGAGTCGCCCTCGCCTGAGGGTGAGTAACGGGACTTGAACCCGCGGCCCCCTGGACCACAACCAGGTGCTCTACCAGCTGAGCTATACCCACCATTGCCGCCCTGACTGCGACGGCTCGGTAATCATAGCGACGTTGGTCAGTTGTCGGAAATCGGGGTGGTGACGAGGCTGGCGGCGGCCCGGGCGGTGTCGGAGTCGGGGCCCGGCTGGGGCACGAAAACGGTCTGCCGGTAGTAGCGCAGCTCGGCGATCGACTCGGTGATGTCGGCCAGGGCGCGGTGGTTGCCGGTCTTGGCGGGGGTGGCGTAGTAGACCCGCGGGTACCAGCGGCGGACGAGTTCCTTGATGGAGCTGACGTCGACGTTGCGGTAATGCAGGTGCGCTTCGACCTTGGGCATGTCGCGGACCAGGAAGGTCCGGTCGGTCCCGACGGAGTTGCCGGCCAGGGCGGCCTTGCGGGGTTCCTTGACGTAGCCGCTGATGAAGTCGAGCACCTGCTGCTCGGCGTCCGCGAGGGGGATGCCGGCGGGCAGTTCCTCGAGCAGGCCGGAGGCGGTGTGCATGTCGCGGACGAAGTCGCCCATCTGCTCCAGCGCCTGCGGGGGTGGGGCGATCACGAGGTCGATGCCGTCGCCGAGGACGTTGAGTTCGTAGTCGGTGACGAGCACAGCGACCTCGATCAAGGCATCGTTCACCAGGTCGAGGCCGGTCATCTCGCAGTCGATCCACACCAGCCGGTCATTCATGGGCACCCACCTTACGGCGAGCCTGTCGCCTCGTCGCGCCCGGCAGCCCAAACGCCGGGCGTGGCGGTTCGTCCGGTACGGCGTACGCGGGGGGCGAGCAGGTCGGCAGCGGGTCAGCCGGGTGCCTGGCCGAGGTGGATGCTGCGGGCGGAGAGCGAGGCCAGATCTGTACGCCGGCCGAGGAAGTGGGGGTTGTCGGGGTCGAGCAGCTGGTGCCACACGGCGAGGTCGTCGGCGCCGAGCATCGGCATCTCCGGCGCCGTCGAATCGAGGTCGGCGTGGCCGTGCCCTCGTCCGCCGTCGCCGTCGCCGTCGCCGTCGCCGTGGCCGTGGCCGTGGCCGTGACCGTGGCCATGTCCGTGGCCGGCGGACGCGGCGTCCTCCGGGTCGAGGCGGGCTACTCGGTGGCGGAGCTGTTCGATGACCTGGTCGCGGTCGGCTTCCGACAGCGGGTGGGGTTTCTCGGTGAGGATCGTGCGGGTGGTGACGCCGGTCAGGCCGGCTCGCTGGAGGGCTTCGGTCCAGCCGTACGGCATGGGCACGGATCCGGGGATGCCGGCGCGCATGGCGGCGAACCAGCGGTCCTGCGCGGCATCGAGGCGCAGTTCGAGACCGGGTTCGCCGAGGCCGAGGTCCCACGGGAGCATGCGCGTGGGCAGGCCACCCTCAGCGAGCGCGAGACGGCCGCCGGGGGCGAGGAGCGAGGCGAGTGCGGTGACCGCGGCCTGTTGGTCGGCGGCGTGGTGCACGGATGCCGAGGCCCAGATCAGGTCAGCCGGTGCGCCGATCGCGGCGCGGAGGGGCTCGGGGCCGTCGTCCATCGAGACGAGTTCACAACGGACCAGGCCGGCGGTGTGCTCGCGGGCTTGCCGGAGTACCTCCTCGTCCGCGTCGAGGGCAACGACAGTGGCTTCCGGTACGGCGGTCGCGAGAGCCTTCGCCATCCCGCCGCCTCCGCAGCCGACGTCGACGATCAGCCGGTCGGTACCGCGGACCAGGTCGGCGGCAACGAGGGCGTTCCAGCCGGCTTCGTCGGCAGCGGACTTGCGTAGGTGCTCGGCGTGAGCAGCCCAGTCGATCTCGGTCATGCGCCCAGTGTCGCGGATCACACGGATCACGGTCGTCCGACGTGTGCCTTCGGACGAACAGTACGGCGAGGCCTGCGCCGGGCGAGGGCGATGAGCTCCGGGCGGTTCGTCGTACCGTGGGCGGATGATTGCGACGAGGTTCTCGACCGGGCGGCTGGAGTTGTTGCCGTTGGCGGTCGAGTACGCCGGGGAGATGGCGGGCGTGCTGGCGGCGCCGGAGCTGTACGGGTTCACCGGGGGTGAGCCGCCGTCGGTGGAGCAGTTGACGGAGCGCTATCGCCGGCAGGTCGCGGGGCCGGGCCGGGCGGGGGAGTACTGGCTGAACTGGGTGATCAGCCTGGACGGCGTACTGGTCGGCTACGTGCAGGCGACGGTGATCGGCGCGGAGGCGGAGATCGCTTGGGTGGTCGGCGCGGACTGGCAGGGGCGGGGGATCGCGCGGGAGGCGGCGGTCGGGCTGGCGGGGTGGCTGCGGGAGCAGGGTGCGGGTCTACTGCTGGCCCATGTGCATCCGGAGCACGTCGCGTCGGCGAAGGTGGCCGCGGCGGCGGGGCTCAGGGCTACCGGCGAGCTGGACGACGACGGGGAACAGCGCTGGGAAGGCTGAACAACAACCCCCTACAAACGGAACAGGCCCGCTCCGGCGAACGGAGCGAGCCTGTTACGCGCTTGGGGTTCAGACCGGGCGGACGTTCTCCGCCTGCGGGCCCTTCGGGCCCTGGGCCAGGTCGAACTCGACCTTCTGGTTCTCGTCGAGGGTCCGGAAGCCGTCCGTCGCGATCGCCGAGTAGTGCACGAACACGTCGGCGCCGCCGCCGTCCTGCGAGATGAAGCCGAAGCCCTTTTCGCCGTTGAACCACTTCACTGTTCCGCTAGCCATGATCTGCTCCTTTGGTGGGGCGGGTATCAGGTCCGGCGGGTGCCGGCACCTGGGTTGCTGAACGAGCCCTCCCACCCGGACCGTGGCCCGGAAATGAGAAAAACGCCCTGCGGATCACATTTCCCGCGGGCGTTTCAAGAACGAACGTGGAACTGCAAAACTGCAACCGAGAGAACGGTAGCACGGATTCACTGTCTGTACAGAGCCGCCCGGACCGGTGTCGCGAGGCGGGAGATCACCACGATCCGCGGTGGTCCGGGACCATGAACGCGAACGGGACGATCAGCACCAGGACCGCCGCGAACACGATGAAGCTGTGCGCCTGCGCGATCCCCGGCGTCGCCGCGTGCGACAGGATCGCCGTGGTCACCGAGACCGCGAAGATGCCGCCGGACTGCCGGAACATCCCGCGCAGCCCCGCGATCGCGGAGATCTGGTCCGGCGCGAGCTGCAGCGACGCGTTGTTCGACGCGGGGATCGACAATCCCATCCCGATGCCCGTCACGGCCGCGGCCGCGGCCAGCCACCCGTACGGCGTGAGGCCGTGCGGGGCCAGCGACATGATCGTCATCCCGCCCGCGACGAGCAGGAAGCCGCCGATCATCGGCGCGCGGTAGCCGGTACGGCGTAGCGCGAACACGGCCAGGCCGGCCACGCAGATCATCCCGACAGCCCTTGCCGTGAGCAACGTTCCGGCCTGCAGCGGCTGGATGCCGTAGCGGGCTTCGGCGTACAGGGGGACCAGGGCGCCGAAGCCGAGCACGGCGGCGCCGTACAGGAGGTTGATCGCGTTCATCACGGCGAAGCCGCGGCCGCGCAGGAGCTGGACCGGGATGAACGGGTTGGCCGCGCGGTTGGCGTGCCGGACGAACAGGACGCCGAAGATCAGGGCCAGTACTTCGCTCGCGATGAACAGCGGATCGGTCGGTGACGCGCCGCCGCTGCCGAGCGAGCTGATCCCGTACATGCCGAGCAGGATCGTCAGCGCGAGCAACGCCGCACCGACCAGGTCGATCCGGGCCGCCTTCTTCGGCGCGCTGTGCGGGACGAACTTCCACGCCAGCAGGATCAGCAGCACCCCGGCCGGGACGTTGACCAGGAAGATCTCCCGCCACGACCAGTACGTGACGATCACGCCGCCGATGATCGGGCCGAGGATGCCGCCGATCGGGAAGATCGAGGTGAACATGCCGACCGCACGGTCCCGGTCGCGGCCGAACTGCTCGGCGACGATGCCGGTCGCGGTCGGCATGAACGCGCCGCCGCCGATGGCCTGGAACGCGCGGAACACCACCAGCAGGTAGATGCTGTCGGCCAGGCTGCAGGCCAGCGAGGCGACCGTGAACAGCACGGCGGCGCCGAGGAAGATCTTCTTCCGGCCGAACTGGTCGCCGAGCCGGCCGGCCACCGGCATCACCAGGATCTGGCCGAGGGCGTAGATGGTGATCGTCCAGCCGCTCCAGTTCAGCTGGGCGCCGAGGTCGCGCTGGATCGCGATCAGCGCGGTGGCCACGATGGTCTGGTCGATCGAGGCCATCAGCAGCGCGATCGAGACGATCGGGAAGACCACCCACCGGCGTGGCGACGGCTCGTCCCCGCCAAGTCCGGGCTTGTCGACGACGGCCGTCGGCCCATCGCTGGAAGGGCCGGTGGCGGCTGGGAGACTCTGGGGTTCCATCACCAGCCAGAGTACATTGCTTGCCAGCAGGCAATAAAGGGGTAGACGATGTCCGACACCGAGACGTTGAACAAGCTGCGCAGCGTGATCTCGCGGCTCGCGCGGGAGCTCAACGCCACGGCCACCGACGAGGGTCTGACGCCGACCCAGGCGTCGGTGCTCGGCCTGATCGCGTTCCGCGGCCCGCTCGGGCTGACCGAACTGGCCCGGCTGGAGGGCCTGAACCCGACGATGGTCTCCCGCGTGATCGGCCGGCTGACCGAGCTCGGCCTGATCCAGCGCGACCCAAACCCCGCCGACCTGCGGGCGATCCAGGTCGAGGCCACCGATCTGGGGCGCGAGCTCCAGCAGCGGATCAAGCTGCTGCGCACCGAGGCGATCGGCAAGTGCCTCGACCAGTTGCCGCAGGAGTCGGCCCGGACGATCATCGACGCCCTGCCCGCGCTGGAGGAACTGGCCCTCGCGCTCCGGTCGACGCACAGCTGATCGCCCAACCGAAGGCCCGCAGTACGACGGACTGCGGGCCTTTCGTGCGCCCCGGGCAGCGGGCGAGCGCTTTCCTGAAACCTTGGTAGGCAAGGCCTATCGGACGACGCCGAATGTGACGTTGGTCATGCCTTGACCGCCTTTGGGCGCCAGCCTACTGTATGCGGTATACCAAGCCCCTCCGAAAGGCAGGGACCCATGGAGACCGCTGTGCCCAAGTTCGCCGTGAACTGCTCGATCCTGTTCACCGAACTGCCCTTGCTGCAAAGACCTGCGGCCGCTCGTTCTGCCGGCTTCGAGGCCGTGGAGTTCTGGTGGCCGTTCGACTCCGCTCTGCCCGGTGACGCCGACGTCGACGCCTTCGAACGCGCGATTCTGGAGGCGGGCGTCCAGCTCACCGGACTGAACTTCGCCGCCGGCGACCTGCCGGGCGGCGACCGGGGCCTGGTGTCCTGGCCGCAACGATCGCTGGAGTTCCGCGACAACATCGCGGTCACGCTGGGGATCGGGGAACGCCTCGGCTGCCGTGCGTTCAACGCGCTGTACGGCAACCGGGTCGAGGGGTTCGCGCCCCAGGCCCAGGACGACCTGGCCGCCGAGAACCTCGCGCTGGCCGCCACCGCGGCCGGTTCCTTCGGCGCCACGGTCCTGGTCGAACCGGTCAGCGGCGCCGAGCGCTACCCGCTGCTGACCGCGGCCGACGCGATCGCGGTGATCGACCGCGTGGTCGCCGAGTCCGGTGTCACGAGCATCGGACTGCTGGCCGACCTGTACCACCTGACCGTCAACGGGGACGACGTGAGCAAAGCGATCACGACGTACGCCGACCGGATCGCGCACGTGCAGATCGCGGACGCACCCGGGCGCAACGAGCCCGGTACCGGCACGATCCCGATCGCTCAGCACCTCGGCGAGCTGGCCGAGACCGGGTACGACGGCTGGATCGGCTTGGAGTACAAGCCTTCCGGCCGCACGACCGACAGCTTCGGCTGGCTGACCGACCGCGCATCGTCCTGACCGACAAGGAGCTGGCATGCCACGAATGACTGCCGCCCGCGCGGCGGTGGAGATCCTCCGGCGCGAGGGCGTCTCCCACCTGTTCGGCCTTCCCGGCGCCGCCATCAACCCGTTCTACGCCGCCGTCCGGGCCCAGGGCGAGCTGAAGCACGTCCTGGCCCGGCACGTCGAGGGCGCCTCGCACATGGCCGAGGGGTACACCCGCGCCGCCGCCGGCAACATCGGCGTCTGCGTCGGGACGTCGGGACCGGCCGGGACCGACATGATCACCGGCCTGTACGCCGCCTCGGCCGACTCGATCCCGATCCTGTGCATCACCGGGCAGGCGCCGGTGGCCAAGCTGCACAAGGAGGACTTCCAGGCGATCGACGTACCGTCCATCGCCCAGACGGTGACCAAGATGGCGGTCACCGTGCTCGAGGCCGCCCAGGTCCCCGGCACCTTCCAGAAGGCGTTCCAGGTCATGCGCAGCGGGCGTCCCGGCCCGGTGCTGATCGACCTGCCGCTGGACGTCCAGCTGACCGAGATCGACTTCGATCCCGAGCTGTACGTGCCGCTGCCGATCGCGACGCCGCGCGCCAGCGTCGCCCAGGCCGAGAAGGTCCTCGACCTGCTGGCCGAGGCCGAGCACCCGCTGATCGTGGCCGGTGGTGGCATCGTGAACGCCGACGCGGCGGACCTCCTGGTCGAGTTCGCCGAGCTGCACGGCGTACCGGTGGTGCCGACGCTGATGGGCTGGGGCACGATCCCGGACGACCACCGGCTGATGGCCGGCATGGTCGGTCTGCAGACCTCGCACCGGTACGGCAACCAGACGCTGCTCGCCTCCGACCTGGTCGTTGGCATCGGCAACCGCTGGGCGAACCGGCACACAGGCGGCCTGGACGTCTACCGGGGCGAGCGCAAGTTCGTGCACATCGATGTCGAGCCGACTCAGATCGGCCGGGTGTTCGCGCCCGATCTCGGCATCGTGTCGGACGCGAAGGCGGCGCTGGAGACGCTGATCCACGTCACCCGGACCCGGATGGCCGAGGGGCCGCTGCCGGACCGCTCCGAGTGGGCGGCCGAGTGCCGCGAGCGCAAGCGCACGCTGGTACGGCGTACCGACTTCGACGACGTCCCGGTGAAGCCGCAGCGGGTCTACCAGGAGATGAACAATGCCTTCGGACCCGACGTCCGGTACGTCTCCACGATCGGGCTGTCGCAGATCCAGGCCGCCCAGATGCTGCACGTCTACCGGCCGCGGCACTGGATCAACGCCGGGCAGGCGGGTCCGCTCGGCTGGACCGGTCCGGCCGCGCTCGGCGTCGCGGTCGCCGATCCGGAGTCCACGGTCGTGGCGCTGTCGGGCGACTACGACTTCCAGTTCCTGATCGAGGAGCTCGCGGTCGGCGCGCAGTTCAAGATCCCCTACATCCACGTGGTGGTGAACAACGCCTACCTCGGGCTGATCCGGCAGGCGCAGCGCGGGCTGGACATGGACTTCTGCGTCCAGCTCTCGTTCGACAACATCAACACCCCCGAGCTGGGCGGGTACGGCGTCGACCACGTGAAGGTGGCCGAAGGCCTGGGCTGCAAGGCGTTGCGGGTCTTCGAGCCGGACGGCATCCTGCCCGCCCTGGAAGAGGCGAAGAAGCTGATGGTCGAGCACGAGGTGCCGATCGTCGTCGAGGTGATCCTGGAACGCGTCACGAACGTTGCCATGGGCACCGAATTGGACAACGTCGTCGAGTTCGACGAGCTGGACGGCGTGGTCGACCCGATGCCGACCGCCTCCGGCCTACGAGACTGAAGGAGGGACACGATGAGAGTCGCAGTTCTCGGCGCCGGAGCGATCGGCGCGTACGTCGGCGCGGCCCTGCACCGCGGGGGGACCGAGGTCCACCTCGTTGCTCGTGGCGCCCATCTCGAGGCGATCCGCAAGAACGGCGTCCAGGTGCACAGCCCGCGCGGCGACTGGCTGGCCAGGACCCCGGCCACCGACGACCCGCAGGAGATCGGGCCGGTCGACTTCGTCTTCCTCGGCCTGAAGGCCAACTCGTACGCGACCAGCGGCCCGCTGCTGGAACCGTTGCTGCACGACAAGACCGCGGTGATCGCGGCCCAGAACGGCATCCCGTGGTGGTACTTCCACGGACTGCCGGGACCGTACGAAGGGCATCGGATCGAGTCGGTCGACCCAGGTGGTGAGGTGACCCGGGTGATTCCGCTGGAACGCGCGATCGGCTGCGTCGTGTACTGCTCGACCGAGCTGGACGGACCGGGCGTCGTACGGCATCTGGAAGGGACCCGGTTCTCGATCGGTGAGCCGGTCGGCGGGCAGAGCGAGCGGTGCCTGGAGTTCAGTCAGGCGATGGTCGCGGGCGGGCTGAAGTGCCCGGTCGAGGACGACGTCCGCAACGACATCTGGATCAAGCTGCTCGGCAACGCGGCGTTCAACCCGATCAGCGCGCTGGCCCGCGCGACGATGGTGGAGATCGCCACCCACCAGGGCACCCGCGCGATGGTCAAGCTGATGATGGAGGAGACCCTCGAGATCGCCCGCGCGGTCGGCAGCGAACCCGAGATCTCGGTCGAGAAGCGGATCGACGGCGCCGAACGGGTCGGCGAGCACAAGACGTCGATGCTCCAGGACCTGGAGAAGGACAAGCCGCTCGAGCTCGACGTGATCCTCGCCGCGGTGGTCGAGCTGGCCGACCTGACCGGCACCAAGGCACCCACGCTGCGCGCGGTCCACGCGGTCGCCGACCTGCTGTCCAGCAAGGTCGGTACGTCGACCGGGAAGGTCGCGCACGCACCGACCTCGGGCCGGATCCCCGGCCTCGCGCCGGCCGCGGTGGCTCCGGCCGCCACGCCCTAGCCAGGCGGGTCCGGAGGCGAGCCCTGCCGACAGCCCTCCGGACCCACCTGTTCCACCCGCTGCGCCCGAAGGACTCCGCGAGGTCTTTCGGGCGCAGTGTCACGCCGGCCGACCAGCAGGACCAGTGGTCTTCTCATCAGCCCAGTGGTCTCTGTGGTCCTGCCGTAGGGTCGAGGTGGAATCTCACGTCGCAAAGGAGCGAGCATGAGGCTTGACCACCACGCCCCGGAGCGGGCACCGGACGGCAGTGCGGGAGACGCGGACTACGGGCGGATCGGCGTCGACTACATCACCTACCGACGGCCGGAGCCGCAGATCGCCGCGGCGATCCGGGACGCGCTCGGTCCGGTCCGGAAGGTCCTGAACGTCGGTGCCGGCGCCGGTGCGTACGAGCCGACCGACGTGGACCTGGTGGCGGTCGAGCCGTCGGCGCGGATGCGCGCGCAGCGTCCGGCCGGGCTGGTCGAGGCGATCGACGCGACGGCGGAGCACCTGCCGTTCGCCGACGACACGTTCGACGGCGCGATGGCGACGTTCACCGTGCACCAGTGGCACGACCTCGAGGCCGGCCTGACCGAGGTGCGCCGGGTGACGCGCGGGCCGGTCGTCGTACTGACCTGCGACCCGACCCTGCTGCGGCGCTTCTGGCTGCACGAGTACGCCCCCGAGGCGATCGAGACCGAAGCCCGTCGGTACCCGCCCGTCGAGCGGATCGCGGCGATCCTGGGCGGTGGGCAGGCGTTCAACGTGCCGATCCCGCTGCACTGCACGGACGGCTTCGGCGAGGCGTACTACGGGCGGCCGGAACGACTGCTGGATCCCGGCGCCCGCCAGGCCAACTCCGCCTGGAGTTTCGTCCCGCCCGAGGTCCACGACCGCTTCACCGAGCACCTGACCCGCGACCTGGCCGACGGGACGTGGGACGCCAAGTACGGCCACCTCCGCAACCAGCAGCACTTCGACGGTTCGCTGGTCCTGACCGTGTCGCCGGGGGAGATCTAGTCCTCCACCGGTCCCAGCGACAGCCCGGCGGCGAACGTCGCCGTCGGGTCCACCATGGTCTCCAGCTCCAGCACCACCAGTTCGTTGTCGCCCGGGCGGAGCACGGGACCGGGGACGTAGAGGGTGTGCTGGGGACCGCGGTGCCAGTAGCGGCCCAGGCAGAAGCCGTTGACCCAGGCGATTCCCTTGCCCCAGGCATCCGTTCGCAGGAAGTGGTCGACCGGTTCGCCGACGGGGAAGGACGTTCGCCAGGCGGTCGGGCCCACGCCCGCGGGAGATGCCGGGGGTGCGGACGTCCACAGGTTCGGTACGGCGTCGAGGTCCACAGCCCAGGCCGTCCAGCCGGTGAGCGGCTCCGCGTCGAGCCGGAGGTCGCCGAGCAGCCCCTTCGGTTCGCCGATCCGGGGACCGTAGTTGACCCGGCCCTGGTCCTCGACGACGAGCTCGAGGCGGCCCCGGCCGTGCGGAAGCATCAGGGCGCGGTCGCGGCGTTCGCGTTCCAGGACGCCGACGGGGGCGCCGTCGAGGAAGACCAGGACCCGGTCGCGGACCTCGCCGACGGACAGCAGCGCCGGGCCGTCCACGGTGATCTCGGTCCGGAAGAGCGCCAAGCGGGTCTGCAGGTCGTCGAGCGAGGGCATCACCTCGTGGCACGTCTCGGCACCCCAGCAGGCCGGATCCGCCAGCAGACGGACCGGCTCGCCGAGTGCCACGGTGAACCGCGGTGCGGGGGCCTCGGCTCGGGGCGGTGACGCGTCGACCGGGGTCGACGAGTAGCGGGACAGCACCTCGCGGAAGGCCTCGTACTTCGCGGTCGGCCGGCCCGCCTCGTCCAGCGGCGCGTCGTAGTCGTACGACGTGACCGTCGGCCGGAACACGCCCTTGTCGTCGGCGCCGCTGGTCAGCCCGAAGTTCGTCCCGCCGTGGAACATGTAGATGTTCACCGACGCTCCTTGGGCCAGCAACGCGTCCAGCTCGCGGGCCGCCTCCTCGACGCCGGTCGTGTGGTGGGGGCCGCCCCAGTGGTCGAACCACCCGTCCCAGAACTCCATGCACATCAACGGCCCGGTCGGCTGGTGCTCCCGCAACGTCCGGAGCCGCTCCACGCTGCGCGACCCGAACGACCCCGTCCGCAGTACGCCGTCCAGCCCACCGGCCGTCAACATCTCCGGGACTGGCTGGTCGACGGTCACCAGCGGGACCGTGATGCCGGTCTCCCGGATCATCGCCGCCACGGCCTCCAGGTACTCCTGGTCGTTGCCGAAGGCGCCGTACTCGTTCTCGACCTGGACCAGGAGCACGGGTCCGCCCTGGTCCACCTGGCGCGGCCGGACGACGGCGAGCACCTGCCCGAGGTACTCCTCGACGGCGGCCAGGAACTGCTTCTCGTACCGGCGGACTCCCACACCCGGCTCCTGGAAGAGCCAGGCGGGGAGACCGCCGTTGTCCCACTCCGCGCAGATGTACGGACCCGGCCGCACGATCGCGTGCAGTCCGGCCGCCGCGACCTCGTCCAGGAACCGGCCCAGGTCGAGCATCCCGGTGGTGTCGAAGACCCCACGCCGTGGACTGTGCGCGTTCCACGGCACGTAGGTCTCGATGGTGTTGAGCCCCATCCGGCGCGCCTTGTCGATCCGGTCCGCCCAGAGGTCGGGGTGGACCCGGAAGTAGTGCAGTGCCCCGGACAGGATCCGGAACGGCTCGCCGTCGAGCAGGAAATCGGACTCACCGATCGCGAAGTCGGACATGCTTCTCTTTCTGCCGTGAGGCGTGGGGGCAACTCAGCTGTTGGTCTGGAAGCCTTGCTGGTTGCCGTAGGTCACCAGTGCGTCCTGCCAGGACTTGAGCCCCGGGTCGAGGTCGGACTTCGCCTGGTACGACTTGCCGACGGTGTCGCCGAAGATGCTGTTGGCGTACAGCTGGAACGGCAGGTAGCTCCAGTCCTTGACCACCGTGCCGGCCGCGGCCGTGAGCACCTGGTTGGCCGCCTGGCCACCGAAGTACGCGCTCTTCTTGTCGACGAACGCCGGGTCCTTGAGGTCGGCAACGGTCGACGGGAAGCCGCCGCTGGCCAGGAACGGCTTGACGCCCTCGTCGTGGTTGAGCCAGCGGACGAAGGCCGCCGCGAGCGCCGGGTTCGCGCTCTGCTTGAGCACCGACTGGGCGCTGCCGCCGTTCTCCGCGGTGGCCGGCTGTCCGTCGTACGTCGGTAGCGGAGCGACCCGCCACTTGCCCGCGCCGGCCTCGACCGACGACTCCAGGACGCCGGGCATCCAGGCGCCGATCGGCAGCGTCGCGATGGTGCCGTCGCCGAGCGCCTTGAACCACTCGTCGGACCAGCCGGGGATGCTCGCCACCAGGCCGCCGGTGACCAGCTGGTTCCAGACGCCGGTCCACTTCTTGGTGCCGTCGTCGGCCAGGTTGATCGTGACGTTCTTGCCCTCGGTCTTGAACGGCTTCCCGCCGGCCTGCCAGATCATGCTGGTCGCGAAGCCCGCGTCGCCGGTGTCGTTGGTGATGAACTTCTTCGGGTCGGCCTGGTGCAGCTTCTTGCCTTCGGCAATGAACTCGTCCCAGGTCTTCGGCACGGCCAGGCCGTACTTGTCGAAGACCTCCTTGTTGTAGAACAGCGCCATCGGGCCGGAGTCCTGCGGCAGTCCGTACAGGCCCTCGCCGGCGTGCACCGCGGTCCACGTGGACGGTGTGTACGCGGATTCGAGGCTGCCGAAGCCGTACTCGCGCAGGTCCACCAGCGCGCCGGGCAGCGCGAACTGCGGGATGGCCTGGTACTCGATCTGCGCGACGTCCGGAGCCCCGGAGCCGGCCTTGATGACGTTCTGCAGCTTGGTGTAGTGGTCGTTGCCGGTCCCGGCGTTGACGTAGTTCACCTTGACGTTCGGGTACTGCTTCTCGAACGCCTTCACCTGGGCCTCGGCCGACGGCGTCCAGCTCCAGTACGTGATGGTGCCGCCCTTGGTCAGGGCCTCGTCGACCGCCGCGGCCGATCCCTGCGGGCTGCCGCTGCTGTCGGTCTTGTCCGATCCTCCGCACGCGGCCAGCAGGACCGACGCGGCGGTGACGGCGGCGGTGGCGAGCAGAAGCCGCCTCGCGCTCCGCCGATGAGTGGTCTTCATTGCGGTGTTCCTCTCGTTGTTCGACTTCTCAGACGTCTTCATCACGACCGGGTCCACTGCTGGTTCGGTTCGCCGTTGCAGAGCCAGACGTCGACCGCTGTCCCGTTGCCCGTGCCCGCACCCGCGGCGTCGAGGCAGAGGTCGGGATGGGCGACGCTGCTGACGGACAGGTCGTCCTTCAGCTGCCAGGCCTGGTTGGGCGCTCCGGTGCAGTCGGTGATGACGGCCGGGCTGCCGGCGCTCGCTCCGTCACCGCCGATCGTCAGGCACTTGGTGCCGTAGACGGTCAGCTGCTGCTCGGCGGTCAGGTTCCAGGACTGGTTGCCGCCGCCGTTGCAGTCCCACAGGTCGAGGGCGGTGCCGTTGCTCGTGGAGAAGCCCGGTACGTCGACACAGCGGCCACTCGCCACTCCACGCAGCACCTCGCCGGGCGGCGCGGGCGGCAGATCGTTCACCGGCTCCTTCTTCAGCAGCCCCCAGCCCCACTGCAGCTGCGCCAGACCGGACGCGCTGTTGACCTCCAGGTCCCGCTCGCCGACCAGCGTCGTCAGCGAGTACGCGTCACCGGTCCGCAGTCCAGGCCAGTAGACGACGCCCATGCCGAGCTCCCGCGCGGTCTGGGTCAGCGCACCGAAGTACGACGTGTAGACGTTGCCCTCGTGGTTGCCGTAGTTCAGGCCGGTCGTCATCGGTGCGCCGGCCTCGTCGATGATCGTGCGCGCGCCGTACGGGCCGATCCGTGGCCGCAGGTTGGCCAGCCACTCCGCCTCGGTGGTGGCGTCGTCCCAGAAGCCGTAGAAGTGCAGCGAGAGCAACGTGCCCTTCAGCTGCCGGGCCGCGCCGACGCCGGTGACGTCGTCGTTGTACCCGGTGCCGGAGATGACCACCCGGCCGCGCGGGACGTCACGGTGCTTCGCCAGCCAGGAGGAGGTCAGCCCGACCCACTCGTCGAGCGAGTAGCCGAACGGCTCGTTCATCGGCTCGAAGTACACCCGCGGGTTCGTCCGGTACGTCGCGACGGTGGTGTTCCACATCGCGTCGTACGCGGCCTGGTCGTCGACCCGGCCGTCCTTGGCGTCGTCGGCCTCCCAGTAGCTGAGGATCACCTTGAACCCCTGCCGGGTGGCGGCGTCGATCGCACCGCGGTACGACGTCCACCAGGCGGTGCCGACGCTGGACGGGTTGATCGGCATCCGGATCGTGTTCGCCCTCAGCTCGCGGCCGAACTCGCCGACGATCCCGGTGGCGCGGCGGTATGTGGTCGCGTAGTCGTCGGCGGTGCTCAGGCCGGACGGCACGACCTCGTCGGAGGCGTAGTTGTCCCGGGGGTCCGCCCAGTTGACCCCACGGAACTCGCTGGTGTTCTTCTGGGCGGTGAC
This sequence comes from Kribbella lupini, assembly GCF_039529595.1. NCBI lineage: Bacteria > Bacillati > Actinomycetota > Actinomycetes > Propionibacteriales > Kribbellaceae > Kribbella > Kribbella lupini. The sequence goes on along the minus strand of NZ_BAAANC010000002.1, from coordinate 22,680 downwards.
CGACGGGGAGGTGGCGGACTGGGCGGTGGCGGGGACGGCCAGTGCCGCGGTCACCAGGACCGCCGCGGCGACGGCGATCCGCCGAGCTGCTGTTCTCATGGTTTCCCTTTCACTGCTTGACGCTGCCCGCGGTCAGGCCGGACTGCCAGAACCGCTGGAGAAGGAGGAAGGCGACGACGAGGGGCACGATGGTCAGCAACGACCCCGTGATCACCAGGTTGTAGATCGGCCGCGCGCCCACGCCGGTGGCCTGGTTGCTCCACTGGGTGAGGCCGACGGTGAGCGGGTAGAGGCTCGGCTTGCTGAGCATGATCAGCGGCAGGAAGTAGTTGTTCCAGGTCGAGACGACCGCGAACAGCAGGACCGTGACGACGCCCGGGGCCAGGAGCCGCAGGGCGACGGTGAAGAAGATCCGGATCTCGCCGGCGCCGTCGATCCGGGCCGCTTCCAGCAGGTCGCCGGGGATGGCCTCGCCGGCGTAGACCCACATCAGGTACAGGCCGAACGGGCTGATCAGCGACGGGATGATGATCGCCCAGACCGTGTTGGTCAGCCCCAGGTCGGAGAACATCAGGAAGGTCGGGACCGCCAGCGCCGTACCGGGCACGGCGACCGCACCGAGCAGGACGGCGAAGACGATCCGGCGGCCGGCGAACTTGTACTTCGCCAGGCCGTAGCCCGCCGCGGTCGACAGCAGCGTCGCGCCACCGGCGCCGACCACGACGTACAGCAGGGTGTTGCCGAGCCAGCGGACGAAGATGCCGCCGTCGTAGGTGAGGGTGTCCTTGATGTTGGCGAACAGCGCGAAGTGGTCGCCGAACCACAGCCCCGGGCTGTCCAGCAGGTCGGCCTGGGTTTTCGTTGCGCTGAGCAACAGCCAGATCAGCGGGACCAGCGTGTAGACCAGGTACAGCAGCATCAGGCCGGTGAGCAGCGGCGAACGGCGGGGCCGCAGCGGCGAGGTCGTCGTACTCACAGCGCCTCCCGGGAACCACGCAGCTGGACGACGTACGCGATCACGGCCGTGATGACGCCCATCACCAGGGCCACCGTCGCGGAGTAGTTGAACTGCTGACCCGCGAAGGACAGGTTGTAGGCGTACATGTTCGGCGTGAAGTAGGTGGTGATCACGTTCGGCGCCAGCGTGCGCAGGATGTTCGGCTCGTTGAACAGCTGGAAGCTGCCGATGATCGAGAAGATGGTGGCGATCACGATCGCGCCGCGCAGGGCCGGCAGCTTGACCGCGAGCACCGTCCGGACCGGGCTCGCGCCGTCGATCGCGGCCGCCTCGTAGAGCTCCTCGGGCACGGTCCGCAGGGCGGAGTAGAAGATCAGCATGTTGTAACCCACGAACTCCCAGGTGACGATGTTCGCGATCGACGGCAGCATCCAGGACCGGCTGAGCGGCTGGATCACGGTGCTGCCGAGCAGGTCGTTGAGGTCGGCGGCGAGGCCGAAGTTGGTGCCGTACAGGTAGCCCCACAGCAGCACGGCGACGACGCCCGGTACGGCGTACGGCAGGAAGATCACGATCCGGAAGAAGCCCGCGGCGTGCAGCCGGGCGCTGTCGATCGCGAGCGCGGCCAGCAGGGCGAGCACCAGCATCACCGGCACCTGGACGACCAGGAACAGCCCCACCCGGCCGAACGACTCCCAGAACTTGGCGTCGCGCAGGACGTCGGCGTAGTTGCCGAGCCCGACGAACGTGGTGCCCCCGAAGAACGCCTGCTCGCGGAACAGGCTGAGGTAGATCGCGTACCCGATCGGGGCCAGGAAGGTCAGCGCGAACACCGCCAGGAACGGGCCGACGAAGATCCAGCCCTTCGCATCGCGGTGCGGCCGGCCTCGCCGGGGACGCAGGACAACGGAGTCGGCCATCGGCGCGCCGCCCTCCTTCTGCTCGATCGACGCGCGGGACACGTCGATGTTGACGTCAACATGAATCGCCGTGACGGTAGCGTGTTTACGTCAACATGTCTATGGTTCAGTTCTGAGCCGGAGGAGAGTGCGATGACAGCAGGGGACAGCCCGGTACGGCGCCGCCGGGGTTCGTCGATGGCTGACGTCGCCCGGATCGCCGGCGTCTCCGGCCAGACGGTCTCCCGGGTCGCGAACGGCAAGCACAACGTCGACGCCACCACTCGCGACCGGGTGCTCGCCGCGATGCGCGAGGTGGGTTACCGGCCCAACAGCGCGGCCCGCGCGCTGCGCAACGGGCAGTTCCGCAGTATCGGCGTGATCGTCTTCGAGCTGTCCAGCTTCGGCAACACCCGCACGCTGGACGCCGTCGCGACTGCCGCGACCTCCAGCGGGTACGCCGTGAACCTGCTGCCCGTGCTCGACGCGACCCAGGGAGCGGTCTCGACCGCGTTCACCCGGCTCGGCGAGCAGGCCGTCGACGGCGTCATCATCCTGATCGAGGCGCACGAGCTCGACGAGGCGGAGGTCATGCTCCCGGACGGGCTACCGGTCGTCGTGGTCGACTCGAGCGCCCACTACGACTACCCGGTCGTGGACACCGACCAGGCGCAGGGCGCCCGGCTCGCCACCGAGCACCTGCTCGACCTGGGTCATGCGACGGTCTGGCACCTGGGCGGACCGTCGTCGTCGTTCGCCGCCGACCGGCGGGCGCGCTCCTGGCAGCAGACGCTCACCGCGCGGCGGTGCGCCGTACCGCCGATCATCGTGGGCGACTGGTCGGCCGACTCCGGCTACGCGACCGGTCTGCAGCTCGCGGAGAACGACGATGTCACCGCGATCTTCGTGGCCAACGACCACATGGCGCTCGGACTCCTCCGCGCCCTGCACGAGAAGGGCCGCGCGGTCCCGGGCGACATCAGCGTGGTCGGCTTCGACGACACCGCCGAGTCGGCCCACTACTGGCCGCCGTTGACCACCGTCCGCCAGTCGTTCGCGGAGGTGGGCCGGCGCAGCGTCGACGCGCTGATCGGTCAGATCCAGGCCGGCGAGCACCACCACCAGCCGGTCGCCGTACCGACCGAACTGATCGTGCGCAGCAGCACCGCGCCGCCGCGCAGGTCCTGAGGACCGCTGGTGGGGGAGCCGGCCGCCCCCACCAGCGGTCCCGTGTCAGGTGTTCCGTCCCGACAGTTCCTCGACCACCTTCAGCAGTGCCGAGTGGTCGAGAGATCCGTGACCCATGGCGCGGGCCGCGGACACCAGTTGGGCGACCAGGCCGGTCACCGGCAGCGCGACACCGGCCGCGCGGGCGGCGGACAACGCGATGCCCATGTCCTTGTGGTGCAGGTCGATCCGGAAGCCGGGCGTGAACTCCCGGCCGAGCATCGTCGACGCCTTGAGGTCGAGGATGCGGTTCCCGGCCAGGCCGCCGGCCAGTACCTCGAGCCCGCGCTCGCCGTCGACGCCGGACGCCTCCAGCAGCACGATCGCCTCGCTGACCAGCGAGATGATCCCGGCCACCATCAGCTGGTTGGCGGCCTTCACCGTCTGGCCCGCGCCGTGACCACCGACGTGCACGATCGTCCGGCCGAGATCCTCGAAGATCGGCCGTGCCTGCGCGAACACGTCCTCGTCACCACCGACCATGATCGACAGCGAGGCCTTGATCGCGCCCTGCTCGCCACCGCTGACCGGCGCGTCCAGCACCCGTACGCCGCGCTCCGCGCCCGCGCGGGCGACCTCCAGCGAGGTCTCCGGCGCGATCGACGACATGTCGATCAGCAGCAGCCCGGCGGGAGCCGACTCCAGTACGCCGCCCGCTCCGAGCACCACCTCGGCCACCTGCGGCGAGTCCGGCAGCATCGTGATCACCACCTCGGCCCCCGCGACCGCCTCGGCGATCGTCGGCGCGGGCTTGCCGCCGGCCTGCAGCAGCTTCTCGACCGAGGCCGCCACCACGTCGTACCCGGTGACGTCGTACCCGGCCCGGACCAGGTTGGCCGCCATGTGCGACCCCATGATGCCGAGGCCGATGAATCCGATCTTCGTCGCCATCAGTTCACCTCTCAGACGGGGTTCAGGCTCTGCTCGAGCGCGGCCCGCATCAGCCGGGCGGTCTCGGACGGCGTCTTGCCGACCTTCACGCCGACCGCCTCAAGGGCCTCCTGCTTGGCGGCCGCCGTACCGGACGAGCCGGAGACGATCGCGCCGGCGTGGCCCATCGTCTTGCCCTCGGGCGCGGTGAAGCCGGCCACGTACCCGACCACGGGCTTGGTCACGTACTCGGCGATGAACGCCGCCGCCCGCTCCTCGGCGTCGCCGCCGATCTCGCCGATCATCACGATCGCCTCGGTGTCGGGGTCGTCCTGGAAGGCCCGCAGGGCGTCGATGTGGGTGGTGCCGATGATCGGGTCGCCGCCGATGCCGATCGCGGTGGTGAAGCCGTACTCGCGCAGCTCGTACATCATCTGGTACGTCAGCGTGCCGGACTTCGAGACCAGCCCGATCCGGCCGGGGCCGGCGATGTCGGCCGGGATGATGCCCGCGTTGGCGCGGCCGGGACTGATCAGGCCGGGGGAGTTCGGGCCGATGATCCGGGTCCCGTTCGCCTCGGCGTGCGCGAAGAACGCGGCGGTGTCGTGCACGGGCACGCCCTCGGTGATCACCACGACCAGACCGAGGCCCGCGTCGACGGCCTCGATCACCGCGCCCTTGACGAACCGTGGCGGGACGAACACCACCGACACGTCGGCGCCGGTGGACTTCACCGCGTCGGCGCAGGACCCGTGGACCGGGATCGACCGCTTGGCGAAGTCGACCGACTGGCCGCCCTTGCCCGGCGTCACGCCGCCGACGATGTTGGTGCCGGCGGCAAGCATCCGTGAGGTGTGCTTCTGCCCCTCGGCGCCGGTCATGCCCTGCACGATGACCTTGCTGTGCTCGGTCAGGAAGATCGCCATCTGTCCAGCTCCTCTCAGGCCTGCGCGGCCAGCTCGGCGGCGCGGTCGGCGGCGCCGTCCATCGTGTCCACCACCGTCACCAACGGGTGGTTCGCCTTGGCGAGGATCCTGCGGCCCTCGTCCACGTTGTTGCCGTCCAGCCGGACGACGAGCGGCTTGTTCGCCGCCGGGCCGAGCAGCTCGAGCGCCTGCACGATGCCGTTGGAGACCGCGTCGCAGGCGGTGATCCCGCCGAAGACGTTCACGAACACGCTCTTCACCTGCGCGTCGCCGAGGATGATGCCCAGCCCGTTGGCCATCACCTCGGCACTCGCGCCACCGCCGATGTCCAGGAAGTTCGCGGGCTTCACGCCGCCGTGCGCCGCACCGGCGTACGCGACGACGTCGAGCGTCGACATCACCAGGCCGGCGCCGTTGCCGATGATCCCGACCTCGCCGTCGAGCTTGACGTAGTTGAGGCCCTTGTCCTGCGCGGCGGCCTCGAGCGGGTCGGCCGCGGCCTTGTCCTCGAAGGCGGCGTGGTCGGGGTGCCGGTACGCCGCGTTCTCGTCCAGCGTGACCTTGCCGTCCAGCGCCTCCAGCTTGCCGTCGCCGAGTCGCACCAACGGGTTCACCTCGACCAGCGAGGCGTCCTCGGCGACGAACACCGTCCACAGGCTCTTGACCACCTCGGCGGACCCGTCCGGGAAACCGGCCGCGGCGACGATCTCGGCCGCCTTCGCGTCGTCGACCCCGACCGCCGGGTCGATCGCGATCTTGGCGATCGCGTCCGGGGTGGTGTGCGCGACCTCCTCGATCTCGACGCCGCCTTCGGTACTCGCGATGCACAGGTAACCGCGGTTGGCCCGGTCGACCAGGAACGACAGGTAGTACTCGTCGGCGATGTCGGCCGCCGGGGCGAGCAGGACCCGCCGGACGGTGTGGCCCTTGATGTCCATCCCGAGGATGTCCCCGGCCCGGGCGGTCGCCTCGGCGGGGTCGGCGGCCAGCTTGACGCCACCGGCCTTGCCGCGGCCGCCGGCCTTCACCTGCGCCTTCACGACCACCCGGCCGCCGAGCGCCTCGGCCGCCGCGGCCGCGTCGGCGGCGTCCTCGACCACCCGGCCGAGGGTGACCGGCACGGCGTGCCGGGCGAAGAGTTCTTTGGCTTGGTACTCCATCAGGTCCACGGGGGCAGTCCTCTCCTCACACAGCACCTGCTCTGGTCAGTATGGCGACTGTATGCTGTATGCAAGTTCACATACAAGGGCCGTGAGGTCTGGACAAGGGGTAGCGGAGAGGAGTACCAAAGTTCCATACGGTATGCAGTAGTCAGGAGGCGATCATGAAGGACGCGACCACCAGTACGCCTCCCCGGGACGTTCGGGACGTGTACGGCCGGCGGTACCGGATCGGCGAGGACGCTCGTGAACTGACCGGGCACTCCCGCCGGTGGCAGGTGTGGGCCGCCTGGGCCTGCATGGCGGCGATCAGCCCGCTGCAGTACTCCTTCGGATCGGCCGCACTCGGCCTCGACGCGGGCCGCGCCTGGGGTGCGGTTCAGACGATGTGGCTGCTGGCCGTCTTCGTGGCGTTCCAGGCACTCGTCGCCATTCCAGCCGCCTGGCTCCAGCGCGTACGCCGGGTGACGCCGACCCAGCTCGTCGTACTCGGTGGGTTCCTCGCCGCGGTCGGGCTGGTGACGCTGGCGCACGCCGGCAGCTACGCCGGTGCACTCCTCGGGTACGCCGTGGTCGGTGGCGCCGGCGCCGGACTCGTCTACTCCGCGTGCATCACCACCGCGGCGCGCTGGTTCCCCGACCGGCGGACCTCGACGATCGGGTTCGTCACCGGCGGCTTCGCCGTCGGCGCGGTGCCGAGCATCGCGCTGCTCACGATCTTCGACACCACGGGTGGTCAGCGCTACGTCTTCGACCTGACCGCTGTGGTCGCCCTGCTGATCGTGATGACCGCGGGCGGCCTGCTCAAGGACCCGCCGCGGCACTGGTGGCCGGCCCACATCGACGCCCAGGCCTGGGCTGTCGACCGCAGGCTGAACCGCAGCATCCCGAACAACCTGCCCGCCGTGCGGTACTACCGCCCGGCCGAGGCGATGAAGACGGGCGCCTTGCCGCTGATGTGGTTGACGCTGGCGATCAGTACCGCGCTGTCGCTGTTCGGCATCGCGTTCGTGGTCAGCTACGCGACCGAGGCCCGGCTCGGTGTCGCCGTCGCCGGACTCGCCGCCGGAATGCTTGCCGCGGTCAACGGTCTGGGTCGCTCCTTCGCGGGCACGCTGTCGGACCGGTTCGGCCGGCGGCGCGTGCTGGCCGCCGTACTGATGGTGGAGGGCTTCACCCACGTCGGTCTGGTGCTGGCGGGGGAGGCCGGTGCGGGCGTCGTGTTCGTCCTGTGTGCGATGTTCGCCGGACTCGGCGGTGGCGCCTTCTACGCGATCATGGCGAACCTCGTACTGGAGTTCTTCGGCGAGAACAGCCTGCTGCAGAACCAGTCCATCCTGTACAGCGCCAAGGCGGTCGGTGGCCTGCTCGGTGTCGGTGGTGCGGCGGGCCTGGTGGCCACGGTCGGCTACCGTCCCGTCTTCCTCGCCGCCGGGCTGCTCGGGCTGATCACCGCCCTGATCGTCCGCTTCCTGAAGCAACCCGGGCGGCCCGCGCTGTCGGTGAGCTCCCACTTGGGTACGCCGGTCACCGGTGCGATCAGGCCGGGCGAGTGAGCCGGACAGAGGTGGGGGCCGACCTCATTTCTGAATATGCCTGGGTGCGGCGCCCGGAGCCCTGTGTTCTCGAGCTCGTCTCCAAGCTCGCCCGGGAGCCCTGGACAGACCGGCCGACTTGCGTGCATCCGGTCCTCGGTTCGGTCGCGCGGGTCGTGCACGACCACTGCGGCCCGCGCGGCCGGCGGGCTTTGTTGCCCTTGGCCCCTTTGTTCCTCGACACCGCACGGCCGGGGTTCGACCTGTCCGCGCGGCTGGTCGCGCTGTGCGTGTCGACCGCGCTCGCGGCGCCGGGGGAGGTGGCCGGGGACGAACGCACCCGGCTGCTGAACGCCCAGGAGACGGCGTCGTACCTGCTGGCGGGACGGGCGGGCGCTCCGCCCGGCGGGCCTGCACGGTGGTGGTTGCCCGCGCTGGACCGGCTGAAGCTCAGTGAGCCGTTCTACCGCACGGTCGTCGCTACCGAGCACGCCGCGGAAGCGGTCGTGGTCGCCGCGCGGGGCGGCGACCACGACGTACGGCTGAAAAGGCTTTTGAGGCAGTGCTTGTCGCTCGCGTCCTAAGGAGCTCTGCGGCCCGGCGCGCCGAGACCTTCGTGGTCGACGTCGCCGGCGCCCCACAGGCCGTGGTCGCGGTCGTCGTCGGGGATGACCACCAGCTCCTGGCGGCGCGGTGCCCGGACCTGCTCCTCGAGCCGGCGCAGGTCCGCCGTGCAGCGGGCGACGTCGTCCATCAGGCGCAGGACGTCGAGGTGCGGGCCGAGGCGGCTGCGCAGTCCGGCCACCGCCTGGTCCAGGGCCTGCAGCGCCTGCCGGGTCCGGTCGAGTTCGTCGTGAATGCTCATCGCAGCTCCCCTGGATCGCGGTTCTCCGCCGACTGGTCTGTACAAGCATACGGGATACTGCATACAGTCGTCCTAGAAGTTTCTGCTGGGTGTCGAAGCCTGGACAACGGGTTCGGCGGTGCGATATGACTACGACTACACCATACGGTATGCAATCTACCGAACTCATAGATCTCGCAGCAGCACAGGCAGTGCGGCCCGATCCAGCCGGGCAGAGACCGGACCCTTCCACGAGGAGATGACTGCACAGATGGCCCAAACAGTGTCCGAATCGAACGCGGTCGCCCACCCGACCGAGCCGGAGCCGAAGACCGCCATGATCTCGGGCGGGCACCTGGTGGCCAAGGCCCTCAAGGCCGAGGGGATCGACGTGATCTTCACCCTCTGCGGCGGTCACATCATCGACATCTACGACGGCTGCGTGGACGAGGGCATCGCCGTCGTCGACGTCCGGCACGAGCAGGTCGCCGCGCACGCCGCCGACGGCTACGCCCGGATGACCGGCAAGCCCGGCTGCGCGGTGGTGACCGCGGGACCCGGTACGACGGACGCCGTCACCGGCGTCGCGAACGCGTTCCGCGCGGAGAGCCCGATGCTGCTGATCGGTGGCCAGGGTGCGCTGAACCAGCACAAGATGGGGTCCCTGCAGGACCTTCCGCACGTCGACATGATGACCCCGATCACGAAGTTCGCGGCCACGGTGCCGCACACCGCGCGGGTCGCCGACATGGTGTCGATGGCCTTCCGCGAGTGCTACAACGGCGCTCCCGGCCCGTCGTTCCTGGAGATCCCGCGCGACATCCTCGACAACTCCGTCCCGGTGGACTCCGCGACCGTGCCGGAGGCCGGCCGCTACCGCGGCTCGACCAAGTCGATCGGTGACCCGGCCGCGGTCGAGGCGCTGGCCGACCTGCTGGCCCGGGCCGAGAAGCCGGTCGTGCTGCTCGGCACCCAGGTCTGGACGTCGCGCGGCAGCGACGCGGCGATCGAGTTCGTCCGCAAGAACAACGTGCCGGCCTTCATGAACGGCTCGGCCCGCGGCACCCTGCCGCCCGGCGACCCGCATCACTTCCACCTGTCGCGGCGCTACGGCTTCAACAACGCCGACCTGATCCTGATCGTCGGTACGCCGTTCGACTTCCGGATGGGCTACGGCCGCCGGCTGCCCAAGGGCGCGACGGTGGTCCAGATCGACATGGACTACCGCACCGTCGGCAAGAACCGCGACATCGACCTCGGCCTGGTCGGCGACCCGGGCGCGATCCTGGCCGCCGTCACCCAGGCCGCGTCGGGCCGCGTGCAGAAGGCCGGTGACCGCAAGGCCTGGTTCAACGAGCTGCGGGCCGAGGAGGACGCGGCGTACCAGAAGCGGCTGCCCAAGCAGCTGTCGGACGCGAACCCGATCCACCCGCTGCGGCTGGCCCACGAGATCAACGAGTTCCTCACCGAGGACTCGATCTACATCGGCGACGGCGGCGACATCGTCACGTTCTCCGGCGGCGTCGTCCAGCCGAAGTCGCCCGGCCACTGGATGGACCCGGGCCCGCTCGGCACGATCGGTGTCGGCATCCCGTTCGTGATGGCGGCCAAGTACGCCCGCCCCGACAAGGAGGTCGTCGCCCTGTTCGGTGATGGCGCCTTCTCGCTGACCGGCTGGGACTTCGAGACGCTGGTCCGGTTCAAGCTCCCGTTCGTCGGGGTGGTCGGCAACAACTCCTCGATGAACCAGATCCGCTACGGCCAGGAGGCCAAGTACGGCCACGACCGCGGCCGGATCGGCAACACCCTCGGCGACGTGAGGTACGACGAGTTCGCCAAGATGCTCGGCGGCTACGGCGAGGAGGTCCGCGACCCCAAGGACATCGGGCCGGCCATGCAGCGGGCCCGCGAGTCGGGGCTGCCGTCGCTGATCAACGTGTGGGTCGACCCGGACGCGTACGCGCCCGGAACCATGAACCAGACCATGTACAAGTAGCGATCCCCGGCGGCGGTCCGTCCCCCCGGGGCGGGCCGCCACCCAGTACTGGAGGACCACTATGGGTAAGGCCCTTGAAGGTGTCCGCGTACTCGACATGACCCACGTGCAGTCCGGACCGTCCTGCACGCAGATCCTCGCCTGGCTCGGCGCCGACGTGGTCAAGCTCGAAGCGCCGACCGGTGACATCACCCGCCAGCAGCTGCGCGACCTGCCGGACGTCGACAGCCTCTACTTCACGATGCTGAACTGCAACAAGCGCAGCATCACCCTGAACATGAAGTCCGAGCGCGGCAAGGAGATCTTCACCGACCTGGTGAAGAACTCCGACGTCCTGGTGGAGAACTTCGCCCCCGGCGCGATCGACCGGATGGGCTTCACCTGGGACCGGCTGCAGCTGATCAACCCCGAGCTGATCTACGCCTCGATCAAGGGCTTCGGCCCGGGCCGGTACGAGGACTTCAAGGCCTACGAGGTGGTCGCCCAGGCGATGGGCGGCGCGATGAGCACGACCGGGTTCGAGGACGGGCCGCCGACCGCCACCGGAGCTCAGATCGGTGACTCCGGGACGGGCATCCACCTGGTCGCCGGCATCCTGGCCGCGCTGTACCAGCGCACCACCACCGGCAAGGGCCAGCGGGTCAGCGTGGCGATGCAGGAGGCCGTGCTGAACCTGACCCGCGTGAAGCTCCGCGACCAGCAGCGGCTGGCCCACGGCCCGCTGCGCGAGTACCCGAACGACAACTTCGGCGACGAGGTGCCGCGCTCGGGCAACGCCTCCGGCGGCGGGCAGCCCGGCTGGGCGGTCAAGACCGCGCCCGGCGGCCCGAACGACTACATCTACGTGATCGTCCAGCCGCCCGGCTGGGCCCCGATCGCGAACCTGATCGGCAAGCCCGAGCTGGCCGACGACCCCGACTGGTCCACGCCGGCCGCCCGGCTCGACAAGCTCGACAAGATGTTCGCGCTGATCGAGCAGTGGACCGAGCAGCACACCAAGTTCGAGGTGATGGAGAAGCTGAACGCGCTGAACGTGCCGTGCGGCCCGATCCTGTCCACCAAGGAACTGATCGAGGACGAGACGCTGGCCGAGCTCGGTGCCGTGGTCGAGGTCAAGCACCCGGCCCGGGGCGCGTTCAAGACCGTCGGCTGCCCGATCAAACTGTCCGACTCGCCCGTCCAGGTGGAGACCTCACCGGGCCTCGGCGAGCACAACTCCGTGATCTACGGCGGACTCGGCATCGACACCGCCGAGCTGGAAGAGCTCAAGGCCGCCGGCGTCGTCTGAGCGCCCCACCCACCCCGCTTCCAAGGAGCTTCAGGCATGACCTATGACAAGGCAGTGGTCCAGTCCATCCTCGACCAGGCGCTGGCCGAGGGCCGCAGTTCGCTGAGCGCACCCGAGGCCAAGCAGGTCGCGGACGCCTACGGCATCCCCACCCCGGGGGAGGGGCTGGCCACCACCGCCGACCAAGCGGCCACGCTGGCCGCCGAGATCGGTTTCCCGGTCGTGCTGAAGATCGTCTCGCCCGACATCCTGCACAAGACCGAGGCGGGCGGTGTGGTGGTCGGCGTCGACAGCGCCGAGGCGGCGCGGGCGGCGTACGACAAGATCGTCGCGAACGCGACGGCGTACCAGGCGGACGCCGAGATCACCGGCGTGCAGGTGCAGAAGATGCTGGTCACCGGCGGTGACGTGCAGGAGGTCATCGTCGGTGCGGTCACCGACCAGACGTTCGGCAAGATCGTCGCCTTCGGCCTCGGCGGTGTCCTGGTCGAGGTGCTCAAGGACGTCACCTTCCGGCTGGCGCCGACCTCGCCGGACGAGGCCCGCTCGATGATCGAGGGGATCGGCGCGCACGAGATGCTGAACGGCGTGCGCGGCGCCAAGCCGGTGGACAAGGAGGCGATCGCCCAGATCATCACCAAGCTGTCCGACCTGGTCGAGGACTTCCCGCAGTTCGCCGAGGTGGACCTGAACCCGGTGCTGGCCGGGCCGGACGGGGCCACCGCGGTGGACTTCCGGATCATCGTCGACCCCGAGGCCGGCAAGCCGGTCGAGCGCTACACCCAGGAACAGATCCAGACCGCGATGACCCGGATCATGAAGCCCCGGGCGGTCGCCGTGATCGGCGCTTCGAACGAGGACGGCAAGATCGGCAACTCGGTGATGAAGAACCTGGTCAACGGCGGGTACAAGGGTGACATCTACCCGGTCAACCCCAAGGGTGGCGAGGTCCTCGGGCTGAAGGCGTTCCCGAGCATCACCGACATCCCGGGTGACGTCGACGTCGCGGTGTTCGCCGTACCGGCCAAGTTCGTCGGCGGGGCGCTCGAGCAGTGCGGCCAGAAGGGCGTGGCGGGCGCGATCCTGATCCCGTCCGGGTTCGCCGAGACCGGTGAGCAGGAGCTGCAGGACGAGGTCGTCGCGATCGCCAAGAAGCACGGCGTGCGGATCCTCGGGCCGAACATCTACGGCTACTACTACCTGCCGGAGAACCTCTGCGCGACGTTCTGCACGCCGTACGACGTGAAGGGCAGCGTGGCGCTGTCGTCGCAGTCGGGCGGGATCGGGATGGCGATCCTCGGGTTCAGCCGGTCCAGCCGGATGGGCGTCTCCGCGATCGTTGGGGTAGGCAACAAGGCCGACATCGACGAGGATGACCTCCTGACGTTCTTCGAGACCGACGACAACACCAACCTGATCGCCATGCACCTGGAAGACCTCAAGGACGGCCGGGCCTTCGCCGAGACCGCGGCGCGGGTGTCGAAGAAGAAGCCGGTGATCGTGCTCAAGGCCGGTCGCACCGACATGGGCGCCCGGGCGGCGAGCTCGCACACCGGCGCGCTGGCCGGCAACGACAAGGTGTACGACGACATCCTGCGCCAGAGCGGCGTGGTCCGCGCGCCGGGACTGAACGAGATGCTCCAGTACGCCCGGGGCATCCCGCTGCTGCCGACGCCGAAGGGCGAGAACGTGGTCATCATCACCGGCGCCGGCGGCTCGGGCGTCCTGCTGTCGGACGCCTGCGTCGACAACGGGCTGCAGCTGATGGCGATGCCGGAGGATCTGGACGCGGCGTTCAAGAAGTTCATCCCGCCGTTCGGGGCCTCCGGCAACCCGGTCGACATCACCGGTGGCGAACCGCCGTCGACGTACCGGAACACGGTCGCGCTGGGGCTGCAGGACGACCGGATCCACGCCCTGATCCTGGGCTACTGGCACACCATCGTCACCCCTCCGATGGTGTTCGCGAAGCTGGTCGCCGAGGTGGTCGAGGAGTACCGGGCCCAGGGCATCGACAAGCCCGTGGTCGCCTCGCTGTCCGGCGACGTCGAGGTCGAGGAGGCCAGTCAGTACCTGTTCGAGCACGGCGTGGTCGCCTACCCCTACACCACCGAGACGCCCGTCCAGGTGCTCGGCGCCAAGTACCGGTGGGCCCGCAACGCGGGACCGCTCGGCTCCTAGTCAGCTGCTCCGTCAACCACAGGAAAGCCGGTGATGCGTCTGGTCCGGGGGGAGTGCACGGGGGTTTGGTCAATTCTCGTCAGCTGACGTCGATCTAAGGAGTCCGCCTTGGACGTCACAAGCAAGACCTCAGAAGTACCCGAAGAGCCCGCGTCAGCGGCCGGAACCGAGCGGGTCTGGAAAGCAGGCCGGCTGGAGCCGATGCCGATCCGCCCGCTGCCGCCGGCCCCTCCGTCCCTGCACATCCTCGGTCCGACCGTCTTCCTGGTCGCGCTGGGCGTCGGCATGGGTGAGTCCTACATGTGGCCCCGGCTCGTCCTGGTGTTCGGTCCGGACATCCGGTGGCTGTTCATGGTCGGGGTCACCCTGCAGGCGTTCGTCCTGCTCGAGATGGCCCGGTACGCGATGGCGACCGGCGAGAGCATCTTCTTCGGCGCCGCCCGGGTGTTCAAACCGTTGATGTGGTTCTTCTACGTCGCGGCGATCCTGATCTACATCTGGCCGGGGCACCTGTCGGCCGGGGCGGCCGCGTTCGAGGAGATCTCCGGCATCCCCTGGCAGGCGTCGGCCTGTGTCGCGCTGGTCTTCGTCGGCGTGCTGTTCAGCATGCTCTCGGTGATCTACAACTTCCTGGAGAAGCTGCTCGGCTTCCTGATCGGCTTCCTGGTGGTCGGTACCTCGATCATCGCGGCGATCGTCGGCAGCTGGGACGACCTGGCCCAGACGATCTCCGGCATGTTCGCGTTCGGGTTCCTTCCCGACAAGGCCCTGTCGGACGTCTGGTTCCCGATCCTGGTCGGCTCGATCGCCTTCGCCGGGCCGTCCGGCATGCAGCAGATGTGGTACACGCTGCAGCTGCGCGACTCCGGGGCCGGCATGGGCGCGCACATCCCGAAGATCCGCGGACTGCGGTCGGCGGACGAGGCGGAGTCGATGCCCTCGCGGGGGTACATGTTCGACACCGAGAACCCCGAGGAGATGCAGAAGTGGAAGGGCTGGCGCAAGTGGGTCACCTTCGACGCGCTGCTGCTGTTCTGGGGCATCACGATGCTCGTCACGATCTCGTTCACGGTGCTGGCCATGTCGGCGGCGCGGGAGAACCCGAACGTGGCGGGGCTGATCGAGGGTGGTGACCGGGAGGCCGCGCTGAAGGCCATGTCGGACGCCTTCGCCTCGGCCGGCAGCCCGATCCTGGGCACGTTGTTCTTCGCCTTCATCGCGTTGATCGGCCTGAACGCGACCCTGGGTCTGTTCGACTCGTTCTCCCGGGGCCAGGCGGACATGACGTACTACTTCGTCCCGGGCGCCAAGCGCTTCTCGATGTCGCGGTTGTACGCCGGGTTCCTGTGGGGTGTCATCACCTTCGGCATCCTGATCCTTCTGTTCGGGCCGGCCGACGGCCCGGCGGGCATCCTGGACGTCCTGGCCTTCCTGTCCACGTTCGCGATGGGCGCGTACTGCATCGTGTTGCTCCTGGTGAACAACAAGTTGCTGCCCAAACCGATCCGGCCCGGCCCGATCCGCAACGTGATCATCGGGTTCGGCGCGGTGTTCTACCTGGGCATGCTGTTCTACAGCCTGGTGCGCTTCGGCGTGGTCGTGGGCTGAGATGGCCACCACGACGCAGGCGCGGCAGCTGGCCGAGTTCTCCGCACCTGCCGCAAGTGTGGGCGTCGCCGCAGGCCTCGTCGCCGGTGGGTTGGCCGCGTTCGTCGGTCAGCCCGTCGGCTGGGCCCTGCTCACCGGCCTCGGTCTCGCGGTCCCGCTCGCCCTGTTCGCAGCGGGGTACGCCGTACTGCTGGCGCTCGGCAAGATCCCGGCCGGGGTGTTCGCCCCGGCCGCGGTCTACTGGGTGATCGGGTTCCCGCTGTCCTTGCTGGTGCACTCGGTGGTCACCGAGTGGACCGTGGCCGGGACACCGGGGCTGCCGGCGGAACCGTGGAAGTTCCTCGCGTTCCGGGCCCTGCTCAGCATGGGCTTCGCGATCGGCTTCATCTGGATGCACGAGCAGCTCGGCCGGCACTGGTGGCCGAGGATCCTGGACCACAACCCGTACGCCCACCGGGTCGTCGCGCAGTACGTCGAGCTCGCCGACTCGCTGGCCGAACGCAAGGCGGCCACCGACCGTCACCGCAAGAAGAGGCGGGAACGCACCGCCTGACAAGCACCGCCTCGACCGCCCGCGTCTGCTCACTGCCAGGCGCGGGCGGCCGCATATCCAGGCCGTGCTGCCCCACGACCTCCTGGAGGAGTTCATGAACGTTTCGCTGTCGGCGTGGGTCGTCACCATCGCCGCCCTGCTGGCCCTGCTGGTGCTGGACTTCCTGATCGTGGCCCGGAAGCCGCACGAACCGTCCCTGCGCGAGGCGACCCTGTGGGTGTCCTTCTACGTCGGCATCGCGCTGCTGTTCGGCGTCGGCCTGACGCTCGCCGCCGGCGGTGAGTCCGGCGGGGAGTTCTTCGCCGGCTGGCTGACCGAGTACTCACTGTCGGTCGACAACCTGTTCGTCTTCATCATCATCATGGGCAAGTTCGCCGTCCCCCGGCAGTACCAGCAGAAGGTGCTGCTGGTCGGGGTCGCGCTGGCGCTGGTGATGCGCGGGATCTTCATCGCCGTCGGCGCGGAGGCCATCTCGCACTTCAACTGGGTGTTCTACCTCTTCGGCGCCTTCCTGCTCTACACGGCGTGGAAGCTGGCGACGTCGCACGACGACGAGGACGAGTTCAAGGAGAACGTCGTGCTCGCGAAGGTACGCAAGGTGGTGCCGACCACCGAGGCCTACCACGAGGCGAAGCTGACCACGCGGATCGACGGCAAGCGGTTCGCGACGCCGATGCTGATCGTGATGATCGCGATCGGGACCACGGACCTGCTGTTCGCGCTGGACTCGATCCCGGCGATCTTCGGGCTGACGCAGGAGCCTTACCTGGTGTTCACCGCCAACGCCTTCGCGTTGATGGGGTTGCGGCAGCTGTTCTTCCTGATCGGTGGGTTGCTCGATCGGCTGGTCTACCTGTCGTACGGGTTGTCGGTGGTGCTCGGGTTCATCGGCGTGAAGCTGATCCTCGAGGCGCTGCACCACAGCGGGGTGAAGTGGGCGCCGGAGATCCCGATCGTGGTGTCGCTGTCGATCATCCTCGGGACGCTGGTGATCACGGCGGTGCTGAGCCTGATGAAGTCGGCGCGGGTCGCCAAGGAAGAGAAGGCACAAGAAGAAGAGGTCGCTGGAGTCGAGTGAGACTCGAAGAGAAGATGGCTGGTGGAGCGGTGCTCCACCAGCCATCGTCTTCACGTCGTTCAGTCTGTGCTGCGGCGGCGACGGGTGGCGGGCTTCTTCTCCGGGGCGGGGGCTGCGGGGGCCTGGCCGGACTGGAGCTCGTGGTACGCCGTACGGGTGTGCTCGGTGTGCTCGCGCATGATCTGGGCGGCCTTGTCCTCGTCGGCCTCGCTGATCGCCTTGACCAGGCGGGCGTGCTCGCGCCAGGACGCGGCGCCGCGGACGGGCGCGACCGGCGTGTAGTACCAGCGGACGCGGCGGTCGACCTGGCCGGCGAAGTCGACCAGGAAGCGGTTGCCGGACATCTCGGTGATCATCGAGTGCAGCTCGCCGTTGGTGCGGACCGCGCCGTCGATGTCACCGGACTCCTGGAACGCGGTGCCGACCTTGCAGAGCTCCCGGAGCTGCGCGACCGCTTCCTTGGTGGCGTGCCGGGCGGCGAGCCGCGCGGACTCCGACTCCAGCGCCGCGCGGGCGGCCAGCAGCTGGTCGACCTCGTCCTCGGCCGGGACGTGCACCATGGCGCCGAAGCCGGGGCGCAGGTCCACCCAGCCCTCGTTGTTGAGCCGCTGGAGAGCCTCCCGGACGGGCTGGCGGGAGACGCCGAGCATGCCGGCCAGCTCCACCTCGACCAGGTGCCGGCCGCGCTCCAGCGTGCCGTCGATGATCATCTCGGTGAGGGCCTCGTAGACCGACTCGCGCAGCGGTGTCGGCCGCTTGACGTGCCGGACGCCGGGGGTGTCGGCGGAGGAATCCGGGCCCGCGCTGATGGTCGTCATGAGGTCCTTCCCGAACAACGTAATGGCACTTGGTAGACAGTCTACCAAGTGCCAGGTCTGATGCCACGCTCTTCCTTGAGCGGGCAGTTTCCGGTGTTCGAGTTCGCCGTGCTCCCGGTGCTCCGGATCCATGGATCCTGGTCCGCGGGGAGTCCGCCGCCGCGGTCCGGATCCAGGTGCCGGCCAGTGCCGGTCATCCGTGTCCGGAGCACCGATCGGGGGTGTCGGTCAGGCCGCCGTCGTCTCGCGGACGGTCTGCTGGTGCTCGTCGTCGCGCCGGGCCTCGTCGGTCCGGTCGAGCTCGACGTCGAGGTTCAGTTCCCGCTGCAGCTCCGGGGAGTCCGGGAACTGCCGGCGAGCCGCAAGAGCGCCGAACCTACGGGTGAAGATCATTTCTGCCTCTCTGTTTCTCGGGGTAATACTGCCTACTGCATACATTCAACCAGGCGTACCGACCGGATATGCCCAGGTCTCACGTGATCCCGGTTACAAGCCCGGTACCCAGGCGGGACCACGCCGATTCGGCAGCGGTGACCTCGGTCACGGGCCGCGCCGAAATTCCGGAAGTGCCTTCCAGAAGGGCTTTTTTCTTCCCTTTCAGGATGCCCGCACCGAAGGGTGCGGGTCCAAGACTTGCTTGCTATCCGGTGATAGGAGGCAACTATCCCGCCAGCTCCGGCGCATAGCCGGAACTCATCAGGTGCACGTCGAGCAACTCGTCCAGAGCGGTGTGGACGCCGGCCTGCCGGGCGACGTCGAGCAGTGCCCGGGCGAGCACCGGCTCGGGGCTGCGGGCGGCGATCACCAGACCCACCCGCGGTCCGTGCGCAGGGCTCTTCAGCGGGACGACCCTCATCCCGTCCGGTACGCCGAACATGTGCAACCAGGCGTGCGAGATGACGGTCGACCAGTGGTTGCCGTGCAGGTGGCTGTAGAGGCCGGAGACGGTGTCGCTCTCGATCGCCGGCTCGGCGCTGACGCCGTCGTCGGTGAAATACCCGTTCATGATCCGGCGGTTGCGCATCTGCGGCGACAACAGGCACAGCGGCTGTTCGGCGACCTGGGCCCAGGTGGCGACCGGCAGGTTGGCCAGCTCACTGTCCTGTGGGGTGAGCAGCAGGTAGCGCTCTTCGTACAATGGAGTTTTGCGTACGCTGCCGAGGGTGTCGTCGTCGAGGTAGGTCATCGCGACGTCGAGCTCGAACGCGGCCAGCTTCTGGGTGATGTCGCGCGACGACAGCGACTCCAGCGTCACCCGGGCCTGGTCGTGCCGCTCGCAGAACGGTGTGGTCAGCAAGGAGACGACCGGCATCGCGGTCGGGATCGCGCCGAGCCTCAGTGTGCCGGTCAGGCCGCCACGCATCACGGACAGCTCGTGGCGCAAGGCGTCGCGCTCGGCGAGGATGCGCTGGGCCCAGAGCAGGACGCGTTCGCCTTCGGGGGTGAGGCCCTCGAACCGGCGGCCGCGGCGCACGATCGGGACGTCGAGCTCCTGCTCGAGCTTGCGGATCGCGGCCGACAGCGACGGCTGGGAGACGTAGCAGGAGTCGGCGGCGCGGGCGAAGTGGCGTTCCCGGGCGAGGGCGACGAGGTACTCGAGCTGGCGCAGCAACATGGATCAGCCTCGTTCCGGCCGGACGGAATACCGATCGCTTGTATACATAATCCAGTATTACACGCCCGTGAACCGGACCGGAAGGGAGTGGCCTGGGTCACATGTGCGGATGTCCGCCCGGCGATCGGCCGTTCGACGTACTGGTGAAGGGTCGACCGAACGAAAGGGACTTCCATGGACAAGGTCATCTCCACCGACGGCACCGAGATCGCGTACGACGCGGTCGGCTCCGGGCCCGGGCTGGTCCTGGTCGCCGGCGCGCTCACCGCCCGCGCGTACTACGGGCCGCGGGCCGAGGCGCTGGCGGAGTCGTTCACGGTGATCACCTACGACCGACGCGGCCGGGGCGACTCGGGTGACCAGGCGGCCTACTCGGTGGAGCGGGAGGTCGAGGACCTGGAGGCGGTCCGGGCGGCCACGCGGGCGTCGTACGGGTACGCCGACTCGTCGGGGGTGATGGTGCTGCTCCGGGCGGTCGCGGCGGGGTCGGCGTTCGACAAGCTGGCGATCATGGAGCCGCCGTTCCGGGTCGAGGGCGCGCCGCCGGCGCCGGAGCGGTACCTGGAACGGCTGCAGGAGTTCGTCGCCGCGGGCAACCCGGGTGGGGCGCTGGAGCTGTTCATGGTCGAGGCGGTCGGGCAGCCGAAGGACCAGGTCGACGGGATGAAGGCGTCGCCGTACTGGCCTGCGCTGGAGGCCCTCGGGCACACGCTGGTGTACGACGCCTTGCAGCTGGGGGACAGTGAGCTGCCGGTGGAGCTGCTCGGGCAGATCGAGCAGCCGACGCTGGCGCTGCACAGTACGGCGAGTCCGGAGTGGCTGCAGCGGGCTGTCGCTGCTGCGGCCGGGGCGATGCGGGACAGCCGGGTGTTGGCGCTGGAGGGCAGCTTCCACGAGGTGCCGCCGGAGGTGCTCGCGCCGGCGCTCGTGAAGCACTTCTTGGGTCATCGGTCGTCGTAGGGATCTCTGGGGCTGAACATTTCGGTTCCGGCGTGCGTCCAACCCCTGCTGAGCGGCAGTCTTGTCCGGGGAGGTTGAGATGCGTGGTCGTGCGGTGGACTCGCCACCGGACCCGGGGGAGGCGAGCACGCTCGCGGAGTTGGTCGAGCGGTTGCGGGTGTTGAAGGTGTGGGCCGGCGATCCGTCGTACGACGTGATCACGACGCGGATCAACGCTGCCTGGCAGGCCGACGGAAGGCCGGCTGGGGAGCTGGCTCGCCGTACGACGGTCGCCGACTGCTTCCGGCAAGGACGCCGCCGCGTGAACACCGAGCTGGTCGCGGCCATCGTCAGGGCGCTGCACCCGGACCCGGGCGCGATGGCGCACTGGCGGCAGGCGCTACGAGTGATCACCGGTGAGGTCGAGGCTGCGGCGCAGGTCCGTGTGCAGGACGAGCTGCCGGGCCAGCTGGCCGAGTTCACCGGGCGTACGGCGGAGCTGGACCGGCTGGCCAAGCTGCTGACCGGTCCGGAGCCGGTGGCGATCGTGGGGATGGCCGGGGTTGGTAAGAGCCAGCTGGCGACGCGGATCGGGCACTTGCTGCGGGGGACCGTCGAGCGGGTGCTGTTCGTCAACCTCCGCGGCTTCCACGGGGACGAGAGCCAGCCGCCTGCTGAGCCGGGCGCCGTACTGGACGGGTTCCTGCGGCTGCTCGGCGTACCGGGTCACAAGGTGCCGCACGGACTCGTCGAGCGAGCCGCGCTGTACCGGCAGCGGCTGCAGGACCGCAGCACGCTGGTGATCCTGGACAACGCGGCCGACGAGCTCCAGCTCGAGCACCTGCTGCCGGGTGTGCCCAGTAGCCGCACTCTGGTCACCAGCAGGCGCGATCTGAACGTCGGGCGCTCTCTGACTGTCCAGAGCTTCAGTACTGCGGAAGCAATCGAGTACCTGGCGCTGGCTGTGCCAGGTGTCGAGGTCGGCTCAGACCCGGACGCGGCTGCGCGCATTGCTCGCCGCTGCGGACACCTGCCGCTGGCACTCGGCCTGGTGGCCGGTCACATGCGGACCATGGCGGGCTGGACGCTGACCGACCACGCGGACCGGCTGGACGAGCGGCACGGCGACCAGCGGCTCGACACCGAGGTGACGCTGGCCCTCGACCTGTCGTACCAGCGGCTGCCGGACGATCTGCGGCGTTTGCTCCGGCTGCTGACTCTGCACCCGGGCCCGGACTTCGGTCCGTACGACGCTGCTGCGCTGGGCGACTTGGACCCGGGTGCGGCCTCGTCGGTGTTGGACGAGCTGCGCCGGCACCACCTGCTGGAGACTGCCGGACCTGGTCGCTACAGGTTCCACAGCCTCGTGCTGGCGTACGCCCAGCAGCGGGCGGCCGACCTCGACCCGCCGCGGCTCCGGCGGGCCGCGCTCGGACGGCTT
This sequence comes from Kribbella lupini, assembly GCF_039529595.1. Lineage (NCBI taxonomy): Bacteria > Bacillati > Actinomycetota > Actinomycetes > Propionibacteriales > Kribbellaceae > Kribbella > Kribbella lupini. Next base: position 744 of record NZ_BAAANC010000002.1, on the reverse strand, counting down.
TCGGCCGCTTCCGGAGTGGCCGTAAAGAAGCCGTAAACGGGTCGGGCGATGCTTCTCGGCATCAACTCGATCCGTTCGAAAGGTGACTCCGATGCGCAAGCTCAAGCTCCAGGTCCAGACCACCGTCGACGGCTTCATGGCCGGCCCGAACCACGAGATGGACTGGATGCGCTTCCCCTGGACCGACGAGCTGAGCGCGTACGTCGACGCGCTGACCTCGCCCGTCGACACGATCGTGCTCGGCCGCAAGCTGGCCGAGGGCTTCATCCCGGCCTGGGCGTCCCGCCCGGAGCACGAGGACGAGGCGTCGATCGACTGGATGAACAACACGCCCAAGGTGGTCGTCAGCCGGAGCCTGACCGAGTCGCCGTGGGACAACGCGGTCGTCGCGAACGACCTGGTCAAGGCGGTCACCGAGCTCAAGTCCCAGCCGGGCGGCGACCTGATCGCGTACGGCGGCAGCACGCTGGTCACCGGGCTGATCGCCGAGGGCCTGGTCGACGACATCCACCTGTTCGTCAACCCGACGGCGATCGGCGCCGGGCTGCCGGTGTTCCCGGTCGGCGCTCAGCCGCTGGACCTCGTCGAGGCGGTCGGGTTCGAGTGTGGGATCACGGCGCTGCACTTCGTACCGAAGAAGTCCTAGCTGTGATGTCCAGGGAGGTTGTCCCGTTGGTTGGTGAGTCGGCGGGTCGTTGAGACAGGTGAAGGCCTCCGGTTGTGAAGTGGAGCTGTCTAAGGAAC